>JACDZG010000018.1 GCA_013426805.1 Chromatiaceae bacterium
GAACACCAACTTCGACCTGAAGCGCGGGGAGGGGCCGGTCTACTCTCCCGGACCGTCCGCGGCTGGCCGAAACGATGATCAAGGCCAACGTCTCGCGTGCAGGCTCCAGCCCCCCGAAAAATATATTTGTACCACAATTGGAAGACTTGGGGTGCCGTGTACTGATCAATCATTGTCTTCGAGTTCTGTTGAACGGCTAAAACAATGGGGTCGTATTAAAGATGGGTTAACTTAGCCGTTCGTCTCGGATTGGTTTGCCGACGAGGATACAGGCGATCACCTGGACAACATCGTCGCCACCCTGCAAGCGGGGTTCCAAGAGATCGCTGCCGTTTGCAACTCGAACCTGCTCGTAGCTTGTAGGGGCCGCAATTGCGGCGATAGGCACCCTGGCTGCGGACGTCGCCCCCTTGGTGCAGCACCTCCGCGGAAGCGGAGTCGATTACTCAGCCGAGGAAAGCTCAATGTCCAACAGCCGCCGCCGCCGCAGAGTGCCGCCCGAGATCTTCGCTCTGGAGAGAGGCGGTGTCCGCTTCAGAGAGGTTCGCGCCGCGAAATTGCTGGGCGAGCCTCAGCAATCGGGCTATCTGGTCGCCGAGGAATCCGCTACGGGCAACCGTCTCTGGCTCTTGCAGATATACCCGATCAACTATGTTCCCGGTAAAGAACAGGACGTCCAGGAGGTGTACTTCGTGCGCCTGGAATGGCTTGACGTCGAGAACGCAATTCTTGTCGAGGACGAACTGCATCGGTCCTACCGGATCGATATTGCGACCAGAGCCGTTACTCCCTTACATTAGGGGGGAAGGGGGTAGTACCGAATGGCACTAAGTTAAGCTCAACCGACTGAAAAATTTGGATCTAAGGCTTCAGCCTTGGCGTGCCGATCCAAGGCTGAAGCCTTGGACTCCAGTCGGTCAGCGCCTCGGCTGGCCGGAACCACGGCCAAGGCCCGCGCTCCAGTGGAGCCTGTACCGGCTATCGTCGACACCAATCGCTACAACCGATACTGCCAGTTTGCGCGCAGCAATTCGGTGGCCTACCTTTAACCTGTGCAACACCCCGCCCCAGCAGCGCCGGCCCGGGTTTTGGCGACGACGCTCGCTCCAGACCACAGCGCACAGACACGGAGAGTCAGATCAGCGGTGTTGCTCACCACAGTCGAACCCACGCAAGACGAGGAGAAGATTCCCATGCTCATGAAGACGATCCCGGCGACCGTCCTCACGGCCCTGCTGACCACCACCACCGCCGCCGATTCGGCGATGGCGGTTGGCCAAGCGCGGCCCAACAGTTTCTGGTGGCCTGACCAGCTCGATCTCCAGCCCCTGCGCGACCAGGCTCCGGCGTCCAATCCCTATGGCTCGGACTTCGATTATGCGCAGGCCTTCGCAAGCCTTGATCTCGCGGCCGTCAAGAAGGACCTCAGGGCGATGATGACCAAGTCCCAGAACTGGTGGCCCGCCGATTTCGGCCATTATGGCCCCCTGTTCATCCGCATGGCCTGGCACAGTGCCGGCACCTACCGCGTGGCTGACGGGCGCGGCGGCGCCGGCGGCGGCCAGCAGCGTTTCGATCCGCTCAACAGTTGGCCCGACAACGTCAACCTCGACAAGGCGCGGCGTCTGCTCTGGCCGATCAAGCAGCAGTACGGCCGCAATATCTCGTGGGCCGACCTCATGGTGCTCGCCGGCACCGTCGCGATGGAGGACATGGGCTTCAAGACCTTCGGCTTCGCCGGCGGTCGGGCCGACGACTGGGAGCCCGACCTGGTTTACTGGGGCCCGGAGGCGGACATGCTCGGGCAGCAGCGCACCGACGCCAAGGGCAATCTGGAGAATCCACTCGCCGCCACGCAGATGGGCTTGATTTATGTGAATCCGGAAGGCCCGGGCGGCAATCCCGATCCGCTCGCCGCTGCCGGGCATATTCGCGTGGCCTTCGGCCGCATGGCGATGAATGACGAGGAAACCGTCGCCCTGATCGCCGGTGGACACACTTTCGGCAAGACGCACGGTGCCGGCAAGCCGGCAGACTGCGTGGGCCCCGAGCCCGCCGCCGCGCCGATCCAGCAACAAGGGTTGGGCTGGGCTAACCGGTGCGGCAAGGGCAACGCCGAGGACACCATCGGCAGTGGCCTGGAAGGCGCGTGGACCGGTGCGCCGACGCGCTGGACCATGCTGTATCTGAGCAACCTGTTCAACCTCGACTGGGAGCAGACCCGCAGCCCGGCCGGCGCCATTCAGTGGAAGCCAAAGGATGGCGCGGGTGAGGGCACGGTCCCCGACGCCCATGTGAAGGGCGTCAGCCATGCGCCGATCATGTTCACGACGGACTTGGCGCTGAAGTTCGATCCAGCCTATCGGGCGATCGCCAAGCGCTTCCTGGAGCAGCCGGAGGAATTTGAACTCGCCTTTGCGAAGGCCTGGTTCAAGCTGACGCATCGCGACATGGGGCCGCGCGCCCGGTATCTCGGCGCCGCGGTCCCCGAAGCCGTGCTGCTCTGGCAGGATCCGGTGCCCGCGGCCGACTATCCGCTGATTGACGACAATGACATCGCCGCGCTCAAGAAGCGTATCCTAGCGTCCGGTCTGACCACCAGTGAGCTGGTGCGCACCGCCTGGGCCTCGGCATCCACGTTCCGCGCCAGCGACATGCGCGGCGGTGCCAATGGCGGGCGCCTGCGCCTGGCGCCGCAGAAAGACTGGCCGGTCAATGATCCGGCCAGCCTGGCGAAGGCGCTGCAGACCCTGGAAGACATCCGCACGACCTTCAACCAGGGTGCCGCCGGCGGCAAGCAGGTCTCACTCGCCGATCTGATCGTCCTCGGCGGTGCCGCGGCCATCGAACAGGCGGCCGGGACTGCCGGCTATCGCGTGGTCGTCCCCTTCCGGCCCGGGCGCACGGATGCCACCCAGGAACAGACCGATGTCGCGTCCTTTGCCGTCTTGGAGCCGACGGCCGATGGCTTCCGCAACTACTTTGCCGACGGTAACAACCGGCCGCCGACCGAGCTGCTGGTGGACCGCGCCGATCTGCTGGGGCTGACCGTTCCGGAGATGACGGCACTGGTTGGCGGGATGCGTGCCTTGGGTGCCAACAGCGGCGGCTCAAAGCATGGCGTGTTCACCGATCGCCCTGGTCCGCTGACCAACGACTTCTTCGTCAACCTGCTCGACATGAACACCCAGTGGTCGCCGGCGGCGGGCGCCGCGGGCCTCTATGAGGGACGCGACCGGGCGACGGGCAAGCTGAAATGGACGGCGACGCCGGTGGACCTTATCTTTGGTTCGAATGCCGAGTTGCGTGCCATCGCCGAGGTCTATGCGTCGGCGGATGGCGGTGAGGCGTTGGTCCGCGACTTTATCGCCGCCTGGACCAAGGTGATGACGGCGGACCGCTTCGAGCCGCGGAGGGGCTAGGCAATAGTCGCTCGGGCCGGGGTTGGCGTCAGCCCGGCCCGAGCATGCACAACGGGGCCTTGATCATCGTTCCGGCCGGTGCCCGAGCCTCGCGCGTGCGTAGTCTAGGGCTTCCAGCCCTGACTGTTCCAGCCCCGACGCCCCAGGCCAGGATGGCCTGACTACGCACTTTCATGGTAAACCCTCGACCTCCGGTGGAACGCCGATCAAGGCCTACGACGTGACGGATGAACCCGGAGCAGACCTCCGACGTGACGACCAGGCGCTGACCGCCACGGATTCCGTGCGGATACTTGTTTGCCGCGGGTGACCACCGTCCGCAACCACCTGCCGGTCCTCCCGCGGTTAAGATAGCGGTTCAACCCCCTTCAACATCCAGGACAGACCCATGGCCCTCAAGGCGACCGTGTTCAAGGCCCAGGTACAGATCAGCGACATGGACCGTCATTATTACGGGTCGCACGCCCTCACGCTGGCGCGCCACCCTTCGGAGACCGACGAGCGGATGATGGTCCGGCTGCTCGCCTTCTGCTTGCTCGCCGATCCGCTGCTGACCTTCGCCAAGGGGTTGAGTACGGACGAGGAGCCGGATCTCTGGCAACACAGTCTCAGCGGTGAGCTGGAACTCTGGGTCGAGGTCGGCCTGCCCGATGCGCGGCGACTGCGCCAGGTGTGCGGGCGTGCCCGCCAGGTGGTGGTGATCAGCTACGGCGGCCGGACGGCCGCCCTGTGGTGGCAGCAGCACAGCGAGGCGCTGGCACGGCTGCAGAACCTGCGGGTGCTGGACCTCGAAAATGCCGACGAGGTCGATGCGCTGACGGCATTGGTTGCGCGGAGTATGGATCTGACCTGCACCATCGAGGGCGGCCATTGCTGGGTGAGGGACGATCAGTCGACGGTGGAACTGTCGCCGCTGGTGCGGCAAGGGTAACAAAGATGCTGATCGGCGTACCCCGAGAGATCAAACCCCAAGAGTATCGCGTCGGCCTGACCCCCGAGTCGGTGGCCGAGTTGGTCCATCAGGGCCACGCGGTACTGGTGGAGACGCAGGCCGGGGCGGGCATCGGGGCGGACGATGCGGCCTATCAAGCGGCGGGCGCGCGGATTGCGCCGGACGCGGCGGCGGTCTTCGCCGGCGCCGAACTGATCGTCAAGGTGAAGGAACCGCAGGCGGCCGAGCGGGCGCGGCTGCGTCCGGATCAGGTGCTCTTCACCTATCTGCACCTGGCGCCCGATCCGGATCAGGCGCGCGAGCTGTTGGCGTCAGGCGCCGTCTGCATCGCCTATGAGACGGTCACCGATGCGCAGGGCGGTCTGCCGCTGCTCAAGCCCATGAGCCAGGTGGCCGGGCGGCTCGCCGTCCAGGCCGGCGCCTGGGCGCTGCAGGCGGGCCAGGGCGGGCGCGGACTGCTGCCGGGCGGGGTGCCGGGCGTGGCGCCAGCCCGGGTGCTGATCCTGGGCGGCGGGGTGGTGGGCTTCAATGCCGCTCAAATGGCGGTCGGCCTGCAGGCGGATGTGACCATTCTGGACCGCAACCCGGCGGTCCTGGAGCGGCTCGCCACGCACTTCGGCGCCGGTGCGCGGGTGCTGTATTCCACCCGCGCCGCGCTGGCCGCCGAACTGACGACAGCCGACCTGGTGATCGGCGCCGTGCTGGTGCCGGGTGCCGCCGCGCCGCGGTTGGTGACCCGCGCCCAGCTGGCGACCATGCGCCCCGGCGCGGTGCTGGTGGATGTGGCCATCGATCAGGGCGGCTGTTTCGAAACCTCCCGCCCAACGACCCATGCCCAGCCGCTCTACAGCGTCGACGGCATCCTGCACTATTGCGTCGCCAATATGCCGGGGGCGGTGCCGCGCACCGCGGCCGCGGCACTGAATAACGCGACCCTGCCCTATGTCCTGGCCTTGGCGGCCAAGGGCTGGTGCGTCGCCTTGGCCGAGGACCCGCATCTGCGCGCCGGGCTCAACTGTTGTGCCGGACAGATCACCCATCCGGCGGTGGCCGCCGCCCTGGGGTATGACCTGACCCCGGCGGACGTCATGCTGCGGAGTCTGCCATGAGCCGCCCCACCCGCGCCCGTATCGATCTGGATGCGCTGCGCCATAATCTGCGCCATGCCAGGGCGCTGGCCGGAACGGCACGGGTCCTGGCCGTAGTCAAGGCGAACGCCTATGGTCATGGTGTGGTTCAGGTCGCCCGCGCGCTGGTCGGGCAGGCGGATGCCTTCGGGGTCGCCTGTGTCGAGGAGGCTGCCGAACTGCGCGAGTCGGGGATCAGCGACCCGATTTTACTTCTGGAAGGGGTCTTCGCCCCGGACGAGATCCGGTTGGTCGATCGACTTGGTCTGTCCATGGTGGTCCACTGCCGGGAACAACTGGAGTGGGTGCGGGCGGCCCGGCCGGCCCGGCCGCTGGACTGTTGGCTCAAGCTGGATTCCGGGATGCATCGTTTGGGTCTGACACCGGAGGCCCTGGTGTCGGCGTATCGGGCGCTCACCGAACTGCCCCAGGTGGGTGAGGTGGTGCTGATGACCCACCTGGCCCGCGCGGACGAGCCGGATCAACCCTACACCAGCCATCAACTGGCCCTGTTCGGTGCAGTCTGTGGTGGTCTCAAGGTTCAGCGCAGCCTGGCCGGTTCGGCCGGTCTGCTGGCCTGGCCGGACGCGGTCGGCGACTGGGTGCGCCCCGGCATCATGCTCTACGGGGCCACGCCGTTGGGCGATGGACATCCATCGGCGGCCCGGCTGCGTCCGGTCATGAGCCTGGAATCGGCATTGATCGCCGTGCGCGATCTGGCTCCGGGCGAGCCGATCGGCTATGGCGGGCGCTTCGTCTGCGCGCGACCGACCCGGGTGGGTGTGGTCGCGGCCGGGTACGCGGACGGCTATCCCCGCCACGCGCGCGACGGCACTCCGGCGGCCGTCAACGGGCACCTGACCCGGATCGTCGGCCGGGTCTCCATGGATATGCTCACGGTGGATCTGACCGAGGTACCGCAGGCCCGCCTCGGGGACCCGGTGGAACTCTGGGGCGCCCGCGTCAGCGCCAACGCGGTCGCCGCCGCCGCCGACACCATTTCCTACCAACTGTTCACCGGCGTGACCAGCCGGGTGCCGCGGGTCTACGAGGCCGGCCTTTAACGCGGGAACCAGCTAGACGCAAATCGAAGACGACTCTTTAATTTGCGCTCATGTGCGTTCATGTGCGGAAGAATCCTCTTCTACCTCTCGCACTGAGCACGGCCAGTGGCGCCGTCGGGTGCGTACAGCACCGGTTCCGTTTGCTGCTATGTCTGATAATCCACTGACGCATCATGAGATTCTGACCCTGGTCGAACCTTTCAGCCGCAGCGGCCGGCAACTGGATCTGGCAGCCAGCGACCGCCCGGGGCGGCGCCTGGTCTTCAAGCCGCGTGAGTATCCGCCCAAGACACTGTTCGGACCCACGCTGACAGAGACGCTGGTCCTGGAAAACCCGCGTTCCGATCTGTACCGGCTCGTCCGTCACATGAGCACCCCGTCGGGCGAAACCGCCACCTTACGCGTCGAGGGGTCGGCCCCCGCAAATCTGGTCGAGCGGCTGGACCGGATCGCCGCGCAGGTCCATTTCCAGGTGTGCCGCGGCGTCACCATCGCCCGCAGCTACCGGTTGATCTACAGCCCGAGCAGCGTCAGGGGTGTGCCGGGGCACGACAATCTGGTCCTGAGTGAGGCAAAGGCCGATCTGGGCAACATCGAACTGACGCTGGACGCCGGGATCGGGACCCGCGGTCCGGCGGAAGTCCATCTGACGGCGAAACCCGAGCAGTTGTTTGCGCCGCCTGATGATTTGCTGGCGGTCCTGGGCTGGAGCTGGAGGCCGCTGCGGCCCATCAAGAAGGGCTGGCGCTCACTGCTGCGCCTGCCGGCGAGCGAACCCAAGCGCACGCCCGCGCTCGAACAGAAACTGGTGCAGACCGTGGAGCATCTGGCGCTCACCCTGGCCGAGCCGCCGGCGCGTTTCCACCGGCGGTTTCCGGTGGCGCGTTGGGTCTGTGTGACGCGGCGGTTGACCGGGATTCTGGTGGTTGTTGGTCTGTTGGCCGCGGGACCGCTGATCATGTTCATGGACCTGGCGCCGGGCTCCATCTGGCGCTTTCTGGCCTTTCACTCGCCGCCCTTTCTGATGATCGGTTTCTTCATGGTCAAGGAGATGCCGCTCATGCGTCCGCCGCGGATTCCCCGCCCGCCACCCGCGACGGCCTGGGTGCCGACAGCGGCAAACTGAGGCGCTCACAGAAACAAAAACGGCGCGGTCCCTATTCGCCGGGACCGCGCCGTACAAATGCCTCGTGTTCGAGGCTTTCCCCCCTAACGGGTTCTGACCGAGTCGAGCGCGGCCGTCAGGTCGGCCATTTCGATCAGGACCTTGACTGTTTCCGGGTCGGGCGCGTCGGGATTGCTTGCCACCGCGCGCCGCACCGCGGCCAGGGCGGCGCGGTTGCAGACGGCGGCGACTTCCGCCCCGCTGAAGCCGGCGCTGTCGCGGACCAGCGTGTCGATATCGATGCCGGGGACGACGGGCTTGCCGCGCAGATGGACCTTGAAGATTTCCTGGCGTCCTTCGTCGTCCGGGACCGGGATGCGGATGATCTCGTCGAAGCGTCCGGGTCGGAGGATCGCCGGGTCAAGGATGTCCACCCGGTTGGTGGCTCCCAGGACCAGGACCCCGCGCAGGTCTTCGATGCCGTCCATCTCGGCCAGGAATTGGCTTAAGACCCGCTCACCGACCGGGTTGTCACCGCCGCCGCCGCGGGCCGACACCAGGGCGTCGATCTCGTCGAAGAACATGATGCAGGGAGCGGCCTGTCGGGCCTTGTGGAACATCTCGCGCACGGCGCGTTCGGACTCGCCGACATACTTGGACATCAGCGCCGGACCCTTGATCGAGATGACGTTGACCTGGGTCTCATTGGCTACGGCCTTGGCGAGCATGGTCTTGCCGCAGCCGGGCGGGCCGTCGAGCAGGATACCCTTGGGCGGGCGCACGCCGGCTTGTTCGAACAGGTGCGGATACTTGAGCGGCCAGGCGACGGCTTCCTTCAGGAGTTCCTTGGTCTGGTGCAGACCGCCGACATCGTCCCAGGTCACGTCCGGGATCTCGACGAAGACCTCACGGACCGCGGAAGGCTCCACGTCGTGCAGCGCCTCGATGAAATCGTCGCCGCAGATTTCGAGTGTGGCCAGGCGTTCGTAAGGAATCGTCTGCAGGCTGAGATCCAACTCCGGCATGACGCGCCGCAGACAGATCATGGCCGCCTCACGGCACAGGCCCTGCAGGTCGGCACCGACGAAGCCGTGCGTGACGTCGGCCAGGTGGCGCATGTCCACGTCGTCCTTGAGCGGCATACCGCGGCTATGGATCTCGAGGATCTCCAGCCGGCCGTTACGGTCCGGAATCGGGATCTCGATCTCGCGGTCGAAGCGTCCGGGTCGACGCAGCGCCGGATCGATCAGATCCGGCATGTTGGTGGCGGCGATGACGATGACGTTGGCGCGGCGGTTGAGCCCGTCCATCAGGGCGAGCAACTGGGCGACCACCCGCTTCTCGACCTCGCCCAGCGTCCCCTCGCGCTTCGGGGCGATGGCGTCGATCTCATCCAGGAAGATGATGCTGGGCCCTTTGGCCCCGGCTTCCTGGAAGATCTTGCGCAGATGCGCCTCGCTCTCCCCGTAGAACTTGTGGATGATTTCGGGGCCGCTCACCGAGAAGAAGTTCGCCTCCGCTTCGGCGGCGATGGTGCGGGCAATCAGGGTCTTGCCGCAGCCGGGCGGGCCTTTCATCAAGACGCCCTTGGGCGCATCGATACCGAGCCGGTCGAAGAGTTCCGGGTAGCGCAGCGGCAACTCGATCATCTCGCGGATGCGCTGGAGCTGGGGCTTGAGGCCGCCGATGTCCTCGTAGGAGACCGGGTTGGGCACCGACGCCGCGGCCGCCGCCTTCTGGCCCTTGGGCCCGCTGATGACGAGTTGCGTGGTCGGGTTGATAATGACGGTGCCGCGCGGACTGGTGCCCACCACCCGGAAGTCGGTCGCGCGACTGCCGAACAGGGTGACGCGGACGCGATCACCCTCGCGGACGGGGAGTCCATCGAGCAGGCTGCCGATATAGTGCAGGTCCCGCTCGGTGGGGGTGACGGTGGTCGGCGCCAGCGTGATGCGGTCCGCCGGGGCGTGTTCGGTCACCCGCAGGACGACGAACTCGTCGAGTCCGGCACCCGCGTTGTCGCGGCTGATGCCGTCCAACTGTACGCGACCCTGGCCGCGAATATCCTTGAACGCGGGCAGCACCTTGCAGACCGCCGTGCGCTTGCCCTCAACCTCGACGATGTCGCCGATGGCCACGCCCAAGCGGGCCATGTCCGCCGGGTCCATCCGGGCAAAGGCGCGGCCTACGTCTTTGCTCAGGGCCTCGGTGACCTTCAGTCTCAAATCGACCGTCTCGCTCATGGCCCTACTCCTTGTCTGCGGTCGGCGGCGTTTTGGCGCACTTGATTTCGACCACGCCGTTGTTGCAGGTAATGCTCAAGATACCGCTATTACACGGGGCGGGAAGCATGATCTCCTTGTAGTAGGAGCGCTCGCCCTTGCCGGCGCGCAGTGTCAGAATGTCCTCGGCGACTTCGGCCTGAACCTCCTCGACCGCGACGCCCGGCATCTCGGCGATCAGGACGACTTGCTCCGGCTCGTCGAAGATGTCGATCACCGGCTCCCTCACCTCTTGCACCACGGCATGGCCGGTCTTTTTGTCGCGCTTGATGTTGCCGAAAGGCTCCACCTTGACCTCGTCGCGGTCACCGCCGATGCCGGTACGCACGGTAAACCCATAGACGCCCTTGAAGTTCTTGCCTTCGCTCTGGACGTCGAAATTGCCCTCGCGTTTGAGTTGCTCGCCCTTTTCGGCCAAGTCGCCGAGTTTTTCGACCAAATTGGCAAGTCCGCCGAAAAGGCCCTCGACCGATCCTGCCTGACGTCTACGGTTGATCATCTTGCGTTACCTCGTTGTGAGCTGCTGTGCGCCACCCTGGTAAATTGTGTCCCGGTGCTATCGCGCGGCGGTGAATAGCGGGGATTCCCCTCGTGGCCCCGTCAGGGGTCGGTGTCGCCTTCGGCCGGTGCGCCAACCCCGTCGGCCCCTATCGGGGTACCCAAGGGGTAGGCGACCTGGATGTCCGGATCGAGCCAAGGGGTGACGTCATGGAGCATCCCGAGGAACAGGATGCCGACCTCGCCCGCGGCCAGGGTTGCGTTGATGCGCTCGGCAATGAAGCGGTCACGTGCTTTGAGCAGCATGCGCGCGTGCATCTGCAACGCGTCGCGGCCGTCCCCGTCGAGTTCTTCCATCTGTTCGGGGGCCAGGAGGCGTTTGGCCAGGTTATACTCCTGGAGCAGCAATGGGGCTGACTCGGTACCCATGATCGTTGCCCCCTTGGTATGCAGACGCAGCAATATCCGGTGGTTGCGGCTGCCTTTGTAGGTCATTTCCTTGACAATATCGAGTTCGTGCTCGCAGATCGGCAAGCCGTCCTGATAGAGTCTGGTACGTTCGGGATGCAGGTGCATGGCGTCGATCAGCCGCTCGATCTCGGTCCACATCTGATCGACCGTGTGGACCCGCCGCCGCCAGGCGTCCGCACCCAAGGCGGTGCGGGTAGCGGACTGCACAGGTTTGCCCAAGGCCCCCAAGTCGACGACGCTGTGGATGACCGGGCAATAGATCAGGGTGCGCGGCACCGCGAGACCAGTGTGACCGGTCTCCGGAAGGGGATGGGCCTGGTCTGACATGGCGGCTTTTCCTTAAGGCTGCGCGGGTACCTCGGCGGGTTCCTGCTTGCTCAGCAGGGACTCGATCCGGGCCAAACGGTCTTCGATGGAGGCTGTTCCGGGAGCGGTCGGCGGGGCCGCTAACGCCGGTGCGGACTCCTGTTTGGACAGACCCTTGAACATCGCGTTATCGGACCACCAGTCGATGCCCATTTCGCGGGCTTTGTCCACCGAACAAATCACCAGGCGCAACTGGATGGTGAGGAGTTCGATGTCGACGAGTTTGATCCGGATGTCGCCGGCAATGACGATGCCTTTGTCGAGGACCCGCTCCAGCAGGTCGGCGACGCTGGTGCTGTTGGTTGAATGGGTGAGGCTGGCGCGTTGCAGGGACATGATAGCGGCCTTAGAAGAGCTTGCCGAGCGGTCCCAGGTCGAGGTTCAAGTCCTCTTCCTCGAGGCCGAGGATGCGGCGCAGGCGGTCGATTTCCTCAGCCTGACGCATCAGTGTCAGACCTAATTGTTCGATGTCGTCGTCGCCGAGATCGCCGCCGTCCATGCGGCGGATCGCCTGCCGTTCCAGCAGGACGTGCAACAGTTTCACCAGGGTCAGCACCAGTTGGCCCAGACCCCGCTGCACGCGCTCGGCATCAATGTCGATGCGGCGACTGGTGCCGGCGACCTTTGATTCGAGCAGTTCCGCGAGCAGACTCGCCTGGCGTAAGGGTGCATCGACGCCCGCGGGATCCGGCGAGGGAAAGGACTGGTTCGCGGCTTCGGCGGTGTTGGCGGCGCTAGACATGGAGATGTTCCCGCCGCGCGGTTTCCACGGAGGTGAGGACCAACTGCAGGCTGAGATAAAGCAGGTCTACATTGGCTACCGCGATAGTCAACTCCCCGGAAATCACCGCACCCTTGTTCAGGATGCGATCCAGCGCCTCGCACAGCGAGACCCGCTGCAGCTCCTGGTGGGCTTCAGAGTCGTTGGGGGTGTCGCCGATCGCGAGCATCATGACGAGACATTCTTCTTGGTCGGGGTGGTGGATAGGCCGGGGCTTGCGGGCTCCGCAGCGATCGGGGTCTCGATCAGGGCATTGCGCACACCGGGGTAGGCGTCTGCTACAACGACGGTCGACCCGGACTCCGCATCATCGTCATCGTCATCTTCGTCTTCATCTCCAGCCTCAGTGCGCGCGTCCAGGGCATCAAGTTCGTCCAGCAGGGCCTGCTCACGATCGTCGAAGATATCTTCCGTGATGTCGCCCTGCTCCAGTGACACGTAAAGGGCGCTCAGTTCGGCCATGATCTGATCGCGGCGCTCCCGTTGCGCCTCGCTGGCCGCCTTGTGGATTTCTTTGAATACCCAAAGAATCCCCTTGATCGGCGCGCCCAATATGTCATCAACCAGCAACACGAGACACCTCCAATGCGTGCAGCCGACGGCGGGTCCGCGCCGACTCGATTGTTATCCCGACCGCGTCGTGCCGGTTACAGCTTGATGTCCATCTCAACGAAATTGTGGGGTGCCCAGGGTCCATTGAAGTCAAACGCGAAGTTGTTGTCGAAGGGACGCGCCGCTTGCAGCACCGCTTGCTCGAACCGTTCCTGATCGCAACGTTTCACCAGGCAGGCGAGGTTCATCACCTCCTTCTCGGTACGGCACTTGTTGCGCTTGATCTCGCGGCAACAGGTCCGCATGATTCCTTCGACCTGATCGGTGAAGTCCTCGCGGTCCTGTTCGAGCAGTCGCTCGAAACTCCGCCCCAGGGTAATCATCTGGTCCTGCGTCAGGTTACCACCGTCGCGGAAGAAGTCGTCGCGTAATTCCTGCAATTCGGGATGGGCACCGACGAAGTACTCGAAGATGTTGGGCACGTCCCAGGTCATCCGCAGACCCATCTCCACGCCGTCACTCACCCGTTCGAGCTGGCTCAGAAAGGCGTCCTGGTTGTCCTTGAGGATGCGGGCGATCGCCGCGTCGTCATCAGCCAACAGGCCGAAGGCGGCGGGCAGGGGGGTGACGTCGCGCAGGAGTTGTTTCAAAACGTCCTGGTGGGCGGCGAGATTGCGGCGTTGCGGGCGGATGCGTCCGCTGGCCAGATCACTGACCACTGCCGCCACCCGTCCGTTGCCGATCGTATAGACCAAGCCCTCATCAAGCCCGATATTCCCCATGTCGTGTTGACCTTGATCGGGGATGATCGCGTAGATGTAACGCCCGACCCCCGCGGTCTCCGTTTCAATTTGTGTGTTTGACTGTGGCATCGCTGGACCTCTGGCTCAGGTCGCGGCGGGGTGCCGCGCTGGTCTTATTCAATGGGGCTCAATCGGGCTGCAATTGGGCTTCAGGTGGTAGGGGATTGGGACCGTTGCACCTTCGGTGCCGCCCCGACCTGAGGGCTGGCGGCCATGGAACGCAAATGACCTTGTTCGACGCGGACCATCATCAGGCTCTTGCACACCGAGCAGCGCAGCGGACCCTCATAATCGTTATAGGCGTCACCCAGATCAATGGCATGACCGCAAAACATACAGTGAACGTTGTTCATTTCGGACTCTGGAGTGTCGCTTGCTCAATAGCGGATCTTCACGGCTTCCGAGGCGCCGGTCTCGATCGGTGTGGATTGCGCGGTGAGGCGCCCGCGACGCCGCGGGTCGCCCGCCGGAGCCCTCGCCGACCCCTTGGTTGCCGAACTTGCGGCGGCCGAGGGCGGGACCTGAGGGATGGACTCCACACCCAAGAGTTGCAGCAACTGCTCTTTCTCCTGATCGATCTCGACGCAACGCGCATCGATGTTCGTGACGCGCAGCATGGCGCTTTCACGCTCTTGCTGTCGGCGATGGCGCTCGGTTTCCAAGGCGAAGAGCCGCATATACATCTTATGCGGTGTATGCAGGTCGTCCGCTTTGCCCGCCAGCGTCTTGATGTCGCGAACGGTACGTGCCGGCTGGCTGAATTTGGGCATTTTGGTAAATCCTCTGTTGACTCGACGAACTCAGGCTATAACGGCTTGGGCTCAATCGCCTTGGGGCGCCGTGCTCTGCCGCTGATCCGCGCCACGACCTCGTCGACCGGCGATTCGTTCAGCGAACTGCCGTCGCGGCGGACCTTGGCGACATCCATGTCGAGGATGTCGCGGCAGATGTCGCGGAAGAACAGGTTGTCGGCGCGCGGGCTGAGCTTGCAGTTCTGCAGGACGGTCGCGATGGCGATACAGGCGCGCAGGGTCGGGCGGTGATGGTTGACGCTCTGCTCGCGCAGGTCGCGGACGATATCCACCACGATCGCCGCTTCGCTGGCCGGCAGTCCGGACTTGGCCTGGGTGACCCGGATCTCGGTCTCCCGGTCATAGTGACTGACTTTCATCGTGATCATGCGGTCCATCAGGGCATCCTGGGTTTTATGGGTGCCCGCGTATTCTTCCGGATTGGAGGTGAAGATCACCCGAAATTCCGGATGGACCTGAAGATAGCCGGCGCCTTGATGACGGCGGTTCGGCAGATTCAGGATGCCCTCGCCCAGGATACTGAGAAAGAGGTTGTTGACCTCGGGGCGGGAGCGGTTGAATTCGTCATAAATCAGCGTCTCGCCGTTGATGCAGGCGGTGGTGACGCGATTGTCGATCCAGAAGGTGCGGACCTCTTCCTCGGTCTTGACCACCGAATGAATGAAGTTATCGACCAGGGTATTGCGCCGATAGCCGTTGTCCTGGCCGACGAAATCGGAGACGCCGAACTCATCGTTGCCGTGAATCAGCTTGACCGGCCGGCCGCGCTTGGCCGCGGCATGGAAGGCGAGGGTGGTCTTGCCGGTGCCCGCGGGGCCGGCGAGATGCACCGGGAAGCCGGCCTCGAGATAGGCGGACGCCCGCTCGGCCAGGGCCTCGACCTGGGGGGTGGCCACGAAGGTGTCGCTCGCCTCGGGCTGCACATTATCACTATTCATCGCGGGGACCTGGCCGGCAGCTTCCAAGGGTTCGACGCTCATTCTGGTTATCCTGGCTTGATGGGTGTGGGGTATGGCGAACGGGTCGCACACCCCGGCGAATGATTTTCCGTTTGGTTGTTCCTCGCTGCGTCGAGGTTCCGGTGCATCCATTGACCCGGAAACTGCAATGCAGGCCCCCGCGTCACGCACCTGGGCGCGCCGGTCATGGCGCGATCAGAGCCTTGACGCGAAGGGCAACCGCGATGAACCCAGGTACCTAGTCTACTCTGACTAGTCCTCGCTGACATCCTCTCGCTGCGTCCGCGATGGTGCGGCATCAGTCATCGTTGGCGTCGGCGCGGGTTTTTCCGCGGGTTTTGGCGCTGGTTCCTTGTGCGCCGCAGCCTTATGCTGGGCCTTGGGTGCGGGTTTGGCCGCGGCCTTGGGGCTGACAGCGGGCGGGGGTGGGGCCGCCGGTTTCGTCGGCGTGCCGCGCCAGGCCTGACGGGCCGCGCTGCGCTCGCCGGCGAGGTCGCCGACCAACTGCTGCGTCTGCTGCTGGATGTCGGCGACCGCGTGCACGATCTCGGAGACGAATGACTGGCCGGCGGCCCGGACGTCCATCGCCATCACGCCGCGGGCGTGCCGGAAACCGTCCTGCATCCGGGCGACCTCGTCGCGTAACGCGGCGGCGGCTTGATCCCGTGCCGCACGGGACTCGGCTGCAGACTCGGCAAGCGCTTCCCGGACGCTGGCCTGGCGGCTTGCGGCCGCGACGCGGATATCGGCAACGGCACCCCCCAAGCGGGCGAGGAAGGCGTTACGGTCGGCCCGCGCGGCTTCGGCCATGTCGGCATGTTGATCACGGAAATTGGCCTGGAGCGACTCCACATTGCTCTTCAAATCGCTGATGAAGGCGTGCGCGGCGTCGGTGACTTCCTGGCGGGTGTCGGCAATCAGGGTTTGGCGGGCGATGCGATCGGATTGGATCTCGTCGCGCAGCCGCCCCATATCTTCGGTAAAACGGCCCATCGTTTGCTCCTAACTATCACATTGCGGAATTGGACCTGGAGCAGGCGGGTCCCCGCGCAGCCCAATCACCAGGTTCGGCGCGGCTTGCCACCTGACCCGGTGGGAAGTGTCGCTCGGGGTCGATGCCTCATGCATCGGAGCGACACCCCCAAGGCACGAGACGCTCGATCAGGCCGGAGCGGCTGCCGGAGCGGTGAGGCCGATGGCCTCGGCATACTTCAGGTAGGTCTCGACCGAGGCGATGACCACACGGGCTTCAACGGCGAGCAGCTCGATACCGACCAGAGAGACCTTCAACCACGCATCAATCACGATGCCCTTGTCGAGGATGCGGTCAACGACTTCGGCCAGGCTGGAAGAATCAGTAGAGTTGGCGACTTTTGCCATTTTCGTAGACCTCTGAACGTCGTAATAATTGCACAGGATGTGCGCCATAAGCGAGGCCGCCGGGCCTTGGATCAACAACGCGGGTCCGTTCGCACCAGCCCCCCCGATCGTCGCCTGAGTACCCTTGCGGGTTCAGGGCGCGTCGGTGTGGCATCCTGCCAGTCTGTTCGCTTGCTGTAGATAAGCACTCGCCGTGCCAAGACTTGATGCGCGCGATTCTTGAATGTGACTCAATAATTAAACAATAACTTAGCGAAATTTTGTCAGTGCTGGGTGAGGGTGTCTACCGGGTTCGCAGCGCCGGGTTATGGAGTGTCTTCCATAATCCGGGTGACGGTTCCATAGTGACCATGGGGTGCCACCTTTCTGGCGGATCGCGTTTCCCGTGGCACCTGAAGTTGCTGGAAAACGACCGCCGTCATTCCGG
This sequence comes from Chromatiaceae bacterium, assembly GCA_013426805.1. Classification (GTDB taxonomy): domain Bacteria; phylum Pseudomonadota; class Gammaproteobacteria; order Chromatiales; family Chromatiaceae; genus Thiodictyon. The sequence continues at coordinate 17,002 of JACDZG010000018.1, forward strand.
CAGGCAACCGCAATCCAGTGTCGGGGAGGGTGCTTCGCGGCGCGTGCCGATCGGCAAGATCAGACGGCATTCCCGACTAGGCCGCGACCACTCGATCGATCAGCGCGAGAATCTCCTGATGGAGGAAGGGCTTGGCAACGAAGCCTTGAATCAGCCCGCTCTTGAGGGCTTGTTCGACGACCGGATCGTCGGAAAAGAAGTAACCGGAAATCAGGATAACGAACGGATCGTGCTGGACGCGTCGCAGGTGCTCAATGAGCACCGGACCTTCGATATCCGGTAATTTCGCATCCACGAAGACGGCGCAGTAACGATTATGGCGGCTCAGTTCGATCGCTTCCTGCCCACAGCCGGCGTGATGCGAACGAAATCCGCGCTGGGCAATCAGCCGCCCCAGTATCCAGTTGATATCCGGTTCGTCGTCGACGGTGAGAAAGGTGGGAGTCTCCGCCGCGATCATCGAAGGCGGACCTGCTGTGACTGCCGAGGATGTAGTCATACGAAAACGCAACGGTCAGCAATCATTAACGGCGTGGCCATCCTCAAGGTCATCGGTGTCCTCAAGCCAATGGCAAATGAACGCAGAAGCAAGTGCCGATCCCGGGTTCGCTTTCCACTTCGATGCGTCCGTGGTGTTGTTGGATGATCGAGTAGCAGATGGAGAGGCCGAGCCCGGTGCCTTTGCCGACGGGTGAGCGAGTGTAGAACGGGTCGAAGATCTTGCCGATATCCGCCGGATCGATGCCGACGCCGGTGTCGACGATGCGCACCAGGACCTCCTCACCCTCACCGTCCAGCGACAGGCTCAGCAGACCGCCGTTGGGCATGGCGGCGATGGCATTGAGCAGGATATTGATGAAGGCTTGTTCGAGCAGGCTGGGTACGCCGCGCACCGCCAGGGATTGGGGGCAGAATTCGGTCTCGATGTCGAGCTGGTTGAGATGCGCCTGGTGACTGACGACGGACAGGGCCTGGGTGAGCAAGGCCATCGGGTCGATCCGGGTCATTTTCTCCGCGGCCGACGAGCGGGCGAAGCGCAGCAGGTTCTCGATGATCTCGGACGCCTTGTGGATGCCGGCGATGGTTTTCTCGACACATTCGCGGCGCAGTTCCGGGTCCAGGTCGTCATCACGCAGGAACTGGGCCGCGGATGAGCATACCGCCAGCGGGTTGCGGATCTCGTGGGCGATGCCGCCGGCCATGACCCCCAGGGCCGCGAGTTTTTGGGATTGGAGCAACTGCGTTTCCAGGCGGTGGCGCTCGCTCAGATCCCGTCCGGCGGCCACCATGCCGGTGGTCTCACCGTCGGCGTTGCGCATCGGCGCGAGCGTCCAGGACACCGCGATGCGCTCCTCGGACAGGGTGATCAGTGCCCACTCGGCCATCCGGCTGGCAGTCAGGGTGGGACTTTCCGCGAGCGCCTGTTCGATCTCCCGGCGGTCCGTCGGGGCGAAGAACTCCGACAGGCCGCGACCGATCACCTCGGCGGCCAGGTAGCCCGTGAGCCGTTCCGCGGCCTTGTTCCAACTGAGGATGTGGCCGCGGTTGTCGGTTGAGACGAGGATATCGCTGGCGCTTTCCACCACGCTGGCAAGATGGCGCTCAACCCGCTGAATGTCCTGGCTGAGCCGCACCTGCTCGGTGATGTCCTCCATGAGAAACAGGGCGTACTGAACCTGATCGTTCCAATTGAAGGGCAAAGCGCGGAAATGGTAGGTCCGCATCGGCACGCCGGGGGCGCGGAAGGTCATCCGCTGAGAGCGGCTTTGCTCGTTGCGCTCAAACACCCGCCGCACGCAGTCGAGGATGCGGGTGCGCTCGACGATCGTCGGTGGGAAGACGTCCTCGAAGCGGTGGCCGATGGTGTCCTTGGGCGTGCGATTGCCTTTTTGCAGGAAATTGCGATTCGCCATGACGATGCGCAGTCGGCTGTCCACCAGCAGGATCGAGGATGGAATCGCATCGAACAAAGTGCGAAACAGATTCTCGTAGGGCTCCCGGGCACCGTCCGCGTAGGCGCGGCCCGGATCAAGTGAAGGATCGGAGATCATCGTCGATCGCTCCCACGAAATTGTAGGGCGGCCAGGGGCCGGTGATCAGACCGGTGCCGGGGACCGCCGACTGATCCTGCTGCAAGCCCGCGACAAAGCGGGCGCTAACCTCGCGCGGAACGAGGAAATAAAGCGATAGCAAGGAGTGCCCGCCAATTTGTCCGAATTCTTCGCGAAGATCGCGGACGAGCCCGGTTACGGCTCGTTCGAGCGTGGCTTTGGCTGCTTGTGCCTGGGCGATGGCTTGGGCCTCGCCGTTCAGGCGCCGGCGGATGGCGGCTAAGTGGCCGTGGCCGGGGCGTGGGTCCTGATCCGGCTGGGCCAGAGCGCCGGGGTGCGGGGGCGCAGGACTGGAATCAGTTGCTGCCGGGGTGGGGGCCGGCGGGTCAGGCAGCATCAGCCGGATGCCGAACTCAACGCAATCGGCGAGATGATCAAGCAGTGTGAGCAGCCGATCGCGGTGTTTGTCCAGGAGTGTCAGAATCGCCTGATCGGTCGCCAGGACGCAGCCGAAGCGCATGGGGATCAGGGTCTCGGTCTGGTGAATGCGCGCGATCAGGTCGGCATAGGCGGTCAGCCGGGCATTGTCGGCGCGGCGGATCGCGTCGGGTTCCACGTCGGCGACCAGCGCGGCCAAATGATCCAGCGCGAGTAGTCGCATCCCCGCGGGCAGTCCCGCGGACAGCGCCGACGCGCGCGGCGGGTCACGCAGGATGCAGTGGAGCATCGGACGGGTGGTGGTCGTCATGGTGCAGCGCAGAAACTATAAAGGGGCCAGGGACCGGAGCAGTGCAGTTCGAGACCGTGCTCCGCGTAGTCGACGCTGATCTGCGCAATTTCGGCGTGGAGTGCCGGGGCGTTCGCCGCGTCCACCAGACAGGCCCGATTGGCCACTGCCGGGTCGCGCGCCGGACGTTTGAGCACCGACGCGCAGTGTTTGAGCAGGCGTGGGTCGAGGTCGGCGATGAGCTGATTGAGCCAGGGGCCGATCGCCTGTTCGGCTTGAACTTTCCGGCGCTGACGTAAGAGGTAGCCACGCCCGCCGGAGGGTGCGTCCGCAGCCTCGGGAAACAGCGCGCGCATCCGTCCGGCCAGTGCCCGGTCCAGGTCCAGCAGGACTTTGATCGCCCATTCTTCGCGCCCGACCATACGCGCAAAAAAATCGAGCAAGGTCCGCCGCCGGTGGGCAACCTCAATGGCGAGGGCCTGATCGGATGAGAAGAGGGTGGCGAACCGCAAGGGAAAGACGGTGGCGTAGACCATGGCATGGTTGATCACGCGGTCGTGGGCCTCCAGGCGCGGCATCAGCCATTGCAGGTCCGCCAGCCGCCGTTCGGCAGCGTCGCCGGCATAGCGATCCCGCGGGACCTCGCACAGGACGGCGTTCAGACCGGCGATGGGGCGCACAAGGATCGGGTCCTCCCAACCGCAGGCTGCGAAATCCAGATCAGTCGGCAGTGCGGCGGGAGCGAAACAGAAGCAATAAATGGCGCCCATGGCGCTCCCTTAGGCACTCAACCCATAGGTCTTGAGCTTGGTGTGAACCGTCTTGTAGTCCACCTGGAGCAGACGGGCGACTGCCGCCTTGTTGCCGTGGAGACGCTGCAGCGCCTCGAACAACACCTGACGCTCCACGTCGGCCATGCGTTTATGCACGATATCCTTGAGCGACATCCCCGCATGGAACAGGCTGGCCACGGCGGACTCGGGCCGGTCGGAGTCAGTCTCCGGTAATGCCAGGTGCTCGACATCAATGGTATGGTTGGCGATCAGCACGGCCCGCCGGACGACGCTGCGCAACTGGCGCACGTTTCCCGGCCAGCGGAAGGCGAGCAGGGCCGCCGCGGCCTCGTCGCTGAACTTGCTGACCTGTTTGTCCAGTTCCCGGTTGGCCTCGGCCAGAAAAGCGTGCGCAATGTGCATGATATCGTCGACGCGGGCGCGTAGCGGCGGGAGCGCGATGCGATAGTCGCACAGGCGGTAGAGCAGGTCCTCGCGGAAGGTCCCCTTGGTGACCGCATCCGCCAGGTCCCGGTTGCTGGCGGACACCAGGCGCACGTCGACCGGGATCGGTTTGGTCCCGCCCACGCGGTAGATGACCCGCTCCTGCAATACCCGTAACAGCCGCGCCTGGGCGGACCAGGAGAGGTTGCCGATCTCGTCCAGGAAGAGGGTTCCGCCCTGGGCCGCCTCGAACTTGCCGGGCTGCTGCCGCTCCGCGCCGGTGAAGGCGCCGCGCTCGTGGCCGAACAGTTCGTTCTCGATCAAGGTATCGGGAATGCTGCCGCAATCCACCGCAATGAAAGGGAATTTACTGCGTGGGCTCAGGTCGTGGACCGCTCTTGCCACGACCTCCTTACCGGCGCCGGTCTCGCCGAAAATGCTCACCGAGAAATCGGTGGGCGCGACCCGCTCGACGTCTTCAATGGTGCGGGTGATCGCGGGACTCGGCCCCATCCGTGAGCGCAAACCGCCTGGTGCGCCGGGTCGGGGTGAGGGGCGCGGACAGCAGGTCAAGGCTTCCCGCACCTTGGACAACAGTCCTTGGTTATCGAATGGCTTGGCGAGATAATCGAAGGCGCCTTCCTTGATTGCCACCACCGCGTTGGCAAGGTCGGCGAAGCCGGTCAGCAGGATCACCGGGAGCCGTGCATCGGCGGTTTTGAGTCGGCGCAGCAAGTCGATGCCGGTCATGTCCGGGAGACAATAATCGAGGATCGCGAGCCGCGGCCCACAGGTGCGGGCCAGGCCGATTGCTTCCTCGGCACTGCCGGCGGCGATGACCTGATAGCCGCCGCGCTGGAGTACCAACTGCAGCATCCGGCGTATGCCCTCTTCGTCATCGACCACCAGGACGACATCGCCTGGACCGCTACTATAACTGTTCATGCTGTGCTTCTCGCCGCGTGCTTATGAGCACTCCCGCTGGTGGGGAGGCCGACCGGTCTTACGCCGGCATCATGAGGCCCAAAGGGTCGCGGACGACCGCTCTGGACGGGCAAGGTATCAATCCGTAGACCCGGACTCCGGGTTCGGCATGAGTCCCGGCCCTGGGTAGCCGCCGCCATTCCGGTCTTCCTGGGTGTTCGTTTCCATGATTCAAAACGAACAGTCTGCCCGTGACTGAACTGCCTGTCTTAGCACTAGTCTAGCAAGATCCGCCTGCGACCGCCCGCACTCCCTGGTAAAGCTCAGTTAATCTCCAGTGCCGCGCTGCCCCACTGGATGGAGCGGGGCCGTCAGCGTGTGCAGCGCCCCCAGGTTTCTTGGGTGCGGGACAGTCGGCAGCAAGCCGCGGCGCTGTCGCCAGGGTGGGTGACCCCCGGGGCCGCACGCGGGCGCCTCGGGGCACAGGCGGTCTACGGACCAACCGCCCGCTTTCGCGCCCAAGTACGTCACGACGCGACGCCCCGGACAGCATCCGGCCGAGTCGTGTCGCGGTCTGGTTGGCGCCGAGGTCGTCCCTGACTATTTGAAGGCTAAGTGCCGCTATCCCGGAGGTCAAGACGAATCGCATAGCCTGGGCGACATCCGTTGAAAGCTGCGACGGGCATCACACTTTGCTGTTAAGAGCGCGCAACAGGCCGTGCACCGTCATGGGTCGGCGCCGGCTCGGGGCGTCGCGGGCACGGTTTCAGCCGCGCCGGTTGGTCGAATCAATGATGGCGCGATTGCGGCCGCCCTTCTTGGCTTGGTACAGGCAGGCATCCGCCCGATCGATCATGGCTTGCAGGCTGTCGGACGGTTCCAGGGTGGCGCCGAGACTGATGGTGACCGACAGGTCCTGCCCTGCGTGGCTAATGTGGGTTGCCGCGACGGCTGCCCGCAAGACTTCGAGCTTGTCCGCGAGTGCGGATGGCTCGATTCCCGGCAACAGGATGCAGAATTCTTCTCCACCGTAGCGTCCGATCAGGTCGGCGCGGCGCAGCCCTTTGCCGAGCACCCTGGCGATCTGCTTGAGCACGCGGTCTCCGGCCAAGTGTCCGTAAGTATCGTTGACTTTCTTGAAGTGATCGATGTCGAGCATGACTGCCGCCAGGGGTTGGCGTTGCCGCGTGGCGTTGGCGTAGAGCACCTCACCGGCCTCGAACAGGTGACGGCGGTTGTAGAGTCCGGTGAGATAGTCGCGCACCGCGGCTTCCCGGATGGCGCGCATCTGCTCGATGAGTTCCAGATTCAGGGTGACGCGGCAGTAGAACTCCTCCACCAGGAACGGTTTGGTGATGAAGTCGTTGGCCCCATTCTTGAGCAGGCGCGCCGGCAGCGTGGGCGTCGCGGTATCGGAAACTCCGATGATGGCGAGTTCGTCGCGTCCGCGCCGCTGGCGCAGGGCGCCGATCAGTGCCAGACCGTCCATCTCCGGCATGTTGTAGTCGGTGACCACCAGTTCGATGGTCGGCTCATGCTCCATCACCCGCAGGGCCTCGCGGCCGTTCTCCGCATAAAGCACCTGCAGGTGTTGCAGTTCGAGGAGTCCGCCGATGTACTGGCGGAAGGCCCGCGAGTCGTCAACCACCAGGGTCTTGATGTCGCGGTTGCGGCGGATGCGCCGGACCAGGGCGGCCGCGTGTTCGATCTCATGCACACTAGTCTTGAGTAGATAATCAACGACGTTCTTGGCCAGGATGCGCTCGCGCATGGCGTCGTCGTAGTGGCCGGTGAGCACCACCACCGGGATGTCGTGCGCGAGGATATAGTCCACGACCTCACCGTCCGGGGCATCCGGCAGATTGAGGTCGACGACCGCCAGAAAGAAACGATCGGGGTCGGATTCAATACTGGCCATCACTTCGGCCAGTGACCCGGCGCTCTCGGTGGTGACGCCCGCGACCGCCTCGCAGCGGGCACGCAGGAGCGCGGTGATGGCCTGACTGTCGTCGACCAGCAGAACCGTCTCGCCATAGCTGAACTGCATGGGTATCCGATCGGTGTCGTGGGTGCCCTAGGGTATCGGTGAGCGTGCAGCGCGGACCCAGCACGCGGTACGACCGGATAGACAGCGCCCCGGGGTGGAGGGTTGGGGAGAGCCCCGAGGCGCCGATGGGCCGTGCGGTGCCGACGGGGGGCCTGCGCCGTGTGGCCTGTGTCTGACTATAGTTCGCCGCTTGCGGACAACCTGTGCGGAGCGTCACAACAACGGTCGCACCGGTCGCCGACCCTCTATAGAATTGCGTGAAACCTGTACCAAGGACGCCGATCATGCCGCTTCGCCCGACGCCTTTACCGACCCTGGCTCGTCCCGACCATTCAGCTCCCGCCGCGCCCGGCCGGGGCGCGACCCGCGCTCTGATCCTGGTGGCGATCCTGGCGGTGACCGTTGGAGTCCTCCCCGGCTGCGGCGCGGAGGACGCGGCGGCGCCCGCTGTCGCGGGACCGCCGCCGGCGGTGGTCGTGGTCCCGGCCAAGCGTGAATCGGTGGAGGAGCAGACACAGTTCGTCGGCCGCGTCGTGGCAGTGGATCGGGTGGAACTGCAGGCGCGGGTGCAGGGTTTTCTGAAGGAGCGCAAGTTCACGGAGGGGCAGCAGGTCAAGGTCGGGGAGGTCCTGTTCCTGATCGAACCGGAGCAGTACCAGGCAGTGGTGGTGCAGCGCGAGGCGGACCTCGCCAAGGCGACGGCCGACACGGAAAACGCCCGCGCCCAGTTGGCCCGCGGCCGCGAGCTGCTCAAGCAGAAGAATATCGCCCAGTCGGAGGTGGATAAGCTCCAGGCGGCGGAGTCCATCGCCCAGGCCGGCATCGCCCAGGCGAAGGCCGCCCTGGATGCGGCCAAGCTGGACCTCAGCTACACCCGGATCATCGCGCCGATCGCCGGGCGCATCGGCCTGTCCAAGTACACCGTGGGCAATTTGGTTGGCCCGACCAGCGGTGCCCTGGCCATCATCGTGAGCCGTGACCCCATCGACGTGCAGTTCCCGGTCACTCAGCGCGACCTGCTGGAGGCGCGTCAGGACATCGAGGAGCAGGGCGGTGACCCCGGCAACGTGGTGGTGCTGGCGCGCCTGTCGGACGATTCCATCTATGACCATCGCGGCAAGCTCGATTTCATCGACGTGACGACCGACCGGGGCACCGACACCGTGACCGTGCGGGCACGCTTCCCGAATCCGGAGGGCTATCTGGTGGACGGTCAGTATGTCGGCGTCCTGGTGCAGGACGCGACCCCGACCATGGAGATCCTGGTGCCCCAGGCGGCGCTGCAGATCGACCAGCAGGGGACGTCGGTCCTGATTGTCAGTGCCGAGAACAAGGTGGAGGTCAGACGTATCCAGACCGGTCCCACGGTGGGCGCGAACGTGACGGTGCGCAGCGGACTCACCGAAGGTGACCTGGTGATCACCGAGGGCATCCAGAAAGTTCGGCCCGGCATGGTGGTGAGCGCAGTTCCCGCGGCCGGTGCCGAGGCGCAGGCCAAGGGAGCGGCGGCGCCATGATCTCCGACGTCTTCATCGACCGGCCGCGGCTGTCGATCGTCATCTCGATCGTCATCTTCCTCGCCGGGATCATCGCCATCGGCGCCATCCCGGTGGCCCAGCTTCCCGACATCGTGCCGCCCCAGGTCGCGGTGAGCGGTTCTTATCCAGGCGCCAGTGCCAGCGTTGTGGAGTCGACCGTCGCCCAGCCCGTGGAGGCCAAGGTCAACGGCGTCGACAACATGCTCTACATGAAGTCGACCAGCGGCAACGACGGGAGCTATTCGCTCAACATCACCTTCGCCCTGGGGACCGATCCCGATCTGAACACGGTCAATGTGCAGAACCGGGTCAGCCTGGCCACGCCCCAGCTCCCCGAAGAGATCAAACGCCAGGGGCTGACGGTGCAGAAGCAGTCTTCCGCCATGCTCCAGGTGATCGCCCTGAGTTCACCGACCGGGGTCTATGACGGGCTCTTCCTGAGCAACTACGCGAGCATCAACGTCACCGACACGCTGGCGCGGGTGCCGGGCGTGGGCAGCGTGTCCCAGTTCGGTCCGCTCGATTACAGCATGCGCATCTGGCTGTCCTCCGATCGCCTGACCGCGCTCGGGCTGACTCCCTCCGACGTCATGACCGCCATCCAGAGTCAGAACATCCAGGCCGCGGTGGGGCGCATCGGCGCCCAGCCGATGCATTCGGATGCGCAGTTTCAGATCACCCTTCAGACCAAGGGGCGCCTGTCGGACGTCGCCGAGTTCGAGCGCATCGTGGTGCGCGCCAATCCGGACGGTTCCACCGTGCGGGTCAAGGATGTGGGACGGGTCGAGCTGGGTTCGCGCCAGTCCGATGCGATCAGCCGGCTGAACGGCCGCGACACCGCCGGTATCGCCATCTACCTGGCGCCCGGGGCCAACGCGGTCAAGGTGGCGGATGGCGTCTCGGCGGCCATGGAGCGGCTGGCCACCCGCTTCCCGGACGGTCTGACCTACAGCGTCGTCTATGACACCACGGAGTTCGTCATGGCGAGCCTGGAGAAGGTGATCCACACCCTGATCGAGGCCTTCGTGCTGGTCATCATCGTGGTCTTTCTGTTTCTCGGCAGTTGGCGCGCCACCATCATTCCACTGGTCGCCGTGCCGGTCGCCCTGGTGGGCACCTTCGCCTTCCTGCTGCTGATCGGCTTCTCGGCCAATACGGTCTCTTTGCTCGCCGTGGTGCTCGCCATCGGGATCGTAGTGGACGACGCCATCGTGGTGGTGGAGAACGTCGAGCGGATCATGGAAGAGGAGCAGCTGCCGCCGCGCGAGGCGGCCAAGAAGGCGATGGCGCAGATCACCGGGCCCATCCTGGCCATTACCCTGGTCTTGCTCTCGGTGTTCCTGCCGGTTGCGTTCATTCCCGGGATCACCGGCCAGTTGTTTCAGCAGTTCGCGGCGGTGGTCGCCTTCTCCATGCTGATCTCGGCGGTCAATGCACTGACCCTGTCGCCGGCGCTGTGCGCGGTGCTCCTGAAGCCCAGCCATGAACGGCGCGGCATCATGGGCCGGGTGATGAACGGGATCGATTGGGTGCGCGACGGCTATGCCGGCATCGTCGCCCGGCTGGTGCGGGTCGCGATGGTTGTGGTGGTGCTGATCATCGGCATCGGGTTGGCCACCGGTGCGCTGTTCAAGGCCACGCCGACCGGGTTCCTGCCGTCGGAGGATCAGGGCGCCTTCATGGCTGAAATCCAACTGCCGCAGGGGGCCTCGCTCAATCGGACCCTGGAGGTGGTGAAGCAGGTGGAGACCATTTTTTCCGCCGACCCGGCGATGGCCTCCGTCCTCACCATTCCCGGCTTCAGCCTGATGGACGGGGTGGTGCAATCCAACAGTGCCGCCGTCATCGGCCGGCTCAAACCCTTCGCGGAGCGCACCACCCCGGATCTCAAAGTCGACGCGGTCATCAACCGGATGCGCGCCCAGACCGCCGGGATTGCCAGCGCCATGGTTATTCCCTTCAATCTGCCTCCCATCATCGGCCTGGGGACGGGCAGCGGTTTCGAGTACCAACTCGAGGACCTGCAGGGCCGCACTCCGGAGGAGTTGGCCGGGGTCATGCGCGCCCTGGTGGTGGCCGGCAATGACGATCCGGCGCTGGAATCGGTGTTTTCCACCTGGGCGACCAACAACCCCCAGGTCTTCCTCGACATCGACCGCGAAAAGGCCCAGACCCTGGGCGTGCAGATCAGCGACATCTTCACCGCGCTCCAGGCCACGCTGGGCGGCTATTACGTCAACGACTTCAATAAATTTGGTCGGGTCTGGCAGGTCAATATCCAGGGTGAGATGGGGGACCGCCAGCGGTTTGAAGATGTCTATCGCATCCATGTGCGCAACAGCAAGGGCGACATGGTGCCGATCCGCGCCCTGATGGCGCCCAAGCTGATTCTGGGTCCCCAGTTGATTCAGCGTTACAACAACTATCGCAGCGTCACCATCAGCGGCGGACCGGCCCCCGGCCGCAGCTCCGGTGAGGCGCTCAGCGCCATGGAGGCGGTCTCGGCGCGGGTCTTGCCGGCCGGGTTCGGCTTCGAATGGACCGGCACCGCCCTGCAGGAACGCGAGGCCGGCGGCAAGACCACGGTCGTCCTCGGGCTGGCCGTGTTGTTCGCCTATCTGTTCCTGGTCGGGCTCTACGAATCCTGGTCCATGCCCGCGGCCGTGCTGCTCTCGGTCACGGTCGGCGTACTGGGCGCCATGGTTGCGCTCTGGGTCACGGGCTTGCCCAACGATCTCTATGCGCAGGTCGGTCTGGTGGTGTTGATCGGCCTGGCGAGCAAGAACGCCATCCTGATCGTGGAGTTCGCCATGGTGCAGCGCCGCCACGGCAAGTCGATCCTGGAGGCGGCCGCCACCGCCGCTCACATGCGAATTCGTGCCGTGCTCATGACCAGCTTCGCCTTCATCCTCGGCCTGATTCCGCTGGTGATCGCCAGCGGGGCCGGCGAGGCGAGTCAGCGGGCGGTCGGTACTGCCGTCTTCGGCGGGATGTTGGCGGCGTCCATGCTCGGTGTCTTCCTGATCCCCATGCTCTATGTCGTGTTCCAGCGGTTCCGGGAACTGGTGCATGGAACGCCGCCCGCGGCGGCGGATGGTGCGGCGGTGCCGGTGCAAGCGGGGGTGAAGTCCTGACCTGGCAGACCGGGATGCGGTCTTGATCATTGTTTCGGCCAGCCGGAATTGCGCTGCCGAGGCCTATCCGCAGGGCTCTTCCGGCCGGCTTGCCAACTGCCGATCGTCTTGCCCGATGTCAGGCGGTAGGTCTATCATCAAGATGCGGCCCGTCGTTTCGGGAGCCCGCGTCTCTGTTCCACGCCCCCGGTTGCTTTGCCCGAGTCTCACCTCTGATGCACGCCACGCCCGATCTTTACCATCAAGACTACCACGCCTGGATTGCCGGCCAGGCCGCGCTCCTGCGTCAGGGGCGCACGCACGAGATCGACCCGGAATTGCTCGCCGAGGAACTCGAAGCTATGGGCTGTCGCGAACGCAACGCGCTCGTCAGCCGTCTGATCATCCTGATCGCCCATCTGCTGAAGTGGCAGTATCAGCCCGAGCACCGTACCTCCAGTTGGCGCGGCTCCATCGTTGAGCAGCGGGTTCAGGTGAGTCGGGAGTTGCGGCTCAGCCCCAGCCTCAAGGCGTTTCTTGCCGATGCAATCGACGAGTCCTATCCGGACGCCCGCCATATTGCGAGCCAGGAGACCGGCATCCGCGCCGCCGGGTTTCCCGCGGACTGTCCCTACCGTGCCGGCGACATCCTTGATGAGCGCTATTGGCCCGGCGACGCGCGGGGGTGACGGCCGGGGTCCTGGTCGGCGGGAGATGGCTGCGGCGGTTTTTTCGGGTCCGCTTTCGACCCGCAGCGGTCACCGGCGCGATCCACGCGAGCGGCGGGTGTTCCGACTGAAACGAACGCCGACGGCGGAGAACGTCGAAGCGCGCCATCCGGTCTAGCGCCGGGCGGCCAACGAGGATGCCGGGCACTGGCTGGAAGGCGAGCATCCGCTTGCCGCCCGGCCCTGGCGCAAGGCGGTTTAACGCAACCGGTCTGCCCGCCCCTGCCGCCGCCGGCAGCGCTTTCGCGGGCCACCTGGGGCCCGCGAGTTACCTTGACTCAGACAAGGAATATCTTGTATGTTCGGCTTCCTCAATCCTACACGGTACAGTCGCAGAGCCGTCCGGATGTCCGGCCCTGGCAAGAGACGCTGACCAAAGGACCTGGCGACTTCGCCAACGAACGGCCCCGCTGCTTTGCGCGACTCAAAGGGCATGTCATGGGCGCCACTCAAGCCGATCGGCCAATCTCGGTCAACACGGTGCTTGGCCCGGATGTGCTGCTGCTGGCGAGCATGAGCGGCGAGGAGCAGCTCGGAAGTCCCTTTGAATACGCGCTCGCGCTCTTGTCCGAGCGCATCGACATCAAGCCGAGCGCCCTCCTCGGCACCCCGGCCACGGTGGCGCTACAGCTTGCGTCCGGCGAGCGGCGCTTCTTCAACGGCTATATCAACCGCTTCTCGCATACGGGCTTCGCGGGGACCTTCGCGCGCTATCGCGCCACGCTCGTGCCCTGGCTTTGGTTCCTGTCGCGCAGTGCCGACTGCCGGATCTTCCAGGACCGGACGGTCCCGGACATCGTCAAGCAGATCTTCCGCGACCGCGGCTTCACCGACGTCGAGGAGCGTCTCTCCGACACCTATCGGCCATGGACCTATTGCGTCCAGTACCGCGAGACCGACCTCTCGTTCGTCAGCCGTCTGCTCGAGCACGAGGGCATCTATTACTTCCACGAGCACAGCGACGGCAAACACACGCTCGTGCTCGCGGACGCCTACAGCGCCCACGCGCCGACACCCGACTATGCAGAGGTCGTCTATTATCCCCCCGGCCAGACCGCGTACCAGGACTTGGAGCGCATCGACGACTGGACCCTGGTCCAGGAGGTGCGCACCGGGGCCTTTGCCCAGACTGCCTTCGATTTCACCGCCCCACGCAAGAACCTGCTCGTGCGCCGCAGCGCCCCCAAGGATCATCCCCTGGCGGGACTGGAGGTCTTCGACTACCAGGGCGATTACACCGAGACCGCCGACGGCGAGGACTATGCCCGCATCCGCCTGGAGGAGCGGCAGGCCGATCATGAGACGGTGCAGGCGTCCGGCAATGCCCGCGGCCTTTGCTGCGGCGGACTCTTCAGCCTGAAGGAGCACCCGCGCGACGACCAGAACCGCGAATATCTGATCGTTTCGGCAAGCTACCGGCTGCAATCCGGGGATTTCGGCTCGGTCGATGCGGCACCCTCGGGTCCGGTCTATCGGTGCAGCCTGACCGCCATGGATGCCCAGGTCCCCTATCGCCCGCCGCTGCGCACCCCCAAGCCCGTGGTCCAGGGTCCGCAGACCGCCATCGTGGTCGGCAAGGCCGGCGAAGAGATCTGGACCGACCAATACGGCCGGGTCAAGGTCCAGTTCCACTGGGACCGCTACAGCCAGGCCGACGAGAAGAGCTCCTGCTGGGTGCGGGTCGCCCAAATCTGGGCCGGCAAGGGCTGGGGCGGCATGATGATCCCGCGCATCGGCACCGAGGTCATCGTCGAGTTCCTGGAAGGCGACCCGGACCAGCCCATCGTCACCGGCCGGGTCTATAACGGCGAGTGCATGCCGCCCTATGCGTTGCCCGGCGAGGCGACCAAGCTGGCGATCAAGAGCAGCTCCAGCAAGGGCGGCGGCGGCTTCAACGAGATCCGGCTGGAGGACAAGAAGGGCTCGGAGCAGGTCTTCATCCACGCCGAGAAGAACCAGGACGTGCGGGTCAAGAACGACTCACTGGAGTGGATCGGCCACGAGCGGCACCTGATCGTCAAGTCCAACCGGCTCGAACAGACCGAGGGCGACCAGCACCTGACCGTCAAGGGCGACCAGAACGAACAGATCGACGGAACCGTCTCGCTCAAGGTCGGGAAGGATCTGCAGCAGAAGGTCGGGAGCAAGGTCGGGATCGACGCCGGGCAGGAGATCCATCTCAAAGGCGGCATGAACATCGTCATCGAGGCCGGTACCAGCGTCACCCTCAAGGCCGGTGGCGCGTTCATCGTGATCGGGCCGGCGGGGGTGACGATCTCCGGCGTCCCGACGCAGATCAATAACGGCGGCTCCGCGGGGTCCGGTGCCGGCTGCTCGCCGACCGCGCCCAAGGCGCCCACGGAGGCCGATAAGGCGGACCCCGGCGAGGTGTCGGACACCCAGGGGCGGGAGGCGCCGAGCGGCGGGGCGGCGGCGGCGCAGACGGTCAAGGCCATTGCCCCCGGCTCCAGCCAGGGCGGGGCCGCGGGCAGCGAGGGCGCGCAGACGCCGCCGAGTCCCTCGACCTCCCCCGGCAGAGCGGAGCGCGCCGAGCGCTGCGTCGGCCAGCCCGTGTGCCCCAGGCCCGGTTGAACCTAAAGGAGAGCCTAGCATGCCCAGCCCAGCGAACCCCCGCCTGGTCGGCGACCCGGTCGACACCCTCACCGGCGCGGTCGTCGACCATATGCAGGACTTCCGCCTGACCGGCCCCCTGGAACTGCGCTGGGCGCGCTACTACGACAGCGGCGAGGTCCACCGCAGCCTGAGCGTCGGGCGCGGCTGTGCGCACGAATACGAGCGCTGGCTGATCCGCGACGAGCACGGCCTGCTCTTCGAAGAGCCGATCCGCCGCACCCTGCGCTTCCCGGCGCTTGGCGCCGACGGCGCTTCGTCGGCCCAAAACGGACTGCGGATCGAGCGTCTCGCCGCCGACCGCTATCGGCTCACCGGTCACGGCGAGCCCGCGATGGAATTCGTCTTCCCCCCGGGCGGGGCGCGTGCGCGTCTCGCCCGCTTGCTGCAAGACGAGGCCGAGGTGCACTTCCGCTATGACGCCAACCAGTGCCTCGTCGCCATCGACGACTCCGCCGGGCGCCGTCTGGTCGCCGAGGAGGACTCGCGCGGCCGGCTCTTGCGCCTCGCCATCGCGGCGACCGCCGCCGCGCCGGAGCGCCTACTCATCGCCTACCGCTACGACCCGCACGGCTGTCTGATCGCCACCGAGGACGCCAAGGGACAGGGCTACGCCTTCGCGTACGACGCCGCCCACCGGATGGTCCAGCGCCGCTGCCTCACCGGCTTCGCCTTCGATTACGCCTACGACGACCAGGGCCGCTGTGTCAGCGCCGCGGGCGAAGACGGGCTCTATGGCGTGGAGCTCGACTATGCCATGCCCGGCCGCTTCACCCGGGTCACCCGCCCGGACGGCGGGGTCTGGGGCTATCTCTTCTCGCCCAAGGGCGATCTCGAAGAGGTCCGGGACCCGCTCGGCGGGGTGCAGCGGTACCTGCGCGACGCCGACGGCCGGCGCACCGGCGAGGTGGACGCCGCCGACAACGAGACCGCCATCGAATACGACGGGGCCGGGGCTCCGGTCGCCCGCATCGACCCGCACGGCTGGCGCATCCCGCTGCCCGAGGACCCCAGGGTCGCCCACCCGCTCGACCACCGGGTCGCGGACAACCCGGCCGAGTACGAATACGGCCGCGCGCTCGATGTCCGGGCGCTGCGCATCCCCGGCCGCGCCGAGATCGCGGACCTTCAGTTAGCCCCCGAGCTGGTGGGGCTCATGAGCCTCAAGCCCGAGACGCCGCCGGACGATCCGAAGGGCGCAAAGGCCGCGCCGGCCTCGGAGGCGGAGCCTCAGGGCTTCCCCTGGTGGCCGGCCCCCGAGACCGGGCGGGTCTTCGATGACCTGGGGAGGCTGCGGACGCAGAACGACCTCGCCGGCCGTCGGCGCCAATGGCGCTACGACGTGGCCGGCAATGTCCGGGAATTCACCGATTTCGACGGCCGGAAGTGGGAATACGACTGGGGGCGCTGGCACTTCCTGCTCGGGGCGACCAATCCGCTGGGCGCCCAGGTCCGCTATACCTATGACCCCTATGGACAGGTCACCTCCTGCACCGATGCGGGCGGGACCCGGAGCGAATACCGCTATGACCGCAATGAACGGCTCGTCGAGGTCCGGCGCCATGGCGTCGTGCGCGAGACCTATGTGCGCGACGTGGCCGGGAACCTGATCGTCAAGTTCGCGGGGGATGGGCGGCTGCTGCTCGCCCAGAAGATCGGCCCCGGCAATCAGCCGGTGCAGCGGTTGCTGGGGACGAGTGACCTGCATGACCTGGACTACGATGAGGCCGGGCGGCTGATCGGGGGGCGGACCAATCGGCATCGCTATGAGATGGCGTATGACGACCTGGGCAACCGGACCCTGGAACTGCGCGATGGGGTTGGCGTCTCGCTCGAATTCGCGGATTGGGGTGAGCCGGCGACTCAGGTCTTCTTCGAGCGCTTCGCGTTCAGTTGGGCGCGCGAGGACGACGGCAGCCCCAATGGGGTTCGGGTCCTGACCGACCCGGGCGGGGTGCAGCACCGGCTGCGGATCGGGGCGGATGGGATCGTCCAGCGCTGGTTCGGGAACGGGAGCGGCGAGGTGGCGCAATACGATGAGCTTGGCCGTTGTCTGTTCAAGCAGGCGCGGCTCGGGGGCGGGCGGGACTGGACGCGGCGCTATCACTGGTCGGGGGAGGGGGAACTGCTGCGGGTCGATGACTCGCTCCTGGGGGTCATTGAGCACGCCTATGACGCGGCGCATCGGCTGACGGGTCGGCGGATCGGGGAACAGGTCGAGGTCTATCGGCTGGATGCGGCGGACAACCTGATCGAGGCGCCTGGGCTTTCGGGTGTGGAATTAATGCCCGGCAATCGGCTGGCGGCGGCGAATGGGGAGCGGTTTACCTATAACGACCGCAATCATGTGGCGGAGCGGGAGGGGCCAGCGGGGCGTATCGTCTATCGGTACGACAACTTCGATCAACTGGTGGCGATCACGCGGCCGGAGGGGGAGTGGGAGGCGGAGTACGATATCCTGGGGCGTCGGGTCTGTAAGCGCTGGCTTGGGCGGGCGACGGAGTTTTATTGGTATGGGGATCAGTTGGCGGCGGAGATTGGGCCGGATGGCGGGGTGCGGATCTATGTCTATGCGGATCCCTTGGCGTTGTCGCCGTTTATGATGTTGGACTATGAGTCGGTGGGGGCGGAGGCCGAGGCGTGTCGGCGGTATTATCTCTATGCGGATCAGTTGGGGACGCCTTGTGTCATTGAGGATAATGAGCGGAAGGTGCGGTGGTGGGCGCGGGTCTTGCCTTATGGGTTGGTTGCAGTGCGGGCGCACGGGGGGGTGGGGCTTAATTTGCGGTGGCCGGGGCATTATTTCGATGCGGAGACGGGGCTGCATTATAACCGGTTTCGGTATTATGATCCGGGGGTGGGGAGGTATTTGGAGAGTGATCCGTTGGGGATTGCGGGGGGGGGTGAATTTGTATGGGTATGTTGGGAATCCGGTGGGGGGGGGTGGATGTTAGGGGGTTGTCTGTTACGGATGCGGCTAGGAGTGATGGGTGCCCCAAGTCGCCTCAATCCGAGGAAGTCTTGTCGGGCTATGAGAAGCCACCAATAGGGGACGTGGCTGCTGGTGATCCTTTAGCGATCCCACCAGCGGAACCTGCAGTCGCTGCTACGGCGGCAGATGCAGAAATGCCGGATCTAGCCACTTTACCCGCTATTCCGCAAGTTCTAACTGGACCAGATAATCAGATCTGGACACATCATGGCTGTAACTGGTACTACCAAGACGGCGACTTTGATTGGTGGTATGTTATAATCAATGAGCAATATTGCAGGCGCGATGCCGAGTCCGGCGCCTGCTGGGAGTATTGGGATGGAGAAGGCTGGAAACAATCTGTCTCGACACCCCAAACATCCGTTGCACAAGGCACATTGGCTACGACACCCTTGTACTCCAGTACCTATCCCCAAGTGCGCATTCTTGAGGTGGGGGCTGGTGGCGGGGAGTTTACCGCCCTGTTGTTCCAAGATCACCCTGAACTGGTGCAATGCTTGGCGGCCAGCGATATTGAAGTGCTTGACGGCCCCCGCGGGACTCTACGGGCTTTAGTCGGGACCCAAATTCCGCGCATTGGCGGACTCGACGCAAACAAACTCCATGAGTATTTTACTTGGGACAGCTTGGACATGATCATCAGTGCGAACTGCTACGGTGAGAGCTGGAGAAATCCTTCTTTAAGTTATGGATTGCGCAAATACACCGGGCGCTGGAATGCACGTGCAGGAACAGGGCAAATGGAAATCGATGATCGTTTCTTATGTTCGGCTTTTAAGGTGCTGCGACCCGGCGGCGTCGTGGCTTTTGTCGCAAGAAGCAACCTGCTCTTCCTCAAGAATGAAGATGACAAAAAAAGTAATCGAACTGCGATATACACGTCAGGTTACCTCAAGAAACTGAATAAGTTGGCCTGCCGCGTTAATCAACAGAAACTCCCTACTACTAATGCTTTTGCCTTGGTTTATCCATCAGAATTACTTGAGCTCGCGCAACGACTCCCAGCAAGTATCACGGTGTCTCCGATCATCCCCCCGAAAGGCCTCGTTAATACGGGACATGCCGACAAGAGAGGATCTGAAACACTGTGCGGATTCAATGTCCAAATCACTTTCAAGAAAATCAAGAAAACTAATTTAAGCGACTGTGGCGTGACTTACCTCTGCCCTGAATCACTTGATAAATGCAAAGGCTTTTGGTTGAGTCCAACGGATCTGGTAAACCCCGACGTGCATGAGAGGGGCGCGCAAGGTCAGGTCTTGCGAGTCAGTACCTCAGAAACGCAAGTGGCGTCTTCGTCTTCGGATGTCCAAGGTCAGGTTTTGCAATCAAGCAGCGAAACCAAAACGGTTGAATCAAAGCGGAAAGCGAGTCCACCAATCGATTCCGATGGCCGTGATACTAAGAAGCGTAAGAGTTGAACGCGGTAGCCCGGGTAAAGGGGCCAGGCTCGGGTTATGTCAGCAAGAATGTTCTCATGCCGCGCCGCCCCCGCCTTCATCTCGACGGATTCCCGGCTGCCGGAATTTGTCAAGCAGCGCTTGCCAAGTAGCGTTTTCGTAGCTACAGTAACCTTGTGCGTGTTACCTACGATCCTCCCAAGCGTGCCAAGGCACTGACAGAACGCGGCCTAGACTTCGCGGACGCAGTCCACGTCTTCCATGGCACGACTCTCGAAGTCGAAGACACGCGCAAGGATTACGGTGAACTTCGAATCATCTGCTACGGCCTGCTTCAAGGCCGCATGGTTGTCGTAGGGTACACACCACGCGGCAACGAGCGTCACGTCTTTAGTATGAGGAAAGCCAATGAGCGCGAGCAAGCCCGAATCGGCCCACGCATTGGGCTCTAACCTTAAGCGCGTAGACGCGCATGTCATTCAGCCCGAAGAGTACGACGAGCTTCCGGAAATTACGGACGAAATGCTTGCGCGAGCGTGTGTCAAAAAGGGCGGACGGCCGAAACTTCCAAACACTCGAAAGCTCATCTCGCTTCGCCTACCTGAAGCAGTCATCGCGAAGTGGCGGGCAACTGGGCCAGGCTGGCAAACCCGGATGGCAAAACGGCTTGAGGACCTTCCCTAAAGCGGAAACGGGGTCAGGAAACGGGGTCAGTCAGGAAACGAGGCAATAGGGACCAGGCTCGAGTTATTTCAGATATCGGCTAGAGAGTGGCATGGTGCCGTCCGCCTTGACACTCACGCAGATCGTATCTACGATCTGCCAATGATCACGTACGACGAAGTCAAACGACGCCGCAACCTTGCCAAGCACGACATCGACCTCGCTGCCCTGGAAAGCGCCTTCGATTTCCCGATGGTGACCGATGATGGCAACCGCCTGCCTTACGGCGAGCAGCGACTTCGCAGCCTCGCACAAGTCGAGGCGCGGGTGGTCGTGCTGATCTGGGTAGCGCGCGAGTCCGGTGCGCATCTGATTTCCTGCCGCTATGCCAACAAACATGAAACCCAATGCGACATCGATTCCATTTGATCCGGCCGCAGCCTTGGCCGCCGCACCGCAGTCGTCTGTTCCAGACGCCGACAATCCGGAAACCGAGGCGGCGTCCTGGGAGGACGCAAAGGTAAAGTGGACCCCGAAAACCGGACACTAATTTAAGCTAGCGCCGAACCAAGAGGGGCAGATGAGCATGGGTGAAGCGAAGCGCAAGACGTACACGGCGTCGTTCAGCCCGCGTAGGGCGGAACGCGAAGCGGTTCCGCCACTTGTGTGAGGCACGACGCTGGCTGACTATTCCGGATTCTATTGGGCGGCTTGGCTCCGACTTGGGGGATGTGGCGGCTCGCCCTGCGGGCATCCGCCCTACGACGGTGACGGGTTGGGGGTGGGTGTGCCGAATTATCGGAGGTTTCGGGTTGCGGGTGGGACCTATTTCTTTACCATCAATCTGCTGGAGCGCCGGTCGGATCTGCTGGTGCGGCATATCGAGGCGCTGCGTGCGGCGGTTCGGCATACCCGGCAGGAGCGGCCATTCGCGATTGATGCCTGGGTGGTGCTGCCGGAGCATATGCATTGTATTCTGACATTGCCCGCGGGGGACGATGACTTTTTAAATCGCATCAAGGCGATGAAGATCCGTTTCGTCCGAGCCATTCCCGCCGACGAGCGCCGCTCGCGCGTGCGCGTGGTGCGCGGGGGGCGTGCGATCTGGCAAAGGCGTTTCTGGGAGCACTGTGGCCGACTGTTGCGGACGCCATTGGACGGCTCGGCTTGCGCGGAGGCGTTGTGGCGGATCGCCCTGCGGGCATCCGCGCGATTACGCGAGTGACGGGCGCAATCGTGTCATCCCGCCCCGTCGCGGCGGCGCCGGCGCTCCCTTCCCGGAGAGAATGAGGCAAGACGCGAGACCAGACGCCTGTGACGCCTTATACGTTGACCAACATCCAGCCTTCGCGACGGGTACTCCAATGGCGAAACATCTCGTAAACACGGCAATGCTGCAGTGCACCTTCGGCGTCGCGCCCTCGTCCTTGCTGGTGACGCCGGAGAAGAACATGATGGAGAGCAGCTTACCGGCGGCGAACATTGCGGATCACATGCCGATGAAGAACATCATGCCGTTCGGGATGTGCAACACCGTGAGCAATCCGACGGTCGCATCGGCGACGGCCGCGGCGGCGGGGGCGCTGGTGCCGATGCCCTGCATCCCGGTGACGACTGCACCCTGGATGGTCGGGGCGGTCACGGTGCTGGTCGGTTCTCAACCCGGGCTGAGCGACGACTCGAAGTGCCTCTGCTCCTATGGCGGTGTCATCTCCATCACGATAGCCGGGCAGTTTACCGTGGACCTGGGTTCTTCTCCCCCTGCCCCCGGCGCCGTGGCGGCGGCGGCGGCGCTCAACGCGGCGGCCTCCAACCGAGCGATGCAGGACGAGGCCGACCAGAAAAAGAAGGAGGCCGAAGAGGCGCTCGCGAACGCGAAGACGCCGGCGGAACAGGCTGCGGCCAGGGCGAAGATGGCCGAGGCGGACGAGGCCCAGAGGAAGGCCTCGACGGCGAAAGCCGGCAACGACCTCGCCAAGGCGAGGAGGGAGCAGGTCTCCGCCAACGCTGCGCTGAGCAATGCCAAGACCCCGGAAGAGAAGGCGGCGGCGCAGCAGCGGCTTGCCGCGGCCGACCAGGCGGTCGCCGACGCCCAGGCGCGGCCCCCGTCGCCGCCGTACCCCCCGTAGGGCGGAACGCGCAGCGGTTCCGCCATCCGCTCGCGTGTGTGGCCTGACGGGCACAACCCCGTCCACCCGATCCGATCAGCGACAACCTCCGGGCCAGGGATCGACAGCCAAGGACGTGGTCTGCAAGGGATGGGGTCAGGTCATTAAGTCGGATGGGGTCAGGTCTTGACTTATGCCTTCTTTGAGCTTCGATGGCAAGGCCACTGCGACTCGAGTTTGACGGGGCTCTGTACCACGTTACCTCGCGAGGCGACGGGCGGGAGGCTATTTTCAGGGGCGCTACAAGGCGATCTTGGTGCAGAAGGAGACCTATTTCCTGGAACTTGCCCGCTACCTGGTCCTCAATCCGGTGCGGGCGCGCATGGTGCGCGCCGCGGGGGACTATCCTTGGAGCAGCTATCGCGCTACGACCGGCGACGATCCCGCCCCGGAGTGGCTTGAGACGCGCACGCTCCTCGCTGTGCTCGCAACGACGCAAGCGCAGGCCGTCGAGCGCTACCGGTCGTTCGTCCCGATTTCTCTGCCGCGGATTCGGCACTGGGGTACCTCTATCAAGCCCGGCTCACGCTGCTGCTGGCACTACGGCGTCTTGCCCAGGACGAGACCTTCGCCGTCTACCTCGAAACGCTGGACGACCTGGTCTTCGAGACCTCCGGCTCCACCCTGGTTCGGTGCGCGAGGTTGTGCGACGGATCGACGAGACCCCCTAGAAAGGCGCGCGCTCGTTCCGGATCGCTTCGGCCGGTGCTACCATGATCGGGTATTCTTCGGTAAGCGGGTGAATTTGCATCATGGTTGAAAACACCAGCATTGTTTTGGGCGACCACTTCAAGGGGTTCGTCGAGCGTCAAGTCCGAAGCGGACGCTACGGCTCCGCCAGCGACGTCGTGCGCGCCAGCCTGCGACTGCTCGAGGAGCGCGAGCAACGGCTCGAAGCCCTGCGCCAAGCGCTGATCGAAGGCGAGGCAAGCGGCGAGGACTCTCCGCTCGACATGGTCGAGATCTGCCGGGAAGCACGCAGGGAAGCGGGCTTGGATGTCTGAGATCGTCAAGCGCCCCCGTGCCAGGCAAGATCTGAAAGCGATCTGGCGCTACAGCTTCGAGCAATGGGGCGAGAAGCAGGCCGACAAGCGAATACCTGGGACAGACCACGGTTTCGGCGGAACCGGGGGGACACCTTCGTTCGAGCTGGAGTAGCGCTGCGCGGCGACCTATCGATTCAATAAGTTGCGTAAATCTGAGGAGCCGACACCTTGGTGAATCCCCGATGATCCCAGCCATCGTTGCACTCGACCGTCTGCGCGAGGGGAACGCCCGTTTCGCGGCCAATATTCGCAGTCAGGACAGCCTTGCCACGCCGACGCGCCGGCTCGAATTGACCGCGGGTCAGCGGCCGTTCGCCATCATTCCGGGGTGTTCGGACTCGCGGGTGCCGACGGAGATTGTGTTCGATCAGGGGCTTGGCGATCTGTTCGTGATCCGGGTGGCCGGCACCATCGTCGCGTCGTCGCAGGTGGGTAGCGTAGAGTTCGCGGCATCACGTTAATGTACACGATTGGTTGTGGTGCTGGGTCATACGCAGTGCGGGGCAATCCTGGCGACGCTGGAGGAGTTTCCGCTTTTTGAAATTCTGCTTGGCAGACCCCGTGCGCCTCGCCAAACTGTCCACCCGGTGTAAGCCGATTGAGAGTCGATCCGGAGTCTTTGATGCGCCCACTGTTTGCCGCCCTGCTGTGCGTCCTTCCGCTGATTCAGCCGCTCCCGGCCGGAGCGGATGAGCAACAACTCCCGGGTTCGATCGAGGTGGTGGCGGAACTGCCCATCAACCCCGGCAACCTGGCGGTGACTCCCGACGGGCGGGTTTTCGCCACGGTGCATCAGTTCCGTCGGGCCGACGCCCAACTCATTGAGGTAACAGGGCCAGCGAGCTACCGTCCCTGGCCGGATGCGGCCTGGAACGGACCCTTTGGTGCGGGGCCGGAGGTGCTCAACAGCGCGCTCGGCATCCGGATCGATCGCCAGGGGCGGCTGTGGGTGCTCGACAACGGCTTGGGCGATCCGCCGCTGCTACCGCACCAGACGCCCAAGCTGCTGGCCTTTGCGCTCGCCGACGGCAAGCCGGTCTATCGCTATGATTTTCCGCCGGAGACCGGGCCGGCGGGGAGTTTTCTGAACGACCTGGCAGTGGATGACGCGCGGGGCTTCGTGTACATCGCGGACGTGGGCGGCAGTCAGGCGCCGGCGCTGGTGGTGCTGGATCTCAATCAGCGACGTTCACGGCGTTTTACCGCTTCGCCGACATTACAGGCGGAAGATGTGAATCTGGTGGTCGAGGGGCGGGTGATCGGACCGCGGGGGGATGACGGGAAGGTCAAGCCGGCCCGGATTGCGCTGAATCCCATCACCTTATCGGCGGACGGCGAGACGCTGTTTTTCGGGGCGATGAACGGGGAAACCTGGTATCGGGTCCCGGCCCGGTTGCTGCGGGAGGGTGCGACGGATGCGGTGATCGCCGCGGCGATCACCAAGGCCGGCCCCAAGCCGGTCTCGGACGGGGCCGCCACCGATGCCGCGGGTCGTCACTATTTTACTGACCTGGGGAACAACGCCATCGCTGTGCTGGGACTGGACCGTCGACTTGAGGCCCTCGTACAGGACGATCGGCTGCTATGGCCGGACGCGTTGAGCTTTGGCGAACCCGGCTGGCTTTACATTGCCGTCAACCAGTTGCATCGCGCGCCTTTCCTCAACGGCGGGGTCGAGGGTGCGGTGCCGCCGTTTCGGATCATGCGTGTCTATATCGGGCCGGATTAGGGTTCTGACGCGTTACCAAGACAGCAGTCAGCACCGGTTCAGTCGGCGTTCATGAACCCCGGCCTACGCTGGCGCTCAAGGGTCGAGGCATGGGGCTTTGACCGACCTGACGAGCGAAGCAACCATGAAGACGAAGTTCACCGGGCTCAAGATGGCGCTGACGGTCGCGTTGACAGCAGCGCTCGGGCTGCCGGGGCCGGCGGCAGCGCGTGGGGGCGATGACCGGGGCGACGGGTACCGGCGCGATTGGGATCGGGATCACGGTGAACGGAGCTGGCACGAGCGCAAGCCGCGGCATCATCATGACCATCGTCCGCGCTACAGATACGACGACCGGCGCCCGGTGGTCATCCGCCAGCCGGTTTACGTGGAACGTCGCGCGCCGGTGATGATGCCGGGCTTCGGCTTGGGGAATGGGGTGACCGTGATCTTGCGCAGTGATTGGTAACACCGGCCCTGGTCAGGTTGAGTGTGCGGCGGGTCTACGCGGGTCACGGCTCAGTGGAGGCTATGCTACATTCCCGGTCATCCGGCCGACACCCAGACTCGACCTGCCCATGCAGACCACTCCCATTTTGTTCATCGTCCTCTCCCTGGCGGCCGTGGCCGGGCCGGCCGGCGTCTGTGCGGCACCGCCGGTGGTCACGGTCTTGGGTTCACTCTCACTCCTGGCCGGCCGGGGCGGCGGTGCCTCCTCAGCCGCGGAGGCCGCCGAGGCGGCGCGGCGCCAGACCGGCGGCAAGGTGCTCTCGGTCAGTCAAACCAGCGGCGGTTATGAGGTCAAGGTCCTTACCCCGTCGGGTGAGGTCCGAATGGTTTTCATCCCCGGTTCCGGGGGCTGAGCCTCTCTGGTGTCCACTGCGGCGAGGACTCGATGCGTATCCTGGTGATCGAGGACGAAGCGGCGTTGCGCACGCAACTGACTGACCGACTGGTCCGCGAGGGCTTTCGGGTGGACGGCAGCGGGGACGGCGACGAGGGGCTTTATCTGGCGATCGAGTACCCGTTCGATGCCGCGGTTGTGGATTTGGGTTTGCCGGGGATGCCGGGCATCGAGATCATCCGCCGCCTGCGTGCGGCGGGCAACCGTCTCCCGGTGCTGGTGCTCACCGCCCGCGGCCGCTGGCAGGATAAGGTCGAGGGATTGGAGGCCGGGGCGGACGACTATCTGGCCAAACCCTTCGAGATGGAGGAGTTGCTGGCCCGACTGCGTGCTCTGCTGCGTCGTGCCGCGGGCGCGGCGACCGCCGAGTTGATCGCGGGTCCGGTGCGCCTGGACCGCGCCGGGCAGCGGGTGGCGGTGGCCGGCCGGCCGGTGGACCTGACCGACTTCGAGTTCCGCCTGCTGGAGCGGTTGATGACCGAACGCGCGCGCGTCCTGTCCAAACGCGAGTTGGCGGACTATCTTTATCCCCATGACGAGGACCGGGACAGCAATGTGCTGGAGGTGCTGCTCGGGCGCTTGCGCCGCAAGCTGGATCCAAACGGCAGCCTGGCGCCGATCGAGACCTTGCGCGGACGGGGCTATCGCTTCGTCCTGGGGCATGACCCGGTGTGAGATCGCTGCAGACGCGGGTCACGGCGGTTGCCGCCCTGGTGTTGGTGGTGTTCATGGTGCTCGCCGGTCTGGCCCTGGAGCGCGCCTTTCAGGCCAGTGCCCGCTCGGCACGCGAGGAGCGCCTGCTGGGGCAGGTCTATCTGCTGATGGCGGCGGCGGATGCGGACGAGGACGGCTTGACCCTGCCGCGCGAGTTGGCCGAGGCCCGTTTCAGTTTGCCTGACTCGGGGCTCTATGGGCAGGTGAGTGACGGCGCGGGCCGGGCGGTGTGGCGTTCAGTCTCGGCCATCGATCAGCGGATCCCGTTCGCGATCGGGCTGGCGCCGGGCGAGCGCCGCTTCCAGGAGGCGCACGACGGGCACGGCAACGCGTATTTCGTCGAGGGCTACGGGGTCCTCTGGACGATCGGCCCGGTCCCCCGCGCCTACACCTTCAGCGTGGCCGAGGACCTCACCGAGTACCGGCGCGCGTTGGCCGGATTTCGCGGCAGCCTGACCGGTTGGCTGGGAGCCATGTCGATCATCCTGCTCGCTGCCCTGCTGCTGGCGTTGCGCTGGGGGCTGGCGCCGTTGCGGCGGGTGGCGAACGAGGTCGCCGCGTGCGAGGCCGGGGCGCAGGATCGCCTGCATGGTGTCTATCCGCGGGAACTCCGCGCACTCACCGACAATCTCAATGCATTGTTGGCTCACGAGTCGGCCCGCCAGACGCGGCTCGGCAATGCTCTGGCCGACCTGGCCCATAGCCTGAAGACCCCGCTGGCGGTGCTGCGCGGGGCGCTTGGCGAGGCGTCGCTGCAGCCCGCGCTGGCCGCGCGGCTCGCTGAGCAGATCCATCGGATGGACGGGATCGTCGCCTATCAGTTGGAGCGCGCCCGCGCGCGACCCCTGACCGCGCTGGCCGCGCCGGTGCCGGTCGCGCCGATCGTGGAGCGGCTGATCGCCACGTTGACCAAGCTGCATGCCGGACGGGCCGTCGCCGTCACCCTGGATCTGGAGCCGGGGCTGGTTTTTCGCGGAGTCGAAGGCGACCTGCTGGAGGTGCTCGGCAACCTGTTCGATAATGCTTACAAGTGGTGTCGCACGCAGGTTGATGTCGGTGGTCGGCGGGAGGGCGGGACACTGGTTCTGTGGGTCAGGGATGACGGCGCCGGAATTCCGCCGGAGCAGGTGCGCGCGGTGATTGAGCGTGGCGCGCGCGCGGATTTGTCCACCCCCGGACACGGCATCGGATTGGCCGTGGTTTACGAGATCTGCCGCGCCTATGGGGGTGATCTCGTGCTCACCGACAGCCCCGCCGGTGGTACCTTGGCAAGGGTCCGGCTAGTGGCTTGACGGCTCCGTAACGGGTTCGTCACTGTCGGGATCAGGTGATTGCCGAATCGCCTCGTTCCATCAACGCCGTTGCCTCCCTGCAATTGCAGCTTCGCGGGTCAGCCCGGTCATCGACCGACGACGCCGATTTTCGCTGGCTCATCTATTCGACCTAAGGACCCTTCATGCCCACATCGAACCATACCCCGCCCCCGAACCAGGATCTGATCGTCGGTTGCGAATGCCCCGCGGGTTGGGCCGAACCCCTCTACATCCATTGGTGGGACGGTGCGCCTGGCGGCGGCAGCAGCGGGTGGCCGGGGGTGCCGATGCAGCCCGACCCCGAGCGGGCGGGCTGGTACCTGCACCGGTTCCCGAATACCCGGGTGATGCATCTGATTTTCAATGATGGTCAGGGTCACCAAACCCCGGATCATCTACGCGACCGCAATGGTTGGCTGGATGCCCGGGGGCGCTGGCACAATCAGGCGCCGGCCGTCAGCGCGGTCGTGCCGCCGCCCGTGGTGCCGGCTGCCGCGCAGCAGTCGGCGCCCCTGGTCGCCTGGACCGCGGAGGCCCCGCTGGCCCCGGTCGGGGAGCGCACCGATTTTCGCGAGGAGACCATCTATTTTCTGATCACCACGCGGTTCTATGACGGCGACCCGTCGAATAACTTCTTCTGCCGCGACCGCATCCGTTTCGACGCGGCGGGTCAGGCGGTCGATCCGCATTGGCGCGGGGACTTCAAGGGGTTGATCGAGCGGCTGGATTACATCCGCGACCTGGGCTTTACGGCGATCTGGATCACTCCGCCGGTCGAGAACCGCTCCGGGCTCGATTACCACGGCTATCACCCCTATGACTGGACCCGTGTCGATCCACGGCTGGAGTCCCCCGGCGCCACCTACCGGGATCTGATCGACGCGGCCCACGCCCAGGGGATCAAAATCATCCAGGATGTGGTGCTGAACCATTCCTGCCAGTACGGCATCCGCGGCCAGGTTCACATCGACCACCTGCCGATCAAATACTATGTGCCGCAGGGTGCCGAGTCGGGGCGGGTGAATCACGGACCCTATCAGGGCAACCTGGGCAATTATGCCTGGCCGAACCGGGACGATATCGACAACCCGCTGGCTCCCGACTGGTGGCGTGAGCGCCATCTGCGCGACCCCGACGGACGCGAGCCCCTGGTCGACCCCAAGACCGGCGAGACCGTACCGAAGGCCGGCTACAACCCCGGGCGCTTCTTTGGGGTGGATGCCAACCAGTTGGACCCGGCGTGGTACCACCAGGAAGGCTTCATTTGCGGCGGCGATTGGGAGAGCGCCCATCCGCTGCAGCACAAACACCTGGCGGGTGACTGCATCGATCTGGCCACCAATCGGCAGAACGTGAAGGACTATCTGATCGGGGCCATCAACGGCTATCTGGACCTGGGCGTGGATGCGCTGCGCATCGACACCGTGAAGCATGTGGAACGCGACAACCTGCTCGAGTACGTCAATGCCTGGAAGGCCCACAAGCCGGGGCTGTTCGTCTTCGGCGAAAATCTGGTCAAGGGCTATGGTTGGGGCGACCTGGGCGGCGGCGACAACGGCCCGAGCCAGATCCGCCCCTGGTGGTACACGCGCCTGGGTCATGACCCGCGTGACCCCAACGCGGGCGGCGACTCGGGCTTCTCGGTGCTCGATTTCGGGCTCTTCTCCACCTTCCGCGACACGGTGAGCAAGGGAACCTACGGCGGCACGGCACAGATTCTGTCGATGGACTGGATCTATGGCGATGTGACCAGCCTGGTGACCTTCCTGCAGAACCACGACGTCGGTCCGGACAATGACTTCAAGTTCCGTTTCAAGGGCGATGACTGGATGGCCGCGGCGGCCTATAACCTGATCTGGACGGCGCGCGGCATTCCCTGCCTCTACTACGGCGAGGAGATCGCGTTCATGCGGGGCGCTCCCCAGGATGTCGAGGGTGAAAAAGATACCCTGGATCAGACCGGCCGTGCCTATTTTGGCGACCACCTGATCGATGAGCGGATCGGCCAGACCCAGTCCCACCCGCTCTACCAGCACATCAAGCGGCTCAACCAGATTCGCCGTGCCGTCCCCGCGCTGCAGAAAGCGCAGATGACCCAGGTGAGCGAGTGGGGCAGCGGCATGCGTTTCGTCCGCGACCTGTCGGGCGAGGGCAGCTACGCCGTGATCGGGCTCGCCATCGGCTCCGACCAGTCGGTGACGGTCGAGGGGGTGCGCGACGGCATCTACCGCGATGCCGTGACCGGCCGCGAAGTTCAGGTCCACGACGGGCGGCTGAGCTTCAGCGTGCACGCCAATTCCGCCGGAATCTACGTCCTGGACGGACCCGGCAAAGTGGGGGTGGACGGCGTCTACCTGCGCTGAGCGCATCCTCCTGGAGTCCAAGGCTTCAGCCTTGGCGCGGCGGGGACCAGGGCTGAAGCCCAGGATTCCCGGCCGCCGGGTTTCCTTAGGGCTCCGCGCTCTTCCCCGGCTATACTCGCGCCCCAAGTCGATCGGCCCGGTAGCACCTGTATGGAAGAAACCCCAGTTCCTCGTAAACGTCCCCGCGGCATCTATCTGCTGCCCAATCTGTTCACCACCGCGGCGCTGTTCGCCGGTTTCTACGCCGTGCTCGCGGCCACCCAGGGGCGGTTCGAAGCCTCGGCGATCGCCATCTTCGCGGCCATGCTGCTCGACGGGTTCGATGGGCGGGTGGCCCGCATGACCCACACCCAGACCGCCTTCGGAGCCGAGTACGACAGTCTGTCTGATATGGTGGCCTTCGGGGTTGCCCCCGCCCTGGTCGCTTATCACTGGGCGCTGGGCGGGCTCGGCAAGGTGGGCTGGCTGGCCGCTTTCGTTTACTGCGCGGCCGCGGCCTTGCGCCTGGCCCGATTCAATACCCAAGTGGGAACCGCGGACAAACGTTTCTTCCAAGGGCTCCCCAGCCCCTCGGCAGCCGCCATCGTGGCAGGCGGCGTCTGGATCGGTGCCGACCAGGGGATCGATCCCTCCTATGTTTCCTGGCTCGCGGCCTTCCTGACGGCCGGGGCCGGACTGCTGATGGTCAGCAACTTCCGCTATTGGAGCTTCAAGCAACTCGATGTTCAGGGGCGAGTGTCCTTTTTGCTGGCCGTGCTGGTGATGTTGGCGGTCGCCCTGATCCTGATCCATCCTCCCGTGGTGCTGTTCCTGGGCTTCTTGGGGTATGCCGTCTCGGGTCCGGTTTGGACCCTGGTCCAGTTGCGTGAACGGCGCGCCACCCGCCGCCACGGCCGCCCGGCCGGCGGCGGCTGAAACGCAACGGTCGTGACGATTACCGCGACCGATCTATACTCTGGGTGCGTGACGACGCGGTCATCGGCCGTGTCTAGTTCCCGCGGATCATCGACGCCCGCCTGGCCGATCCGGGTTGCTTCGTCGAAGGGCGCGGGGATCTTGGCTGAGCAATCGACCGTCGGAGTGGGTGGCGCCAGGCCGGATAGCCGCGTGACCATGTCGGCGCGTTGATCAAGCGGCTCGCCGGGCCGCGCCGAGGATGTCTGAACGGAGGAGCCATTGTGCATTGCCCTGAGTTGTTGAGTGCTATGCCTGAGTCAGCCCTTGCAGCGATTTTTCCAACCAGGTCCTACCGGTGTTGCGTTGATTGGTTCCGGCAGGTTCCGGCGACGCCCCGCACGCTGCATCTGCCGGGCGGCCGAGCGCGGTGGGCCGGGTGGCTGGACCGCTGCGGTCGCGGATCGATCCGAAGCCTTCCGGCGGTCTTGGTGTTGCTCGGTGCGGGCCAGGTGCCGGCCGCGGAGGTCCAGGACGACGCGCAGATAACCGCCGAGCGCAAGGCCTGTCTGGTGTGTCACCAGATGGCGACCATCGCGTACCGGGACCCGGCGACCGGTGAGATCCGGGACCTCCACATCGATCGCGACCGCTTCGCCCAATCCAACCATGCCGCGCTGGCCTGTACCGGTTGTCATGACAAGGACTATGTGCGTTACCCCCACCGCCAGGGGTCCGCGGATGAGGCCCTGACCTGCGCGGGCTGCCACGACGATGATCCCAAGTTCGAGCGCTATCGCTTCAAAGCCGTCGAGGCCGAGTTCGACCGCAGCGTCCATGTGCGCGAGAACCCGGACCGGCAACACCCGGGGCTGAAACAGCAACAGCTGACCTGTTTTTCCTGTCACAACGCGCACGTGTTCCGCGCCACCCAGCCCGGTGAAGCCATCGAACAGATCGTGCAAGGGCACAATCGGGTCTGCATGTCCTGCCACACGGCGTTCCAGGACCCGACCCAGGTCAGCCATGCCTGGCTGCCGAATCGGCAAGCCCATTGGAAGGCGGTGCGTTGCCTCGATTGCCATACCCAACAGTCCGCGTCGCTCTCCCATGAGATCCTCCCCGCCGGACAGGGGGTGCGCAGTTGCGACGATTGTCATTCCAAGGGATCGACCCTGCTCAATCAACTGTATTCCTACCGTTCCGCGCAGACGATGGCCAGCCAGGGGCTGCTGTCAACGGCGGTGTTCAATCAAGCCTATGTGGTCGGCATGAGCCGCAACGTCCTGATCGACCGACTGGCGCTAGGCCTGCTTGGACTCACCCTGCTGGGGCTGATCGCCCATGGTGTGGGTCGCTACCGGGCCTATCCGGCCAAGAGGAGTCAAGCATGAACGCGCTCTATCTCTATTCGCTGTGGGTCCGGGCCTGGCATTGGATCAATGCGCTGTTGTTCCTGGTGTTGATCTTGTCCGGGGCGAGCATGCATTTCTCCGGCGTCACCTGGCTGCTCACCTTTGAAACCGCCCGGCCGGTGCACAATGTCGCCGGAATCCTGCTCACTCTGGGATGGATCGTCTTTGTGGCGGGGAATCTGGTGACCGCTAACGGCCATTTCTATCGTATCCACCGGCGGGGCTGGCTGACCCGCATGACCGAGCAGTCCTGGTACTATGCCGTCGGTATTTTTCGCAACGCGCCCCATCCGTTCCACCCCAGTGAGTCCGAAAAGTTCAACGAACTGCAGAAGCTCACTTATCTTGGCGTGATGTACGCCCTGATGCCGCTCTTGATCGTCAGCGGCTGGGCCTTCCTGCTGGTTCCCTATCTGCCGGAGACCCTGTTCGGTATCGGCAGCGTCTGGGTCGTCGCGATGACGCATCTGACGGTGGCCTACCTGCTGGTGCTCTTCCTGCTGACCCACCTCTACATCATTACCACCGGCACCACCCTGTTCTCCAACCATCGGGCGATGATCACCGGTTGGCATCGGGAGGACGTATGACAAGTTCATTGTCGCAGGTCATGTCACGGACCGCGCGCAAGCGTCTGCTGATCGGTCTGGCGGTGCTGCTGATCCTCTGGGCGGCCTACCAGTTCCTTTATCCGGTCATGTTCCAGTGGTATGTCGGCGAGTCCAATCCCCGACTGACGTTTGCCAGCAGTCAGGAGGTCAGTCCGGAGCAGTTCGAGACGATCGCCCGCGCGCTCACGCTGGCCGCGCGCGAGGCCAAGGCCGCGGAGCAGGTCTCGGATCAACAGGATCCCTTTGCCCGCAAGGTCAAGATGGAGATCCTGATGAATACGGACTCCTTCCTGCGTGACACCGACTATCCGCATATCAAATATTTTCGCGACGCCGGCATCCGCCGCTACGCCGGACCCGAGACCTGTCTGCGCTGCCATGCGCGAATGCCGGTGGAGCATGCGGACGGCATCCGCACGGAGGTCGACACCCTGCAGAACCTGGTCGACTCGGTGCATTTCAAATTCCATAGCGACGCGGGCGGCTTCTCGACCTACGGTTATGACGGCCGCCAGGTCAATGGTCCGGGGTCGCGCAAGATCCCGGTGGGTAAGATCAATCGCGCCTGTGGTATCCCCGGCAGCTTCTCCTGGACCGGCTGGGCCGCCTTGGTCAAGAGCCGGCCGGAAGACAAGCCGGGCGAGGTGGAACTGCGCAGCGAAGGCTGCGGCCAATGCCATATCGGCGGTAATTATCAGCCCGCCACCGAGAAGATGATGCCCGTGGGGGATGTGCCGACCCACGCCAAGGAGGGGATCGACTGTCTGATCTGTCATGCCGCGCAGTATGATATGAATGAGCGCTATGTCATCCAGGATCAGGGCGGGCGGCGCTGGAATCAGGACCGCAGTCTCGCCGCCGCGCTCACCGTGCGGCCGGTGACCAACGCCAACTGTTTGCGCTGTCATCAGCACAACATGGGCGGCGATGCCTATGTCCACAATCAGGCTGCCCAGGCTCTGGGCCATGAGAACCGGCGCCTGCTGCATCGCGGGGCCAAGCGCGGCAATCCGTTCAGCCCGCAGGATGATGTCCACGCCGCGGCCAAGATTCAATGCACTGACTGCCACGTTCCGGAAGGGCACCGGATTCCGCGCGGCCGCAAGGGTGTCG
The DNA here is from genome assembly GCA_013426805.1 of Chromatiaceae bacterium. Lineage (GTDB taxonomy): Bacteria > Pseudomonadota > Gammaproteobacteria > Chromatiales > Chromatiaceae > Thiodictyon. The sequence goes on from JACDZG010000018.1 coordinate 51,282, forward strand.
ATCTGGTGGCCAATGATCTTCCCGGCAAAGAGGTTTCCTGTGAGTCCTGCCATTCGCGCGCACCGCACAACAACGCCGATTACAAGGCCCTGCTGAACGGCCATATCGCCCGGCTGGCGTGCGAGACTTGCCACATCAAGTCACTGCAAGACAACAATGTCGTGCTGCGCGATTGGGTCCATCCCACCTGGGACGCGGAGGATGGGGTCTATATCCCGACCGACATCTACCGTTCGGGTCAGACCGGCAAGGGCTTTACCTACCTGTGGTTCAACGGCAACGGCACCTTCCTCGCCAATGCCCTAGGGAATAATCCCAATGGTTCATTGGACTACAATCCATTGATGAATCAACTGGTGCGCATCACCGATCCGGATGCGCTCGCGGCCGTCCGTGCCAATGTCGAGCAACTCAAGAAGGCGTATCCGGACATCGAGGTCGATGCCTATATAAAAATGGCGACCGATCCGCTGTCCCAACTCTCGCCGGCCATGCTCGCCAGGCGCCGGGAGATGATCCAGCAGAACCTGCGCCGGGCGATGAACGAGGGGGAGAGCCGGATCTACCCATTCAAGATCTTCAACGCCATGATGTATGAAGATATGGGGAATCAAGGTCCCTTCGGGGCCATGATCCTGCCGTTCGATTACGCGACCTACTATGAAACCGGCGACAGCGCGGCGGCGGTCATCCAATCCATCAAGGACCCGATCGTCGTGCGCATGTATCAGACGCCGTTCAAGCTCTACATGATGGATGAGTTCATGTCCTACTTCGGCGTGACCCAGGGTTGGGACGCCAGGTATCCGCTGGTGGATGGAAAACTGGTCAATGTCGAGCCGCACTGGATGCGTCAGATGGGCAGCCTGATGATCAACCACGGAATCAAGAAAGACGCCTGGCACTGTGCCGACTGTCATGCCCCGAACGGCATCATGGACTACGCCGGCTTAGGTTATACGCCCGAGCGGGTGGTTGAGTTGCAGACTCTGGATGTCTCGCGGATCGGTGAGATCAAGTAAGAATATGGCTTCGATCGCCACGCACGGAACCAACGAATTTTGGTTTCGATCTTTTCTGGTTTGCCGACCGGGAAGGCATTCCGCGTTGCCCCTTTTCCCCTCTGGGGGTTCGGTCTCACTGCGTCAACTCCGTGGCCCGCTTTATTACGAAATCCATGAAGTTTGGATGCGCGGCAAAACTCCGCAGATCGTCTCTGTCATGGAATCGCTGCATACACGCAGCAGTTACCGATGCTGCTGTATGTGGGCCATGTTGCTTCATAGCACTGTTTGCGGCGGAAAGCACTCCGTTGACAGACATCTTGAATCGTTTTCTATCCTCAACATCGACCCCAATATTTTCGACTATTGCATCGAGTATCTCGCGCCAGGGACGGGGGTCATTTGAAACTTCATCGACCTGGTCGGGAAGAATCCACCAATGCAGCCGACGTGTGTCCAGCGTCGATACGTAGTGCTTTGTGGCGTACGCGAAAGATGTAGTATCGAAGGGGGTTCGCCATGAAGGAGCATGGGCTAGGGTGCCTCTTGTCCGGCCGGAAAACTCTACTTCGTTGTCCTTCTGGCAAACAAAAACTATGTTCTCCGGAAGAAGCGAACCGAGGCGCCTGGACGCAGCAAGAGCGGACACTTCGCAGCGCTCGCATATTCGCTTGTGTGCCGTGCTGAGATTTGCAGTGGATTCAATGAGATCGCCGAGCCAAGGTAAGGGCATCAGGAGTTCTGCGGCGAACTGATTGGCTTCTTCCTCAAACACCCAGTAGTCATCACTTGACTCGACATGCTCCGGGTCTAGGTGATCGACGATAGTACCCATATGCCAGGGAATGACTATGTGGCCTAACTCGTGCGCCTCTGTGAATCTCCTCCGGAGCCGTGGGTTAGAAGAGTTGATAATGACACGAGGTCTCTTCCCGGGGACCTTAAGGTTCAAACAGACGCCATCGACTCCTCTGATTGGAATACGAGTTTCGACTACATCTGCATAGCGCTTCAGCATGGAGCGCACGTCTACCGGCAGCGTAAGTTCGTACTTTGCTGTCAGGCGCTGAGCGAATCCGACTGGCGCACTAATTGTTAGTCCCACAGTCCCTGACCCTTGAGCCAGCGTGCCAACTCTCGGGCTTTCCCTGACGATTCGGCTCGCGCGGCCATTGGTAGTGCATTGAATTGCTCAATTAAATCCGCCGCATCTCCGCCGGTTCGATGAGCATCCAAGATGAACGGAAGCACATCCGGATCCAGGACCCAAAGGTTGTATTCGGATCGGGTCATTCCGAGAAATTTGTGTAGTGGAAGGCCAGCCGGTCCATCGTGCCAAGCATCGACATAGTCATCGATTTCCTCTGGCAGACGATCTCCCCGCAAGCAGAGTTCAATGAAGCTAGACATCAATCTTTCTCCCAGGGACGGCGTCCTTCACAAGCTTGCCGGTGACAGGGTCGAGCACGCCAAGGTGCCGCCCTCGCGCGTTGTAGACCTCCACTTCTCCGTGAAGCGAGTCCCACGTGTATAGGCGGTCGCCCCCAGGGGATCTCCAACGGCGTTCGCCACTGAACGCCCCAAGGCGCGTGCAGCCGTCGAGGATTGAGGGCTTTGGTATTGGGATTGGTGGCACGAAGGAGCGTCCTGTTGTGAGACCTAACGACTAAGCGCTGATCCGTCGTGCGCGCCACGCTGATCCCCGGTCGTGGCACAGCGCCTAGCGTGCACGAAGGATAAACGTTTGTTGGACTAGGTCGATCCTGGCACGATGCCCGCTGCGGTCGCCGCCGTCTTTCGTCTTTAGAGAGGCGATTGTATCCCCGCGCCCCGGGTCGCCAGCCGCTGACGGACGGCGTCTGTGCACCCGGGCGGCCGTTCGAGCGGCACCAACCGGGCATCCGTGGGGACCCGCACGGCGCACGAGAACTCTATTAAGGGTGAATTGTAGATCATTTTCCGAAGTGTTGGCGAGCGTGAACGAACGCAGGCCGCGGGCGGCCTGTCCGCACCGCCGGGTCAGCCCTGGTGCCTAGGCGCGTCGGTCCGCACAGCGGACCCTACGTAAGGCCGCGATCCGTAGGGTCCGCTGCGTGGACCCGCGGCCTCGCTGTCGGCGGGATGGCCGGGATTATGATGAAGGCCTCGGCGGTCGACCCAAGCGGCGATTCGTCGATGTCACGGACCCGGCGCCGCATCACGCGGGCACGAACTCGACCTTGTCGTAGACCTCCGCCAAGTCCAGGGTGCAGTCCACGCTGGCCAGGTGAATAGCGTCGTTCAGGTCGGAAAAGTCAGTGAGGATCCAACGGCCGTCCTCGCCGCGGGTATAGAGATCCACAGCAACCTGGTGTTGGGAGACCAGCAGGTATTCCCGCAGACTCGGGATTTGGCGGTAGAGGGCGAACTTGTCGCCACGGTCATAGGCTTCGGTGGAGCCGGAGAGGACCTCGACGATCAGACTGGGGTTGAGCAGGATGTCGCGGCGGTTGTCCTGGAATTCGTGTTCAGCGCAAAAGGCGACCAGGTCCGGATAGGTCCCTGTATTGGAGGAGCGGACGCGCACCTTCATGTCGTTGGCGTAGACCTGGCAGGGGCGGCCTTTCATCTGCATCCAAAGCAGACCGCTGATATTTCTCACGATCGCATTGTGGGCCGCGCTCGCCCCGGTCATCGCGAAGACTTCGCCGTCGATATATTCGCTGCGGCCCTCCAGTGATGCGCGCTCAGCTTCCAGCCAGTCCTCGAAGGTCAGATGGGGTTTGGGTTGCGGTAACATGGCGTGTCTCCGGCATGAGGCATGGGCAAACTCGACGGCGCTACTCTTGAAATTATAGGCCCATCCCGCGCCGGTGCATCGAACGGAAAAGGCCCTCTTATTCCGTGCTTTCCGTGTGCTTCCGTGGCTAAACTGACCGGGCCACGCGCTCCAGGCGCCTAACTGCCGCGATGGCGCAGTGTCTCGACCAGGATCTCCCGATTGCGGAAGCGTACATCCTTGCCCTCGGCCACGTAGATGACCTGTTCGGCAATGGCGCAGGCGTGTTTGCCGACATGCTCCAGGGTATGGGCGACGATAACCAGAGGGGCCAGCTTGAGCGCCGGGAGCGGCGCAGCGGCTGGCGCGATCAGCGTCTGATGCAGCGTGCCGGCCGCGGAGCGCATCTCGGCCTCGTCCTCGAAGACGGCGACCGCCAGGTCGATGTCGAACCGCGAGACGGCCGCGACGCCGCGCTCGAAGGCACAGCAGATCACCTCGTCCAAGGCCCGCAAGGCGTCCTGGATCGGGGGCGGTAACCGGGTGTCGTCCGCGCGGAACTCCAGCGCGTGGCTGGCGATGCGCGCGGCCTTGTCGGCGGCCCGTTCGGCCTCGGCGGCGATCCGTGCCAGCGCGAGGACGATGCGCAGATCCACCGCCGTGGGCTGACGGCGCGCGATGAGTCGGAACACTTCCTCGTCCGCGTCCAGCGCCAGGAAGTCGATTTGGGGTTCGCGGTCCAGTACCCGATAGGCCGGGCTCGCGTCCGGACCCAACAGGGCACTGACCGCACCCTGGATCTGCTCGACAGTCCGCTCCCCCATCTCCATGATCAGGCCGCGCAACCGGGTCAACTCCTCATCATAGGCGCGCACTCGATGCGGGTGTCCAAGCGTCTTGGCGCCCCCCTGGGGAGACCCCCCGGACGGTGCGGCGGCCATCAGCCGAACCGTCCGGTGATGTAGTCCTCGGTCAACTTGTGCCGGGGATTGGTGAAGACCTGGGTGGTCTCGCCGACCTCCACCAGATCGCCCAGGTGGAAATAGGCGGTGCGCTGCGAGACGCGGGCGGCCTGCTGCATGGAGTGGGTGACGATGGCGATGCTGTAATGCTCACGCAGTTCGTCGATCAGTTCCTCGATGATAGCGGTGGCGATCGGGTCCAGGGCCGAGCAGGGCTCGTCCATCAGAATCACTTCCGGCGACACGGCGATGGTGCGGGCGATGCACAGGCGCTGCTGCTGACCGCCGGACAGTCCGGTGCCGGGCTGGTCCAGACGGTCTTTGACCTCGTTCCACAGACCGGCCTTGCGCAAACTGGTTTCCACCAGCGCGTCCAGTTCGGCCTTGGAGTTGGTCAGGCCGTGGATGCGCGCTCCATAGGCGACGTTCTCGAAGATGGACTTGGGGAACGGATTCGGTTTCTGGAAGACCATGCCGACCTGGGCGCGCAAGGGCACCGGGTCCAGCCCCTTGTCGTAGATCTCCCGGCCGTCCAGGGTGATCGAGCCCCGTACCCGGCACCCGTCGATGGTGTCGTTCATCCGGTTCAGACAGCGCAGGAAGGTGGACTTGCCGCAGCCCGAGGGGCCGATCATGGCCACCACCTGATGGTTGCCGATGTCCAGGCTCACGTCTTTGATGGCGTGCTTGTCACCGTACCAGACGTTTACCTCGCGGCAGACCATGCGTGGGTCGGGGGTCGTGATGTCGCCGATGGTCCCGCTGAAGTGGCCGCCCTTGGCTAAATCGGCGGCACTCACGGCACTGGTATCACGGACGATCTCACTGGCTAATGCGTTCATAACTGATCTCGAATTGGGTGGGGGACGCATCCGGTGTTACCAGCGCCGCTCAAAGCGGCGGCGCAGCAGGACGGCGGCCAGGTTCATCACGACCATGAAACCCAGCAAGACCAGGATGGCCGCGGAAGTGCGCTCGACAAAGCCGCGCTCCGGGCTGTCCGCCCACAGATAGATTTGGACCGGCAACACCGTGGCGGAGTCGGTGATGCCCTGGGGAATGTCGACGATGAAGGCGATCATGCCGATCATCAGCAGCGGCGCGCTCTCGCCGAGCGCGCGGGCCATGCCGATGATGGCGCCGGTCATGATGCCGGGCAGGGCGAGCGGCAAGACGTGGTGGAACTGCGTCTGCAAGGGGGAGGCGCCGACGCCGAGCGCGGCCTCGCGGATGGAGGGCGGCACCGACTGCAGCGCGGCCCGGCTGGCGATGATGATGGTCGGCAGGGTCATCAGGGCCAGCACCAGGGCGCCCACCAATGGGGTCGAGCGCGGCACGCCGAAGACGTTGATGAAGACCGCGAGCCCGAGCAGACCGAAGACGATGGACGGCACCGCCGCCAGATTGTTGATATTGACCTCGATCAGGTCCGTCCAGCGGTTCTTGGGGGCGAACTCCTGCAGGTAGAGCGCGGCCCCGACGCCGATGGGGAAAGACAGCAGGAGCGTCAGCGCCAGGGTGTAGAAGGTCCCGGCGAGGGCGCCGGCGATGCCCGCCAATTCGGGCTCACGCGAGGTGCCGTTGGTGAAGAAACCGGTGTTGAAACGCTGCTCGATGCGTCCCTCCGTCTTGAGTTGATCCACCAGGGTCAGGGTGCTGTCCTTGATGCGGCGGTCGGCCTCGGGCAGCTCGCGGTCGATCTGGCCCTTGACCAGCATATCCACATCGGCCCCGGCGATCAGCCAGACATCCCGCGTGGTCCCCAGGACCGAGGGGTACTGGCGGACCATGGTCTGGAGTTGCTGGGGTGCTCCGGCGCTGATCAGGGCATAGAGTGCGCGCTGTTGTGCGCGTCCGGTCACCTGCGGAAAGAGGGTGCGCAGCGACGCTTTCACCAGCCCCAGGTAGTCCGCGTTGGCCAAGACCTGCGGATCGCGGCTGCCGTCCGGGTCCAGCGTGGCCGAGTCGAAATAGACCGGCACCTGGATGTAGGTTTGCGCGAAGGCCGTATAGCCTTTCGCGACGATATCCCCGAACAGGACGCCCACGAACAGCAGTCCCAGGAACACCGCGGCGGCGCCCATGAACCGAAAGCGCGCCTCGCGGGCATAGCGGCGCTTGAGACTGGCGTTGACAATATCGATCGTGCGCCGTGCGGCGGGGGCGGGCGGCGGCGCACTCGCGCCGGGAGCCGGATTATTCATATTGTTCTCGATACTTCCGCACGATGTGCAGCGCGATGATGTTCAGGGTCAGGGTGACCAGGAACAGGGTCAGGCCCAGGGCGAACGCGGCCAGGGTCTTGGCGCTGTCGAACTCCTGGTCGCCGGTCAGCAAGGTGACGATCTGCACCGTAACCGTGGTGACGCTGGCCAGGGGATTGGCGGTCAGGTTGGCCGTGAGCCCGGCGGCCATGACCACGATCATGGTCTCGCCGATGGCGCGGGAGACCGCGAGCAGCACACCGCCGACGATGCCGGGTAGCGCGGCCGGAATCACCACCCGCCGGATGGTCTCCGATTGGGTGGCGCCCAGGGCATAGGAGCCGTCGCGCATGGCCTGGGGTACGGCGTTGATCACGTCATCCGAGAGCGATGAAACGAAAGGGATGATCATGATGCCCATCACCAGACCGGCCGCCAGGGCGCTCTCGGAGGCGACCGCGAAGCCCAGTTGTTCGCCCAGGTCGCGGATCACCGGCGCCAGGGTCAGGGCCGCGAAGAAGCCGTATACCACGGTCGGGATACCGGCCAGAATCTCGAGCAGCGGCTTGGCCACTGAGCGCACCTTGCGCGGGGCGTATTCGGAGAGGTAGATGGCGGCCATCAGACCGATGGGGACAGCCACTGCCATGGCGATGAATGACACCAGCAAGGTGCCGGTGAACAGCGGCACCGCGCCGAATGCACCATCCGCCGCGACCTGATCGGCACGCATGGCGGTTTGGGGGCTCCACAGGGTGCCCAGGAAGAATTCCGACGGGGCAATCTTCTGGAAGAACTGCCAGGACTCGAAGACCACCGACAGAACGATCCCGAGCGTCGTCAGTACCGCAATCGACGAGAACAGGATCAACACGCCGAGCACTACGGACTCGACCCGGTTGCGGGCACGCATGGTCGGGCGGGTCTGGCTCCAGGCGAAGGACATGCCGGCGACCGACAGGGCCAATACCAGCAGCCACTGGGTCCAGCGTGCCAGATGCTGCAGGCGGGCGTACTGATCGGCCGCGGTCTGGATGGCCGGTGTCACGGCTCCCGAGGCGATGTTGCCGGAAGCGACGTTCTTGACGTCATTCATCAGGAGTCCGAGCGCTCCCGGAGTCAGTTCCGCCACGCTTTGTGGCGGCAGGCTGGCCTTCACCAGTTCGTTGATCGCCTGATCCTGGACACCCAACCACAGCCCGAGCAGCAACAGGGCCGGGATGGCCGCCCACATGGCGGCATAGAAGCCGTAGTAAGCGGGCAGCGAGTGCAGCGTGTTGATCCGTCCGCTGCCGCCGGCGGTGGCGATGGCGCGCTTGCGGCCGACGTGATACGCCAGGGCCGCGGCGGCGAGCAGCGCGACTAAGAGAGTCCAGGTGTGCATCAGGGTCCTGTTGGTTCGGTAACGCTGACGGCGCCCCGCAGGGCGCCGCCGATGGTCTGTCTGCCGACGGGGTCAGCGCTGGTCGCGCGCCCCGCGGAGGTCCGTGGTGGTTGTTACTTCGCCGGTTTTTCCATCGGCGTCAGCGCCTTGGCGCTCTGTGCCTCGGCCTTGCGTGCCGCATCGGGCAGGGCGATCAGGCCCTTGTCGGCCAGGTAGCCCTCGGGTCCCCAGGCCTTGTCGCTGGTGAACTCGGTCACGAATTCCTTGATGCCGGGGATGGTGCCGACATGGGCGTTCTTGACGTAAAAGTAGATCGACCGGGAGATCGGATAATCACCGCTGGCGATGCTGTCGTACGCGGGCGCGACGTCGCCAACTTTCACGCCGCGGATCTTATCGGCGTTCTGTTCGAGGAAGCTGTAACCGAAGATGCCCAGCGCCTTGGGGTTCGCCACCAGCTTCTGGACGATCAGGTTGTCGTTTTCGCCGGCCTCGATGAAGGCGCCATCCTCACGGACGCCCTGGCACACCGCCTTGTGCTTTTTCTCGTCGGTCTTTTTCAGATCCTTGATCGACGGATAGGCGTTGCAGCCCCCTTCCATGGCCAACTCGACGAAGGCATCGCGGGTACCGGAGGTGGGCGGCGGCCCGAGCACCTCGATCTTGGCGTCCGGCAGAGACGGGTTCACGTCTTTCCAGGTCTTGTTCGGGTTGGGGATCAGTTTCCCCGAGGCGTCCGGTACATCCTTGGCCAGAGCGGTAAAGATATCCTTGAGGGTGAGGGTCATGTCCAGACCGGACTTGGATTCGGCGATCACGATGCCGTCGTAGCCGATCTTGACTTCAGTGATGCCCTTGACGCCGTTCTTCTCGCAGGATTCAAACTCGGAGGCCTTCATCGCGCGCGAGGCGTTGGTGATGTCCGGGTGATCGACGCCGGTGCCGCCGCAAAACAGCTTCATGCCGCCGCCGGTGCCGGTAGACTCGACCTTCGGAGTCTTGAACTTTCCGCCGCGGCCGAAGTTCTCAGCCACCGCGGTGGAAAAGGGGAACACCGTGGAGGAGCCGACGATGGTGATGGCATCGCGCGCCGCGGCCTGGGTGGAGAGGGCGGCAGCGGCGAGGGTCATGGCGGTGACCAGCAAAGTCTTGTTCATAGGTTACGACTCGTGTGACAAAAAAGACGGGTGAACTCATCGCTCTCCAGTCTAGCGACTCCGGCTGACGCCCCCGTGACGTTCTTATGAACAGTATATGTCGCAAATATGACGACCAGATGACAGCGCGGAGGTTGTGGCCGGGAGGAGTAGGGTCCGCTGTGCGGACCGACGGCCTGACGCCGTCTGGGTGTATCACACGGAAGCGGGCAGGCGGTCGTTTCAGGCAAAGCTTGGTTCAGTCCGGCTCGGGTATACTCACCCACCAGCCGCACCAGCGCCCGCCGCCACCTGAAGGCTCGATGAACGCCCCCGAATCCCTGCAAATCCTCGATAACGACGCGCTGAGCGGTCTGCGCAGTCTGCCCGACGACTTGGCTCAGGTCGCACTGACGTCGCCGCCCTTCTATCTGCTCCGACGCTACGGCACCACCGCGATCTGGCCGGACGGCTGGGAGGGTGAGCTTGGCCACGAAGCTCATCCCAACCAATTTGTGCGTCATCTGCTCGATGTGTTCGACCAGGTCTGGCGGGTGCTCAAAGATGATGGCTGCCTGTGGGTCAACCTGGCAGACACCTACAACAATCGGCAGGGCAAGAAGGGGACGACCAACGCCCCCGACGGATCCAACGGCCGCTTTGCCGCCGGTGGTAAAGGCTACGCCGACGCACTGCGCCGGCAACCCGAATTCTTCAAGCATTACGTCCCAACGATCGGACACAAATCGGAGATGGGGGTGCCGTTCCGGTTCCACCTGGCGATGACCGACTCGGAATTCAGGCGTTTTGTCGGCGCCGGTGACGGTCCTCAGTGGATCTGCCGACGCACCATCGTGTGGGCCAAGTCGCTGGTCAACATCGAGACGCAAACGGCGCGGGGCAATGCCATGCCCGAGCCGACCCTCGACCGCCCCTCCCGCAACTACGAGTTTCTTTTTCTCTTTTCCAAGCGGCCCGACTATCGCTTCGACCGTCGGGCGATCGATATCCCCGCCCGCTCCAGTCTCCGGCGCGGCGACCGGACCAATGCCGGCTCCGTGTGGCAGACGCAGGCGCGCATCTTGTCGGACGACGACGAGTCCCCGGATGGGGTTTGGCAGATCAACCCCGAGGCGTCACCCTACCGGCATGTGGCCATGTGGCCCCGCTCGCTGGTCAGACAGATGTTACTACCGACGGCCCAGCCCGGCGATACGGTGCTCGATCCCTTCGCCGGGAGCGGCACTACTGGACAGGTGGCTTTGGAGTTGGGGCTGAATGCGGTGCTCATCGAGCCGTCGCCGATGGCTAAGGATGCGCTTGCGGATCGGCTCTACGCCGTGAATATGGCGCTGCCGCTGTGAGAACTTGACCATGACCGCCGCCGGGCAAGGGCGAGGCTCCGACCAAGCCGCCGAGGCCATCGCAAGGGTCTTCGGGGCCGATAACCGTGCGCGGCTGCTGGCTCGCTATTTCGCTGCCAACGTCTCGGTAACCTCGGCGAGCGCCTGGGAGCACGTCTATCGGCTGCTGCTCTGGATCGACCGCACAACGGCGCTCGCCCATTGCTACGAGTCGGACAAGGCCCAACCGGGGCGACCTTGGTATCAGCGCAGCTTGGCTTTTCATGTAACCTTCACTCCCCACCCACCACCCCCTGACTCTGCACCATGCGCTGCAGCAGTTCGATGAAGTGTTGCTGAAAGCGCCGCAGGTATTTGTCGCGGCGGTAGGCGATGAAAGTGGTCTCCCAGGGGAAGAGATGACTCAGATCGCGGACCGCCAGGTCGGCGTCGGTGCGGGCCGAGTAGGCGACCGTGGCGATCAGCCCCACGCCCAGGCCTTCACGCACATAGGTCTTGATCACGTCGGTATCCGCGGCGCTCAGCACGACGTCCGGCTCCAGGGCCATGCGGGCGAAGGTGGAGCGCAGTCGGCTGGAGCCGGTGAAGCCGAAGACATAAGTGATCAAGGGGTATTCGCAGATCAGTTCCAGGCTCAGGGGGTGACGCTCCAGGACCGGGTGGCCGAGCGGGGCGATGAGGCTGCGGTTCCAGCGATAGCAGGGTAGGGTGCTCAGCGCCGGATGGGCGGCCAGGGCCTCGGTGCAGATGGCGAAGTCGACCGTGTCGGCCGCCGCCAGATCAGCCAACTGGGGGGGCGTGCCCTGATGGATCTGTAAGGCGATGTGCGGATAGGTGTGCCGGAAGGCGCGGATCACCGGCGGCAGCACATAGCGGGCCTGGGTATGGGTGGTGCCGATGCGCAGCACCCCGGTGGCCTCGTCCACATGATCGCGCCCGACGGTCAGGATGTCTTCGCGGATGGCCAGCGCCCGCCGTGCATAGTCCAGGACCCGCGCGCCGGCCGGGGTGAGTGCCGCCAGGCGTTTGCCCTGGCGCACGAAGAGTCGGGTGCCCAACTCGGCTTCCAGGCGCGCAAGGTGTTGGGACACCGCTGACTGCACCAGGTGCAGCCGCTCCGCGGCCTGGCTGACATTGAGTCCGCAGTCCACCGCGGCGACGAAGGATTTCAGCTCGCGCAGTTCCATGGCGGGTTTCTATATCTCGTTTCGTAATAACTTTTCAATAAACGTCATTTTACAAGATATCTGCTCCATACCAAGATGGCGACCCAAGGGACCTCGTGTCCGTCCACAGTCTTGAAGGTGGCCCCATGCAGACCAATCGCGCCGTTTCAGCCCAGCCGGCCACCGTCGGCCCGACCGCGGTGCTGTCGGCAGCGCCCGTCAACGGGCTCCAACTCCAGCGCCTGACCCAGGCGATCCGCGGTCTGACCGGCGAGCAATTGACCTGGGCCAGCGGTTATCTGGCGGGTCTGGCGGTTGGCCGGCCCGCGCTTGCCGCGGCCCCGGTCGCGGCGGCCGGGACGGTCCGTCTGACCATCCTCTATGCCTCACAGACCGGCAACGCCCGCTCCGTGGCGGAGGCGCTGGGGCGTCAGGCAGCGGCCCGGCAACTGGCACACCGAGTGGTTTCGGTGGCCGACTTCCGGCCACGCGAGCTGGCCAAGGAGCAGTGCGTGCTGCTGGTCATCAGCACCCAGGGCGAGGGTGAGCCCCCGGAAGCCGCCCTGGAGTTTCACCGTGTGCTCTTTGGCCAGGGTGCGCCGAAACTTACGGATCTGAGCTACGGTGTCTTCGGCCTGGGCGACTCCAGTTACGCGCTGTTCTGCCAGGCGGCCAAAGTCTTCGATGCGCGTCTGGCGGAGCTGGGTGCCCGCCGGGTGCTCGAACGGGTGGATGCCGATCTGGATTTTCGGCCGGTCTCGGAGGCGTGGTTCCCCGCGGCGCTGGAGCGGGTCGAGGCGGAACTCGCCGCGGCGTCGCCGGGCGTCGCGGCGCACCGGGATGCGGAGGTGGTGCCGCTGCGTGTTGCGGCGCCGGTGCGGCCTGACCGGGATCACCCCTTCCGTGCCGCCGTGCTCGACAACCGCCCCATCACGACCCGCGATGCGGTGGCCGAGGTGCGGCATCTGGCCCTGGAGATCGATCCCCAGGCCATCGACTATGCCCCCGGGGATGCGCTCGGGGTCTGGTTCCGGAATGCCCCCGCCCTGGTCGGCGCTGTCCTCGCCGCTGCCGGGCTGGCCGAGGATGCGCCGGTGGAGATCGCCGGGAACATCCTGGCTCTGGCCGAGGCCCTGACCGCACGTCTGGAGTTGACCCGCCTCCACCCGACGGTGGCGGCCGCCTGGGCGCGGCTCAGCGGCGCTGCGGAACTCGCGGGCCTGGCCCAGGACCGCGAGGCATTGCGCGTCTGGTGCCAGTCGCGCCAGGTGATCGACCTCATCACCCGGTACCCGGCGCGCCTCCAGGCGACCGCTTTGGTTGGGCTCCTGCAACCGCTGGCACCGCGACTCTATTCGATCGCCTCAGCCCCGGCGGAAACCGCGGACGAGGTGCATCTGACGGTCAGCACCCTGCGCTATCAATGCAACGGTCAGGACCGTCTGGGGGGCGCCTCCGGCTTCCTGGCCGAGCGGCTGGCGGCGGGCGACGACCTGGAGTGCTATGTGCTCGAGAACCCGGGCTTTCGCCTCCCCGCGGACGGGGACACGCCGATCATCCTGGTGGGCGCCGGGACCGGCATCGCGCCCTTCCGCGCCTTCCTCCAGCAGCGTGCCGCCGTGGGTGACCCTGGCCGCAACTGGCTGGTCTTCGGCAATCGGCATTTTCAGCGTGACTTTCTCTATCAAGCCGACTGGCTGCGGCTGCGCAAGGCCGGCGTGCTGCACCGCTTCAGCCCCGCCTTTTCCCGCGACACCGCGCAGCGGGTCTATGTGCAGGATCGGCTGCGCGCGGAGGGGGCCGAGTTGTGGCGCTGGCTTGATGAGGGGGCGCGGATCTATTGCTGCGGCGCCACGGCCATGGAGTCGGCGGTCCGTGAGGCCCTGGTCACGATCGCCCGCGACCACGGCGGTCTGAGCGCGGATGGTGCGCTGGCCTTTGTCGAAACCCTGCGTGCCGATGGCCGCTACCTGCGAGATACCTACTGATGGACGCGCGAGTCAACGAGAACGAACTGATCAAGGCCGGCAGCCGCTACCTGCGCGGCACCCTGAAAGAGAGCATCGCCGACGAACTGACCGGAGCCCTGGCCCCGGCCGACGCCCAACTCTGCAAGTTCCACGGGTTCTACGAGCAGGATGACCGGGACCACCGCCAGGACCGTGCCGAACGGTATCTGGAGCCGCAATACGATTTCATGCTGCGGGCGCGTCTGCCCGGCGGTGTCTGCACCCCGGCCCAATGGCTGGCCATCGATGGGATCAGCAGCACGCTCGGCAACGGCACCATCCGGCTCACCACGCGTCAGACCTTCCAGTTCCACGGCATCCTCAAGCGCAACTTGAAGCCGCTGATCCAGGGCATCAACCAGGCGATGATCGATTCCATCGGCGGCTGCGGGGACGTCAATCGCAACGTCCTGTGCAACCCCAACCCGGTTCAGTCCGCGCTGCACGCGCAGGTCCATGACTGGGCGCGGCGCATCAGCGAGCACCTGCTGCCGCGCACCCGTGCCTATCACGAGATCTGGCTCGACGGGGAGCCGGTCGAGGGCGCCGAGTCCGAACCGCTCTATGGCGAGACCTACCTGCCGCGCAAGTTCAAGACCGCGGTCGCGGTGCCGCCCCACAACGACGTGGATGTCTACACCAACGATCTCGGCTTCATTGCCATTGCCGACGGCGATCGGTTGAGCGGATTCAACTGCCTGGCCGGCGGCGGCATGGGGACCACCCACGGTGATGCCGGCACCTATCCGCGGCTGGCCGACACTCTGGGCTTCGTTGCCCCCGATCAGGTGCTGGCGGTGGCGGAAGCGGTGCTCACCACCCAGCGTGACTTCGGCAACCGCACCAGTCGGCGTCATGCCCGGCTCAAGTACACCATCGATCGGATGGGACTGGATGCCTTCAAGGCCGAGGTGCAGCGGCGCGCCGGGCTGCGCTTTGCGCCGGCCCGCCCGGCGGTCTTTACCGACCAGGGGGACCGTTACGGTTGGGTGCAAGGCACCGACGGGCGCAAGCACCTGACCCTCTACCTCGAAAACGGCCGGGTGGCCGATCGCCCCGGCGCCCCATCGATGACCGGGTTGCGCGAGCTGGCGCGGGTGCATCAGGGCGATTTTCGCATCACCCCCAATCAAAACCTGATCGTCGCCGGGGTGGCGGCGGATCGATGCGCGCGGATCGAATCCATCGCCCGCGCCCACGGCTTGCTGGCGGAGACACGCTCCCCCATCCGGCAGTCGGCCATCGCCTGTGTGGCCTTTCCCACGTGCCCGCAGGCGATGGCCGAGGCGGAGCGTTATTTCCCGGAGTTGCTCGATCAGATCGAACGGCTGGCCGCGGACCACGGGCTGGGCGACTGCCCGATCGTCATGCGCATGACCGGCTGCCCGAACGGCTGCGCCCGGCCCTTTGTGGCCGAGGTCGGGCTGGTCGGCAAGGGACCCGGCCGCTACAACCTGCTGTTCGGGGGTGACGGCACGGGTCTGCGGCTCAACCGGCTCTATCGCGAAAACCTCAACGAGTCCGAAATCCTGACCGTCCTGGATGGGCTCTTCCGGCGCTTTGCCGCCGCGCGTGAGCCGGGCGAGCGTCTCGGCGATTTCAGTCTGCGGGTCGGGTTGGTCTCGTCGGTCGGCCGCCCGTCCGTCACGAATTCAGCGGAGGTTCCCCATGATACGCACTGACCTCGATCCGATGCTCGACGACGCTGCCGAGTCCATCGCCCGGATGAACGCTCAACTGGAAGGGCTGGACGCGACCGCGCGCGTGGAGTGGGCCTTGCAGCACCTGCCCGGACGCCATCTGCTCTCGTCCAGCTTCGGCATCCAGGCGGCGGTGATGCTGCATCTGGTGACCCGGGTTGCGCCGGGCATCCCGGTGGTGCTGGTGGATACCGGCCACCTTTTCCCGGAGACCTACCAATTCATTGACGAACTCACCGCACGCCTGGGGCTCAACCTGCACATCTACCGGGCCGCGGCCTCCCCGGCCTGGCAGGAGGCCCGCCACGGCCGGCTCTGGGAGCAGGGGCTGGAAGGGATCGCGCTCTACAACCGGCTGAACAAGGTGGAGCCCATGCAGCGGGCACTGAAGGAACTGGACGCCGGCACCTGGTTCGCCGGGCTGCGCCGGTCACAGGCCGACAGCCGCTCGGGTTTGTCGGTGCTGCGCGTTCAGGATGGGCGTTTCAAGGTCCATCCGGTCATCGACTGGACCAACCGCGATGTCTATCGGTATCTGCAGCACCACAACCTGCCCTATCATCCGTTGTGGGAGCAGGGTTATGTCTCGGTGGGTGACACCCATACCAGTCGTCCGCTGGAGCCGGGGATGCATGAGCAGGAGACGCGGTTCTTCGGGCTCAAGCGGGAGTGCGGGCTGCACGACTAAACCGCGCCCAGCGCGGTATGCGATGGTTCCGGATGGGATCGGCCCCGGCAGACGCGACGATTGCTGGAAGCGCCAGGCTCTGATTTTCGCCGGTTGTGACGGCCGCGACCCCGGCCAGGACCTGGACCTGGACCGGCGTCAATCGATCAATAGCACCGCGCGTGGTTGCGCGGCCCCGGACGGCGTTGGCTCATTGCTGAAAACATGAGGGTGTCTTCAGTTGGTGGGTGATTTGAAAGCCGGCTGAGCGTCACGCAAAGACGCCAGGAACGCAAAGGTATCGACTAAAATCCGGAAGCTCAGCGCCATATAGGCGCAACCGACACAGACGTGGCTCAGTCGTCGGATCGACCCTGCGCGAGGCGTGCCCGCAGTGCCGCCAGTTCGTGCTCCAGGCGCTGCCGTACCTGGGCCTCGGCGTCGGCGCGCCGGGCCTGCTCGACCGCCCGCTGCGCTTCGGCATCGGCCCGCTGCGCCTCGGCATCGGCCCGATTGACGGCCTTGCGTTTGGCCCTGGCCTCGGCGTCGGCCCGATTGACGGCCTTGCGTTTGGCCCTGGCCTCGGCGTCGGCCCGGTTCTCGGCCTCGCGTCTGGCCCTGGCCTCGGCATCGGCCTGCCGCGTCGCGGCCGCCGCGCGCTCCCGATCGGCGCGCCAACCGGGAAGGACGAAGCCGGCATAGATCGGATCATCACGCAACGCTTCCAGACCCGGTCGGCGCGCCAGGTCGGTCGGGCGGAATTGCAGCCCCGGCAGCACCCGCGAGCAGATGACCCCGGCCTGTGGTGCGATGGGCGTATAGAACCCGGTGGGGGTGCGGGTGTAGAACGCCTGGTGGGCGGGGTTCTGGTGCAGGATGTAATACTCGGGCACGCCCCCGGCGGCGTATTCGGCCTTCTTGATGACGGTATCACGCTCGATGCCGCGGCGCTCCTGGTCGGACAGGGCCTCGATACAGAGGTCGAAAACCCCGTGGTAGGAGCAGTCCAGGGGCAGCAGCGGTTGGGGATTGTCGTTACGGACCACGCCGAAATCGGGCTTGCGGATCACAGTGCCACTCGGCAGCGGCAGCCGGAAACCCATTTCCAGGCCGACCAGCTGCGCGCATGGGTGGGTGCGCAGAAAATGCTGCACCAGCTCGCTGAACCAGGCATAGACCAGAAAGGTCTCGTAATCGGACACCGGTTTCTCCTCCAGGTGGCCATTGTTCCACTCGTAATGATGGTCCGACTCCAGGTAATACTCAGTCCAGTAGACCGCCTCCGAGACGAGGAGACCGTCCGCGGAGTGCGGTGTGGGGTCCGCCGCGGACAGGCGCCGGGGCGGCAGGGCCGGGATCTGGGACGCGGGTTGGGCAGCAGCGATAGAGGACATGGGCGGCAGGAGTCCGGTCTTGGAATCGCAGGGATCAAGCCTAGCATGAATCGGGCGGCGCGGGCGGGTCGGCCCCGCCACGCCATCGCGGATAGACAGCGACCCCCGATTCCAGGTAAAAGACCAGGTTGACGGGGTGCGACTGGACTCATAGCCTTGCTGCCCCCCGTCCGTCCGTCATCGACTTACATTTGCAATCGAAGGAGTCCTCTCCATGGCCGATAACATCGTCTGGCACAGCCACCCGGTGGACCAAGCGACCCGTGCGGATCAAAAGTCCCAGCATCCGCTGCTGATCTGGTTCACGGGTCTGAGCGCGTCGGGCAAGTCCACCATCGCCGGGGCACTGGAGCAGGTGCTGACTGCCCAGGGCTACCACACCTATCTGCTCGATGGGGACAATGTCCGTCATGGTTTGTGCAAAGACCTGGGGTTCAGCGATCAGGACCGTAAGGAGAACATCCGACGGGTCGGTGAGGTTGCCCGGCTGATGGTCGACGGCGGGCTCATCGTGCTGGCCGCCTTCATCTCGCCGTTCCGGGCCGATCGCCAGATCGTTCGCGATATCCTGCCCGCGGGTCAGTTCGTCGAAGTCTTCATCGATACCGACATCAATGTCTGCCGCAAGCGTGATCCCAAGGGGCTCTATGCCAAGGCGGATCGCGGCGAGATCAAGCAGTTCACCGGCATCGACAGTCCCTACGAGCCGCCGGCGGCCCCGGAGGTTCACGTCGCGGCGGATCGACTGTCGGTAGCCGAGTCGGTCAACCAACTCCTCGCCTATCTCCATCACGCGGGCGCCCTGCGCGCCGGCTATGTCCCCCTGGCCGTCGAGGAAGGTGGGCCGGAGGGGTGATCTGTCCCTGATGGGTGGGCCGTCTCCCGTGGGAGCGGCCTCCGGCCGCGCCGGGGTCGCGCGGGATTTTGATGATCGGCCTGCATCCCGGCACCGCATCGCGGCCGGAGGCCGCTCTCACAAGATCGCCGCGCGACTGTTAAAACAGCATCCATTATGGCGCGCCAACCGCCGCCGTCATGGCTCTGTGCCAGGCCGCGAGGATGTACTCGATCTGCTGGTCGAGCTTGGGATTGAGCTGCTGCCTGGCGGGGTCCGCCAGCAGCCAGTCGACTGATTCGCGCACCCCTTGATGGAGCGGGATGGTCGTGCGAAAGCCCGGGACCAGCCGCTTGAGTTTGGTGCAGTCGAAGAGGGCGCTGTAGGTCTTGTCACCGAGAAAGTGCTCGCCCAGGTCCGGATCGACCGCGGCGATGAAGTCCGAGGGCACGTGGACGATGCGCGGTTCCACGCCCAGGGCGCGGGCCACGGTGTGGTGGATGACGTCCCAGGTCAGGACCTCCTCGCCCATGATCTGCACGGCCTCGCCGAGCGCTCCGGGATTTCCCAGCAGCCCCACCAGACCGACGGCGAAGTCACGCGCATGGGTCAGCGTCCAGAGCGCCTGGCCGTCGCCGTGGACGATGATCTCCCGGCCCGCCAGCATCCGCGCGGCGATGGTGAAGTCCGCGGAGCCGCAGGCGAGCGGCAGCCAGCCGCGCCCGTAGGTGTGGGAGGGGCGCACGATGGTGTAGGGGAGACCCTGATCGTGCCCTTCAGCCCGCAACAGCCGCTCGGCGGCGATTTTGGCGCGTGAATAAGCCCAGTAGGGATTATCGAGCGGCGTCCCCTCCGTGATCACAGGATGCACCGGCGGCTTGCGATAGGCCGAGGCGGTGCTGATGAAGCAATACTGGTCGGTCCGGTCGCGCAGCAGGTCGAGGCCCGCCCGCAACTGTTCCGGGGTGTAGGAAATAAAGTCGACCACGGCGTCGAAGCGCCGGTCGCCGAGCACGATACGCGCCGCGTCCAAATCCTGGATATCCGCTGTGAGGGTGATCACCCCCGCGGCGGACTGTTCCGGTTTGCGCCCTCGGTTCAGGTTGAAGACCTCGAACCCCGACTCCAGGGCCGCTACCGAGCAGGCGTAGGAGAGGTTGCCGGTTCCGCCGATGATGAGGACACGCATCAACACCCCTCGTGCGGTCGCTTTGCCGCAGTGATCAATAGGACCAAGCTCTGGCCGCGAGTCTAACGCGGCGTTACCCGGTCTGCACCAAACACCCGTTTTCGCTTACCCTAGTCGGCGACGCTCGATGGCTGCCCTGGCGCTCCCGTGCCGCGCCGGCCCGCTTATCCCGACTGGAATTGAATCCCCATGCAGGTTGAGATCCCGCTCGCACTGACTGCCGTCGCCGCCATCCTGGTCCTGCTCGCGGGTCGGGCCTTGATCACCCGCATCGGGGTGCTGCGAACCTACAGTATTCCGGAGCCGGTGATCGGCGGGCTGGCGGCGGCGCTCCTGCTCACTCTGGCGCGGGTGAGCGGTGATCTGGATCTGCAATTCGACACCCGCGCCCAGGCGCCCCTGCTGCTGGTGTTCTTCTCGACCATCGGACTGGGTGCCGACCTGCGCATGTTGGCGCGGGGTGGACGCAAGCTGGTGATCCTGTTTACCGTCGTCGTGCTGGCCCTGCTGCTGCAAAATGGGTTGGGGCTCGCGCTTGCCTCTATGCTTGATCTGAACCCGTTGATGGGCATCCTGGGCGGTTCCGCCACCCTGTCCGGCGGCCACGGCACCGGGGCGGCTTACGGTCAGCTCTTCGGTGAGGTCAACAATTTGCAGGGAGCGGTGGAGGTGGCCATGGCCTGCGCCACCTTTGGCCTGGTGCTCGGCGGCGTCCTGGGCGGCCCGGTTGCGCAATGGCTGATTCACCGTCATGGGCTGAAGCCGCTCGCGGCGACGGCCAAGGATGTGGGTCCCGGCTCGCTGACCACGGACGAACGCCGGCCCTTGAGCCCGGAGTCGCTGATGGAGTCGGTGCTGCTCCTGATGGTCTGTCTGGGTCTGGGCACCCTGCTGGCGGAGCATGTCGTCGTGCCGGGCATTCACCTGCCGACCTTCGTGTGGTGTCTGCTCATCGGTATTCTGTTGCGCAACACCCTGGGATTGCGCGGCTTCTATCGGGTCGACGGGCCCACGGTGGAACTGATCGGCACCGTCTGTCTGTCGCTGTTCCTGGCGATGGCCCTGATGACGCTGCGTCTGTGGGAACTGGTCAGTCTGGCCCTGCCGATCCTGATCATCTTGACGCTTCAGGCCCTGCTGGTGGTCGGTTTGGCGATCACCCTGACGTTCCGCGTCATGGGCCGGGACTATGATGCGGCGGTCATTGCCGCCGGCCAGTGCGGCTTCCAGCTCGGCGCCACCCCGACCGCCATCGCCAACATGCAGGCCATCACCAGCCGCTATGGCCCGTCGCCGCTCGCCTTCCTGCTGGTCCCGGTGATCGGCGCCTTCCTGATCGATATCACCAACGCTGTCGTGATCCAGGGCTTCCTCGCATTGCCCTGGTTCGGGTTCTGATCATGCATCGCCCCTTGCTCCGGATTGCTGCCCGTTGGCTGACCGTCGTGCTGGCCGCTGTCGTGCTCGTTGCCTGTGAGGTCGCGCCGGATGCGTCCGCGGTGACTCAGACAGTGCAGGAGCGACTGACGCAGGCCCTCGGGCCGGACACCATCGCCCTGACCAGCCTGCGCCGCATGGGCAGCGGGCCCTTGAGCGCGGATGCGCAGGGCCGGCCGCGGCGCATCGTCTATTTCAACGCGGTGCTCACGCTTGAACGCGACCTGGATTTCTCCTCCTGGGACGCTTTGAGCGTCGCCAGCTTCGCGAATCTCCTGGGGGCGACCGAGAAGGGTGTCGGCGGACTCGAGACCGCCGGCAACCAGCGCGGCGATCGGGTCACCGTGCACGGCAGCGCGAGCTTCGTCAGCGACGGCGATGGGTGGGCGCCGGTGGTCACGGTGTTGCCCGAGGTGGGCACCCCCTCGGCGCCCCTGAGTCCGGCCACCAGTGCCCAGTCCCAGCAGTTGTTTGCGCGCCTGATGCAACTCTACGAGCGCAAGACGGCCGACCCCCCGCGGCAGCGGCAGATCATCGTCGAGGAGGTCGGCGAAGCCGTGGACACCATCGTCGAGCGGCTGGGCCGTCTGGATCAGGCGCTGATCCTGGCCGGCGGCCAAACCGGCGGGGAGTATCTGGGGGTGGCGCAACTGCTCGGCCAGACCCTGGTCGAGCAAGGAACCGCCGCCGATGTGCTCAAGACGGCCGGCAGCCGGGAGAACCTCGAGCGGCTGCGCAACCGGCGGGCGGATCTCGCCCTGGTGCAGAACAACCTGGCTGCCGCGTCCCTGCTGGGCACGGACCCGTTCGCCCAGGCCGGCCCGGATCACGGGCTGCGCGCCCTGGCGAGTCTGTTCCCGGAGCCCATGCATATCATGGTCGTCGGCGGTTCGCCGATCGCGGACTTGCGGGAACTGGCCGGCAAGCGGGTCGCGATCGGCTTGCCCGACTCGGGCAGTCGTGAGAATGCGCTCCTGCTTCTGCAAGGCGGCGGTGTCGCGCTGGAGGACCTCGGGGCGGTTCACGAGACCAGCCTGGAACAAGGACTCGATGACCTTGCGGCCGGTCGGACCGACGCGGTCATCGTCACCATCAATGCACCGGCACGGCTCATCCAGGACGCGGCGGCCCGCGGCCGGATTCGGTTTCTGTCGCTGTCCCCGGAGGTCCAGCGAACACTCGCCGGTTCCGGCTCCGGACTGGTCCCCCTGGACTTGCCGCCGCTCACCTACCCTGGTCAACTGACTGAAGTGCGCACGCTCGCGGTGACCGCCCTGCTGGCCGCCCCCGCGAGCCTGCCGGCGGCGGATGTCAACCGGGTGCTCGCGACCCTGTTCGAGCGGATCGACTTCATCGGGGCAGGATCGGCCGCCGGGTCGCAGATCAACCGCCAGACGGCGGCCATGGGGTTGACCGTGCCGCTGCATCCGGCGGCGGCCGCGTATTTTGCGACAGATCCCGCGGACCGCGAGCGTTAGCCGCCAACCCGCTTGCCCGGCGCCAGCCGCGCGCCTGACATCAGGGCCATGTCCGGTCGCCGGTCGTTGAATGTTATACCCATCTATCCGCACAGGGGATTCGATTAGTGCATGAGCAGCGCGTGACCGGTGGAACCGGTTTTCCGGAAACCGTCGAGGTTGGTACTCTCGCGCACGCACCAACCGGTCTGCGGCTTCCCGCCAAGGTACCGACGGCGGCGGGCGGACTCCTGCTTGCGATCGGCGCCGGCTGCGACGACTTGGCTGTTGCACTCATGGAGCACGCCGCCCTGTCCCTGGCGGAGCACCTGCCGCTGGGGCTGCTGAACATTCTGGTCGTCGATTACAGCGTACACAACCGTTTCAAGGTGCTGTCCAGCCTGCGCACCCAGGGCCTCTACCGGATCGCCTACAAAGACGCCGAGGCCCGCGCCCTGCTCGACGAACTCATGGACGCCGCGCGCGAGCGTCATCACCACCTGCTCAACGACCGCTGCCCGACCCTGACGGACTACAACCGTGCCCACCCCGACTATGCGCAGCCCTACACCCTGGTCCTGCTGAACCTGGACGACTACCTCAAGCGCGCTGAGCGCCACGACCGCACCCGCGAAGGCCATCTGCGGGACTTTCTGTCCGCCCACTTCGCGGCCGGCATCTATCTCATTGCCTATGGGCAAGACCTGGGCTCAGTCGACTGGGCCGAAGCGCTCCTCAAGGTGACGATGCAGGCCGCTCCCAGCGCCCCAGACGCACCGCCAACGGCGACGATCCTGCTCGCGGAAACCGGCTCAGACCTCGCGGGGCTGCGCACCATCATCGCCGGCTACGGACTGGTCCATGCCTGCCAGGCATCCGACAGCGCACGGGAACGGGCCGCGGCTCTCATTGCCAGGCACGCGGAGACAGATACTGCGGAAGCAGACGCGGTGTGCGTGACCGTCGGTATCACCCCGGATGGCCGGGAGGCCATCGATTTCGCCCTCGGACGGCGCAGCGGCTGCTATCACGCACTCATCGTCGGCGCCGCCGGCTCGGGCAAGACGACCCTGCTCAATAACCTGATCCTGGGCATCGGCGAACAGTACGGCGCCGACCAGATCCGCCTCTATCTGATGGACTACAAGGCCGGCGTCGAATTCAACGCCTTCGCCGAACACCCCAACTGCGAACAGATCTATCTCGACAACACCGACACCGGTGCGGCCGAGCGGTTACTGGAGAACTTCGCGCAAGAGATCGCCCGCCGCGGCGAGCGATTCCGCGATCAGGGCGTCAACGACATCGACGCCTACAATCAGCGCCAGTCGGCGGACCTACTGCCGCGCCTCATCCTCATCATCGACGAGGTCCAGCGTCTGTTCGCGGGGCCGGGCGCCTATCGGTTCAACGCCTTGCTCAAGGACATCACGCGGCGGGGACGCGCCTTCGGGCTCCACATCATCCTCGCCACCCAGACCTTGATGGGCGCCGACCTGGACCGGGAACTGCTGACCCAGATCAACCTGCGCATCGCCTTTCGACTGACCAGCGAGGCCGATGCGGAGCGCGTCCTGGCCTTCGGCAACCATACCCCGCTGAAGCTACCGAACTATCACTTTGTTTACAACCCACATGCCGGCGACCGCACCAAGAACATCCAGGTGCGGGGCACGCCGCCGCGCTCCATTGCCGAGGTCATCGCCAAGATCAACGCCGACCGGCCGGAGTCCCCAAGGATCAAGCCAGCCATCATCGCCAGCCAAGGCGGCGGCCAATCCGGCAGCGAGACCGGAGTCCCCGCCCCCGTCGCAACGGCGGCCCCGGAGTGGCTCGCGCGGGCAACCGATCAGGACCGGCAGGCGGAGCAGGACCAACAACGGCGGCTGTTGGCACAAGCCCGCAAGCGAGAGGCATCAGGTCAAGCCGATCCGCTGCGTGACCAAGGAGCCGCCACATGACCGATCACCCCAAGCGAACGCTGGCCGACGCCTGGAGCGGCGACAACACCAGGGAGGGCTATGACCAGGGGTTCACCGACGGCGAGGCGAATCGCAGCGCCCGTCCCGGCAGCTATCAACACATCCGTCTCGCCAACTGGGTCTGGCAGTTCGACCATGCGGCAGAGACCTACACCGACGGCTACAAGACGGGCTATCTGGATGGCCAGCGCAAGCAGCACGACCTTTATGGAATCAAAACCCCCAGCGGGAGCGGACCGGCCATGAACGAAAGCTTTGAGAGTCAACTACACTTGCTTGAAGACCACCGCCGCCATCTGCAGGTGATCGCCTCGTTCATCGAGAACAACCGCGAAAGCTACCGCCACCAGATCGCCACCCTGGACGGGCACGGCTTTGCCAAGGAATACATTGAGCGGCTGCGCGAAAAATACGCCGACTACAGCCGCATGATCGACGGCCTGGCGGACCAGCTCAAACGCGGCGAAAACGAACTGGCCCTCCAGGAAGGCCAGTTGCGCGCGCTGATCCAGAGCGCCCGCGCCGGTTGAGTCTTGTAGGGTGGATAAGCGCAGCGCATCCACTAGTACCGCGGCAGGTGGATGCGGCGCGCCGACCGCCCGTGCCTGATCCCCGGCAATATCACGCGCGCCTTATCCACCCTATGCAATACGCTTTCCGCCATCGCCGGATTGATCATCAAACCGCATTGGTGCCGAAACCCCAACCAAACCAGGAGCCCCCATGGAAACCCAAAAACTGGCGGACCAACTCGGCTGGTGCATCACCAGCCGCGACTATCTGCAACAACTCGACAGCGAATTGCGGCACGTCACCCGCCAACACTTTGAATCGCTGCAAGCCCTGCGCAGCCAGAACTACATGGACGAATACCTGCAACGCCTGACCCGTCTCGCCCACGAATTCTCCGACCAGGCCGAGGCCACCGTCCGGCATATCGAGCAGGAGCACATGACCTATATCGACCAGCAGGCGCGGATGATCTCAAGCGTACTGTCCGATCTGCGCTAAGCAACCCGCACCCTGCCTGCCATCATCGCCGCTTGACCCGCGCACAGCCCATCCCCAACGGAATTCGACCATGACCGCCATCGCCCCCGCCGACCATGCTGCCTACCTCGATTGGCTGAGGGCGCAACTGGACCAGGCCATTATTCCGCTTGACGATGCCGCTTGGAATAGAGCCGCCGCTCAAGATAGCATCGACTCCTACCGAGCCTATTTGGCCGATTTCCCGAGTGGGCGACACAGTGGTGATGCCAAAGAGGTTTCGCGGCGACTTGAAGCCGATATAGGGGCATGGGTCAAGGCAATAACAGCGAACTGCAGGACCGGTTTCGAGGGATACCTTGCCGCTGAATCCAATGGGAAATACTGCGCAGAGGCCCGCAGGTTGCTTTATCGGTTGGTCCAGTATGACCAGCATGCCTGGGTGGAAGCGAAAAAACACGGGACTCTCCTCGCCTATCGCGATTATCTGACTGCCTTTCCCGAAGCTTTACACCGTGAGGATGCTTATGTACAGGCATGGGGCATTGCTAGCAAACGCGATTCACTATCCGGCTATAAGGATTATTTGAGTTGGTTTCCCCAGGCGCCAAGCCGAACCCTGGCGCAGCAGGCGAGCACAAGACTCCAGCGGGATCAAACCGCTTGGGATTGCGCTACAAATACCAATACTATCGCTGCTTACAATGCGTATCTTGAAACCCCGACCGCGGGGAAGTTTCATGCCAAAGCCAAGGCCGCGCGTGATCATCTTGTTTCGATCGACGAGACGAACTGGCAGGAAATAGATGGACGGCTTTCTTTAAGAGCGTATCGGGATTACTTGAAAACGTGTCCCGAAGCGCTTCACCGCACTGAAGCAATTGACCAAGCCTGGGCTAGCGCGAAAAAGACCGACTCGGCATCAGCCTACCGAAATTTTGTTGCTTGGTTCCCGAATGCGTCACAACAAGCGCTGGCGCAACAGGTGGCAACCGCATTGCAGAGCGACCACTCCGCGTACAAAACGGCCACTAGGCAAAATACTATTGCTGCCTTTGAGGCTTATCTGAGGACCCAGGCCGAAGGTCGATTCCGCATCGAGGCGCAGACCACGCTTGATTGCCTAGTCGCGGATGACAGCGCAGCCTGGAAAAGGGCTGCGGCACAACATACGCGGCTCGGTTACCGCGCTTATCTGAAAGCCCAACCGCAAGGGCGTTTCTGCGAGCGCGCCAATGCTGCGATCGGCGAGTTGGACGACACGGACTGGGCGCGGGCAAGTAAGCAAGAAAGCCTCCAAGGCTATACCGCGTACTTATACGCAAGTCCGAATGGTCGTCATCGCGATGAGGCTATCCAGATGCGCGACCAACAATTAGCGAATCTGCAAGAAGCGCACCGCAATCCCAAGCCGGAACCTGGGCGTCTACGCAACATCTTTCGCCGACTAAATCTCGCGCTGATCGGTCAGCGGCCGGATCTTACCATCCGGGTTGGCAAGCATCCGGTCACTGACGTAGCGATAACTCCTGACGGGAAATGTGCTCTCTCGCTTGATGGAGCCGGGCAAATCAAGGTGTGGGATATAGATAACAGGTGCCTGATCAGGGAAGTGTCCGACAATTCAACATACTGGCTTCATCTTGTTCTGGGAGATGTCGCCGGGCATCGGGTCCTGTCCGGAATGCCTGGCTATCGGCTTCGATTATGGGATATTGAAACAGGAGAGACCATTCGTGAATTCAGCGGACATTTGAGTTGGGTTTGGAAATGCGTTGTCAGTCCGGACGCCCGTCATGCGCTTACCTGCAGCCACGATCAGACCTTGCGCCTTTGGGATCTGGAGTCTAGTAAGGCGGTCCAGGTTTTCGAGACGAATAGTGAAAAGTCTTTTCCCATTGGTCTTAGTCTCAATGGGGAGGAAGCTCTTGCAATCGACTACATCCCTAAGGAAAACAGATATCATATTCTCCGTTTCTGGTCTATAGAAACTGGCGAACAGATTCGATCTCATAACTTAGGGGATTATGATTTTTATTCATTTACTCCTTGCGGCTGCTATACTGTCCTTAGTATGCGTGATCCAAAGTTTGGACGCTTTACTTGGCTGCATAATTTGGAAACTAATAAGCCTTTTTATACCGTTGGCCCGCATGAAGATCAGATCAGGGGAGTAGCCGTCATGCCGGACAGGCTTCATGTGCTGGTGGCGAGCCAAAGGACGCTACGACTTTGGAGTATTTCCGCCAACAAAGAGAAGGCCAGATTTAAATTTGCAATTTCCGGAAGAACGCGAAGGGTCGGTATCAGCAAATTTGTTATCAGTCAGAACGGAAGCCATTGCCTATCTGCGAATTACGATGGAACTATCAGCTTATGGGTAATGCCTACGTAGCCAAGGCGGGCCTTGATCATCGTTCCGGCCAGCGCTGCTCATTTGGAGTCCAAGGCTTCAGCCTTGGCTTGCCGATCCAAGGCTGAAGCCGTGGACTCCAGTCGGCCGTTGCCTCGGCTGGCCGGAACGATGATCAAAGCCCCAAGGCGCTTGGGGATCAGTCCTCCGACTTGTACGCCCCAGCGTGCAGGCGAACCTCCGCCGCTCATACCGAATTCGGGCCGCTGGAGCGGCCAAGACTGCATTCCCACGGTGGACGGCTTTTCCTTTCACACAATTGCACCGAGGCAGGCAACTCGACCTCGGCGGCATTGCGGGGCGAAGGTGATGGCAGCCAGCGTCCAAGATTAATAGACAGTCTATCAACAGGAGATGCATCATGAGCAACTGAACATACGAGGGATCCGGCAGGACACAATAACGCAGCGGATTACCCCCTGCTACGCCCACCCCACGGTAGCGTTTCCATAGCTTGCGTCGCTACCCGCTGCCGTCCATTAGAAAGAAGCCGCCAACATTTCCGGAGTCCCTATGTCATCAAATAGGAAATGGAATCCCGGCAAACAGCCTTTGCTGCGAGGCGACTCAAAGTCCGGGGTTAGCGTTCCTTCGCCATCCGCGGACGACTCGATCGTCCGACACATTCTCTATCTTGAAGGCCCAGGACGAGAGACGCCTTATCTTTCGACATCCGAAGAATTCGAGGCTGCCAAGGTCTTCGCGCAAGGCGGCGCGATATGGGCGACATCGGTCAGGAAGGCGAACGACAGCGGTGTGCGTCACATCAGTAAGTCTGAACTGTTGTCATGCATGAAAGGCAATGGCAAAGGGAAAGCTAAATGGAATAGCGCGTTTGAGGTCATGCAGGCGCGCCGCTATGTCGAGCAATGGTCGGAACACCTTCTTGACTTCAGAACAATCGCTGAACCGGCAGCGGTCGTTGCACTGATCTTCGAGAGAACATGATGCTGCATTCGTGTCAAAATTGCTGGTTCAATGGTTTGCAATACGGCGCCTTGGGGCTCTCGGTGGGATACTGTTCGCGGCATCGAACCATTCTCAATACCGCGGATGCGACCACCTGCGGGCTGCACGTCAGAAAGGATTTGGCGCTTGACCGGGCGCACCAAGTCGCCGCTGTACATTCGGCCAGATACGCCCCGGCCCTGATCGTAAGGATTTATGGCAACGAAGCGGAAAAGGATGATATTTCGTCGAATGAAAGAGACTTGGATTCACTCAGAAGCGATGCGGTCGGTGACGTTGTCGTCGAGTACGGCATGCTGGATTCAAAGATCGAATCGCTTGCCCAACTCAAAGCCATGGGCGGCGCGCGGGCTGAAGTTGCCATGTTGAGCCTGGCGAGGAGCTATGTCAGTCAATGTATCGGCCGTCAGGGCAGTTGGACCAGCGGCCTGCATCTCTACTGGTGGACAAAAGAGCGGCTGACTGCAATCCCTGACATTGCCATCACAGATATTCGCTCGACGGGTGGTCTCCAACTGGCACGCCAGATCGAGCTGACGGCTTGGTCAGTGGTCATGCTGCGCCTCACGGTCATCGACGATATCATTGAATATGCCGCCGGTCAGGATGATCCATTAGGCGAAGCACGCGGACTCCTGGACAAGTCCGCCGAGGCGGTATCGACCTTCAATCTGAGAACGCTGGCCAAGTGGATGCGGACTGAGGCGCTGCCCAGCCTGGATAGAATGCTGCCCTATGAGCGCTACGTCGAGCTGGCCAGGCAACTGCATAAGGATCAGAGCGACGAGGCCCCACCGGCGATTCAAGCGGCCCCCGCACTATCTTGCTCCGTCGACTAGGCCGCCTGTCGCGCCAACGGCAGGCGCAGATCCACTTCATCCCACGGCACCCACACGCGCCCGTCGGCCTGGCGCTCCAGGACCGTCCAGTCCAGAAGGACCGCGACATCACCCGCAACCTCTGCTTCATCGCGTCCCAGACCGCGCGCCAGATCGGCCAGGGTCAGCGGACCCTGAGTGCTCAGGTAGGTTAACAAGGCCCAACGCCCCAGGGAGAAGACCTCCAGCAGTTGGGGCAACGACTCAAAGCCAATGCCGAAATAGGGCTCCGGGATGACGCCGGCGTCAAGCGACTCCATCGCGCTGCGTGCACGGTCGAGTAGGTCTGCCATCGGCTCGGCGACCTTCACATGCAAAACGTTCATCGGTTCGCCTCCACGTCCTTCAAGAAATCCCGCAGCAGGGTCGGTATGTCGACAGCAATTCCCGGCGAGCGTTTATTCAGTATCGCTGATCAGTGCCGATCTTGAG
>JACDZG010000280.1 GCA_013426805.1 Chromatiaceae bacterium
CACCAGACAGAGACCGTCTGAGCTAAATTGAGTAACTTGTTAGTGAACCTTCACTCAGCGATACCTGGATCGGATCGCGGACGACGGCGGGAATACTCAACGCCACGCCAAAGCCCTGCGCGAGCAGGTTTCGTTTCATCTGGCCAAGCCGATGATCGAAGCCTGGCTGTTCGCTGACCCGGCCGGACCAACGAATGCCGGCGTATCCGCATCGCGGGTGCCGAAACTGGTAACCCCGAACGATCCGGAGTGCTTTTACAGCGATGATCCGGCGTTTACAGCCGACTCGGGTGCCGACTGCCTGGCATGGAATGCCTTACCCGACGAAACGCCGAAACAGCGGAAGAAAAAGCATGATTCTCGACCAATCTGGGTGAAGTGCAGCACTCGGTGGTCACTGCACCCGAAGGCGTACCTCGCCTGGCTGTGTATGGATCGTGTCGAAAAGACATGCAGCGCCTATTCCGAGAGCAAAGGAGGTGCCTACGCATTGGAGCGAATTGCATGGAATAGCCTGTTGGCCCAAGTCGATCACTGCTGCTTCGTAAGATCAATGATCAACGATATCGCCTCTTGCTTGGGCGTTACCTCGGAGTTCGCGGGCGCCTGCGCATCGGAGACAGATCTCGCCGACAAGTATCGCCGGAATCGGCTGCTGCGCAATGTTTGAAACGATAGAGCATGCTAATCGCATTCCCATGACTAAAAAAGAGAACGCTGGGCTTTTCGTACCGCGTACTCGATTGGAAAATGGGCATAAGAAAACTCCGACTGCGGCATCGACCGTGGGCTGGTCATGGTCGCAGTTCCGACCCCGAAAATCGAGGTTGGAGACGAAATAAAGTCGAATTGGGACAAGTGATCAAGTGTAAAGATCAAAGGTCTTGGGCAAGCCGGAAACCAAGAACGGAGAGGCGGCAGTTGATGCCGTACCCGAAGCGGCGCGACACGCGTACGTCGCACGCGACGTGGGTCCAAGAGCCGCCGCGCACCCCGGCCCCGCCAACGGAAGCGCATGATTCGCGAAACAGCGTACCGTCAGACGGAGCGTCATCATAGTTTTTCTGCCAACCGTCCTGTGTCCACTCTTCGACGTTTCCGTGTATGTCGTAAAGTCCCCATGGATTGGGTCGCTTTTCTCCTACAGGATGGGTCTTCGATCCCGAGTGGCCACCGAACCAGGCGTGGTCAGCCAGCACATGCTGTTCTTTGCCGAATGACCAGCGGGTCGCGGTCCCGGCACGGGCGGCATATTCCCACTCCGCCTCGGTCGGCAGACGGTAGTGTCGGCCGGTCTGTTCCGAGAGCCAGGCGCAATAAGCTACCGAGTCATTCCAGGAGACGTTGATGACCGGGCGTCGAGCACGGCCCCAATCTTTGTCGCTTGGGTTTTCACGGCCGGTGGCGGCAGAGAAGCGGTCGTACTCATCGAAGGTAACCGCATAGCGTCCGATGGCAAAGGGTCGGGCGATGCTTACGCGGTGCTGCGGTTTCTCACCTGCCTCAGCCTCGTTGTCGCTCTCCGGAGCGCCCATAAGGAAAGACCCGGGCGGAATCAAGACCATCTTCGGCCCTTCGCTGCCGTCCTTGAGCGGGTCGCGAAAGACCGGCCCAAGCTCCAGCGATTCAGCCACCGACCGCTGTAACTGCTGAACCCGCTCGGTGGACCAGCCGTGGATGTCCTCCGGCACCAGTGCCGTCCAACGGTCGACCAGGACCCGCCGGTGTTCCTGCTCTAACCGCCGCTGGTGTGCCCGTTCCTGTCGCTGTCAACGGACGGAAGCCCGCGCAAGGCTAGCCAGTCCTGGATCGCCTGCCCGACTTGCCCGAAGGACCATACCGGATCGGGCAACGCGGCGAGCGGCACCGCCAGTTGCAACGCAAGCTCCGGCCCCCAAGCCGGCCGCTCGGCGGCCACCGCCCGGTAGCTTTGGCAATAGTGATTGATGAAGGCGTGGGCGATCTCCGGCGGGAAGTTAGGGTGCAGCAGATCAGGCAACAGCCTCGGCAGGAGTGGCGGGGTCTCCCAATAGGAGAAATGGTAGAGGTCGCCGATCCAACCCATGACCAGGCAATGCCAGGTGATCAGGAACT
>JACDZG010000281.1 GCA_013426805.1 Chromatiaceae bacterium
CAACGCAGGACTATGCGTTGTCGTATGTCAAAGAAAGATTTAAATTTTCTCTGACCACTTTTATTCCTTACCCAATTATAGCAACTTACGCAATTCTGATATTTGGATTCTTGGCTCTCCATTCAGAGTACGCCTCCATTAACAACCTCGTGGAATCTGCCTTGCACAGAGCCTGCGCAATCCCTAGCAACTCCTGAACAGTTGCGGGCATTTCACCAACATCAAATTGTTTCAGTTTAGCCATGGCATTTTCGAATACTGGGCCTTTTCTTGACCTTTCTCCAAAATGGGCGCCCCCAAGTGAATTTGCTACATATTGAACTACCCAATTCCGGGTGATGGGCTTTCCTTCTGCAATGATGCATACGGACTCTATGAATCGACTAAGGGGTAAATCAGCCCTCTCAATATGAGCTCCCCTAACGGTTTCGTCTCTAAATTTCCCATCTCCTGTAGGCACCATCTTCAACTTCCCCAGAAATACCATTACAGTTGAGATGGTCATATTCTTTTGCTGGACTTCTGAGCAGGTATATAGCTCAATAAGTTTCAACAAGTCCGGATAATCTGTCACCAAGAATGGCGCCGGAATCATGAACTTCTTGTCTCCGACAAAGAAGTTCCATACCTTTTGAAGCTCATTGTGAACCAGCAACCTTCTCAGCGATGCGCTTCCAGCTCGAATTTCTCGAGGTTCGACTTGTCCGGACTCCCAATTGTCGATTAAATGTTTGACCTCTTCACAAACTGAGACTATCTGCTCAGGGGATGCTGGAATTTTCATTCTTAAAGATCTCTCTGAATTTCGTTAGTTGCTATCACATTGTAATAAGAGGAAAATTGCCATCCATATTGGAGCACAGATCTGGGCAGTATTTCCATTTATTTTTATATTTATCGTAAATTATGGAAAACGAACCAAGGAGTAAATGGGGTCAGACCCAATTTACTCCCTGCGAATATCTCAGGTGAGTCAACCGGAGGCGAAAGATATGTAAACCGCAAGCCCACAGCAATACTTGTCAGAACCGGATTTCACCGGAACAGGATACTTGCGCCAAAATAAAGGCAGAAATCAGTGTGTAACAGCCCAATGTATCATCAAAACCATCTTCAAAGATCATTGCAGAGGAAGTTTCCTTCTCTCTGCCACCCCGCCCACTGATTCAATTCCCTCAGACGAAAAAGCTCTTTTCTATATATCCACCGGGCTTATCCAACCACCGGTTCAGATTGTGGATCGCTGAGCTCTCACAATCTAACCTTGTTCGTTAGGCATCAAATCCAGCGACGGGTTCGGGCACGATATTCGGTATACGTAACCCCGAACTGAGACTGCATTTCTTTTTCCTCATAAGGGATGTGCCAGCGATCAACGAGAACAAAGAATGCCAGGACAACAAGCCCTGTGGATAGAGCGCCACCGAGGAATGCAAGCGCAGCGAGTGACACCACGAAACCCAAATACATGGGATTACGTGACCATTTGAAGAAGCCTGATTCGACCATCTTATCTGGCTTTCCAAAAGTGTCTATGTTTGTTCGCTCCTTTTTAAAGAGTCTTTTGTGCCACACAGTCGTGATGATGGCTAATGCGATAACAATGAGACTTGGCACAGTGCGCCATGGCGTGGGATCAAAATGCTTGATCGGGGCAATTTCATGCAAGAAAAAAATACCAATAACTGATACCGCCCAGATCACGGGTGGAAGAAGAAGGCTTTTGAAGTTCATTACATGCTCCTTTGGTGGTTGGCTTGATACTTAACGTGCGGATATGCCGCCCGGTGCTGTTCCGGGAGTAAATGGGGTCAGGCCCAATTTACTCCCGGGGCAAGACTCCTGATCTTTGATTCCACCGGACGCTGCGTGGCTTTATCGAAAAACTGGAAAAAACCAGAATAAAAGAGGCCAGAATAAAAGTAAACTACAAAAAATCCAACGCAGGACTATACGCTGTCGTATGTTAAAGAAAGATTTAAATGATCTCTGACTCCTTTTGTTCTGACTCCTTTTGTTCTGACTCCTTTTATTCCCATTTTCAATGACCAACTGGGCGGTCTCTTCCCGAAA
>JACDZG010000116.1 GCA_013426805.1 Chromatiaceae bacterium
TCGCGGCCGTCCAGATCGCTACGCTGACCGGTGCGCCGAGCCTGGTGCGGACCGATATTCAGGTAGCCGCCGCCTGAGGTGACTGATCCCCCGAATCACCCCGGGGGATCGCTCTGCGTGCCGACACACCGCGCCTGATGCGAATCCTGTTCATCCACCAAAATTTCCCAGGCCAATATCGGCATCTGGCGCGGGTGCTCGCGGCCACCTCGGGAAACCAGGTATTGGCCGTCGGTGAAGCGGCCAACCTGCAGCGTCTGGACGGCGTGCATCCGGCGATCCAACGCATCGGCTACCACCTGAAAGGTCGGCGCGTGACGACCGGTAATCCTTGGCTGAAAGACCTGGAGGCGGCGGTCGTTCGCGGTCAGATCGTGTCCCAGATTGCGCTGGAACTGCGGGCCAGGGGCTTCGTGCCGGATCGGATCATCGGCCACCCAGGCTGGGGTGAGACCCTGTTCCTGCGTGATGTCTACCCACGCGCCCGGATACTCTCCTATTGCGAGTTCTACTATCAGGGCGAGGGGGCGGATGTAGGATTCGACCCCGAGTTTCCGGCCCGCCTGGACGACCTGCCGCGCTTGCGGACACGCAATATGACGCACCTCTCGGCCATCGAGTCCGCCGACCAGGGAATCAGTCCCACGCACTGGCAGCGCTCGCTCTACCCACTGGAGATGCAGCCTAAAATCCAGGTTTTGCACGAGGGGATCGACACCACCACGGTGCAGCCGGACCCCACCGCGGTGGTGACCATCGGCACCCTGCACCTGCGGCCGGGTGACCCGGTGGTCACGTACGTGGCGCGCAATCTGGAGCCGTACCGCGGCTTTCACTCGTTGATGCGGGCCCTGCCGGGCATTTTGGCAGCCGATCCCCGCACCCAAGTGGTCATCATCGGGGGTGATGACGTGAGCTACGGGCGCAAGCGCAGCGACGGCCAAACCTTCCGGGCGGCATTGACCGCGGAAGTGGGCGCCCGCGCCGACTGGAGCCGCGTCCATTTCCTCGGCCGGGTTCCCTACCCGATCTTTCTCAGAGTCTTGCAGGTGTCGGCCGTCCATGTATACCTGACCTACCCCTTCGTGCTCTCCTGGTCCTTGTTGGAGGCGATGTCCGCCGGCTGCCTGGTGGTCGCCTCCAATACCGCGCCGGTCCGGGAGTTGATACGCAACGAGGAAAACGGACTGCTGACCGACTTCTTCGACACCGACGGCCTGGCCCAGCGCGTGATCCAGGCGCTGGCTCGGCGCGGAGCACCCGACCCACTGCGCGCGACCGCACGTCAGGACGTGATCGACGGTTTCGACCTCAACACCCGTTGCCTGCCGGCCGCCGTCGCACTGGTCAACGGCGAGCAACCGACTTGATCGTCAAAGATTCCGGAATCACGGAATACCCAACAGCTTGTGTGTCTGCACGCTCAGTCGCCAGCGCGGATTCGCCTTACAGTAGGCAATGGTCTGTTCGGTATTGGCGGTCAAGCGTGGGCCGTCCATCGGCTGCAGGAAGAAGTGCTGGAAGTTCAGCCCGACGAAACGCTCGGGCAGTGCCGCCGCTTGCGGGTAGACGAGCTTCAACTCGTGGCCGGTGGTGAGTACCAGGGGCGTCGCGGCCTTGGGGCTGACACACACCCAGTCGATGCCGGGCGGGGCCGGGCAGGTGCCGTTGGTCTCACAGGCGACCGCAAATCCGCGGACGTGCAGCGCGTCGATCAGCGGCTTGTCCAATTGCAGCAGGGGCTCACCGCCGGTGCAGACGACCAGCGGACGCACAGAGGGATCCGGCGCGGCAGTCCAGACAGCGCGTACCCGCTCGGCAAGCCGATCCGCGTCCGGATACCGGCCGCCGCCGGGCCCATCCATCCCCCGGAAGTCGGTGTCACAAAAGGTGCAGATCGCCCGGGCGCGGTCCGATTCGCGCCCGGACCACAGGTTGCAACCCGCGAAGCGGCAGAAGACGGCCGGGCGCCCGGTGTTGGCACCCTCGCCCTGGAGTGTGTAGAAAATCTCCTTGACCGTGTAGCTCATGTGGGCAAAGCGGGCGCCAAATCCCCCCAGCACAGACTGGCCCCGCAGCCGGGGGTCTCATGCAGATCGATGCGGTCGAGTTGGGGCAGACGCGCGGCCACCGCTTCGCGCATCCACAACAGAATGCTCGCGGGGTCCGCGTCGCACAGGTGCGGCAGGTCGTTGAGCCGATGATGATCAAGGCGCTCGTAAACGGGCTTGAACAGCGTCTTGACGTCGCCGTAGTCGACCGTCCAGCCCATGACCTGATCCAGGGGCGCGCTCAAATGCAGGCGCAGGAGGTAGCTGTGACCATGCAGGCGGCGCCGTGGATCAGCCACGGGAGCACGCACGAGCTGCAAGGCGCCTTCGCAGCGCTGCTCCTTCCAGATGCGGTAACAACTGCCGTCATAATGACAACCGGCGGTGGCGGTTTCGTAAACAGTGATCCAGGACAGCGGCGGCAGACTGGGCTTGATGTGCTGCCATAACCAGTGCGCAAGCAGTTCGCTGGTGGGATTCTCCAAACCGGCGATGTCATTGAGACAGGCCA
Source organism: Chromatiaceae bacterium (assembly GCA_013426805.1). Classification (GTDB taxonomy): domain Bacteria; phylum Pseudomonadota; class Gammaproteobacteria; order Chromatiales; family Chromatiaceae; genus Thiodictyon. Next base: position 2,563 of record JACDZG010000116.1, read on the forward strand.
GGTGCAGTTGGTCATGCAGCGGCGCCCATACGGCGGCGAGTTGATCGAAATCCACCCCCATGGCCTGGCCGGCGAGGTCCTGGTCGGCGTGCAGGATGACCTCGAAGCCGTGGCCATGCATCCGCCCGCACGGATGACCCGTCGGGACCTGGGGCAGCCGGTGAGCGGCTTCGAAGCGGAAGCGGTGCCACAGGTGTGCGTGCTCCGCGGCATCCAAATCCGCCCCCTGATCGCTGGTGCTGCGGATGCCCACCGACGCGATGCCCGGCACGGCCAAGTGTTGGCGGACCCAGCGAGCCAGGTTTTCGTCCGTGGGAATCGGTAACTGCTCATTCAAGTCGCGATAGTCGAGCTCGGCCACGCACGTTTGCAGCGTCCGCGCCAGCGCGGCGGTTTCGCCACCCGGAAAGGGCGCCCAACCAGTCGGCAGCACGACGCGCACGCGGGCGGTGAAACTATGCCCATGCAGACGCCGGGCACGGTGTCCGGCGGGCAGAATGGCGACGCGCCGTGCGGCCTCGAAGGGGGCTGCGGCAAGGTGGAAGAGATGTTCGGACATGAGTGAGTGGATAGCGGATAGTGGATAGTGGATAGTGGATAGTGATTGGAGGGTGACTGGAACGTTGATCGGGACGAGTCCGACAAACAACGGCCTCAGGATTATACTCATGGCATCGACAAGACAGAGCAAATGACACCATGGCGACCACGCCCGACGACCTTTGGACATTGCTGCGCGAACTGATCGAAGCACAGAAGGAGACCGAGCGGAAGTTCCAGGAAACCGAGCGCAGGTTCCAGGAAACCGACCACGAGATTCGCAACACCGATCGCCAGATTCGCGAACTCGGCAAACAGATCGGCGGACTAGGCGAGAAATTCGGCAGCTTTACCGAGGGACTGGCCTTACCCTCGATGGAGCGGCTGCTGCGTCAGCGGTTCGGCATGGAGGTTGTCAGCCCCAGCGTGCGGGTCACCAAGGAGGGTCGACATCTGGAGATCGACGTGCTCGCCTATGCCGATGGCGCGGTCAACACCGCCTATGTCGTCGAAGTGAAGAGCCATCTGCGCGAGGAATCGATTCTGCAACTGAAGCAGTTGCTGGAGCGGTTTCGCGAGTTCTTCCCGGAGCACCGCGACAAACACCTCCACGGCATCCTGGCCGCGGTGGACCTGTCGGCGGAGATGCGCGAGCGGGTCCTGCGCGCCGGCTTCTATGTCGCGCGCATTCACGATCAGATCTTCACGCTGGATGTTCCGGACGATTTTCAGCCCAAGGCCTATTGAGATCGGTCCGCCGCAGCGAACCGAGCGAGCAGCGGATCGGCGACTCCCGCCTGCGCAAACCCCTTGGCCCGCAGTTGGCAGGAGTCACACTCGCCGCAGGGACGCCCGTCCTGCCCCGGATCATAGCAACTGCTGGTCAGCGCATAATCGACACCGAGCGCCAACCCCCGCGCGACGATCTGCGCCTTGGTGAGGTGGATCAGCGGCGTGTGAATGCGCAGCCGCTGGCGCCCCGCGACCCCGGCCGCGGTGGCCAGGTTGGCCATGCGCTCGTAGGCGGCGATGTACTCGGGGCGACAATCCGGGTAGCCGGAGTAGTCCAGCGCATTGACTCCGATAAAGAGATCACTCGCCCCCAGCACCTCTGCCCAGGCCAGCGCAAAGGACAGGAACACAGTATTGCGCGCCGGCACATAGGTGATCGGGATGCCCTCGCCGATCGACACCAGGCTGCGCGCCTTGGGTACCGCAATGTCCGCGGTGAGCGCGGAACCGCCGAACCGGCGCAAGTCGATATCGGCGATCACATGCTCAACCACCCCCAGCGCCTGCGCGACCCGCGCGGCGGACACCAGTTCCACCGCGTGCCGCTGGCCGTAGCGGAACGATAGGGCATAAGGAGCGAAGCCCTCGGCCTTGGCAATGGCCAGCGCCGTCGTCGAATCCAGACCGCCGCTCAACAGAACCACCGCGTTTTTCATCGTTCGGCCTCAGGCGTCCGAAAACGCCGCAGATGGGGTGGTGCGCCTGTGGTCGGCCCGGCAGCCGCCCGTCATGCTAAAAAAACAGCCCGTCAATCGGCGACGAGGCCGAGGCGAACCGCTTGCGGGGCATGCGGCCCGCGAGATAGGCCTCGCGCCCGGCTTCGATCGCCTTGCGCATGGCGCTGGCCATGAGCACCGGGTGCTGCGCGGCGGCGATGGCCGTGTTCATCAGCACCCCGTCGCAACCCAGTTCCATTGCCACCGCGGCGTCGGAGGCGGTGCCGACTCCCGCATCGACCAATACCGGAATTTTGGCATTCTCGACGATAGTGCGGATATTCAGCGGGTTGCGGATCCCCAGTCCAGAGCCGATCGGGGCCGCCAGCGGCATCACCGCCACACAGCCAATCTCCTCCAGACGTTTGGCGATGATCGGGTCGTCGTTGGTGTAGACCATGACATCGAATCCATCCTTGACCAGCACAGCGGCTGCCGCCAGCGTGGCGACCACATCCGGGAACAGGGTCTTCTCGTCGCCCAGGACCTCGAGCTTGCAGAGATTGTGGCCGTCCAGCAGTTCCCGCGCCAGCCGACAGGTGCGCACCGCGGTCTCGGCGTCATAGCAGCCGGCCGTGTTGGGCAGGATGGTGTAGCGTTCAGGCGGCAGCACGTCCAGGATGTTGGGCTCACCCGGAGTCTGGCCGATGTTGGTGCGACGCACGGCGATGGTGACGATCTCCGCCCCGCTCGCCTCGATGGCCAGGGCCGTCTGTTCCATGTCCTTGTATTTGCCGGTGCCGACCAGCAAGCGCGAGCGATATTCCTGACCGGCAATAGTAAAAAGATCGGGGTGGTTGGCAGTAGACATCGGGTTGGGCTCCGGAAGTCGGGGTTGGAAAGTGGTTAGCGGCCGATGACCGGCCTGACTGAGAACCTGATAGTGACGGCGGCTGCGCCGCGGGGCATGAACACCCCTCGCGGAGCACGCGAAGAGGAACTCAAGAACAAATTAACGCTCAATGCGGTAAGCGGGCAGATCTTAGGATAAACCATTCACCCGCACGATGGACGGCCTCAGCCTCCGCCGACGGCCTGGATGATCTCCACCCGATCCTCGGGGATCAGGACACGCTGCGCGAAGCGGCTGCGCGGGACCAGTTCCGCATTCACTTCGACGGCAATACGCCGGCCGGCGAGCCCCAGGCGCTCGACCAGCGCCGACATGGGGATGGACGCCTCGACCTCGGTGGCGGAACCGTTGATAAAGATTTTCATGGTCAGTTTGCCTGGACGCCGATGGACATGCTGGGATTCTATACCCTACGCGGGTGCTCTGGCTCCCGCCGCGCGTTTTTTGGACGGATCACAGCGTGCCGCCGCCGGCCGCGCGGTCTGCTCCTAGCGTCGCCGACACAACCGCTCTTTTTCAACCGAGCCTTGTTCCGCAGCCAAGCTCTGGCACCGCGCGCCGTCAGCCTCAAGCACTTGCCGGGATTGCAATTCCATGACCGTCTCTATACCTTACGGCACGCCGTGAATCCGGCCCGACGCCGTCGGCTGGCGGCGGACTCCAAATGCGCGAGAAACCAGGCCGCCTGAAAGCGAAGTGGCTGAACCGAGGAGGGCACCGTGAGTCAATGGTCGGAGGATTTGATTTCGGTTGAGCGCGCCGGAACCCTGGATGGACTGTTCCTGCAGCGGGTCCGCCGCTCGCCCACGCGAACTGCTTACCGTTACTATGAACGGAACCGCGGCTGGCAGCAGCTCGATTGGCGGGAGATGGGCCAGGCGGTCGCACGCTGGCGGGCCGCCCTGGCTGATGAGGCACTGACCGAGGGCGATCGCGTCGCCATGCTGTTGCGTAACTGCCCCGAGTGGGTGATGTTCGATCAGGCCGCCATGTCCCTGGGCCTGGTGACGGTCCCGCTTTACACCGACGACCGGGCAGACAATGCCGCCTACATCCTGCAGGATGCAGCAGTGAAAGTCCTGCTGGTCCAGGACGCCAATCGTTGGAAGCGCCTGGCCGAGGCGGTGGGTGACACCCCCTGGCCGCTGCGGGTGGTCCTGTTGGACGGCGGCGCCGAGGCGCTGCGCCTGGCCGCGACGGACCCACGCGTGGTCGTGGCGGACAGTTGGCTGCCGCCCGCGGCCCCGGACCTGAGGTCGCGCGAGGTGGACTCCAACGCACTCGCCACCATCGTCTATACGTCCGGCACTACCGGCCGACCCAAGGGGGTCATGCTCTCCCACCGCAACCTGCTGGCCAATGCCCACGGCGGGGTGACCGTCATCGATTGCTATCAGGAAGACGTCTTTCTGTCCTTTCTGCCGCTGTCCCATGCCCTGGAGCGCACCGGCGGCTACTACTTGCCGATGATGGCCGGGGCCTGCGTCGCCTTCGCCCGCTCGGTGGCCCAGCTCGGCGAGGACATGCAGACCATTCGGCCGACGGTGCTGATCGCCGTACCGCGGGTGTTCGAACGGGTCTATGTCCGGATCGCGGACCAGTTGGCCGCCCGTCCGGCCGCGGCCCGGTGGATCTTCGCGCTGGCGGTGGCGGCGGGCTGGCGGCGCTTCCTGCGCGACCAAGGCCGGGGTGGCTGGCATCCACTGCTGCTCCTGTGGCCGCTGTTGCGGCGCCGCGTCGCGGATCAGGTTCTGGCCAAGCTCGGCGGGCGCATGCGGGCGGCGGTGAGCGGCGGCGCGCCCCTGCCCTACGGGGTGGCACACACCTTCATTGGCCTGGGCCTGCCGCTGCTGCAAGGGTATGGCCTGACCGAGACCGGCCCGATCATCGCCGTCAACCCGCTGCAAGCCAACATCCCGGAGAGCGTGGGCGTCCCCATCCGCGGAATGCAGGTGCGCATCGGGGCGGACGATGAACTGCTGGTCAAGGGCCACAGCGTGATGCTTGGCTACTGGAACAACCACGCGGCTACCGCACGCGTCCTGACACATGACGGCTGGCTGCACACCGGCGACCAGGCGCGCATCGCGGACGGGCACATCTACATCACCGGTCGCCTCAAGGACATCCTGGTTCTCTCCAACGGCGAGAAGGTGCCGCCCGCCGACATGGAGATGGCGCTTGCCCTGGACCCCCTGTTCGAGCAGGCGATCGTACTCGGGGAGGGCCGCTCCTACCTGACCGCCCTGCTGGTGCTCAACGCCGACCTGTGGACCAGCCTGGCGCAGGAACTCGGGCTCGACCCCGGGTCTCCAAAGAGTCTGGAAGACCCCCATCTACTGAAAGAAATGCTCAAGCGCGTGCGCCTGACACTCAAGGACTTCCCCGGCTACGCCAAGATCCGGCGGGCGGCCCTGAGCCTGGAGCCTTGGACAGTCGAGAACGGGCTTCTAACCCCAACGCTGAAAGTGAAGCGAAATCAAGTGATGGCGCATCACCGTGCAGCCATCGAGGAGATGTACGGGAAGGAGCCTTGAATAACCCGGCGCCCCGCGACCGATCAAGCCAACGCATTCCGCAGTTGCACGCGGCGCCGAGAGTGCCTAAGATTCAGGTGTCACGCGGGTGTAGTTCAATGGTAGAACTTCAGCTTCCCAAGCTGATAGCGTGGGTTCGATTCCCATCACCCGCTCCACATCCCCCTTGCCAACATGCGCCGTCTCTACCAAGCCCGCGACCGCATTGAGGACAACTTCAACCGCTGCGGAAACTGCGGTCGGATGCGGCCCGCGGACCACGCTGGCGAGATTCGATAATCAAGACCGCCCACTCCCGGCAGGATCTGCGATAGCATCCCAAGGGTGACCATAACCCCACCCGATCGCTTTGCCCCTACCCTGCTCGACTGGTTCGACCGTCACGGGCGCAAGGATCTGCCCTGGCAGCAGCAGCCCACGCCCTATCGGGTCTGGGTCTCGGAAATCATGCTCCAGCAGACTCAGGTCGCCGTCGTGATTCCCTACTTCGTGCGCTTCATGGCCCGCTTCCCCGCCCTGAACGATCTGGCGGACGCACCGCTCGACGCGGTGCTGGCCCTGTGGTCCGGACTCGGCTACTACGCCCGCGCCCGCCATCTCCATCAGGCGGCCCGGTTGATCCGGGACCAGCATCAGGGGGTCTTTCCGCAAGACCGACAGACCATCGAGTCCCTGCCGGGGATCGGCCGCTCGACCGCGGGTGCCATTCTGTCGCTCGCCCTGGGTCAGTGTCACCCCATCCTCGACGGGAATGTGCGGCGCGTTTTCGCCCGCTGCTTCGGGGTGGAGGGCTGGCCCGGCCAGGCGGCGGTGCAGGCGCGGTTATGGGGGCTTGCCGAGCAACTCATGCCCTTGGAACGGGTGGGCGCCTATAACCAGGCGCTGATGGACTTGGGTGCCACCTTGTGCACCCGCGCCCGCCCCGGCTGCGACCGCTGCCCGCTGGCCCCGTCCTGCGTCGCCCGCTGCCAGGGCCGCCAATCGGAACTGCCGCAGGCGCGACCTGCCAAACCGGTCCCGCGCCGCGAGACCCTGCTGATCCTGGCCCGCGATCCGCGGGGCGCCGTCCTGTTGGAACGTTGCCCCCCCGCCGGCATTTGGGGCGGACTTTGGAGTCTGCCGCAAACCGCTCCCGATCGCGATCCGGCGCAGTGGTGCCGGGAGCGCACCGGCGCGGAACCCTTGCGGGTTGAAATGCGCCCCGCGCGCCGTCACTCCTTCAGCCACTTCACGTTGACCATGCGCATCGCCGAGATCTGGGCCATCGCGCCACCCCGGGGCGTTGCCGATGCCGACAGCCAACGCTGGTTCAGCCCCGGCGAGCTTGCCGGCCTGGGCTTGCCGGCGCCGATCCGATCCATACTCGCGGACCAGACAGCACCGTCCAACGCGGATTCGAACCAACCACCTGCACAGGAAGAGACCAAATGAGCCGTACCGTTGCGTGCGTCAAGCTAGGCCGTGAGGCCGACGGCCTGGAGCGTCAACCCTACCCAGGCGAGCTGGGCAAACGGGTGTTCGAGCAGGTCTCCAAGCAGGCCTGGGCCGACTGGCTGCGGCATCAGACCATGCTCATCAACGAGAACCGCTTGAGCCCGATGGACCCCAAGGCACGCAAGTTCCTGGAGGAACAGATGGAGCAGTATTTTTTCGGCGACGGCGCGGATCTCCCCCAGGGATACGTACCACCCCAAACCTGAGCCCGGCTCCGGCGAACAGGCGGACCGATGGGTTAGTCAGCCAGGCTATCCAGGATCATCCCCCGATAAAGTCCCCAGTCGAAACACGGTCCCGGGTCGGTCTTGCGGCCAGGGGCGATGTCGCTGTGGCCGGTGATGCGCGCGGGCGTAATGGCCGGATAACGGGCCAGAATGGCCAAGGTACTGCTGGTCAGGACCTGATACTGAATCGGCTCGAAGGGCAGATCATCCGTCCCCTCCAACTCGATGCCGATCGAGAAGTCGTTACAACGTTCGCGTCCGGCATAGCTGGAACGGCCGGCATGCCAGGCGCGCCGACCGCACGGCACATATTGAACCAATTGGCCGTCGCGGCGGATCAGCAGGTGGGTTGAGACCGGTCCGGCGGCAGCGGCGACCACGAAATAGGGGTGGGCCGCGGGCTCCAGTCGCCCGAGAAAAAGGTCATCGATCCATTGGCCGCCGAACTCACCCGGCGGCAGACTGATGTTATGTATCACCAGCAAGTCGATCGGGGCGTCCGTCGGCCGGTCGTCGCACCAGGGCGACGGCCGCTGCGTCACACCCAATAGCCAGCCCGCGGCATCAACCCGCATGCCTATCAGAGCCTTCTCCCCCATCGTCAGTTCTCCTGTTCTACCGCTTCGGTACATGTCCGAGTCGGATGGTTGCTACCGGCCCCAGCTGCCGTCTCGGCAAGGACGAGTCCCAAGGGACGAGCAGCACACCCAAGCCCGATCATTTTTGTCTGTCTGTTAACCCTGGATTACAACATGATTGGGTCAGCCGGTCAGCGGATGACCTGATCCCGGTTGCGGCACCCTGCCCGCCGCCGAAAAGTGGTGCTGCGGCCCCTTGCATCCGCGACTGAGCACAGCCGGTCCACGGCTGAAACCAAACACCGCTGCAATTGAGCTTATGCGCAATCGAGTGCGGCGCGAGATACACCGGTACGTTTTGGCGTGCGAATTGCATTACTTCATTCAGCACCCGCGACGACAGGGAGAGCGGCCGAGCGCCGGCGGCCCCTCGTGTCATCCAGATCGAAGTAAAAAAAAGATATCAATGACGAACCGCTTCGACCGGCATCCCAACCCCCCGCCAAACCCAGGCCAAGCTCCGCCGATCGGCAGCGCTGTTGCGTCGCCAGGTGCAGAACGCTACCTCGCCGGGTGCGGACAAGCGTTGGCCAGCGTCTTGCCGCCCTTGCTGCGGGCGCTGTTCGGTCGGCTCGATGTCGCACTCTATGACCTCGCGGACAAGTCCGCGAACAGTCAAGCCCAAGTCGTGTACTTCGACGCCATGCGGATCATCCGCAACCAGTGCCACACCATCCAGAGGAACTTCCTGAACCTGCTGCGCCAAGACGCGGGGCGTGCCGCCGCGGGACTGATCGAGCAGGACCCGCACTCGGACCACCGCCTGGCGAGCGAACCGTTGTCCTTGCTTCCAGACATGGAACTGGACGAGACCCTGGCCCTATCCAATCTGGTCTCCAAGGCCGAGGCCAGGTATCACGACGCGTTGCTGGAAATGAACGCGCACCTGGCCCAGCTCCTCGGCCGCGCCGCGCTCGACCCGCAATCCAACCCCTACGGACCCTTCGCGCTCTGTGAGGCTTTTCGCGGGGCCATCAAGATCGCGCACCAGCTGGAACCGCAGATCAAGCTCTTGATCTATAAAGCCTTCGATAAGCAGGTACTGGACCAACTGGCACCATTCTATCGCCACTGCCTCGCCGCGGCGGCAACCTCCGACAACGCCCGCACCAGCCGAGCGGAGGGCGGACCAGGAGCACCTGGTCACCGGAACGCCAACTCGGCGACAACGACCGTGGTCCCGGAGGAAATCATCTCGCTGGGCCCGGAACCGACCGCAGGTTCGACCGAGGTCCAGTTCGAAAAACTCCAGACCCTCTTGGAACTGGCGCGCGCCCAAACTGCCGCCCCGCCACCCGATTCGGTGCGCGTCCCCACCAAAGAATTACTCGGGGTATTGACACGGCTTGGCGGCTACGTCCTCGCCGAACAAATCGCTCCAGTCGGTAACCAACTGCGCGAGCGGCTGTCGACCGTCATGACATCAACGCAGAAACAACCCCGTCACCTCGAACGCACCGATCAAGACACGCTCGACCTGGTCTTCATGTTCTTTGAACACCTGCTTGAAGGGAATGCCTTACCCGACCCCATCAAGGTTCTGCTGGCACGCATGCAGATCCCGATCGCCAAGCTCGCGCTCTGCGACAAGAACTTGTTCTCCGCGCGCGAGCACCCGGCACGCCGACTGCTCAATCACATCGGTGAAGCGGCGGTCGGTTGGAGCGAAGCCGACGGCCGCGGACCGAACAGCCTGTACGGCATGATCGAACGGGTGACGGAGCGCTTGATCCTCGACTTCGACGGCGATCTACAGCTGTTCTCCCGCATGGACCGATTCTTCCTCGCCTATCTCGACAATGAGCGAACGCGCCCCGGACCACCGGCGGCTGCGACCCTGGGAACAGCGAGGACCAACGCCAGTGCTGCACAACAGACGGTCGCGGCGGTGTTGAGTGCCGCACTCACCCGTTATCCCCACCGACCCGCGGCGATCGAATCGCTGCTGCGCGAGGGGTGGCAACCGATCATGCTCGCGATCTATCGGGACGATGGCGTCGACAGCCCGGATTGGCGCCAAGCCATCGCCATCGTCGATCGGTTGCTCTGGAGCGTACAGCCCAAGCGCGACCTGCATGAGCGCCGTGAATTGCTGCGTCGCATCCCTGAGCTACTGAGCGCCATGCGGGCAAGGCTCGTCAGGGGCGGCTGCGATCAGCGCCAGGTTTCTCGCTGGTTCAGAGATTTACAGACGATTCATCTCAGTATCTTACAGGCCGGACCAGATCAACCACCGTCGGATTCGACAGCAACCCGGCCCCCCAGCGCCGCCGCGACGCGCCGGGCGGATGGGGACACGACGACCGCCTCCGGTGATCGGCAGCCAGAGCAACGCACTGACCTGAAACTGCCGGTCGGCGGTTGGGTGGAACTGACTCGCGATCACGGAATCAAAGTACGCTATCGCCACACCGGTTGGAGCCCGATGGGTTTGCGCCGGCAATTCGTCGATCGCCTGGGCCGGCCTGGTCCGGATCTGTCGGACACTGAATTCCAGGACCTCCTGGACCAGGGCCTGGCAGTCGTCATCGCGGCCCCGCCGGAACCCCTCGCCGATCACGCCATCCGCTCCGTCGTGGGCCGACTCGCCTCCTGACCCGCGACGATCTTGCTGATTGCGCGTTCCAGAGTAAAGTAGTGCATCCACGCCGTCGCCCGCGCAAATGCGGCGTTCCCGAATCCCCATGGAGCACTCATGGACACGCCAACGACACCCGCGACCTGGCCGACACCGAACGGCCTTTGCGACCTACTGCCCGACCAGACACTGATCGAGTCCCAGGTGCAGGCCGCCCTGGCAGAAGATGTAGGCACCGGTGATCTCACCGCCGCCCTGCTGCCAAGCCGCCAACAGGCACAGGTCGAACTGATCACGCGGGAGGCCGCGGTGTTGAGCGGCAGCGCCTGGTTCGCTGCCGCATTCCGGCTGTTGGACAGCAGCGTCGTCCTGCACTGGGAGGCGCAGGACGGCGAGTGGATCAGTGCAGGACAGCGGCTCTGCGTCCTCACCGGCCCCACAAGGACGCTGCTCACCGCGGAGCGCACCGCCATCAATTACCTGCAAACCCTGTCCGGTACCGCGACCCGTGCGCGGGCCTACGCGCAAGCCGTCGCGGGACTGCCGGTGCGTGTCCTCGATACCCGCAAGACCTTGCCGGGGCTGCGCATCCAGCAAAAGTACGCCGTGCGTTGCGGCGGCTGTCACAATCACCGGATAGGCCTCTATGACGCCATCCTGATCAAGGAGAATCACATCCTCGCCGCCGGTTCCATCAGCGCCGCCCTGCGGGCCGCACAGCGCGGAAATCCGGACGTCGAGATCGAGATCGAGGTCGAAGGACTGGCCGAACTCGAGCAGGCATTGAACGCCGATGCCCGACTGATTTTGCTGGATAACTTCAGCCTGACCGAACTGCGCGAGGCGGTGGCGCTGAATGTCGGCCGCGCCCGGCTGGAAGCCTCCGGCGGCGTCAATCTCAGTACCATACGCGCGATTGCCGAGACCGGCGTGGATCGCATCTCGGTCGGCGATCTCACCAAGGACGTCACTGCCGTCGACCTGTCCATGCGGTTCGCCTCCTGAGATTCCGTCCATCACCGCTGTCCGTGGAGTCCCTGATGCCATCGCTGTTGCATCGTTCGGTCTGGTCCTGGCTGCTGTCGGCATTACTTTTCCCGGTGCTCGCCGCGGCCGCCTGCGATCCCGGTCAGCGTCTCACGCTGCTCCACTTCAACGACTACCACGGTCAACTGGAGCCCTATGCCGACCCGCGGGACCAGACCGAGCGCGGCGGCATCGCCCGCCTCACCGCCGCCGTCGCGCGGGTCCGCGCCGCGGACCCGCGCCCCGTCCTGCTGCTGTTCGCCGGCGACTTTCTGCAAGGCACCCTGACCTCCACCCTCTTCCAGGGCATACCGGACCTGACCCTGTTCGGACGCATGGGGATCGACGCCGCGGTCATGGGGAATCACGAACTGGACTACGGGCAAGACACCTTTCGGCGCCTGGCCGGTCTGGCCCGCTTTTCGGTCTTGACCGCGAATGTCGCGTCCCATCCGGACCCCCTGCCGGTGCAGCCCCTGGTGATCCTGGAGCCGCCCGGCGGACTCAAGGTGGGCGTCCTGGGCCTCACCAGCCCGGAACTGGCCACGGCCACGCACCCGCGCAACATGTACGGAATCAGTGTGGAGGAGCCGGTCGCCGTCGCGCGGCGCCTGATACCCGGATTACGGGAGCAAACGGATCTGGTCGTGGTGCTGTCGCACATGGGGATCACCGATGACCGCCGTCTGGCGCAGTCCGTCCACGGCATCGACCTGATCGTCGGCGGTCACAACCACAATCGCTATGCCGAACCGGTCATGGAAGCCGCAGTGCCCATCGTCCAGGCCGGCGAACGCGGCGGCTGGCTGGGGCGCATGGACCTGGCGTGTCGCGACGGCACGCTGACCGGCACCGGCTATACCCTGATCCCAATCGACGCATCGAGTCCGGTCGACCCCGAGATCGCGGCGGAGGTACAGCGCATCGCCGCGTCGGCCAACCAGGAGCTGGATCAGGAGGTCGGCACCAGCGCCCGCGAACTCAGCGCCTGGCGTGAACTGATCCGGCGCGAAGAGGCGCCCTTCGGCGACTTCCTCGCCGACCAGGCGCGTGAGATCACCCTGGCGGATGTCGCCCTATTCAACGCCGGGGGATTCCGCTCCAACATCCCGGCCGGTCGCGTCACGCTCAAGGCCATCTACCAGGCCTTTCCGTTTCGCAACGAACTGGTGGTAGGCGACATCACCGGCGCCCAGTTGCTCGCTGCATTGCAACGCAGCGCCGCCCTGGACCCGGCGGACAATCACGGCGGTTTCCTGCAAGTCTCCGGCCTGCGCTATGTGATCGCGGGTGATCAACTCGAATCCGCCACCTTGGGCGACGCACCCATCGACCCAACCCGCCGTTACCGGGTGGTGACCTCCGACTTCCTGGCCGCCGGCGGTGACGGTTACACCATGCTCATGGCGATGGAGAACCAGGTCATGACCGGCCGCCTGATCTCCGACATGGTCATCGAGGCTTTCCGCGGCGGCGCGCCGGTGGATCCGCGGACCGACGGACGGATTGAGCGGCGCGCGGTGACGGCAAACGGACCCTGATAAGCCACGTCTGGTACCTCGTTCCGGCCATAGCGATGGTCTTGATCAACAGTCCGCCCGCCCCACGCCCTCGTGACACCGCTCCCGCGGTGTCACGCAGGTGGCGGCGCTCTGCGCCCCGTGGCCTGCGGGCCGAGTTATGATCAAAGCCACAGCGATCACCCGGATTTATCCACAGATGTCACAGATATTCACAGATGAAGAAAATCATCAGTGTTCATCTGAAAGGATCTGTGGATGAAATCTCCGCACTTGGGCCACAGTGATCGCTGGCCGGAACGATAACCCCGGCCCTCGTTCCGACAAAGTAACGAGCGGCTCCCGCATTCACAACCACTTGCACAAATATTCAAGCGCAACCCGCAGGTTCCCCTCGGCAGCCGGCGACAACCCGGCACCGAGGTCGAACTCATACCCGCGGATCGCCAGCAGCCGACAGTCCGGCAGCGGGCCGCCGATAACCTGGGCGTAGACCCGCAGCAGGGCACCGGGGCTCATGGCATGGGTGGTGATGCTGAGCGCGGGCTGCGGGGTCACAGGGCCAAACGTGAAGGGCTCCGGTCCACTGAGGGCGGCATCGACAAAGACCACGCGCTCGCGGCCCTCCAGGTCCAGGACGTGCTCGATCTGAAGCTGGAAATCGGTCAGCAGATCGAACGCCTGGTCAGGGACCGTGCGGGCCGCACGCATCGCACCCAGGCGTTCGATCAGGGTCGGGCCGAGCGCATCGTCGCCACGCGAGGGGTTACCGCAGGCTAAAATGAGGGTGTTCGGAACTGGCATGGCGCAATCAACCGTTTTCGCGAGGCAGCGCGTCGCATCGGCCGTGATGTCAAGGCAATACACACCGACTTATCGGCCCTTCTCTCCGCCGGCGTTCTGGTGCGCACCGAGGCAGGACAAGTCGAGTTTGTCTACGAGGCCGTCAAGGTCGAGTTCTTGTTGCAGGCAGCCTGAAGCGCATTGGGGCCTAGAGCGATTCTCTGTCAGATCCTATACCACCTCGCTCGTCTTTTCGCCCACCTTCCGCGTCGCACCGACAGTCACATCGCGCTGCTATGCTCCTATCGGCGCGCCTTGAAGGCAGACGAAAATCCTTCGCGATCGGGTAGAGGACTATTCGGCAATTGCCTAACCGCAACCTTTGAGGGCTATCCGTGTCCAAAGTGCCGCACGGGACGACTGCATGTGACCATGTACTTGGCCCCGCGGCGACGTGACCAGGGGGATGATGAACGCGCCGGCCCCAAGCCTAAGCACGAGGGCTCACCCGTCACGCTGGACAGGCCCCGCCGGCTGCGCTCGCACCCGCACGCCAGAAAATGGTCTACAATTGTGCCTCAGTCGGTCGCTGTCCGCCCTACGGCCCTCCTCGGATGCCTGGTTGGTGCCGCACTGACGGCCGTCCCGGTGCTGATATGCCGCCCGGCAAAGACCGGCGACCCAGCCTCGGGATACAATCCCCTCTCTCTAACGAAAGCTGCGCCCTTCGCGGACACTGTGCCAAGATCGGATTAGCCCAACAAACGTTTAGTCGTTAGCTTTCAGAACGTACCCCGGTGCGAGATAATCACGTTCTGGAGGATCAAAATGAATATCATCGATCTTTTTTCTGGGCCAGGCGGCCTGTCTTTAGGGCTCCGTCGCTCGGGACTCAACGTGATAGCAAATGTAGAGTTGAACCGGGATGCGATGGAGACTTATGCCGCTCATGACTGTAATGCCATCCATTTCAACGAAGATGTACGAGGAATTTCGTTTGATCAGTTCCGAGGCAAAGTTGATATTGTCGTTGGCGGACCTCCTTGTCAGCCATTTTCTATCGGTGGTCTGCGGAAAGGAAAGACTGATGAACGGGACATGATCCCTGAATTCATTCGGTGCCTAAGAGAAGTTCAGCCAGAAGCATTTCTTATGGAAAATGTTCCTGGACTAATTTATAAAAAATCCCGACCATATTTCGACTCGGTATTGGTTAAGTTATCTCAGTGCGGCTATCGACTTAACTGGGCAGTATTAAACTCTGCAGATTACGGAGTGGCTCAGAAGCGAAAGCGACTCATAGTGATAGGTGCCCGTGGTGTTCAACTGAGGTTTCCAGTGCCGTCACATGGTCCCGGCACTGATAAACCGCACGTAAGTGCTTTGGATGTGCTGGGCGATCAACCAATTGGTGAAAGCCCCAATTGCCCAGTGAAGTTTGCCAAATACCCTGATTTGCGACCAAGTCCCTATGCTGGTCATATCTATAACGGGGGAGGTCGTCCTATTGACCCGAATGGGCCATGCCACACAATTCTTGCCTCATCCGGTGGCTATAAGACTCACTGGATGGATACGGCAAACGTTGCGCCAGCATATCATGCTCATCTTCGTGCAGGGGGAGACCCTTGGGACGGAGAGGTGCTTGGTGCCAGGCGCTTAAGTGTTGAAGAGTGCGCAATTATACAAACGTTCCCGAGAGAATTATATTTTGCGGGGAAGAGATCTGCGCAGTATAAACAAGTCGGAGATGCGGTTCCTCCTGATCTTGCCTTTGTTCTGGGGAGAACGCTTTATTCTCAACTGAATGGCAAGTCCGACACAATTAGTTACCTCAATGGCATTAAAGGTGCGCAGCCTATTCAGGGCGAGTTAGCGTTGTGAGAAATGCGAATGTCGAAAAAGCGGCGCGATTACTAGTTGAGCTTATTGATAGATTGACGGATGGTGAGTCATTGGGTGCGCCTGCGTCTTCAAAGATAAATAATATCTTTGACATTCATGTTGAAAATCACGGCGGAAGCGTGAGGCTCGCATGTGCATTTTTTGCTACTTACTCACTCATAGATGACGCTTGGGACTTTACGTCTGTTCCAACTGGGGTGAGAGGAAAGTACGGAGATAAGTTGCTAGCCGGAGAATTAACATTTCGGCATGTCACTTTTCATAAAAATATCACGGCATTCGGCGAAAACTTAGGGTGGAAGGGTGCCGTTCGTCAGTTCGATCTTTCAAAAGACTCTCGATTTTCCGATTTCTTGTCAGACTTGAAGTCGCTTTCCAAGCAAGAACGTAATTCATTGGTGAATCACATTGCATGGAGATTGCAGTCCTCTCGTGTTGTGCCACAGGCCCTCCCGCCACTTCCTTCGCACTACCTCTTGTATGCACGCAGCCTGCAGCTTTGCGAGAAACTAATAGCGATTCCATCCGAAGGGCATGTCCAACAATTTCTAGTGGCGGCATTTATTGAAATACATCGGAAACGCTTTGGTCATCGGGTGGTGACTCATCACCCGCACGCATCAGATAAGTTTGATGGGGCCAAAGGCGATATTGAAGAGTTCCGAGATTATGATCTGGTCGCAGCTTACGAAGTTACGGTCAGAGATGATTGGAAAAATAGACTCGCTGATTTCGGGAAAAAGGTGTCAGATGGAAACCTGCCAAAATATGTCATTTTCGCGTCGAATGTCCGCAACGATCCAGAGCTTTATCCCGCTGAAAAATTAATTGGCTTTGTCAAACGCCTTTCCTTTGATCTGGCTGTTGTGGATCTTACAGATTTTTTCTCCGTTTTCTGTGCTGAACTTTATCGAGAGGAAATTGTTGAAGCATTCAACAGAGCGTATGAACTGCTGTCTGACCCAAGGCTGTGCGGTCGGGATGACTTTATAAAAAAGTACCGTGCCGTGACGGATGCTTGGCTAGAAAGCGGGTAGTCGGGACAGACCCTAGCGTCTCCCCGGAACTTGGATTTAGCTACGGTTCAGCGGTGACAATCAGAAGGCAAGACCTGGGGCCGCTGCATCGATCACAAGAAATAGTCTGATATACGCCTCACAAGTAAGCGCGCGCAACAAGCGTCATGCTAATTCAGTTGTGTTTTGATCTTCACGTTTCAGAACTTGTCCTTACAGAATGTGCCACTGGCGATCCTAGCGCTGCGCGCAAGCGTCTCTCGGCTTTGCGCGGAATCAAGTTGCTTGACATCAACTTGTACTGCATTCAGTTTGCCAAGGACTTGGTAGCCGCCGGTGCGGCTCCATCAAAGGCGAGTGAAGAGGCATTGCATATCTCGATAGCGACAGTTCATTTCTCTGACTATTTGTTGACGTGGAATTGTCGCCATATCGCCAACCCCGATATCCAAGCGCAAATCGCCATCAATTTTCAGGCTAAGGGCCTATTTCTACCGTTTATTTATACACCCGACGAACTTATAGGGGGCGAAGATGAATGACAGCATCATAACCGAAATTCGCGGTATCCGTGGACAACACGCCGCCAGCATGGGATATGACTTGGATCGCATTTATGCCGACTTGAAGGCCCGACAAGAGAAGCACACGCGGGAAGGATGGGTCATTGTTCCGGCACCTTCATGCTCCCCTCCGGAGCACGATGTGGCATCGCAGAGGACTCGCTTTTCTCGTCGCTGATTTAGCACTAATAGACCGACATGAGAAAAATAATCCTGATTGCCATTATTCTGGGTATTGGATGGTATGGAAATCTTTTATACAAACAAAATAGACTGCCCTTCTTGGAGAAGTTTTCATCTGGGTTATCACATGCCGTAACAAAAACAAAATGTATCACTAAGGACGGCAGCGTGATATACGGCAGCGTGCCTGAAGGAACTGTATGCGAAAGGATAGAACCAGTTGCCGGTTCGTTAACAATCGCTGATAGCGCACCTTACCGCGACGACGAACGCAATTCCAATAATCATGACACTGGCTTTTCAAGCGTTCAGTGTGACGGAAGAGTCTATTGCTCTCAAATGAGATCTTGCGAAGAAGCGATTTTCTTTTTGAGAAACTGTCCGGATGTGAAAATGGATGGCAACAATGATGGCATTCCTTGCGAGAAGCAATGGTGCAAATAATAGCATAGTGTCTTTGTCGTTCTTCGGGTGAAGCAGCACCCTCGGTAGGTATCCATCAGCGACGGCTGATCTACGGTCAGGTGCAGGCAAATCTCATTGCGCCGCTGGAGCTCGAAAGCTCGACCGATCATAGGGACCATTCTTGCGCGTCGATGCGGGCGGCAAGCCAGACCAGGGTGGCCCAGACCCAAGCAGTCGCGTCCGAAGGCTCCTCCCGCCCTTGGCCGCCCCCCGACGCGGGCGTAAACTGGAGCCGATCCTTGGCGGCGGACCCCCGCTTCCGGAACCCCCCGCCCGCGGGCAGTCGCGAGTCCCATCCGATGACCAGCACCCTTGTGTCCAGCCGTCTGTCGCCCCTGGCCAGCCGCGTCGAGCCTTTCCACGTGATGCGCCTCCTGGGGCGCGCGGCCGAACTGGAGGCGCAGGGGCGTTCCATCGTCCACCTGGAGGTCGGCGAGCCCGATTTTCCCACCCCCGAACCCATCGTCGAGGCCGGCCGGCGCGCCCTGGCCGAGGGGCACACGCGCTACACGCCGGCCCGCGGACTCGCGGCGCTGCGCGAGGACCTCGCCGGCTACTACGCCGGACGCTATGGGGTGCAGGTCGACCCGGCGTGCATCCTGGTCACCCCCGGAGCCTCGGGCGCCCTGCAACTGGTCTTTCAGGCGGTCCTGGAGCCGGGCGACCGGGTGCTTCTTTGCGATCCGTCTTATCCCTGTTACCGCCAGGTGCTCCGACTGCTGAGCGTGGAGCCGGTCGCGGTCCCGGTCGGGCCGCAGACCAGCTATCAGCTGACCGTCGACCTGGCCGCCGAAGCGTGGGTCCCGGGGGTGCGCGCGGTCGTCGTCGCCTCGCCGTCCAATCCCACCGGGTCATCGCTCGACCCCGCCGTCATGGCCGGTCTCCATGAACTCTGCCGGGCGCGTGGCGCGGCCTTCATCGTCGATGAGATTTACCAGGGCCTGACCTACGCGGCACCCGACCGGACCGCGCTGGCGCTCGGCTCGGAGGACCTTTATGTGATCAACAGCTTCTCGAAATACTTCGGGATGACCGGCTGGCGCCTGGGCTGGTTGGTCGGACCCGCCGACGCGGTGTCGGTGATGGATCGCATGGCTCAGAACCTCTTCCTCGCGGCCAATACGCTGGCGCAGTATGCCGCGCGGGCGGCCCTGGCGCCTGCCACCCGCCCCCTCCTGGACGGGCGGGCACTGGCCTTCCGGCAGCGGCGCGACCGGCTGTTGCCGGCCCTGCGTAAACTCGGCTTCGGCATTCCGGTGGCCCCGACCGGCGCCTTCTATCTCTATGCCCGCCTGCCGGAGGGGGTGACGCTCGATTCCATGACCTTGGCCTCCCGCCTGCTCGAAGAAGCCGGGGTCGCCCTGACCCCCGGCCACGACTTCGGGTCCCACGCGGCCGATCGCCATGTCCGTTTCGCCTACACGCGCGAGGCGGCGGACCTCGACGAGGGCGTGCGGCGCATCGGCGATGCCCTGGCGCGACTGTGATCGGGATCCAGACAGACCTTTGTGTAGGGGCGGGTTTGAAACCCGCCCCTAGCAGCCTGTCGGACTTAGCCCCTAGGATTAGGGTATAAGTCAACATAAAGGCTTCTTGTTGCTCCACAATCTAACGTAAGGTGATTTCCGCG
>JACDZG010000117.1 GCA_013426805.1 Chromatiaceae bacterium
GTCTCCCCATGCGAAAGTAGGTCACCGCCAGGGCCTATCCCAAAACCCCCGCTCCAACGAGCGGGGTTTTTTTTGCTCTACGCCGATTCGGCGACTAAGAGGATATCCGGAACGGAATATGCTTAAACTGAGAAACCCTATAATTTACAACGCTTAATCTATCAAGCGCCAAAAGCGTCGTATTGTCAGAGTTCAGTGACATATCAATAAATTTCTACCGGTTGTCTTTCATAAGCAATTTCTGAACCGGATTTCCTCTAATCTGGGTAGGTCTGACCCGCCGACAACCTTCGCCTGGAGCCCGCCGTGACCGCCAGCTTTCTCCCACCCGGTTTGATGCTCGTACACGGTAATCGGCCGGAGACCCTGCGCAATCTGCTGGTGGCCTGGATGCGCCGCTATCCGCTCGCGCCGCTCGAATCGGAAATTATCCTGGCCCAGAGCAACGGGATCGCCCAATGGCTGAAGCTGGCGCTGGCCGCCGATGGCGGGGCGGGTGAGGGCGACGATTGGGAGGGTGGACTCGGGATCGCCGCTGCGCTGGAGGTCTCGCTGCCATCGCGTTTTCTCTGGCGGGTCTATCGGGCGGTGCTCGGAGACGGGGCGGTACCAGAGACGTCACCGTTCGATGAGTCGCGCTTGGTGTGGCGCTTGATGCGGCTGCTGCCGCTGGTTACAGCAGGCCTGGAGTATGACTCCATCCGGCGTTTTCTGACTGAGGATGCCGATCTGCGCAAACGCTATCAGCTCGCCGAGCGCTTGGCTGATCTCTTCGACCAGTATCAAGTCTATCGCGCTGATTGGCTGGCAGCCTGGGCCGAGGGTGAGGACGTCCTGATTGATGCCCGCGGTCGCCGCGCGTCCCTGCCGGCGGAGCAGCGCTGGCAGGCGTCGCTCTGGCGCGCGCTGCTGGCCGATATCGAGATCGGCCCGGGTGGTTTCCATGCCGGTCGGTCGGGAGTGCACGAAGAATTCATGCGCAGTGCGGCCGACTGGCCGGCAGACAGTCGCCCCGCCGGTTTGCCGCGCCGACTGATGGTGTTCGGCATTTCGAGCCTGCCGCGGCAGTCCCTGGAGGTGTTGGCCGCCATGGCGCGTTGGACGCAGGTCCTGATGTGCGTCCACAACCCCTGCGAGCATTACTGGGCCGACATCGTTGCCGATAAGGATCTGCTGCGTGCCGACAGCGGCCGTCAGCGCCGCCGCGGCGGCATGCCAACCGACCTGTCGGAGGAGCAGATGCATCTGCACGCTCACCCCTTATTGGCAGCCTGGGGTAAACAGGGCCGTGACTTCATCGGCCTGCTCGACGAGCATGACGACGCGACGGCGCGCGGCGGTTATGAAGGCCAGTTCAGCGCGATCGGCCAGCGTATCGATCTCTTCGAGCCCCGCATTGAACCGGGCGACATCGGCACCCTGCTGGCGCAACTGCAAGACGACATCCGCGATCTACGCCCCCTGACCGAGAGCCGCGCCCACTGGCCGGCAGTCGACCCGGCGCTGGATCTTTCCATCCGTTTCCACATCGCTCATGGTCCCCAGCGGGAAGTTGAGGTCGTTCACGACCAGTTGCTCGCCGCCTTCAATGCCGACCCAAGTCTGACTCCGCGTGACATCATCGTCATGGTCCCGGACATCGATACCTACGTACCTTACATCCGGGCGGTGTTCGGACTGCTCGATCGGGATGATCCGCGGTTCATCCCTTATAGCGTCGCCGACCAAGGTCAGCGCGCCACCGATCCGCTGGTCCAGGCGCTGGAGACCCTGCTCGGACTTCCGCAATCCCGGATGGCGGTGAGCGACCTGCTCAACCTGCTTGAGGTTCCGGCCCTGCGGCGGCGCTTCGGCATCGCGGCGGAGGATCTGCCGCGGCTGCATCGTTGGGTACGCGGCGCCAACATCCGCTGGGCGCTGCACGCCGAACAGCGGGCCAGCCTGGATCTGCCGGCCCAACCTGAGGAGGCGACCCAACACACCTGGTGCTTCGGGCTGCGCCGGATGCTGCTCGGTTACGCCGTCGGCGCCGACGTCGGCGCGTGGCGGGGAATCGAGCCTTTCGATGAAATCGGCGGGCTTGATGCCGCTTTGCTTGGCCCTTTGGTACGCCTCGTCGAGACGCTGGATGAAACCTGGCACCGGCTGCGCGAACCAGCCACGGTCGCCGACTGGTGCGCCCGTTTGCGGACCCTGATGGCGGATTTTCTGGACCCCGATGACAGCGCTGACGCCTATACCGTGCTGCGGCTCGAAACGGCTTTGGAGGATTGGCAGGCGATCTGTGACGAGGCGGCACTCACCGCGGTACTGCCCCCGTCGATTGTCGGCGAGTATTGGCTGTCGCGACTCGATGAGGGCGGACTCTCGCAGCGCTTCTTCGCCGGTGCAGTCACCTTCGCCACTCTCATGCCCATGCGCGCCATTCCCTTCCGTCATGTCTGTCTGCTGGGTATGAACGACGGCGACTATCCGCGTCAACGCAAGCCGATAGACTTCGATTTGATGGGTCGGGACTATCGGCCGGGCGATCGATCGCGGCGGGAGGACGACCGCTATCTGTTTCTGGAGGCCGTGTTGTCGGCGCGCGAATCGCTGCATCTATCCTGGGTCGGACGCAGCATCACCGACAACAGCCCGCGCCCGCCCTCGGTGCTGGTAGGCCAACTGCGCGATCACTTGGCCGCCGGCTGGCGCCTGGCCGGGTACCAAGGGCCCGCTGACGAGGCCGCGAAGCACTTCCTCGCGGCCTTGACCCGCGAACACCGCCTCCAGCCCTTTAGCCCTGACTATTTTCCGGAGGCTGCGGCCGGCTCGTCCTGGTTCACCTATGCGCTGGAGTGGCGGCCCACCACGCAGGCGGGAAGGAACGGGCCGGGCAACATGCCGCAATCGCCGCTGCCGCTGCTCATCCGCGCGGAGCCGCTGGGGATCCGCGAGCTGGCTGATTTCCTGAAGGCGCCGGTGAAGGCGTTCTTCCGCCGGCGTCTTGGGGTATTCTTTGAAGGAGAGGATGGGCCCGGCGAGGATCAGGAGCCGTTCGCCTTGGACGGATTGGGCCGCTGGCACTTGCAGGACGAGCTGATTCGGGTTCAGGCCGCGGCGCTGGGGCGGGGCGAGGTGATCGCAGCAGCCCGCGCGGACCGGCTGGAGTGTATCCGCCGACGCGGGGATCTGACCCCAGGCGCCTTCGGCGAGATCCTCGCCGAGGATCTGACCGACCCCATGGACGACCTGTTCCACCGCTATCAGCAAGCGCTCGCGCGCTGGCCGCATGCGCTCACGGCCGAGGAGCCGATCCGGTTTCAGGCCAGGATCGCCGACCAGCTGCTCGAGGTTGCGGATTGGCTTGGCGGACTGCGCTGCGATGAGGCTGGTCAGCGGGGCCGGGTGGTCCTGGAGACCAGTGACCTCGTCAAGGAAAAACACTACCGCGGCGAGGTCCTGATCCGCCACTGGGTGACACATCTTGCCGGGCATCTCGCCGGTGAACCACTCAGCACCTCCATCATTAGCAAGGCGGGCGATGTCGAGCTAGAGCCGCTTACCCTTGACTTGGTCGAGAGCTACCTGACCGACCTGCTGGCAGCCTGGCAGGCGGGTATGTGTCAGCCGCTGCCGCTTGCCGTCAAGACCGCTTTTGAATGGCTGAAGGACGGCAACGCGGCCGCCGCCCGCAAGGTTTACGAAGGTGGTTACAACTACCCGGGCGAGGTGCAGAGCGACGCTTACCTGGCGCGCGTCTATCCGGATTTTCACAGCCTCTCCGTCACCGGCGAATTTGCCTCCTGGGCCGCGACCCTGCTGCGACCCCTGTTCGACGCGATGCATGTGGAGAAAAGCAAACCCGGACAACCGCAGCCCAACGGAGTTGCCGCATGACGATGACGACGTCCGCAATGCCTGCCGCAAGCCGGGCCGTCCCCGCGCCACTCGACCCGCTGTGTTTCCCCTTGTACGGGAGCAGACTGATCGAGGCCAGCGCCGGCACGGGTAAGACTTTCACCATTGCGACCCTCTACGTCCGCCTGGTACTGGGTCACGGCCAACCGGATCCGCAACCCCGTGCCTTCACCCCGCCGGAGATCCTGGTCGTCACCTTCACTGATGCGGCCACCCAGGAATTGCGTGAGCGCATCCGCTCCCGCCTGAGCGAAGCCGCGGGCTATTTTCGTGCCGATCCGCTACCGGTCGCTGCGCATCCGATCGGCGCCGACCTCTTGTCCGACTTGCGCGCCGAGTACCCGCCGGAACACTGGTCGGGCTGCGCCCGCAAGCTGCAATTGGCCGCCGAATGGATGGACGAGGCGGCGGTATCCACCATCCATGGCTGGTGCAACCGGATGCTGCGTGAGCATGCCTTCGACAGCGATAGCCTTTTTACTCAGACCTTGGAGACCGACGAGAGCGAACTGCTGGCCGAGGTGGTTCGCGATTACTGGCGCTCGTTCATGGTGCCGCTGGATGCCGCGGCGGTGGTCGAGGTTTGTCAATGGTGGTCCGACCCGGCGGCGCTGCAAGGTGGTCTGCATGGTCTGGTCGATCATGCGGACCGGCTCGACGACGCACTCGAGCCGGCGCGGTCGATCGAAGCCGCGCGCGCGGCGCGCCGCCTTCGCCTGGCGGAGATCAAGGCGCCCTGGACCGGCTGGGTCGATGAGTTGCAGACCTTACTCAACGATGCGGTCGCCGCGAAACGGGTGAACGGACACAAATTACAGGCCCGCTTCTACGTTCCCTGGCTGCTGGCTCTGCGTGACTGGGCCGCGGATCCGCAGGCCGATCGGCCGGCGCTGGACGTGAACAGCGCCGCCTGGATACGCTTGACTCCTCACGGGCTTCAAGAGGCCTGGAAGCAGGGCGAACCACCCGCCCATCCGGCCCTGACGGCGATGCTGACGCTCCGCGACGCGCTCAACGCGCTCCCCGACGCGCGCGTCGCGATCCTGTGCCATGCCGCGCGCTGGGTCGCCGCGCGCTTCGTCGCCGAACAGGACCGGCGTGCCCAGATGGGCTTCAACGACCTCCTGACCCGGCTCGCCGCCGCCTTGGACGGCCCGAATGGTGCGCGCCTGGCCGAGATCATCCGCCGCCAGTTTCCGGTCGCGCTGATTGACGAGTTTCAGGACACCGACCCGGTGCAGTACCGCATCTTCGATGCGGTGTATCGGATTGAGAGCGACGACCCGGAGACCGCGCTCGTCCTCATCGGCGACCCCAAGCAGGCGATCTATGCCTTTCGGGGGGCGGATATCTTCACCTATCTCAAAGCACGCCGGGCCTGCACCGGCCGGCTCTATACCCTGAAGAAGAACTACCGCTCCACCGCGGCGATGGTGAGGGCCGTCAACCGGTGCTTCCAGGCCGCCGAGGACCGGACGACAGGCTACGGGGCCTTTCTCTTCCGCGCTGCTGCGGAGAATCCGGTACCCTTTATTGCCGCGGACGCCCAAGGTCGCGCCGACACCCTGTCCGCGGGGGGCCGGACCGTGCCCGCGCTCACCGCCTGGTGGCTCCCCGCGCCGGACGGAGGCAAGCCGCTCGGCAAAGAGGCGTATCGCGACCAGATCGCCGACGCCTGCGCGAGCGAGATCGTGCGCTTGCTCAACCTGGGTCAGCGGGGGCAAGCCGGGTTCGTGGCTGCTGACGACGCGGCGACATTCCAGCAACTGCGCCCGGCGGACCTGGCGGTGCTCGTCAACAACCGCACGGAGGCGGACAAGATTCGCGGCGCGCTGGCCCGGCGCGGTGTGCGCAGCGTCTATCTCTCCGACCAGGATTCGGTGTTCCAGAGCCCCCAGGCCGGTGAGCTCCAGCATTGGCTCGCCGCCTGCGCCGAGCCCGACGACCCGCGTCTCCTGCGCACGGCCCTGGCGACCGCGACGCTCGGATTGCGCTGGGCCGAGCTTGAGCAGCTCAATCAAAACGAGCTGGCCTGGGAGGCGCGCGTCCTCCAGTTTCGCGACTATCGCGACCGCTGGCGCACGCGGGGCGTGCTGCCCATGCTGCGACGCCTGCTCAATGATTTCAACGTCCCGGCCCGGCTGATCGGCGCGCGTCCGGAGGCTGATGCCGGGGTCGCACCGCTGGAAGGTGAGCGCATCCTCAGCGATCTCCTGCACCTCGCCGAGCTGTTGCAACAGGCGAGTTCCCGGCTCGACGGCGAGCATGCGCTCATCCGCTATCTGGCCGAGCAGTGTCGGGATCCGTCACGCGGTGCCAAGGGAGACGCGCGCCAGATCCGCCTGGAGAGCGACGCCGACCTGGTGCAGGTGGTGACTGTTCACAAGTCCAAGGGACTCGAATACCCCTTGGTCTTCATCCCCTTCGCCGCGGACCATCGGCCGGTCAAAGCCACCGACCTGCCGCTGCAATGGCATGATGAAGAAGGCCGATCGCAGCTTGCCCTTGCCGGCGACGCGCAGATCCTGGCGTTGGCCGACCGCGAGCGTCTGGGCGAGGACCTGCGCAAGCTCTACGTTGCGCTGACCCGGGCCCGCTATGCCACCTGGGTTGGACTGGCGCCGCTCGACAAACTGGAGAACAGCGCTTTCGGCTATCTGCTGGGCGGTGGAGAACCCCTGACGCCGGAGGGCTTGGCACCTGCACTGGCGGTTCTGTGCGGGGACAGCGCCGATCGCGTCGTCGTTCCGGCCCCCGCGCCGACCGCCGAGCACTTTTCGCCGGCGGACGCGGCGGTGACCCTGGGGGAGGCGCGCGCGTCCCGTCGGGTCGTCCGCGAACCTTGGTGGATTGCCAGCTACTCCGCCTTGCGGATTGTCGCGGGTGATGCTGATCCTGTCACTGAACGCGTGCCGATCGACTCTAGCCGACCTGATCCCACCGCCGAGACTCCGGCCGAGGACCGGTTCCGAGAGTTGCAGGTCGCGCGGATGGCGGTGCCAACGACCGCCCGCCTGATTCCCGTCCCGTACACGCCGCATGCGTTCCCCCGCGGATCCGAGGCGGGCTCCTTCCTCCACGATCTGCTCGAATGGGCCGCCACCCAGGGCTTTGCGGCGGTCGCGGCCGATCGCGAACGACTGCGCGAGACCGTTGCACGACGGTGTCGACTGCGCGATTGGGGCACCTGGGTCGAGCCCCTGACCGACTGGCTGCTCCGGCTGATCACCGCGCCGTTGCGACTGCCGCTCCGCGAGGGGGTGTCGCCCGTCTCGTTCAACCTCGCCGGCTTGACCACTGCGGTCCCTGAGATGGAGTTCTGGCTGGCCGCGAGCCGTGTGGATACCCTGGAAATCGATCGGTTGGTCAGCGCCTACACGCTGGGAGCCGCGCCGCGCCCGGCGCTGGCGGCCGCCACGCTCAATGGGATGCTCAAGGGTTTCATGGATCTGGTTTTTGAGCATCAGGGCCGCTATTACGTCGCCGACTACAAGTCCAACTGGCTCGGTCCCGACGCCGCCGCCTATACCACCGAGGCCATGCGCGCCGAGATTCTGCATGCCCGCTATGAGCTACAGTACGTGCTTTATCTTTTCGCCCTGCACCGGTTGCTCAAGGCGCGACTGACCGGCTATGACTACGACCGCCATGTCGGCGGCGCTGTCTATCTTTTTCTGCGCGGTATCGATGCACCGAGCCAGGGCCTGCATGTCGAGCGGCCACCCCGCGTCCTGATCGAGTCGCTCGACGCCTGCTTCGCCCATGCGGACGCGGGGGCCATGGTATGAGCGCCAGTCGCAGGACAGGTACCGCGGTGCTCGGGGGCGCCAACGACGGCACTCGGTTACGGACCATCCTCGCGCGCTGGGCGGAGTGCGACTGGTTACGTCCACTCGATTTCGCCTTCGCCGAATTCCTTTGGCGCGAGGTCCCGGATGCGCCCCCTTTGCTGATTCTCGCGGCGGCGCTGGCGAGCCATCAACTTGGGCGCGGCCATGCCTGTCTCGACTTGCAAGCGACGCTCAAGGACCCGAGCTTTGCCCTCTCGCTGCCCCCCGAGGGGATGACGACGCCGGATAGCGAGCCGCCCCCGCGTCCCGCTGACGTGCTGAAGGGGTTGACCCTGTCCGACTGGCTGGCGGCCGTCACCCATCCTGAGCTGGTCGGCTCCGGTGCGGGTGCAACGCCGCTGGTCCTGATTGGCCCGCGCCTCTACCTGCGCCGCTATTGGGCCTATGAACAGGCCGTGCGCCATGGTATCAAGGCCCGGCTGGACGGGTCGATGGGTCTCCAGATGACCCTGCCGATCGAGGCGATGCGCCTGATCCTGAATCGTCTCTTCCCTGATCAGTCGGCCACTCGGACCGATTGGCAGAAGCTCGCCTGCGCTTTGGCTGCCCGCAGTGCTTTCAGCATCATCACCGGAGGTCCCGGGACCGGCAAGACGACCACCGTGGTGCGGCTCCTGGCCTTGCTGCAGGCCCTGGCCCTCGCCGAACCGCCGGTCGGCCGGGCGCCCAGGCCGCTGCGTATCCGCCTGGCGGCCCCCACCGGCAAAGCGGCCGCGCGCCTGAACGCATCCATCGCCGACACCGTCGCCGGTTTGCCGCTGGACGGGCTTGCCAACGCCGCGGCGGTACGGGCCGCCATCCCGGTCACCGTCACTACCCTCCACCGCCTGCTCGGGAGCCGTTCCGATACCCGCCATTTGCGTCATCACGCCGATAATCCCCTGGCGCTTGATGTGCTGGTGATCGACGAGGCCTCGATGATCGATCTGGAACTGATGGCCGCCGTCCTCGATGCGCTGCCGCCCAGGGCGCGTCTCATCTTGCTTGGCGACAAGGACCAACTCGCCTCGGTCGAGGCGGGGGCGGTGCTCGGTGAACTCTGCCGACGTGCGGGGGAGGGGCATTACCATCCTGCAACCCGTGACTGGCTTGCGGCCGCGACCGGGGAGACGCTCGCCCCGGCTCTGATCGATCCGGCCGGCACGGCTCTCGACCAAGCCATCGTTATGCTGCGCCACAGTCACCGCTTTGCTGCTGCCGGCGGTATTGGCCAACTCGCCGCGGCGGTCAACGCCGGCGATACCGCCGCCGCGCTGCGCATCTGGAACGGCCGCGCTGCCGACCTGGGCTTGGTCGAACTCGCTGACCAGGACGAGGGCGCCTTCCGCTCATTGGTGATCGACGGCAAGGTCACTGGTCACGGCGCAGTGTCTGCCGCGTCGGCGCGCCCCAACGCAACCTCGAACACGACGACCGATGGATACCGTCATTACCTGGAGATGCTGCGTAACGGCCAACCGACCGGCACTGCCGATCCGCGCATGTTCGACACCTGGGCTCGTGCCGTGCTCGAGGCCCACGGTCAATTCCAGGTGCTCTGCGCGCTGCGCCGCGGTCCCTGGGGTGTGGATGGACTCAACCAGCGCATCGCCGGCCTGCTCCACGCGGCGGGCCTGATTCCGGCCAGCGTCGGCTGGTATCTCGGCCGTCCGGTGCTGGTCACCCGCAACGATTACGGGCTGGGCCTGATGAACGGCGACATCGGCATCACGCTGGTCCGCCCCGACGGTGTCGCGGATCGGTTGCCGCTGCGGGTCGCCTTTCCCGCTGCTGACGGCAACAACGGCATCACCTGGGTCCTGCCGAGTCGTCTTCAGGCCGTGGAGACCGTTTATGCACTCACCGTGCACAAGTCCCAGGGTTCGGAATTCACCCACGCCGCGCTCGTGATGCCGGAGCAGCCGAGTCCGGTGCTGACCCGCGAGCTCATCTATACCGGGATTACCCGCGCCCGCGTCCAGCTAACCCTGGTCCGTCCCGGTGACAACCAAGTGCTGGCCGCGGCGATCAAGCGGCGCGTGTTACGCGCGAGCGGGCTGATGGAGGAGCATTGAGGCCAGTTGGGTGATCCACTGATCGCCGACGACGGTCTTGATCATCTTTGCGGCCGGCGGGGCTCGTCTGGCTTCGGGTTTCTCAGGCCCCCGTCTCCGGCGCCGGTTGCGGCGTGAACCAGCCGGTGATCCGCGCCTGGGCCGACTCATGCAGCGAGAGCAACGCCGGTGTGAAAATGAGTACCAGCACCGTAGCAAAGGTAATGCCGAAGGCGAGCGAGACCGCCATCGGAATGAGAAACTGCGCCTGGAGGCTGGTCTCGAAGATCAGCGGGCCCAGACCGACGACGGTGGTGGCGGAGGTCAAGAGCATGGCGCGCAGGCGCGAGCAGGCGGCTTCTTCCAGCGCGTGGTCGACGTCCAGACCGGTGGTGCGCAGTTCCTGGTACATGCTGACCAGGATGATGGCGTTGTTCACCACGATGCCGGCCAGGCCGAAGAGGCCGAACATCGACAGCAGGGTCAGGTCGATCCCCAGAATCCAGTGACCGAAGATGGCGCCGATCAGTCCCAACGGGATGGCGGTCATGACCACCAGCGGCCAACCCCAGGAGGAGAAGACCGCGGCCAGGATGAGATAGATCAGCCCGAGGCCGATGTAGAGCCCCAGCCGCATGTCCCCGAGGGTCTCGCGCTGATCGGCGGCGCGGCCCTCGAAGCTGTAGCTGATCCCGTAACGTTCCACCAGATCCGGCAGCAGGTCGCGCTCCAGCGCCTGATTGACCCCATCAGGAGTGTTGAGTGCGCGGTTGATGTCGGCCGAGACCTCGACCGCCAGACGGCCGTTGGCATGGCGCAGGGCCTCGAAGCCGCGTCGGCTCTCCCAGTCGGCCACCGTGTCCAGCGGTACAAACGCGCCGCTCGGCACGCGGATGTTCAATTGCTCCAGGGCGTCGAGGCGGGTGCGTTCATGGCGCGGCAGCAGCACCCGCACTTCCAATTCGTCCTGACCGACCTGCACCAGTTGCGCAAGATAGCCGTCGAAAGCGGCACGCAATTGCCGGCCCAGCAGTTCCGTGGTGACGCCCAGTGACTGACCGGCGGGAGAGACCCGGTAGATCAGTTGTTCGCGGCCGAACGGCATGTCGTCCACCATGTCCGATACGCCGGGGACGGTTTCCAGCCCTTGGGCCAAGTCCAGGGCGGCGGACTTGAGTCGGTGGGCATCGTCGCCAACGAGCCGCACCGTGAGGTCCCGGCCGGGCGGACCCGAGCGGCGTGAGGAAATCACCAAACTCTCGATGCCGGCCGGAACATTGAGTTGCGCGCGCCACGCGGCGAGGAGGGTCTCATTGCGCACCGTGCGGTCCTCGGATGGGACCAGTTGCACCAGGAGCGAGGCGAGCTGATCGCCGCGTGCCCCGGCGCCCACATCCACCGCCACGGTGGCACCCAGGCGCGCGACCGCCGCCTCGACCAGGCCGCCACCCAATTCGCGCTCGGCCGCGCGCAATCCATCCTCCATCTCACGCAGGAACGCGGCGGTTTGGTCGCGTGGGGTTCCGGCGACAAAGGTGGCATTGGCGAAGACGATCTGCGCTTCCGGCGTGGGGAAGAAGACGAAGGCGATGCGCCCGCCCGCCAGCAGCCCGACCGACAGGATCATCAGGACCGCCACCGCGCTGACCGTGGTCCAGCGCCAGCGCAGAGAGGCGACGACCACCGGTCGGTACAGGTGGTCGCGAAAATAATCGAACCCGGCATGCACGCGCTTGCGCCAGCCCGGTGTTACCTGCTGCACCTGATGGCTGAAGGCCGAGCGCAGATGCGCCGGCATGATCAGGAAGACCTCCATCAGCGAGGCCATCAGTACCATGATGGCGACGAACGGGATGTCTCCCAGGATGTTGCCCATGATCCCGCCGACCAACATCAGCGGCAGGAAGGCGGCGATGGTGGTCAGCGCGGAGCCGACCACCGGCCAGAACATCCGTTTGGCGCCGGCGATGGCGGCCTCCGCCGGGGGCAGGCCCATGCGGAAGCGCGACTCGGCGTATTCGCCGATGACGATGGCATCGTCGTCGATCACACCCAGGGTGAGCAGCAGCGCGAACAGACTCATCATATTGATGGTGCCGCCGAAGGCCCACAGCAGGGTCAGTGCCAGCAGATAGGCGGTGGGGATGCCCATCGCGACCCAGAGCGCGACGCGGCCGGGCAGAAAGATGAACAGCAGAATCAGCACCAGGGTGAACCCTTGCAGGCCGTTGTCGACCAAGAGGTCGATGCGGTCGCGGATGAGCTGCCAGGACTCGTCGAAGACCGTGAGCTGAATCGACGGCGGCAGCGTCGGGCGGGTGTCCGCGAGCCAGGCGTTGAAGCGTTCGGCGGCGCGCAGCGAGTGGCCGGATTCGGCGCGCTGGATCAACAGTTCGACCGTGACGGCGCCGTGGGAGCGGGCGCGTTCGGTCTCCACCTCGGTGAGCGTCAGGGCCGCGGGGCGAGCCTCACGGACGATGGTTGCCACATCACCCAGGCGCACCAGACCGCGGTCGTCGCTGGCGATATTGAGATCCTCGAAAGCCAACGGGTCGCGGCGTTGCTCCAGACCCCGCAGTTCGCGCGCCCCGTCCGCCTCGCCGGCGAGGCCGGAGGGCAGATCCTGGGCGAGGCGGCCGACTTGCTGGCCGATGCCGTCCAGCGACAGCCCCAGCGTCTCGAGCGTGCGGCCGGGGACCTCGATGGCGATGCGTTCCTCCGGCAGACCGGAGATGTCGACCCGATCGATACCGCGCGCCAGGAGTTCGCGCTCGAACTGGCGGACCCAGGGACGCACGTCGGCCAGACTCGGCCCCGAGACCAGGACGCGTGCCACCCCCTCATAGCGCGACACGCGGCTGACCTGCGGGGTCTCGGCGTCCTTCGGCAGGTTGCGGAATTCGTCCACGCGCTGTCGTACCTGATCCAGGGCGAGCAGGGCGTCGGTGTTCTCCGTGAGTTCCAGGGACAGGTTGGCGATGCCCTGGGTCGCGGTCGAGGTCATCTTTTTCAGCCCATCGACCGTCTTCAGACGCTCCTCGAACGGGATGATAATGCCGTTCTCGACATCCTCGGCGGAGGCGCCGCTCCACACCACGCGTACCGAAATGATGTCCAGTGCGAAGTTCGGGAAGAACTGGATGTTCATCCGTGTCAGGGCGATCGCGCCCAGTGCGAACACCAACACGGTCAGCAGGTTGGCGAGCAGTTTGTGGCGCGCGAAGACGGTGATCAGACCGCGCTTCATGGCATCTGCTCCGCGCGTTCGGCAGTCGCGCTGCCGATCGGGGGCTGAGCGGCGGCGGTCTTGCGCTCCGGCATTTCCTGGACTTTGAGTCCGTCCACCGCATTGGGCAGGTGGGTGATCATCACCCGGGTGCCGGGACCCAGACCCGCGGCGCGTACCAGGACCTCGCTGGCCCCGTGCTCCATGACTTCACCGACCCGCTCGACCATGATCCCTTGCAACCGTCCCTCGTTGACCGCGAAGACCCGCGCCCCGCCGTTGAGGGCGGCGAACGGCAGGGCAATGGTATCCGGCATGGCCGGGCGCTGAAGGACCAGGTCGACGAAGGCCCCCAACGGCAGGTTGGAACCGGGTTCCACTTTCAGCAGGGCATCCACCCCGCGGGCGTCGGCCTCGCCGGCGAGGCGCGCCAAGACTGCCGAGAAGGGCCGACCCGCGTGGTTGGCGCGGGCGGTCAGGCGCTGCCCGGCGGCCAGCGCGGCGCGCAGTTCTTCGCCGCGGCTGCCCGGAATCTTGGCGCGCAGATACAGGCCATCCACCGGATAGAGCGTGAGGATGGTTTGGTTGGGTTGCAGTTGATCTCCGGCGCCCGCCTCGACCGTACCGATGCGAGCGTCGAACGGCGCCTTGATCTGCGCCCGGGCGGCGTCGCGTTCGGCCTCGGCGAGCTTGGCCTCGAGCGCCGTCAGGCGCGCCGGGTGCTCGGCGATTGCCTGCTCCCGTAAGGTCACCGCCAGCCGGGTGCGCGCGAGCTGCTCGCGCGCCAGATCCACGTCGCTGGCGGTGCCGAGTTTCTGTGACTGGACCTTCTCCGACCGCCCCAAGGCCGCCTCGGCCAGGGCCAGCAGCGCACGTTCCTGCTCCAGGGCCTGGCGGTCGTGGGTGAGGCGCAGTTGCTCTCTGGTCAGCTCGGCGCGGGCCTGGGCCAGTCGCGGTTCCAGGTCCGCCGGGTCCAGCCGGGCGAGCAGGTCACCCTGGGCGACCAGATCGCCGTCGCGCACCCGCACTTCAAGCAAACGGCCCGCCACCGGGGCGGCGGCCCGCACGCGGTCCGGTGCTTCCACCCGACCGAACAGATTGAGCACCGGACTATGCACGGCGGGGGTCACGGTCACCGTCTCCACCCGCCAGACGCGCTCCTGGGGCACCACCGGATCGGGCTTGGGACGGGTCGCCTTCAGGGCGACGAACCCGCCGATGCCTAAGGCCAGAATCAGGAGAGGGAGGAGTTTTCGCAGCATGACGGGGACGAGGTTCCGGGAAGATAGCAGCAAGGTGGGGGGCGCGCGGCGGAGCGCAACCCGCACGGCCCGGGATCGCCGTAGTCAGGCGCGCTCACCGTCACAAAAAATGAATAAAATAGGTATATAATGATATGGTGATACCGCGTGTCGTAACCAACGAGGAGCAGTCTGATGAACGAGATTGACGACTTTAGTTGTCTGCGTAAGTCACCCTTGAGCGAAGGATTGACCGATGTGCAGTTGCGTGCCCTGACCGGGATCACCTGCTGCCGCCGTTTGCAGGACCACGAGGTTCTGATCGAGGAGGGCAAGGTCGACAACAAGCTGCACGTCATCACCGAGGGCGCGGTGGCCGTGACCCGTGATCTCGGCAAGGGCGAGTACATCACCATCCATGTCCTGCACACGGGGGATATGGCGGGGGAGATGGGTTTCGTCAGCGGTCGACCGCACTCCGCGACGTTGCGCTCATTGGGCCAGACGCAGGTGTGCAGTTTCGAACGTGCGGCCTTCGAGGACTTGCTGCCGGAGCACCCGTGGATGGTCTATCGCGTGATGCAGAACATCGTCGAGGTCGGACATGACATCCTGCGGCGGATGAACGCCCAGTACGTCGAGCTCACCAAATACGTGACCCGCTCGTACGGCTACTGAGCAGCGGCGATCATTGCGCGCCGTCGGCCCGCCGCAGGCAGTGGATGGTGACCTCCGGCGGGCAATTGAAGCGCGCCGGGACGATGCTGCTCCCGGCCCCTGGTGAGGTGTAGCCGCGCAGTTGCCGCCACCGCCAGGGGCCATTGCGCAGGAAGCGGGGGACATCCGTGTGCGAGATCAGTGCGAACCCGCCGGGCAGACAGATCTGGCCGCCGTGGGTATGGCCGCACAGCATCAGGTCGAAGCCCAAGCTGGCCGCGGCGCCATAGGGCTCCGGGGAGTGCGCCAGCAGAATCGAGGGCGCGTCCGGCGGCACCTGTGCCGTGGCCGCCTCCAGATTGTGGGTGGCGTAGCGGTTGGGGTCGTCGACCCCGGCCAGGTGCAGGTGTTGGCCGCCCCGCTCGATGATCAGGGACTCGTTCATCAGGACGCGGATGCCCAGTGACTCGATTCCGGGGATCATTTCGATCAGGTCATGATTGCCGAGTGTGGCATAGACCGGTCCGCGCAGGTGGCGGCGCAGTTGCGCGAGGGCGGACAGCGCCGGTTCGCAGGGTCCGACTGCCCAGGCCCGATAGTCCCCGGTGAGGACGCACAGGTCGTACTCCAGGGGGCGGACGCGCGCGATGATGGCCGCGAGGATGGCCGCGTCCAGATCCAGATGCAGGTCGGTGAGGTGCAGCAGGCGCAGCCCCTCGAAGGGGGCCGGGAGCCCGGCGATCGGCACCTCATGCTCGACCAGACGCATCCTGGTCGCATTGCGCAGTCCGCGGGCTCGCAAGCCGCTGCCGCGCAAGCTGAACTCGATGGCGATGTGGGTCCGGCGGTAACGCTCGATTCCAAGCATGCGAAAGCGATGTTCGCCGATGCTGTCCAGATAATCCCGCTCCAGGCCCCGGCGCATCCGCAGCAGGGCCGACCCGACCCGTCCGACCAGCGGATCGGCCGGCGCGGCGTCGCGCTGTACCGACGCGTCGCCGCGCGCGATCTCGGCGGCGATTTCGTCGGGTGAGTTTCTCGTCATGGCTTCAATCCACGGACTCCACCGTGTCAGGGGTCGGACACCGCGGTTCGGTCTAGATCTGCCGGGGCACAGCCCAGGGGCGAAAACCTGCCGCGTTTCGCTTCACTTTACTGCGCTATCAGGCGCGCGGTCCATCCGTAAAGCATCCGTTCGTCGTCCGAAGCCGCGGGCAGGTCGATAGCGTCGATCACACCGAGGCGTCGGCCTCGCTCCGTTCGGGACCGCTGCCACAACCCTGCACCGCCACTTCGCACGCATCGCCGCGGTTTGCGCGCCCCTTGCAGCGCGTTACTATCCACCACCAGACACCGCGAGCCTGACCGTGAGGGGCCTTCATGATCGAGACAGAAGACGACGCACCCGCCGACGCGCCGGAAGGTCTGGAGGGCTATGAGGCATCCCCGTCCGGCAGTCTGGACGGCTATCCACTCGACGAACTGGCGATTCGCGACGAGCGCCGCACGGCGGAGGACGTGGTGCGTCGCATCGAGCAGGGCCGCTTCGTCATGGACCCGGATTTTCAGCGCGGCTTCGTCTGGGATATGGGCAAACAGAGCCGTCTTATCGAATCCATCCTGATGCGCATCCCCTTGCCCGTGTTCTACGTGGCGGAGGATGCCAAAGGGCGCCTGATCGTCGTCGACGGTCGGCAGCGGCTGACCACCCTGCAGCGCTTCTTGAATGGGGAACTCAAGCTGGAGTTGAGGGGCCGTTCGGATCTCGATGGTAAGGCAATCTCTAATCTCGATGTGCGCTTGCAGAATCGCGTTCAGGACTGCCAGCTCCTCTTTTACATCATCGACCATGCGGTGCCGGAACGCGCGCGGCTGGATATTTTCGAGCGCGTCAACGGCGGCGAGGTGCTCACCCGCCAGCAGATGCGCAATGCCATCTATAACGGTCCAGCGACGCTGCTGTTACGCGAAGAGGCGGAGTCCGACCTGTTCCGCGAGGCGACGGGGGGCAGCCTCAAGCCCGGAAAGATGCAGGACCGGGAGCTGGTCAATCGCTTTTGCTCCTTCGACCTGCTGCCGTTGGAGACTTATCGCGGCGACATGGACGAATGGCTGGCGGCCAGTCTGAAACTGCTCAATCAAGCCGACGATGAGACGCGACACGCGGTCCGCCAGCGCTTGCGCCGTGGGCTTCGTAATAATTTATTGACCTTCAAGCAACATGCATTCCGCAAGTTTTCGAGGGGCGGCAGCAGTCGGCGCAGCCTGATCAACGCCTCCTTGTTCGATGTGATGAGCACGGGCCTCGCGCGTTACGACGAAGATTTGGTCCGCTCACGCAAGGCGGCACTGAAGCAGGCGTTGCGCGAGCGCTTGCAGGACGAGACCTTCCAGCGGGCCATTACCTACGGACCTAATACACCAAAGGAGGTGCGCACGCGCTTCGAGATCGGCCACGGTATGCTGCAGGAGGTGCTCGGTGCTCACTAGTCTCGGGATTGATGGGTTCAAGTGTTTCGATCAGGTTAGGTTGCGCCTGGCCCCGCTGACGCTGCTCGCCGGGGTCAATGGCGGCGGCAAGTCATCGGTGATTCAGACCCTGGTGCTGCTTCACCAGAGCATGGTCTGCCGGGAGTGGGGCCGCAGTTTGCTGCTGGAAGGCCCGGAGCTGGCCTTAGGCACCGCGGCGGATGTGCTCAATCAGGTTGTGGGCGCACGCCAACTGCAGTTTCATCTGGAGACGGCGCGGGTCGATGGCGGGAGCGAGTCGGTGAGCTGGTTGTTTGAGGCGACCGACCGCCGGGCGCTCGCCATCGCGTTGCACGCGGTCTTGTTGGATGGCGTCGAGCAATCCCTGGACGGCCCGATCCGTTGGCTGCTGCCGGAGCGCGTCGCCGGCGCGTCGGTGACCGTCGACAAGCTCCGGCGGCTCGCCTGGCTGACCGCCGAGCGCAGCGGTCCGCGCGAGGTCTATCCCCTGCGCGACGCCGACGGACATGCCGACGTCGGCCACCGCGGCGAGCTCGCCGCCGGTCTCATGTACTGGCGGGAAACGGACGAGGTATCGCCGGTGCTGTGCGTGCCCGAGGTACCGCCGACCCTGTTCCATCAGACCCGGGCGCAGATGCAGCGGGTCTTCCCCGGCTGCGATTTCCGCGTCTCCGCCATCGAGGGAGCGAGTGCACTGACCCTGCGCTTTCGCACCGACCCGCGGGCGGACTTTCAGCGACCACAGAACGTTGGCTTCGGCCTGACCCAGGTGTTTCCGATCGTCGTGGCCCTGCTGGCGGCCCACCCGGGCGACCTGATCCTGGTCGAGAATCCCGAGGTGCATCTTCATCCGGCGGCCCAGCAGCAGCTTGGCGGCCTGGCGGCCCGGGCCGCGGCAAGCGGCGTGCAATTGATCGTGG
Organism: Chromatiaceae bacterium; assembly: GCA_013426805.1. Lineage (GTDB taxonomy): Bacteria > Pseudomonadota > Gammaproteobacteria > Chromatiales > Chromatiaceae > Thiodictyon. Next base: position 18,322 of record JACDZG010000117.1, read on the forward strand.
AGACCCACTCCGACCATGTCCTGAACGGCGTGCGGCTGGCGGTGAAGCGGGGGGATATCGTGCCTGAAGCAGTGGCGGTCCATTTCTTCGGCGCGAGCCCGCCCGGCGGTTCGGTTGTCCCGGTATCGCCGCAAATCGACCGGGACGGGCGACTGGATCAATGGCCCGACGGGTTCTTCGATCAGCTCGACCTGGCACTCTCCGAGCTGCTGTAGGTCCGCACATGCCGGATGGCGCCTGTATTTCCGCCCCGAGCGCACGGAGAGCGGCGCACTGGTGCTAATCGGCTATCTCGGACCACACCTGCCAACGGCACACTTCGACGGATGAAGAAAGCGAATCCCCGCCGGAACACAGGGCCAGCGTCCCGGCCCAGCGGCGCTGCGGACAGGTGCTCGGTGCACGGGCTAAGATGCGCAACGACTGGCTGACGCAACGGGGGCACGATGGACTGGATGGTGAACTTAGGCACCTGGCTCACCGGGCGCTGGGCGGGCCTGCTCGACTGGCTGGACAGGCCGGAGGTGTTCGATGACCTGATGACCGGCCTGTTGGCCACGGTCGGTGGGGCCGTCTTCATCTGGCTCGGCGTGCGTTTAGGGCGGGGCCTTGGCGGACTTCCAACAACGCTGCAGGACCTACTCGGCAGAGGTCGAGTCGGCGCACTGGAAGGCGCGCTCGCGGCCTACCGGGAACGCCTCGTCGCGGATGCACTGACCATCCGTCACGCCTGGATGAAGCAGGATCAGTGCCTTGGTGACATCCTGGTGCCGGTCGCGGTCGAGACAGCGGCCGACAGCGGCATCGAACAGTTGCCGGCCGCGCTCCGGGCGCTGTTCGCCACGTCGCGCGACGACCCGCGCGCCCCCGCCCCGTGCATCGCGGTGCTCGGCGGCCCCGGCACGGGCAAGAGCGTCGCGCTACGCCTCATCGCCCGCGACGCCTGGGATTTGCCCCGCCGCGAACCGATCGGGACCGCCCGCGGCGGCTGGGTGCCGGTGCGCTTCAGCTTCGCGGATCTGCGCGATGTGGGCTTCGACCTCCCCGCGGCAGTGGCCGCGGGGCTCGACCGCGGTGGGCTGGTGTTGCCGCGCCAACCGGCCCCAACTGGATCGGTGCCATCTGACACCCTCGCGGCCTGGGCGAGGACGGCGCTGGCGGAGGGCCGCCTGCTGGTGCTGATCGACGGACTCGACGAGCTCGACCGGGACGCCCGGGCCCAGGCCGCCCGTGCGGTGAATCAGACCATCGCCGCCTGGCCGCACAGCGCCTTCGTCGTCAGTTGTCGCACCGCTGCCTGGCACGACCAGCTCGAGACCCCGCACCGCGCCGTGCTGCACATGGCCCCACTGCACGGGGCGGCGGTGCGTCGTGCGCCGCTGGCGGTTCGACGCGCCCAAGTCGGCCGAGGAACTGCAGGGTGTCATCAACCGCCAGCCCCACGTCGCCGCGCTGGCCGTCAACCCGCTGATGCTGACCATCGTCTGCTTCCTGTACGGCCAGCCCAAGTACCGGCTGCCGGACAACCGCGCGCAGTTCTACGAGGTCTGCGCGCGGGCGCTGCTCGAGGAATGGGACCAGGCGCAGGGCAACCGCGCCAACGCCTTCGACCGTCCGCACAAGGAACACCTGCTCGCGGCGCTTGCCCATGCGCACATCGCCGGGCCTGACCCGGAGCGCGACATCGACGAGGGCCAGGCGCTGGCCCTGCTTGGACGCGAGATGGAGCAGGGTCTCGGCCTGCGCCGCGCCGACAACCACCGGCTGCTCGACGAACTGGTGCTGAATGCCGGACTCCTGGTGAGACTGCCGCCGGCCGGGCTGCGCTTCCCGCACCAGACCTTCCTGGAGTTTTTCGCCGCCCAGCATCTGCTGGTCACCGCGGATCTGGAGGCGATGCTCGAACGCTATCGCGCCGACCCTGGCCGCTGGCGCGAGGTCCTGCTGCTCTATTGCGGGCTCTGCACCCGCACCGAGGCGGTCGGACGCGTGCTCGACTTGCTGCTCGCACGCGGCGAGCTACCGACCGCGCTGACTGCGCTCACCGAGGCGCGGGTCGTAGACCTCGCCGCGGCCGAGCGCGTGCTCGACGCTGCCGAGACCGCGCTCGGCGACACTCCGGCTTCGGCAGTGCTCGCCGGTCCGGGCTACCTGGCTGCCAACCCGCGCACCGCCTTCGGCGAGCGTGCGACGGAATTGCTGCATCGGTTGCTGCGCGAGCGCTGCGACCGGCTCCCGGCAGAGACGCTGCAAGATCTCCTACTCGCGGCCCTGCGCCGGCCCACACCCGAGGTCACCACCTTCGTCATCGACAACCTGGAGCGCCTGCAGCTCGGACGCATCCTGCCCGCACTGGGCGAGGAGGCCCTGGGCGTCAGCCGCGCGATCCTCAGCCAGGCGGAGCTCTCCGTCCCCAAGCGCTGCGAATGGATCGACGGTCTGCGCCGCGCGCAGGCGGTGGCGACCCTGTTTGATCTGGACGGTCTGCCCTGGCTCGAGCCGGCGCTGCATCAGGCGGTGCTGGTCGCGCTGGCGCGCTGTTCGCAACTCGACGAGTTCTGGACCCGGCTCGACCAGGCCGCCGACGAGCACGCCGATCCGCTGGCCGATGATCACGAGGTTGCGCGCGTGCAGCACCGCTGGGGCTGGCCCTATCAGCCGCCGTTGACCGAGCGCGCGCAGCGTTACGCCTGCTGGCTCGCGGTGGGGCTGAGCCGGGAGATCGTCGAGCCGGTCATGGACGGTGTGCACCCGCGGCTGGCTTACCTGGCGATGGCGCTCGCGGTCGAGCGGGGGCCGCGTCCAAACTGGAATTGGAAGCCCGCTGACGACATCGCTACCGGTACGCCGGGCAACCTGCGCGCGATCTGGCTGCTTGCAGCGAGGGGGCGGTGGGCGAAGTGGGTTGTCGATCACTCTAGTGGCCCTTTGAACTGTTACATTCCATTGACATTGCTCTTGACGCTTTTGCTGGGGGTATCCGTGGTGACCCGTGCATTGGGATGGGGCGATGTCGGCGTGCCCTGGTCCTCGATGGCAATTACGGTATGGTTACTGCTGGGCCTTATGGCCGGTTTTACGTTTGCCCGCCTTCGGAAAAAGGTTTACGGTGTCGGTGAAACCTTAGCAGATACCGCATTATTTGTCGCACTAGGTAACTATCCATTAACTACTTCCTGCTTTGAACGCTAACGTCGGCTAACAATCGGGAAGTAGAAAATGGACACTTTCTAGCAGCCTGTCGGACTTTAGGCGATTTCCGAATAAGACGCTATCAAGAATCA
>JACDZG010000282.1 GCA_013426805.1 Chromatiaceae bacterium
CGCAAGATGCTGAAATATAAGTATATCACAACCTACTGAGATCCCGAAGAGCCGCTATTCCGCGCCCTCAGCGAGGCCGTCGAGCGACAGATAAGCATATTAGCTACCACTAAAGAACTACGCGATACGTGTACGATTTTCGCGCTGCATACTGTGTATTTCTCATTAATTAAAAGTAGGAAACTTCAGTTTAATTGAGCCTGGCCCCTAATCCCAGCGGACCGAACTACGCACTTACGAAGCCTACGGTTAGAGCCCATGAACCCATCCGTTTTTATTTTTGGAACCGACCATAAACTTCAATGCGGAAACAAGAAGCGATACTCCACAAACACCCTGAACGAGTTTCGTGAACATTTACATAGAATCATTGAAGAACACGGGATTGCTTTCATAGCCGAAGAAATGGCAAGAAACAGAGTATTCTTTTTTAGCGAAGCTTGCGCAAGTGAAACGATTGCAGCCGCCATCGCTCAAGAACTCGACCTTATTCATTGCTACATTGACATTGACGAAAAGACGACGACCAACCTCTGTATTTTGCCAGAACAACTTGAGGATGTCTCAAAAAGTCTAGCCGCCACGGACCATAATTCCGAAATACTGTTTGGATCGCTAAAACATAATCTTCGGCATGGAATCCGCGAACGCGTTTGGATAGCGCGTATATACGCGGCCAATCTCTGGCCGACCCTTTTCATTTGCGGCGCCGACCACGTCATGAACTTACAGGCGCTTCTTTGCCAAACGGGCTGCGAATCAAGAATCATTGAAATGGACTACGACCCTGCACCCGGAGATCCTGACGAAGAAGAAGATCATGATGAACAACAAAAAGCAATGGACGAGGTGCTTTCTAATAATACTGAAAAAGACCTGCCCCACACGTCGGATTAGGAATCGACAAACCGACAGACGTGGTCGCCTGGTAGAACGCATTCGCGCCGACCCTATGGTAAATAGGGATCGCACTTTAAGGGTGGACCAAACGGCCAGGCACCTTAGATCTCACGGGATAACAGTTGCTACGGGGTGAAAATGTCGTCACCGCTCGTTATATTCAACGGATACTATCTTGCCACCCGGATTCGGGTTTTATCGGTCCCCTCGCTAGAGATGTTCTCTAGCGCGGTCTCTGGCGACTTGCTTGCGGGGTTCTCCGATCTTGAAAAGCGCGCAGATGAGGTTAGCGACGCTGAGTATAAACGGCTAGTCTCTTCCTACTCGTGGGATGACTCCACTAGCGAGGAGGAACTCTGGGAATTCGCTCGCGAGAAAGGGCTTAGTTTTTTTCTGATGATGTCCGATTTTCGGCAGGCAACGGTTAATCTCCTCGTGGTCGGATTGTTTCATCTGTTCGAACAGCAACTGCACCACATCGCGACTGACGGGCTATTTTCCACCTTGCCTCCAATAAAGGATGCAAAGATTCAGACGACCGAGGATTGGTATCGGAAGCACCTCGAAATTGACTTCCAGAGTTACCCGGGTTGGGACTTGATTGCAAATGAACTGCGACTGCTCGCGAATGCGATCAAGCATGGCGACGGAAGCTCGGCCGCTAAGCTAAGAGAGCTCAAGCCTGAGCTTTTTCGTAGTCCCTATACCAGTGATGATGGCATACTGAGGGTGGCAAAGAACTTCGCCTCGATGAAGATCGGTATGCCGCTGAACGGAGAAAGTATTTATGTACCCGATGAGCTACTTCGGCGATATGGGGAAAGCGTTCTAGACTTCCTGGAGGCATGGGCGGCGGATCTCGATAGATGCGCGGGAAATAGGGGACGTACCACGGAATCGCTATCCCCCAAGCAATCTGCGGGGTCGCGTCGCTGCTGGTTTTCCCGGCAGTAGGCTTCTTTTCCAATGGCGAGTGTCAGAGCGGAATTCTCGCCGATCCGGCCAGCGAGCATTCAGGGGCAGACCAGAATGGCGCAAAGATAAGCCGAGAGCATCTTTAAATCAGCGAGTTAGCATCGCGGTTCATGCCCAAAAATCGGCGTGTTCAGCGCTGTTTCTTGGGGTGACCGTTCTGGCGGACCTCC
>JACDZG010000283.1 GCA_013426805.1 Chromatiaceae bacterium
CGCAGGTGTGATCGATGTAGGCGCGCAGTGACTTGGCGGCGGCCGTCCCGGCGGGGAGGCCGTCGAGCGTCAGGGTGCGGCTGGCCCCGGCGGCCAGGGGGCCGACGGTGACCGCGGCGTCGCCCGCGGCGCCGCAGGCGGGGATGCCCGGTTGATCGACCCAGAGCGCGAGCGCGCCGGCCTCGCCCGCGGCGGTGCCGCGGTTCTTCACCGTCACGGCGGCGCTGAAGGTGCCGCCGGCGGTGGGACGGTTGGGCGTCAGGTCGATGGCGGTGACCGTGAAGTCGGCGATCGCCTGGGCGAAGACCCGGTAGCCCTGGCTGAACTGGTTGTTGTTCTCAACGGGTTCCTGGGTCTGACACTGGCTGTCGATGAAGGTCCACAGGGTCTTGTACCCGGCGGTGCCGGCGGGCAGGGTGATGCGCACCGTCTGTGTAGCGCCCGCCGCCAGGGTCGCCAGGCTGATCTCAGCGTCTCCTGGGGCATTGCAGTCTTGGGCCGCGCGCTGGTGGGTCCAGACGCGCAGCAGCCCTGGGTCGCCGGCCTGGGTGCCGCGATTCTTCACGGTGATCGTGGCGTTGAAGGTGCCGTCGGTGAACGGGGCGCTCGGGTTCAGGTTGACGTTGGTGACGGTGAAGTCGGCGTCGGAGGCGGATGATCCCCCGAACCCGACCACCGCTACTGGACTCAGGCGATCCGTGGTGGTGCCGTCGCCGAGTTGGCCGTATCCGTTGTATCCCCAGGCCCAGAGGCTGCCGTCGGTCTTCCGGGCCAGGGTATGTCCCCATCCGCCTGACATGGCCTCGATCCCGTTCAGGATTTGGACCGGCTTCAAGCGACTGGTGGTAGTGCCGTCGCCGAGCTGGCCGTAGCGGTTGTATCCCCAGGCCCAGAGGTTGCCGTCGGTCTTGAGGGCCAGGCTGTGATATGAGCCGCCTGACACGGCCGCGACCCCGGTCAGAACTTGGACCGGCGTCCAGCGATCGGTGGTGGTGCCGTTGCCGAGCTGGCCTTCCCCGCTGTCTCCCCAGGCCCAGAGGCTGCCGTCGGTCTTGATGGCCAGGCTGTGATAAATGCCGGCTGACACGGCCGCGACCCCGGTCAGCACCTGGACCGGCGTCAAGCGCTGGGTGGTGGTGCCGTCACCGAGCTGGCCGTCCCAGTTGCCTCCCCAGGCCCAGAGGCTGCCGTCAGTCTTGAGCGCCAGGGTGTGAAACCCGCCGGTGGCCACGGCCGCGACCCCGGTCAGGATTTGGACCGGCGTTGAACTGTCGGTGGTGGTGCCGTCGCCGAGCTGGCCGTAGCGGTTGTATCCCCAGGCCCAGAGACTGCCGTCGGTCTTGACGGCCAGGCTGTCAGAAGCGCCGCTTGACACGGCCGCGACCCCGGTCAGGATTTGGACCGGCGTCAAGCGACGGGTGGAGGTACCATCGCCGACCTCGCCGTACCAGTTGGGACCCCAGGCCCAGAGGCTGTCGTCGGTCTTGAGGGCCAGGCCGTGAAAATCGCTGGTGGACACGGCCGCGACCCCGGTCAGGATCTGAACCGGCATATAACGTTTCGTGGTGGTGCCGTCGCCGAGCTGGCCGTAGCGGTTGTATCCCCAGGCCCAGAGGCTGCCGTCGGGCTTGAGGGCCAGGCTGTGAAGCCAGTTCGCAGCCAGCCGCTGCATCTCCGGAGTGTCGGCCGCGACAACGCTCGCCGCCCAGGGCGAGTCCAGCAGCGCATCGAGCCCGGCGGCATCGACCCGCACGGTCAGGCTGGCTGAGCCGGTGGCCCGCGCGACCTCGTCATAGGACCCGGCCGGCAAGGCGAACAGCAGGTTCTGGGCCGTCCGCTCCAGGTCGTCCGCCGCCGCACGCAGCTCCACCCGCACGGTCACCCAACCCGCGACGGCCACATGCTCACGCAGCGCGGCGGCGCTGCTCACCGCCGCGGCGCCGGGCGCCGTCAGCCCGGCCGCGGCCTGGCCCAGGGCCAGACTCAGTGCCAGTGTCAAACACAAAGCAAGAAGCGCCGCGCG
>JACDZG010000118.1 GCA_013426805.1 Chromatiaceae bacterium
CGCTTTGAGCGGCTCACGATCGAAAGCCCCCGGCTTTGCCGGGGGATTGTTACTGCCAGTAATAGCGTTAAAGACTCACGGGTGAGGGGCTTGCCCTGAGATTGGTCTAATGCGTATGCGATAGCAGCGCCAGCGATGGCGAGTAGAAATTGAGTGTACCTAACGAGTTCTTCTGCTACACGTTGTGAAAGGGAATTGAGTTCGTTGCTCACCGCGAAACAGCCTCTTCTTCAACGCCTAACGTTCGGCCCAAGGCGGCGCGCGCCACCCACGAACCCTGCAAACCAGCTCGAACCCTGATGGCGCGCGCTCGCTCTTTGGGCGTTCGTTAGGCATTTCTTTGTCTTCGTAGCTGCCGGGGCAAGCGGTTCACAGGAAAACCGTGGTCTGTCCCTGAGGTATCCCCACGAACTTGAGCGAGACATCAGTAGGTTAGCGGAACCCCGGCGTCAGGGCCTCTGCCAGCCACTTGATGCGTATCTATCTAGCTGATAGAGAACGTGATTTCGTGGGGATACCTCAGGGTCTGTCCCCTATTGCGTTCGTGTCCCCTATTGCGTTCCCCTAGAGAGAAACCATAACTCATCATAGAGTAACAGTAAGCCATAAGGCGCCTCAAGAATCGGGGTTGGATAAGGGAGGCCATTGTAGTAAGCCCAATACGGCTCTTTTACGGGAAAAGCAACATCGCCTATGCCCACACGAAATACGCTTGAGTGATCGTATCCAATCGGCGTGGAGACTCCGATATATGCTTTCCTCATGTTTTCGACCCCCCTGCATAAAGCTAACGCCTGCCATAACCGGCGACAAAAAGCGAAGCGCAGCGTAGCTTTTTGGCGTCCGAGTTTATGGCATTGTTATGTTTACTTTTCATCTAACACTTCGGCCAGTTGCTCAACTATTTCTTCGATGGTTGATAATGAACTATTGATGGCCTTTTTGTCTGCAAGCGTCGGGCTGTAATTTTGAACTTGATTCTTCGATACCATGTGCCAAATTGGAAGAATAACTTTGTGACCTTCCATTTCTCTAGTAACAAGACCATCCAATTCGTATTGAGTCCAGTTTTTCGCGAAAAATGCACTAGAAAAGACCACAATTCCGTATCTTGAACTTTTAAGCCCATTATCAATGCTTCTTCTTAAGCTATCCCCAACCTTTAAAGTAAACTCGTCGTACCAAACTTTGTAACCTGCGCTTTGAAGCGCATCAACTAAGGGCTTTACAAAATCTTCTTTGTCTTCGCTGGCATGGGATACGAATACATCATATTTAACGATCCGCCGTTTAGCCGGAATATCGTTGGCTTTAAAGGAATATTGTGAACGAAGCTCTTGGGTTATTGACCTTTGATGATTAAGTTGTTCTCTTTCTCGCTTCTTTTCAGTATCATCAATTTTTTTGCGCTCTTTATCTTCTTCTTTTCGCAACTCTTCTTGTGCTTTATGGAGCTTAGTATTTGCATCGGCGATTCTCTTTGAAATATCCGCTTTCTTTTTTTGAACATCCGCAATAACAGACATAGCCCGCGTAATTTGTTGTCGCTTAGAACGTAAAGTACTTTCTGAAGTAGATTTTGTGATGCTGCGCTCAATTTTATTTATTTCATCAGCTTTTGAGGCTTCTTTCTTAGACTCGTCAGCGAGCTTTTTCTGGAGATCAGCAAGCGATTTCTGGTGTCTAGCCACTTCATTCTGTCGTGACGAAATACTCAACTATCTCTCCCTGGAAACATAACGATCCCGCTCAGCCGGACGCGCCCGCCACCGAGCTTGCAGAATGAGCACGGCGCTCGTGGCGCGGCTCGGCTGGAGCGGGCTTGGTAGGCATTCTTTAAGCCCAACCGCGAGGGCTTAGTATTTGGCGCCTTGCAGTTACGGACCGATCTCGCTTGTCCGGGTCGTAAAAAGGAGCTTTGCACACATTGCAGTACCAGCCGCGATCTGTAATTTGCAGTGGAGACAGTTTCTCGTCGGACTTACATTTTGCACAGTAATGCAGTGAATCTTCGCCTATCCACGTACCAGTTTTCTGATCAAACGCCAAAGGTGGGTTATGAGCTTCAACGATTTTCTGTTTGATCTTTTCTTCGAGTGCCCGCCGATTCTGCTCAGACTCTTCAAGTCGCGATTGAAGTTCTATTTTCTCTTTCTCAAGTGCGTTTACCTTGGCATCAAGGCTAACAACCTTCGCATCAAGGCTGACAGACTTTTGCTCCAGCGAGGCGATTTGCTTTTCGGAGTCAACAAGGCGCTCCTTGTAGACGGCGGAAAGGGGGGCTTCTTTAAGCCAATCAAGGATTGCCACCGTGCTCTGTCTCCTATGCCTAACTGAGAAGCTAAGCTGAATCGGCTGAGCGAGAGCGAAGCCGATTTCAGCTTTAGCGATAGCTAGGTTCCCCGACGAGAACCGAGCGCAGGTATCGCCGATGGGATCGCAGCGCGCCAAGGGGGGATGAAAAAATTCTTGCGGGTCAGCGGGAGCGAGTCCGTTCGCGCATCAACTGCGTTATGCGCGAACGGACTCGCTCCCGCTGAATATCATGAATCCTGAATTTTTTCATCCACAATATTTGCGCTGCAATTCGAGCGGAAACACGACTCGCATAAATACACGAAGGGTGAATCCTAGCTAGATTTCGGCAGACGAACTACCCCATAACTCGTCGCCTTTTTAGGATTGGATCAGGATTTTTTCAGAGTGTCAAGCGCTTGCGCGCAGTTCCTCGCTGCACCGTTCGTGCGATATGAGGCAAGATTGCCTCATATCCCACGAACGGATCGAAGGTACACCGCATAAACCGGGGGATGCCCGCGTGGTTCTGACAAGAGAATAGTTGAAAATACAATCGTATGAAGTGCCTTTCTCGACGAATGCTCAGGGTGTTTAGAGGCACCGGCAGGGAGGCCGCGCTCAGACTCGCACCGTTTAGGCGTTATGAGGCGATCTTGCCTCATAACGCCCGAACCGGTCCGCATAAACCGACCGGTACTGCTGTAGCAAAGTTAATAAAAAGAGAAAGAAAACAGTATTCTGTAACATCTTTCCCGAAAGTTTGTCAGGGTGTTTCGGAGGCATCGACAGGGGGCCGCGCTCGGCCTGGCGTCGTTCAGGCGCGCATCGATCATCGGTCCGACTAGAGCCTTGGCCTGCCCGATCCAAGGCTGAAGCCTTGGACTCCAACCGGCCAGCATGACCAAGCGCGGGGCTTTGACGCGGCTGGAAGCCGCTGCTACGGCCGACGCGACGATGATGGTCAGCCGTCGGGTGCGTTCCCGCTGGGCGGAACGGGCTTGCCTTTTCTGCGTGGACTGTCTATTTTTACAGTTATGGATGTCACCACGACGCAGATTTACACCCATGTGTTGCAGCGCGGCGGCTCGGCGGTGCAAAGCCCGGTGGATGCGTTGCTGGGGGTCGGGGTGCGACACGTGGCAGCGTAGGGCGGAACGCCAAAGGGAGGCGCCAGACCGGCGGGTACACCAACGGCTTGTCGCGGATTTGGGGCCTTGGTCATGCGGTTGGTCGTCTCGCGATCGGAGCGGTTGTCGGTCCGCGCAGCGGACCCTACGGGCTGGAGATCTGCCACGCCGTGACAGGACTGTTCCCGGTGGGCGTCCCGCCGCGATGCGGTGCCGCGGACACCTTTAACGCCGCGGCGACGGGTTCGGGCCGTCGCGGCGGGACGCCGCTCCCACAGGGTCGCTGCGCGACTTTCAAGGTCAACTGAGTTTTGGGAAACGATCTGCAGATTTGAAGGGACGACTGAAGTCGCCCCTACAGGGGGACCCTACAGGCACCCCCTACGGGTGGATGTTTATAGCGTTCACACCTGACATCCAAACAGGCCTTCGTGTAGGGTCGGGTTTCAAACCCGCACCTACGGCCTTAAGCGTCGACCTCCGGTCGCGTCGCCCCAGTCTCCGGAGGTTGATCTCGCGTGGTACGAAGTTCTTCGCCTGAAGTGTCGGTCATCACACGGTCAGGTACTGCCTGACCAGATCGTCACCCAAGTCGGCGATGCCTCCATCGGCGACCAGTCGGCCCCGATCGAGGATCACGAAACGGTCGGCCACCCGGCGGGCGAAAGGCAGCTTTTGTTCCACCAGAATGACGGTGAGTCCGAATTCACCGATCAGGCGGCGAATGATGTCGCCGATCTCATGAACGATGTTGGGCTGAATGCCCTCGGTGGGTTCGTCAAGGATCAGGAGTTTGGGGTCGATTACCAGCGCGCGGCCGATGGCAAGCTGCTGCTGTTGGCCGCCGGAGAGGTCGCCCCCGCGGCGGCCGAGCATCTGTTTCAGGACGGGGAAGAGTTCATAGATGTAGCCCGGCACCTGACGCAGACCGTCGCGCCGTGCCGGCAGGCCGATGCGAAGATTCTCCTCGACCGTGAGCAATGGGAAGATCTGCCGGCCCTGGGGAACAAAACCCAGCCCCAACTCGGCCCGCCGCTCGGCAGGCAGTCGGGCCAGGTCCTGCCCCAGATAGTCCATGACCCCGGCGCGCAGCGGCAGCAGGCCCATGATGCACTGCATCAGGGTGGTCTTACCCACCCCGTTACGGCCCATCACACAGGTGCATTGGCCGGCCGGGATCGCGATATTCAGATCCCAGAGGGTGTGGCTCTGCCCATAGAACTGATTCAATCCGCTGATCGTCAACATGAGGGTGATCCGGCCTCGGCGCCCGGCCAATAGGCCGTGAGGATTTGCTCGATAGTCCAGGGACAAATGACCGGAAAGTGCTCGTACTCGAACGGCGTCTCAGCGACCGCCAAGTCCAGCGCATCGGGGTAAGCTTCGGCGATCAATAGATCAACCTGCCCCCGCAGACTCGGATTCTCGTCCAGGAGCTTGGCGACTGCACGGCGCTGGGTGTTGATGGTCGCCCGCCAGGACTTGCGATAGGGATAGTCCGGCTGGTATTGCCATTTCAGCAGGTGGCCCAGCAACACGGCTAACCGACTCACCAGCGCCCGCCGCTCCCGTTTTCCCAAGTCTTCGATCTCCTCTGCCAGATGGGCGATATCGAGCTGGGCGAAGCGGCCCATGCGCAGCAACTGCCCCTGCTCGCGCGACCAGGCAACCAGATCTTGATCGTACTCGGCGCTCACGTCTCACTCCCCAAGATAGACTTCCACCACCCGCGGATCATGCTGGACCTCGTCCATCGACCCTTCCGCCAACACCGACCCCTGATGCAACACGGTTACCCGTTTGGCGATCGAGCGCACGAAGTCCATATCATGCTCCACCACGACCACCGAGTGTTTGCCCTCCAGGGACAGCAGCAACTCGGCCGTCCGGTCCATTTCCTGGTGGGTCATCCCCGCCACCGGCTCATCCACCAGCAGCAGCAGCGGGTCCTGCATCAGCAGCATGCCGATCTCCAGCCACTGCTTCTGGCCGTGGGAGAGTGCCCCGGCCGGGCGCCGGGCCTGATCCCGCAGCCCGATGATCCCCAGCACCTCGTCGATCCGGTCGCGCTGCGCACCGGTGAGGCGAGCCATCAAGGTCGGCCAGACCCGCTTGTCGCCGGCCATCGCCAGCTCCAGGTTCTCATAGACCTGATGCTGCTCGAACACCGTGGGTTTCTGAAACTTACGCCCGATCCCGGCCTGGGCGATGCGCGGCTCATCCAATTCCAGCAGATTGATGCTCTGACCGAAGAACACATAGCCCGCGTCCGGCCGGGTCTTGCCGGTGATGACGTCCATCATGGTGGTTTTGCCCGCGCCATTAGGTCCGATCACACACCGCAGTTCGCCGACATCGACATAGAATGACAGGTCATTCAGGGCGCGGAACCCGTCGAAGCTCACCGTCACCCCTTCCACATAGAGCAGGGTCGTATGCGAGATATCCAGGGTCTCGGCCAGGGTCTTACCGGGGTTGAGGTATTGCCAGCGCTCGACTTGCCCGCCCATCAGCCGGCCCTCCGCGCGGGCAGCCAGCCCGCGATCCCGCGGGGCAGCAGCAGTGTCACCAGCACGAAAAGTGCGCCCAGGGCGAACAGCCAGGCTTCAGGGAACATGGCCGTGAAGGTGCTCTTGCCGTAATTCACCATTAGGGCACCGACCACGGCGCCATAGAGAGTCGCACGCCCGCCGACGGCCACCCAAATCACCAGCTCGATGGAGTTGAGCGGTGAAAACTCACCCGGATTGATGATCCCCACCTGAGGCACGTAGAGCGCCCCGGCCACCCCCGCCAGCATGGCCGAGAAGGCGAAGATCGCGACCTTGACCCGCTCTACCCGATAGCCGATGAAGCGCGTGCGCGACTCGGCATCGCGAATGGCCACCGCCACCCGTCCCAGACGAGAGGTGACAATCATCCTGCAGGCCAGATAGCCGAGCGCGAGCGCTGCGGCGGAGGCGATGAAGAGTCCGGCGCGGGTGCCGTCGCTTTGCAGGTCGAACCCGAGTAACTCCTTGAAATCAGTAAGCCCGTTGTTCCCGCCAAACCCCATTTCATTGCGGAAGAACGCGAGCATCAGGGCATAGGTCAGCGCCTGCGTAATAATGGAGAGGTAGACGCCGGTCACCCGTGAGCGGAACGCGAGATAGCCGAAGATATAGGCCAACACGCCCGGGACCACAATCGCCATCAGCGCGGCAAACCAGAACATGTCGAAACCGTTCCAGAACCAGGGCAACTCTTTCCAGTTCAAAAAAACCATGAAGTCGGGCAGAACCGGATCGCCATAGACGCCGCGATCACCGATCTGACGCATCAGATACATGCCCATGGCATAGCCGCCCAGTGCAAAAAAGGCGCCATGCCCCAGGCTGAGGATCCCCAGATAGCCCCAGACCAGGTCGACCGCCACGGCGAGCAACGCATAAGTCAGATACTTTCCGAGCAGCGTCACCGTATAGGTTGAAACGTGCCAGAAGCTCGTCTCCGGCACCGCCAGATTCAACACCGGGACCACCAGCGTCACCACCAGCAGCACGGCCAGCATGACTTGGCCGCCGGTATCGCCTTTGAGTGCCTTGACTATGCCCATGCGGGAAGCCCCAAGTCGGTGAGGAAAGAAAGCCGGTAGCGTGGGAGATGAGCGCTCTTGCTGTTCATCACCTCATCCATCCGCCGCCCGGCCGCGCTGCGGAAAGAGCCCGCGCGGACGTTTCTGGATGAACAGGATGATGAACACCAGCACCAGAATCTTGGCCAGCACCGCGCCCGCCCAGGGTTCCATGAATTTGTTGGCGACACCCAGTGTCATCCCGCCGATCAGGGTGCCCCAGAGGTTCCCGACCCCGCCGAACACCACCACCATGAAGGAGTCGATGATGTAAGCCTGGCCCATGTTGGGGCCGACATTGGTGAGTTGGGACAGCGCGACCCCGGCGACCCCGGCGATGCCGGCGCCAAGGCCGAAGGTCAACGCATCCACGCGCGCGGAGCGCACCCCCATGGCACGTGCCATCGCCCGATTCTGGGACACCGCCCGGACCTGCAGCCCCAGCGCGGTGCGCTTGAGAATCAGCAGGAGGGCGACGAAGACCAGCAACGCGAACGCCAGGATATAGAGCCGGTTGTAGGTCAGCGCCAGCGCCGGATTGATCTGCAGCGAACCGCTCATCCAGGATGGATTCTCGACCGCCACGTTTTGCGCCGAAATGGTGGTCCGCACCAGTTGTTGTAGAATCAGGCTGATCCCGAAGGTCGCCAGCAGGGTCTCCAGGGGCCGGCCATAAAGGAAGCGGATGACCGTCCGCTCGATGGCGATGCCGAAGAGCCCGGACACGATGAAGGCCGCCGGGATGGCCACGAACAGCGAGTAATCGACCCAACCCGGCAGCGCCTGCTGAACCAGATAGGTGGTATAGGCCCCGAGCATCATCAGTTCGCCGTGGGCCATGTTGATCACCCCCATGACTCCGAAGGTGATGGCGAGGCCGATGGCGGCGAGCACCAGGACCGACCCCAGGCTCAGGCCGAAAAACAGAGTCTCGGCCCGCGCGTTCCAAGTCAGACGGTCGTCGATCGCGATCAGCGCACGCTCCGCGGCGGCTTTCACATCCGCGTCGGTTTCATTGGCGATGAGTGTCGTCAGGCCGTTGCGGGCCTCCGGGTGAAGACTGCCCTCCAGGGTCGAAACGGCCTCCAGCCGCGCCTGCGGCGTCCCGACGCGCAGGTCCGCCACCGCCACCGCCAGTACCAGGGTCGTGCGCACCGCGGCGTCCTCTTCCTGTTCCAGACGGGCGCGCAGCGCCGTGACGGACTCGGGGCTTGGGTCACGCATCAGATCTTTGGCCGAGCGGCTGCGCACCACCGGGTCCGGACTACTCAGCGTGAGGGTGGCGATGCCGCCGCGCAGGGCGGTGCGTAGCGCGTTATTCAGCGGGATCTTCTTGACCGCCCCCCGCTCGACGTCGCCCAGATCGGCCCCGGTGAGCGGGTGCGTGAGACGCAGCCCGGCAGCGGAGGGTCGCGCCAGGACCACCGGCGGGTCGGCGGTCTCGCGCGTGTAGAGATCGCCCGCGAGCAGGGCCTCCAGGATCGGCAAGGCCCGACCGTCGCCGGTCGCGGCCAGCGCCTGCACAGCCTGCTGCTTGACCGGGAAGGCGCGGTCCGCGAGTCCCGGCAGGGCCTCCTCCAGAGCGCCCGCCACCGCCGTCCCCCACCAGGTCATCCCGGCCAGGATCAGGCAGACGAATGCGCCCGCGAGGTGTGGGCAGCGGCGGCGTGACGCAGACATACCCATGGATTACTTGGCCGCGGAGCCCAAGCAGGTCTTGGTCTTGGTGTTGTAGTTGCCGCAGTTGATCGGCGCGGTCCAATCGCCTTCCAGGTCTTTGGAGCCCGGCAGAAAGTCGGACCAGGCATCGCCGGGGACCGTGCCCTCGGTCTGCCAGACCACGGCGAACTGACCGTCATCCTGAATCTCGCCGATCAGCACCGGCTTGGTGATATGGTGATTGGGCAACATCTTGGCGATGCCGCCGGTAAGATTCGGCGTCTCCAGGCCGACGATGGCCTTCACCACTTTGTCGGTCGCGGTGCTGCCGGCCTTCTCGACGGCCTTCACCCAGAGGTCAAACCCGATCTTGTGGGCTTCCATCGGGTCATTCGTGACGCGTTTCGGGTCCTTGATGAAGGCGTGCCACTGCTTGATGAAGGCGGCGTTCTCCGGCGTGTCGACGCTCATGAAATAGTTCCAGGCGGCCAGGTGCCCGACCAGCGGCTTGGTGTCGATCCCGGAGAGCTCCTCCTCACCCACCGAGAAAGCGACCACCGGGATATCCTCGGCAGACACCCCCTGGTTACCCAGTTCCTTGTAGAAGGGAACATTGGCATCGCCGTTGATGGTGGAGACCACGGCGGTCTTCTTGCCGGCGGCGCCAAACTTCTTGATGTCGGAAACGATCGACTGCCAGTCGGAGTGACCGAACGGCGTGTAGTTGATCATGATGTCCTCGGCTGCCACGCCCTTCTGCTTCAGGTAGGCTTCGAGGATCTTATTGGTGGTACGCGGGTAGACATAGTCGGTTCCCGCCAAGACCCAGCGCTTGACGCCCAAATCGTTCATCAGATAGTCCACCGCCGGAATCGCCTGCTGGTTGGGCGCCGCGCCGGTATAGAAGACATTCTTCGAAGACTCCTCGCCCTCGTATTGCACCGGGTAAAACAGCAACCCGTTGAGTTCCTCGAAGACCGGCAGGACCGATTTACGCGACACCGAGGTCCAGCAGCCAAACACCGCCGCCACCTTGTCCTTTGCGATCAGCTCGCGCGCCTTCTCGGCGAACAAGGGCCAGTTGGACGCCGGATCCACGACCACCGCCTCCAGTTTCTTGCCGAGCAGGCCGCCTTTCTTGTTCTGCTCCTCGACCAACATCAGCACCGTATCCTTGAGCGTGGTCTCGCTGATGGCCATGGTTCCGGACAATGAGTGGAGGACCCCGACCTTGATGGTGTCGTCGGCGGCCGTCGCCGGGAAGACCGCGGACAATCCCAGAGCCAGGCCCGAGCCGAGTACCAACCGCTTGATCAAGTCGCGCTTCCGCATAAGAGTTGACTCCGACGAGTAAGTGTTGAAAGTTCGCGGCGTACGGATGCCGCCGGCAAAGGTGCAGCAATCCTCAGGCCATCGCGCGGATCCGGCGTCGGTCAGCCTGAGTTCGGCAATTGCTCACACCGAGACAGAAAAAACTCGAAGCACTCAAAGGATAACAAATCACTGCAAACCTCGGGGCCGCTCACCGCGCGAACGACCCCGCGAGGCCAGCCTATCAATCTTTGTGATCTTAGTGTCTTTGCGGGAGCACTGCGGATACTGTGGTCAAGGGGTTCGCCAACGCGGCGGCGCGCGAACGACTGATCGCTGATGGCGCGTCGCAGCGCAGGCGCACCATCGCGGTGCTCTTGTCCGAGATCTTTGCCCGGATACGACCCAACTCAGGGCCGCGATCCGCTTGTGGCGATCACCGCGTGCGAACACACTGGCGCCCGTCCGCGGGTTCAGCTATCTTCGGTATGCTTCACCACAAACATGAACGAGGAGACATCGCATGAAAAAGACCCTGATCGCGCTTGCCACTTCCGGGATACTGTTCGCCGGCCTCGCGTCGGCCGCCGACATGGCCACCCCGGACGAGGCCAAGGCCATGTCCCAGCAGGCTCAGGCGGCCGTCGACACGATGGGCAAGGACAAGGCCTTTGCCGCTTTCTCCGCCGACGGCGACTTCAAAAAGAAGGATCTGTATGTCTTCTGCATGGACATGGACGGCGTGATGCTCTCCCACGCGACCAAGCCGGAGCTGGTCGGCAAGAACCTGCTCGACTTCAAGAAGTACGGGGATGAACTGTTCAAGAACATGATCGCTACGGTCAAGGCCTCGAAGGAAGGCTGGGTAGACTACAAGTGGCCCTATCCGGGCACCGAGGAGATCCGCGCCAAGACGAGCTATGTGATGGCCAACAAGGAAGGATTCTTCTGCGGGGTCGGCGCTTACAAGTAAGGGATCCGCGCGTCGGGCGCAGGGAGGCGCCCTCCGGCGCGAGCGTCCCGCCAACGGCCGGGCCAAGGCCGCGGTGCATTCTCAGACGGGTTGGTCAACCTGCCGGTTGGTCCAACCGGACGAGCACCCGAGACCGCACCCGAAAGCGGCGTCCTCCTTCTTGATTCCGGAAACAGCGAAGCAGCGGCGTTCGGCTACCCGAACCGGGCAGGTGTGACCATACGAACACGACACGCAAGCGAGCCGCCAGTTCGTTAATCAAAGATTCGCAGTGGTCGCCGCACGGAAAACGTGCAGACCGGAGCGCGGCGACCCTCGAATGGTCAGCGCGCGGCCCACGATAGCGCCGATACACCAGCCATTCGACACACGAAAAGTGATTTCGACTTCAAAACTTTTTGTGTAACACTCCTCTAACCGCCTTCCGTCGGCCCCGCGGGGCCTTCCCCGTCAACCGCGACGGGCGGCTTTTCGATCCGGTAAACGGCCTGTCCCTCCGCCGCTTTCAGGATGGTGTCCCGCCCGCGCACGTCGGTATTGCGATAGCGCTCCACCAGTTCGCGCTCGTCCTTGGACAGGGGGTCCGTGTCATCCAGACACATCAGATAGATCGGCGTCACAGTGCCCAAGGCCAGCGCCAGCTCCTGGGCCTCTTCGAGCCCCATCCGCCGGATTCCCTGCTCATAGTTGCTGATCCGTGACTTGGACAGCGAGCCGGTGCGGCTCGACAATTCGGAGAGGCTCAAGCCCTGCGCTTGGCGTGCAGCACGGAGGCGTTGGCCGATTTTTTTCGTTAGGTCCATGGATACAGGTTAGACAACTAGTAGTGGTGACTCACGACCACGCCGTGAGGCCCCGCAACGTCGATCGGACAACCCGCCACGCCTTGGCGTCTCTGCTGTCCTTCGCGCCCAGCAATAAAGTCAGTGTCCGACCTGCGATGACAGGTGCAGTAGAAAAGGATAAACAAGCAGGTTGCTCATGTGGTACACGATTATTACAAAAGACCCTGAAGCGCCCCCTGCCTGAGACAGGCGTTCATGGCGGCCTTGTGTACATTTTGGCAAAGGACTTCAGCGGACCCGAACGAATGGGCGGACGAACGGCCGTTCGTCGTCACAGACTCGCGACAGAACACACAAATTGCTTTACCGCTCCACCTGGCTGCTCAATCGTGGGATCATCGCCGCGGGATTCCAGACCCCGGGGGCAGGCCTCGCGGGCGGACTCGAGTAAACCATGATTCAGAACCCGATTGTCTTCACCTTTTTCCTGGTCTTCACCGGCGCCGCGGTCCTGGCCACCGCCGCGCTTGCGGCCCGGCAATCGCTCTTGGTCGCCTACATCGGGCTAGGGATCCTGTTCGGACCCTGGGGTCTCGGTCTGGTCGCCGATGCCCGCCTGGTCTCGGAATCCGCTCAGGTCGGCATCATGTTTTTGCTGTTCCTCCTCGGACTCGATCTGACCCCCCAAGATCTGGCGCGCAGCCTGCGCCGCACGACACTGGTAACCTTGGGCAGCGCGCTGCTGCTGCTCATCATCGGCGGCGCCATCGGCCTCCTGGCCGGCTTCACGCCGCTGGAGTCGCTGATCGTCGGCGGCGCCCTGGGCTTCTCCAGCACCATCATCGGTCTGAAGCTGCTGCCGACCACCGTGCTGCACCATCAGCGCATGGGCGAGGTGATCATCAGCATCCTGCTGCTGCAGGACCTGCTCGCTATCGCCCTGCTGTTACTGCTCCAGGGTGCCGGCTCGGGAACCACGCCCTGGATCAAAATCGCCCTGCTCATGTTGACCTTACCGGGATTGGCCGTCTTCGCCGGGCTCACCGCGCGCTACGTCCTGATTCCGCTGATCCGCCGCTATGACACCTTCCGCGAGTACATCTTTTTGATCGCGATCGGCTGGTGCCTGGGGATGGCCGAACTGGCCGGCGTGCTGGGCCTCTCCCATGAGATCGGGGCCTTCATCGCCGGGGTGGCGATGGCCTCCAGTCCCATCGCGCTTTATATTGCCGAGAGCCTGCGTCCGTTACGGGACTTCTTCCTGGTACTGTTCTTCTTCGGCGTGGGGGTGCAGTTCAACCTGGCGATGGCCCCTGACGTCCTGGTGCCGGCCCTGTTCCTCGCGACGGCCGCACTCCTGCTCAAACCGGCGATCTTTCGTCAGTTGCTGGTCCATACCGGCGAACCCTCGACCCGCGCCTGGGAGATCGGTTTCCGGCTCGGCCAGATGAGCGAGTTCTCGCTGCTTATCGCCGCGCTGGCGCTAACCACCGGCAGCCTGAGCGAACGGGCGGCCTACAGCCTCCAGTTGGCCACCATCCTGACCTTCCTGGTCTCGTCCTATCTGGTGGTCCTGCGCTTTCCGACCCCCATCGCCATCTCCGACGCGCTGCGTCGGGACTGAAATCTAGCCGAGCATGGCATCGTCCCAATCGGCCTCACCGACGGTGCGCTGCTGCGGCTCCACCACGTGATCGGCAAAAGCCTTATCGAGAATCTTCACAAAGCACTTGGTCTGCGGTGAGAGGAACTTACCGCGGCGTTGCACGATGCCGTAGCTGCGCTTGGGGAAATACTGATCCAGCGGCATCCGGGCGAGCCGTTCGTCTCCGGTCAGACAAACGTCGGTGACGATCGAGATCCCCTGCCCCAGCGCGACGTATTTCTTGATCACTTCCCAGCCGCCGGCCTCCAGCGTGACCCGGTAGGCGAGATTGTGCTGCTTGAAGACCAGATCGACCATGCGCCAGGTGCTCAGATGCCGGGGCGGCAGAATCAGCCCGAAGGGTGCGATATCCTCGAGGGTCACCTGCTCCAGCTTGGCCAGCGGGTGATCCAGCGGCGTAATCAGGGTCGGCCGGTAGGTGACGAAGGGGCGGTAGTTGATGTCGTCCGGAACCTCCAGCATCGAGCCCACCGCCAAATCCGCCGCATCCGAGCGCAACATGGCGAGCCCGTCACGCCCGGTCACGTTGTGGAGCTTCAGTTCGATGCCGGGGTATTGCTCGACGAAGGTCCGCACCGGTTCCGGGAGGATATAAAGGATGGTCGATTCACCGGCGGCGATATTCAGCACGCCCTGATCGACCCGCCCACACTGGATGGCGAAGGCGTCGTGCAGCCGATCCATGCCCTCGACCAGCGGTTCCGCCATCTGGAACAGGAGTTGACCCTCAGGCGTGAGGCGAATCTTGGGTCCGCGCCGCTCGAACAGCACAGTGTCGAACTCGCGCTCCAGCGCCTGTATCTGCAGCGAGACGGTCGGCTGGCTGAGAAATATCTTGTCGGCCGCGGCGCTGACACTGCCGGTGCGCGCCGCATGACAAAATGCCCGCAGTTGCTTTAAACGGTTTTGCTTATAGTGGATCTGCGATCCGGAGCCCATGGTTCATCCTATCGTGTCCTGTGGTGGTGAACCTGATACTAACCCATGCTGTCCATTGAGAAAAGCAATACGCTAGGTTTCATCGATCTGGCTGAGGATATTGCGCGCCACCAGCCGTTGAGAGTCATCGCCCTCTTCCAGCACCTGATAAAGAATCTGTCTTGCCGCCAATGGGTTATCGAGTTCTCGCAGGCGGTTTGCCCGGTTGATCTTATCCTCGACCGGATCGATCCGGACCCGCGTTGACGCGGCACGGGCCACTTGGGCATCCTCCAGGTCCAACTCGGTCTCCATCTCCTCGTCGGTCAGCGGACTCCAGCGCGCCGGGTCATCCAGATCGCCCGGTTCCAGCTCGCGGCCGACCTCCAGGCCGCCGCCGGAGCCGCCCGCCGGGGCGACCGGGGGCGCCGCAGCGCCGGCCCGACCCCCGCCGGGCGGCTCCGGCGGGACCAAGGCGGCCTCCGCCGCCGCGCGCGCCGCCCGCTCACGCACCAGAATGCGTGAGGCGAAGACCCCCAATTCGAACAGCAGCCACATCGGCACGGCCAGCAGCGTCTGCGAGAAGACATCCGGCGGGGTCAGGATCATGCCGACCACAAAAGCCCCCACGATCACATAAGGACGCTTCTGCACCAGCGCATCAGGTGTGGTCAGGCCGGTAGCCACCAGCAGGATGGTCGCGATCGGGACCTCGAAGGCGATGCCGAAGGCGAAGAATAAAGCGAGGACGAAGTCCAGATAGGACGCGATATCCGTCATCATCGCAACCCCATCGGGTGTGGTCGCGGTCATGAAACCGAAGATAAGCGGAAATACCAGGTAATAGGCGAACAGCATTCCCAGATAGAAGAGGATGACACTGGAGGCCAGGAGGGGTACCGCCAGGCGCTTCTCGTGGCGGTACAGACCCGGTGCGACAAAGGCCCAGAGCTGGTAGAGGACATAGGGCATCGCCAGAAAGACCGCCGCGACCAGCGCCATCTTGAAGGGCGTCAGGAAAGGCGAAATCACCTGGGTGGCGATCATGGTGCTGCCCGTCGGCAACTGGGCCATGAGGGGAGCGGCCACATAGGTGTAGATCTCGTTGGCGAAGGGAAAGGTCAGGAGCAACGCGACGCCGACCCCGATCATCATGCGGATCAGCCGATCACGCAGTTCGATCAGGTGCGAAACGAAGGGCTGTTCGGTGCCCGGGTCATCGGGCTCAATGGGCGGGGCCATAACGGGTCTCGGGGCGAATCTTTAGGCCCGGCCCGGCCGGCCTGCAAGACCGTCGGGCGGGCAGGCTGAGCGGATAAGCCAGTCGGCCGGCACCCGCGGGCGCTGCCTCATCCGGCCGCCTGATCCGCATTGGGCTTGGTGGTCTCCACAGTACCCGCGGGCGGCGGCGGCATGGAGACCGGTGCAGGCTGAGCCGGAGCGGTACGGGCGAGCGGGCGGGGTTCTTCGATCAGGGTCTCCAGCGGATTGCCGCGCGCCTGCTTCTCCAGGATATCCTTGAGCTCCTGGGCCTTAAACTCGCGGTCGATCTCGTCCTTCACGGACGCCAGGGTCCGGCGCGCCCGGCCGACCCAGAGCCCGGCCATCCGCGCGACCCGCGGCAAATCTTTGGGTCCGATCACCAACAGGGCAATTACCCCGACCATCACCAGTTCCCAAAAACCGACATCAAACATGGCGTATCTTTGCTGGTACCGACTCAGACCTTGGGCCGGTCAGCCGCGCGCGCAGACTCCGCGCCGACGGTCGGTTTGGCCGCGCCCGCCGCTGGATCGTTCGTCCGCTGGACCGGTTGCTGATCGATCTGTCTGACCTCGTCCTCATCCTTTTCACCAGTCGACATGGCGCTGCGGAAACCCTTGACCGCGTCGCCCAGATCAGAGCCGATATTCTTGAGCTTCTTGGTTCCGAAGACCAGCAGGATGATCACCAGCAGAATCAGCAGGTGCCAAATATGAAGTCCGCCCAGTCCCATAATGTACTCCACCGCCGCTCGCGGGCGGCCCAGATTCAGATTGCTGCGCTGCGGAACCCGGCGCTGCCCGATCCCGCACTAAGCCCGTGATCATACCCCCAAACGACCGACACGGGCAGTGCCGGGCTCAACCTGCACGCGTCGCCTTCTCCTCGATACCTGAGAGCCCGAAACGCCGCTCCAGTTCCGCCAGTACCAATTCCGGCCGCAGGCCCCGCTGCGCCAGCAGCACCATGCAGTGGAACCACAGGTCCGCCACCTCGTAGACGATCTGCTCCGCCACCCCGTCCTTGGCCGCCATTACGGTCTCGGTCGCCTCCTCACCGATTTTTTTCAGGATCGCATCCGGACCCTTGGCATACAGCTTGGCGACATAGGAGGAATCCGGGTCCGCCTGCTTGCGGGCCTCCAGGACATCGGCAAGGCGGGCGAGGATATCGGACATGGCGGAACGCTACCGGCGGGAGCTGACTGCTGACCAGCGGAAAGTCTAACCGCATCCGCGTTCGCGTGCGAGATGGCGGGGATGGCGGGCGTGATCGCAAGTGATGCGGTTTGTTTGGGCCGGACCTTTCGGTAGGATGGACAGAGCGCGAGCGATGCCGATGCGCGAACGCGGCGCCGGCTGACCTGCAGATGGTCGGCGCGGCCAGGTCGAGATCCCTGCGCTCGGTTCGGGTCGGCGCCCGACGCGACGCGCCGCCACTTGATACCACTCACCTTGGCGAGACTGCATGATGACCCCCGATCACGACTGGAACCGTTTAGCCTGGTGGCAGTGGGCGGCACCGCTGGGCGGCGCCATGCTCGTCGGTGCCAAGGCCGGCGGACTGCTGGCCCCCGGCAGTGCGCTCTTTATCGCGGCGGCAGTGGCCTTGCTGGGCGGTGCGGTGTTCGCCGCGGTGCACCATGCGGAGGTGCTGGCGGTGCGGATCGGCGAGCCCTTCGGCTCCATCCTCCTCGCCCTGGCCATCACGACCATCGAGGTGGGCCTGATTATCGCGCTGATGGTCGCCGGCGCCGCGGGCAGCGACACGGTGGCGCGCGATACGGTCTTCTCCGTAGTCATGATCGTGCTCAACGGAATCGTCGGGCTGTGTCTGGTCATGGGCTCGGCCCGCCACTTCGAACAGGCGTTCCGCGTCCAGGGTGCGGCGGCCATCCTGAGCGTGATCGCGACGCTCGCGATCATGGCCTTCGTGCTCCCGAACGTGACCCGCACGACCGCCGGACCCACCTTCGCGTCCAGCCAGTTGCTGTTCGTGGACATCGCCTCCCTGTCGCTTTACGCGTTGTTCGTCTACGTGCAGACCTTCCGCCATCGTGCGGATTTCCTCATTGATGACGGGGCGACCCTGCACGACGTGCCGCCGACCAACCGCAGCACCCTCACCAGCGCACTCTTTCTGACGGTCAGTCTGGTGGTCGTGATTCTGCTGGCCAAGGCCCTTTCGCCGACCGTCGAGGCCGCGGTGGCGCAGGCCGGACTCCCGCAGACCGTCGTGGGCGTGGTGATCGCCATGGTGGTGCTGCTGCCCGAGGGGCTGACCGCCGTCAAGGCCGCCCGCCGTAACCACCTGCAGACCAGCCTCAACGCCTCCCTGGGTTCCGCCCTGGCGAGCATCGGGCTGACCATCCCGATCGTCGGCGCCGTCTCGCTCTACCTCGACGTGCCCTTGGTCCTGGGGCTCCCGCCCGAGTCCACGGCCCTGCTCCTGCTGACCCTCTTTATCAGCACCATCACCTTCGCCACCGGTCGCACGACGATCCTGCAGGGTGGTGTGCATCTGGTCATCTTCGGTATTTTCCTGCTGTTGACTGCCGTGCCCTGAGCGCTGGGGCGTCCGCATGGCGGGGTCGGCGACGCCGACCGCCTGAGCGATCGTCGAAAAACCAACGAAAGGGCAAACAGGCCAGTCGCAAGGCCTAGGCTGTTCACCATGGCATGGCGACGCCGCCGGCGCGCGAGGAAGATGCAGTGTCGGCAGATCGCCGGCGGAGCCGTTGAACGCCGCCGGGTCGAGAACACGGGTGCTCGGAACGCGCCCGGGACACCGCGGCCGTTGGGTTGAACGGTTGAACCGTTGCCCCAGATGGACTACGCTCAGTACACCACTCGTTTCACCGACGGGAGAATCCCCAATGAGCGGGCCGGCTTACACCCGCGTCCTGCTGCACTTCGACCGGGCGCGTGACCCTGAGCGCGTGCGTCGATCACCAATGGCCAACTCAAGACCGACACGATTGCGCAGCTCCCCATCTCCCCGGAGGGCAACGCCCTCACCCTGGCGTTGCGCGCCGATGCCCATCTGGGACCCTTTCTGTTTCGCGCCCTGGAAGAGCCCTCTGGTGGTACCCGACGCGCATCAAAGGAGAACGGATTCGACATTGAGGGGGTCGCCGCCCGGCCGGAAGGCCTACTCGTCGTATACGATGCGCCTCGCTCCGAGCGCTTGATTGGCGATGATAGCGTCCTGGCGGACGTCTTCTCACTGCCGACGTGCTGACCTTGACGCGCGATCGACTGTCCGCATTCGTTCGCGCAAACATCACGCTGATGGTCGATCAAGGCGCGGGCCTGCACGGCGCCGAGCCCAAAGGCGGGCGCTGCGGCAAGGCAGGTGCCAAGCCGGCTGTCGCGCCGCTCGCCCGTCAACCGCATCGCTTGGCTCGCCTCCCCGCCGGTGCGCACCGACGGGCCGCATCGTCGCGCCGCAGATAGGATCGCTCATAGGTGAAGCCATAGCCACCCCGCGCATCCCGGCTCAGCACGCCCGCGACCACCGGCGCGAGCGCCCCCGGCAGCCAGACCCAGACATAGGTCCGATTGGCGTGGATCCCGCTCTCAGAAGTCATCGTCCACGGGCTCCGTGGCCGGGCGACGGACCCGGGAGGGCAGCAGCGTCAGCTTCTCCTGTTGGCGGAACAGCTCCCGCTCCAGTTCCCGCGGCGACTCCTGTCCGAACAGCGGGATATCCACCAAGGCGGCGGCCTCGAAATAGGTGCCGATGGCCACGCCCGGCTCGCCGCGGGTGATCCGTCGGACGGTGATGGTGCCCACACCGATCCGCTGCGCAAGCGCTTCCCGTGACCAGCCCTTGCGGATCCGGCCTTCCTCGATCAGACCGCCCAGGAGGCGCAGGGTCTGGCGGGCGGCGGGAGAGAGCATGGGGTGACTGAGGGCCACTGGTTATTAAAGCAACGGTTAGGGCGTTAACTGATCATATAGTAGATGCGCGCCACCTTCAGCACGATGAGTCCGGCGTCTCTGCCCCCGTTATGGCCGCGCGCTGATGCGGCTTCCAGCCCGACTTCGCCGATTCGACCTGGGATGCCGCCATTTTGGGGCCATTTTGGCGCTTGATGGTAGGGTAAGTGCCTGAGCAAGCGAGATCATGGCGCGCGAAAACGGCTGTAGTGCCGGCTTTGGTCCTTGAACCGGGGGGCGGTTTTACCGACACTATTCAGCCTCCAGCGCCAAGACCGGACGCTGAGCGCCCGCCCGGCATTCCCACGCCGGAGCGTGGGAACGAGAAACGAAGCGTTGAAACTGGGTCGGAGCGTGCATTCAAAGCCCCCGATGCGCAGGCGGAAGAAAGGGCCTTGATCATCGTTCCGGCCGGCCGCGGACGGTCCGCACAGCGGACCCTACGGTAACACCGTGGCCTGTAGGGTCCGCTGTGCGGACCGACGACCGTGCAGATCGCGCGGCGGCCGGGTTATGACCAAGGCCAACGAGAAACTCCCATGAATGCATACATCGTCGTCGAAGGTGAAGCGGACGCCGACCTGATCCGCCGACTCATCTCAGCCGAATTCAGCGATGGGATTGCCGTTGTCGCAGCCGATGGCAGGTCTTCGGCTGTCTCTTTGAGCCGGACGATACTGGGCGCGCGTCAGACCCCGACCGCTCTGGTGGTCGACTCCGATACCACCAGCGATGCGCTGGCGAACGAGCAGAAAACGACGCTAAACGACTTGCTGCGCTCGGCCGCCGGGGCGACCCCGTATCTGGTCGCACTGGCAATTCCCGAAACCGAGGCGATCCTGTTTTCTGCACCGGAGGTTCTGGAACGGATCATCGGGGCGAGTCTGAACGCGACCGACAGAATATCCGTAGGAGCCCGCTTGCGGGCGACGTGACCTGCCGGAATCGCGTCATTGTGC
>JACDZG010000284.1 GCA_013426805.1 Chromatiaceae bacterium
GCCGAGAACGAGCGCTTGAAGCGCTTGCTCGCCGACAAGCCGGAGATCGGCTAGGGAGATTTGAAACACCAGGCATCATGGCACGTCCGGGATTGTGCCGGGGGCGCCGGGTAGCCGGTGTCCCTACCGCGGAAAAGCACTCGGTACAGCGTTACGGGGCACAGTTCCGGAGAGTGTCCGAAAATCCTATACATTGTTCGCAGTTCCCGACTCGGCGCGCGGCAACGTTGGGGACCCGATTTCAGCAATTCACCTTCCTGAGAGGTCACTTCGTGTCTCTACAAATCATTTGCTTAGAGGCGCATTTCTATGAGGCGGAGTGGGCCGAGGCGGCCGCTCCAACCTGACCCTGTATTTCCCAGCATCGAGATGTTGCTTGAACGGCACCAAGGTGCGCGGATGGGCGCGGAAGGCGAACAGGCTCTTAGGCACCTCATCGACATCCTGGTTGCATAGCGGGGAGGGTGGACGCGGCTAGTCTTGCGTTGCCGCAGCGAGCGCGGCGAACTCGACCTTGTCATAGATTTCGGCCAGCGGCAATGCGGTGTCAAAGGCCAGTAACGGAATGCGCAGTGGATGGGGTCAGGTCTCGCATTGTAGCATTCCGATGAACTCACGATGAAGATGAGAATTGGTCTCGGGTGTAGGGACTCCAGTTGCCCTGAGCCCGCAACAGGCCCGGACGTTCAGTTTTCCCGCGTCCGGTTCCTCGGTCATACTCGCTCATCGAGAGTCGGCGTTCAGGGTCAGGTCTTGTCATCACCCATGTGTGAATGCAAGACCCGACTGCACTCTACGAGACGCGGCAGCGTCGTCAATTCCTGGTTCCACAGCAAACCCGGTCGAGTACCCGACGCGGAACGCGCGTCGGTTGGTACCGCGCGGAATGCGGTCCGCGCAGGGGACTCGGCTGAGCCGTCGGTGCCTCCCGCCGGGCGCGGTGCCCCGGAACCGCGTCCCTTGTCGCACCGGCGACGCCTGTCTACACTGCCACCATGCGCCATCCCATCGATCCCAAGGTTGACTGCGTCTTCAAAGCCCTGCTGGGGGCAGAGTCCAATCGTGACCTGCTGATCCATTTCCTCAACGCCGTCCTCGGCGCGGCCTCGGTCAAGAACCCGGCCACCGCGCGATCGGCACGGTCGGCGGTCCGCACAGCGGACCCTACAGGTCACGGTGTTACCGTAGCTGTGCGGACCGTCCGCGGCCGGCCCGGAACGATGATCAAGGCCCTCGGCGCGGAGCTGCCCCGGCCCATCACCGCGGTGGAGATCCTGCAATCCCTATAACGAAAAAGAATTCCTCGACGACAAGCTCACCGTGGTCGACGTCAAGGCCCGCGACGCGACCGGACAGATGTATCAGGTCGAGGTCCAGCTTCTCAATCACCGCGACCTGCCGGCGCGCATCCTCTCCGGTTGGGCCGACCTCTACAGCGCGCAAATCAAGGAGGGCGAGAGCTACCGCAAGCTGCGCCCCACGTACGCGATCTGGCTGCTGGGTCAAACCCTGTTGGCGGATGCCCCGGACTATGCCCACGTATTCCGGATGCGCGACCCGCATGGACGTGTCTTTCTGGACCACGGCGGCATCTGGCTGCTGGAACTGAGCAAATTCGCCGCCGACGCGGTCGAAACCGAGCAGCAGCGGTGGCTGAAATTCTTCACCGAGGCAGAGCGCCTGGACGCGGACGCCCTGCCGGCCTGGATGCAGACCCAAGAGATGAGGCGAGCCATGAACACACTGAAGGCCTTCTCCGAGAAAGAGCACGCCTACCATGCCTATCAGGCGCGGCAGAACTTTTTGCGCGAACAGCAAAGCATCCAACTCGAATTCGACGATCTGCGCGCGGAGGCCGAGCAGGCGCGGGCGGACGTGGAGCAGGAGCGGGCCGCCAAGGAGCAGGAGCGGGTGGCGAAGGAGCAAGCGCAGGCGGATGTCGAGCAGGAGCGAGCGGCCAAGGAACAGGAGCG
>JACDZG010000285.1 GCA_013426805.1 Chromatiaceae bacterium
TCTGGGTTGCTGCGGGTGTTGCGGCCGGGCGCCGGTTAACGCTATACGTTAGGGCTGCCGGACCCCAAGAACTTGCGTACCCGGAACCCGACGCTCCTAGCTTAAATTGTGCTTGCCCACATCACAATTTATTAGTGCATCAAATATGTGGGCAGTTATCTATGTGAGGTGCTATATGAAAACTGGAGCAATTGTCGCGGCAGTTATTGCCACAATGGCGGCGGCCGTGTCTGCTGAAGCTTATGCTGATGACGTAAAAGCGCAGATTGATAATGTGCTCGTTACGAAATCAAAAAAGAGCAATAATTATGAAATTACATTCTCGGGTATTACCCCTGATGATATTCAAGGTGCGTATATTGACGGCATCAACATCGATAGCTATATCCGAAACGGGAAAGCCTCATTAGATATATTCCCAACCGGATTCAAAATGACCCTGGAACAATCGCTACTTCCTGAGGGGAACACAATTTATTTCGCCACATCAGAAGGTACAGTAGCATATAATTTAGACGATGCGTTGTATCGTGTAGCTATGCCAGATGTTTTCGTGCCTGCTAATACATCTAGGGCGGCTAAGGCTGTTTCAAATACTGTGACTATTGCGGGCCGTATTTCATACATGCAATACACCAATGCGTGGTTTGGGTGCTCGACTAAGGTTGCCGGTAACGGCGCCTATGTTCAAGCATATAGAACATTGAGCCCAGCAGTTTCAACATACAAGTACGCAAACAGTTCGGGAGATTACACAATGACGTTTGACAACAAAGGAGGTTCTTCCGTTCTCGTCACGGCTAGACTGTGGGGCGCAAGCAATTATACTAGGAAGTCAGTTTGCTCAGTAGGTAACTGCGCCTATTCGGTTAACCTAACTATCTATGAGTGCCTCTAGTGGTAGCAGGTTAATAGCCTAAGGCTCAGAGGTAGTCCGTCGCTGGGCAAACAGGGTTAACTTGAATTCCCAAAAATGCCTAACGGTTGCCTCCAGCGGACCCCGCGCCGCGCAGCGGGCTCATTTGTAACGGTGAGTTCAGTTGTGGCGCGGCGGGGGTCCGCTGAGGCAAAGCGCTAGGCGAAGAATAAATAAGAAGTGCGTCCTTAGGCCGGCACGCTTATGAGGGTGATACGCTGTCGTAATAGAACGTGGCTCTCTGCCAGCCCGGCCCGGTTGGGTCCGTGGTTGCGGGTGCCGCTCTGAGAGAACGCAGTTCGCTGCCCGGTCCGCACGCGCATGATGCCTAGTGCGGGGATGGGGGTCAGGTCTCGTATTGTAGCATTCCGGTAGACGCATGATAAGAAATGGCCTAACCTTTGCCTTAAAAGCGAGCGCGCGCCACAGGCGTCGTGCTAACTCGCAAGGTCATCAATGGCGCGCGCCGCTTTAGGCTTCACGTTAGGCTCTAGATAGCTGAAAGCAACTTTTGACCCTCGATAATAAACGCAGCAACAAGAAGCACACTAAATGAAAAAAATATCTGCAAAATTGTCGCTTCCAATATTGGTGGC
This sequence comes from Chromatiaceae bacterium, assembly GCA_013426805.1. GTDB lineage: Bacteria > Pseudomonadota > Gammaproteobacteria > Chromatiales > Chromatiaceae > Thiodictyon. The sequence continues at coordinate 1,513 of JACDZG010000285.1, forward strand.
GCTTTCTCTTTCGCCTTTAGGCTGCATTACCAGTAGCTGCGTACAAGCGAACACTCGCGAGACTTTCTATGATAATGGAACATTGAAAGAAAAATACTATGTCGGCGACAACGAACAGGTCCTTAAAGTCGAGACTTACAACAAAAATGGGCAGCTAGAAAAAGTATGGCACTATATTTATGATAGCAACGGAAAACTGATAAAACAGGAGTCGTACAGCCCTGATGGAAAGTTGCTAGACCGAGTTTATTAAGCAAGAACAGCGGCAATAGGGAATAGGGTCAGGTCTTGCCTTTTGCCCAAAGAATGAAGAGCCTAACATGCGGGCTCAAAAGCGAGCGCGCGCCACGGGCGTCGTGCTAGCTCGCAAGGTCATCAGTGGCGCGCGCCGCTTTAGCCCGGACGTTGGACTAAATAGTAATAGAAACAAGCGCAGACCTGAGTCATCGCGCACCCG
>JACDZG010000119.1 GCA_013426805.1 Chromatiaceae bacterium
CGTTAAGCAAGCTGCGTGACAGTTCCGGCAACCACATCAGTTTGGATCGCACCCGTCAGTCCCTGGGGGCTGGACCGCGTGCTGCTGCTGGTGTTGATCCTGATCGTGCTCGGCACCGGACTCACCGCCGTGCTTCGGACCCAGGCCATCCTCCACGCGCTGGAGGCGCGATGAACACGGCACCGGTCGCCCCCCGACGACTGCTCGCCGGGCTCACCCGACTGCTCACCGGCGTGCGCGCCCGCTGGGTGCCGCGCCGACCACCGCCCAGCGGGTCTATTACGCCAATCACAGCAGCCATCTGGACACCCTGGTAATCTGGGCCTCCCTGCCCGCCCCCCTGCGCGCCCGCACCCGCCCGGTGGCCGCGGCGGACTACTGGGACCACCCGGGACTGCGCCGCTGGCTTGTGGCCTGCCGGGTGCTGAACGCGCTGCTGGTCGAACGCGCCGGGCGCTGCGGCAGCCGCGAGGCCCTGCGCCGGATCGATGACGCGCTGGCGGCGGGTGACTCGCTGATCCTGTTCCCCGAGGGCACCCGCGGCGACGGCACGACGGTCGGTGAGTTGAAGTCGGGGCTCTATTTCGTCGCCCGGCAGCGGCCAACCGTGGAACTGGTGCCGGTCTATCTCCAGGACCTGAGCCGCATCCTGCCTAAGGGCGAGGTGCTGCCGGTGCCGCTGCTGGGCAGCGCCACTTTCGGCGCACCGCTCGTGCTGGCACCCGGAGAGGACCGGCACGCCTTTCTGCAACGGGTCCGTGCGGCCCTGATCAGCCTGGGAGCACGCGGATGAACCTGCTGACCGACCCTGAGATGCTGCGCCTGCTCGGCGGCATCGGCGGACTGCTGACCCTCAGCAGCCTGATCGGCTGGGCACTGAGTTTGCGGGTGCGGGAAGGCCCGACGCGCTTGGTGATCGCCAATCTCAATGCCCGCATCCGCTCCTGGTGGGTGATGACGGCGGTATTCGTGGCGGCGCTGGCCACCGGCGGGATCGGCTCGGTGATCCTGTTCGCACTGACCTCCTTTATCGCCCTGCGCGAGTTCATTACGCTCACCCCGACGCACCGCGCGGATCACCGCACCCTGTTCTGGGCGTTCTTTGTCTTCGCCCCGGTCCAGTATCTGTTGGTCGGCATTGCGTGGTACGGCCTCTTCGCCATCTTCATCCCGGTCTATGCCTTCCTGTTCATCCCGTTGCGTAGCGCATTAGCGGGCGACACGGAGGATTTTCTGACCCGTACCGCCAAGATCCAATGGGGCCTGATGATCGCCGTCTACTGCGTCAGCCATGCCCCTGCCCTGCTGATGCTGGAGCTCCCCGGTTACCGGGGTGAGGGACCCAAGCTGCTGCTCTATCTGATCATCGTGGTGCAGCTCAGTGACGTGCTCCAATACGTCTTCGGCAAGACCCTGGGCAAGCGCCCGATCGTGCCCCGCTTGAGCCCCAACAAGACCTGGGAAGGCACCGTCGGCGGCATCGCCGCAGCCACCCTGGTGGGTACCCTGCTGTGGTGGTTGACACCCTTCGCCCCCTGGGCCGCGGCGGTCATTGCGCTGCTGATCTGCCTGACGGGCGTTGCGGGCGGGCTCGTGATGTCGGCGATCAAACGCGACCGCGGTGTGAAAGACTTCGGCACGCTCATTGAAGGACACGGCGGGATCCTGGACCGGATCGACTCACTGTGCTTCGCCGCCCCGGTGTTCTTCCATGTGGTGCGCTATTTCTACACCTGAAATGCAACGGGGAGGGCGACGACTCGACCGGAGGCCGACGCTTTCGCGGGCGGCGCCCCGTCCGACTGAAACCTAGACCTCCGGTAGGTTGAGGGGACGAAATGATCCGGTCTGCACCTTAAGCTGAACCCTTGCCGACATGGGCCAAGATCCCCTCCGCGGCCATCAGGCCGTTCACCGCGGCGCCGACGATGCCGCGCGACTTGCCGGCGCCGTCGCCCGCAACGAAGAGCCCGGGGACACTGGTCTCCAGCGCCAGACTGGTGGGGTAGCGGACATCATAGAACTTGATCTCGGGCACATAGATCACGGTCGAAGGATGGGCGACCCCGGGGATAACACGCGCGAGCAGTTCCAGGCTCTCCTGGAGATTGCGCACGATCCGCCCGGGGTAGGCGAAGGAGATGTCGCCCGGGGTCACGCCGGGACCGGGCGGCAGGGTCGGGAACAGCTTGTCGAACCCACGCTCGGGTGCAGCGAAGGCGTTCCGCGTGGAGCGGCGCCCGTCGATCAGGTCGCCCCAGCGCTGGCAGATGAGACTGTTGCCGCCACCCCAGAAGTTGGCAAAGCGGGCCACCTGTTGACCCATGGCGGCGGTGTCCTGGAGGGGTTCGGTCATGGTGACCGTGTTGAGCAGGGCAAAGTTGGTATTGGCGGTCTTGCTGGCCCGCAGTGCATCGCCGTTGACCAGGCGGAACTCCCGGTGCTCCTCGACCCGCACCCGCCCACCGGGATTGGTGCAGAAGGTGCGGGTACGATCCTGGTGGGTGGGCGTGACGAAGACGAACTTGGGGTCGTAGAGGACCGCGGTGATTTCGTCATAGACAGCCGCGGCCACTTCCACCCGGCAGCCGATGTCGATGGCCCCATAGCCGGTGTTGACCCCCAGCGCCCGGGCCTTCTCGCGGAACCAATGCGCGCCTTCACGCCCAGGGGCGGCCAGCAGGACGTCCGAGCGCACCCTCCCGCGAGAGGTCTCGATCAGGAAGCACCCGTCCGGGGTCTTTTCCAGACTCAAAACCTCGGTCTCCAGCAGCAGGGTGCCGCCGCGGCTGCGGATCGTCTCGGCCAGAGCCGCCGTCACCCGATGGGCGTAGTCGGTGCCCATGTGGCGCTGGCGCACCGGAACCAGGGTGATGTCCCATTCGCCCTTGGGGGTGCGCCGACGCACCCAGGACACCCGGTCCAGCCACCACTGAATGCGGGCCTGGTCTACTCCATAGAGGGTCGGGTCCGCGCCATGATCCAGGAAGACCCGGTCCACCACCTCGATTCGCTCCTGGGCCGCGGCCTCCGTGAGCCGCAGTTCCGCGAGATCCAGCCCGATGTGCGGTGAGAGATTGAGCTTGCCGTCGGTGGCCCCGCCGGAGCCGCCGGGCCGATCCTTGCGGTCGATAATCAGGACCCGGAGATGGGGGGACAGGGTCAGGGCGGCAAACAGCCCGGCCGGTCCGGCCCCGATGATGACGACGTCGACCTGCTGCGCACTGTGGGTCATGGGCGGGAACCGGGTTGTTGCTCAGGGTGCAGCATAGACCTCAACCGCACCCGTGGTAAGTACGATCGAGCTATCCAGGTTTCGACCATTGCCAAGGTCCGCCTGCAAGTCGGGCGCGGGATCCCGATGAGAAAGGCCCGAGGTCTCGGGAAAATGGCAGGAGCGGCGACCATGCCTATGGAAAACACTCCATGGTATGACCCGCCGACGCGGTCTGGCGCCGGCGCCAGAATCCAGAGAAGTTTGCTCAACCCTCTGTTTTATTTATATGCCGTCGATCGCGCCCAGCTTATGCCAAGTTTGGCACGATCAATGCTTTATAAGTCACAAGCGACCACACTGGCAGGATGCCAAACCGCAGCACCGGAGACCCGTCAGCAGTATCAGCGGGCCAGGGTCGACTTGAGCGGCTAAGTCCGGTGCGAATGGACGCGCGCAGTACCACCGGATCCGCCACGGTCGCCAACAGCGCACGTTTAGTGCAAACTTTTCGACATTCAGAGGTCTACGAACATGGCAAAAGTCGCCAACTCTACTGATTCATCCAGCCTGGCCGAAGTTGTTGACCGCATCCTCGACAAGGGCATCGTGATTGATGCGTGGTTGAAGGTCTCCCTGGTCGGTATCGAACTGCTCGCCGTTGAAGCCCGGGTGGTCATCGCGTCGGTCGAGACCTACCTGAAGTATGCCGAGGCCATCGGCCTCACCGCTCCGGCAGCCGCTCCGGCCTGATCGCGCCGCTCGGGTCCTGGCGTGTCGCTCCGCTGCACTTAAGTATCGAGCCCGAGCGACACGTCACCCAATCCTTCACTCCAGGTCGATTTCCGCGAGGCATAGAATGAGCGTCGAAGCGTTGCAAGCTGTCCGTAACGTCCCCGCGATGAACAGTGACAATGTACAGCCCGAGGCGAGCGACACCTTCGTGGCCACCCCCCAGGTCGAGGCCCTGGCCGAGCGGGCGTCCGCCTATCTCGAGGCCGGCTTCCCGGTGCATCTCGCCGGCCCCGCGGGCACCGGCAAGACCACCCTCGCCTTCCATGCCGCGGCCAAGCGCGGCCGGCCGGTCAAGCTGATTCACGGCAACGATGAGTTCGGCGTCTCCGATTTCGTCGGCCAGGACAACGGCTATCGGCGCAATACCCTGGTCGATAACTTCATTCATTCGGTGGTCAAGACCGAGGAAGAGGTCCGCACCTTCTGGATCGACAATCGCGTCACCACCGCCTGCATCAACGGCGAGACGCTGATTTATGACGAATTCAACCGCTCCCGCCCCGAGGTCAACAACCTCTTTCTCAGTATCCTGGGCGAGGGCATCCTGAATCTGCCGAACCGCCGTCATCAAGGCGCCGGCTATCTTCAGGTCCATCCGGAATTTCGGGTGATCTTCACCTCCAATCCGGAAGAATACGCGGGCACCCATAAAACCCAGGATGCCCTGATGGACCGCATGATCACGATGAAAGTCAGTCACTATGACCGGGAGACCGAGATCCGGGTCACCCAGGCCAAGTCCGGACTGCCGGCCAGCGAAGCGGCGATCGTGGTGGATATCGTCCGCGACCTGCGCGAGCAGAGCGTCAACCATCACCGCCCGACCCTGCGCGCCTGTATCGCCATCGCGACCGTCCTGCAGAACTGCAAGCTCAGCCCGCGCGCCGACAACCTGTTCTTCCGCGACATCTGCCGCGACATCCTCGACATGGATGTCGCCAAGGTCCGCCGCGACGGCAACTCACTGGATGAATCCCCAGTCGACGAAGTGGTTGCCCGCATCAGCGGCCGGTCACGGCGCCCGCAGGCCGTCCCTGCGCCGCGCGAACGCGTGCTATAGTCTTCGCAACCGATATCCAGACATCGACTTGGCGTTGGGGCGGGTTTGACACCCGCCCCCAGGTCCGGGTAGCGCGTTAAGGCACCACCCATGACAACCCGCCGTTGAGCGAGAGGCCCGATCATGCCATCACCGAGCAAGCGAGCCACGGCGCTCGGGCGCTACATCTACGCCATCGTCCCTGATCAGGGTCGGCAGGAGCTGGGCACCATCGGGCTCGATGAGGGCCTGGTCTACACCATCGGCGACGGGCGGGTCGCCGCGGTCGTCAGCGACCTGCCCAGCGGGCGTATCCGCCCCCAGCGGCGTTACCTGGCCGCCCACCAGGGAGTGCTCAAGCAGGTGCTGCAAACGGTGACCCCCCTGCCCACCGCCTTCGGCCTGGTGGCCGATGACGACACGGCGATTGCCCGCATCCTCAAGGACAACCAATCCGCCTTCCTGAGCCAGCTCAAGCGGGTGGAGGACGCGGTGGAGATGGGTATGCGCCTGGTCCTGGACGTACCCAATATCTTCGAGCATTTCGTCGCCATCCACACCGAGCTGCGGGAACTGCGCGACGAAGTCTTCCGCGACGGCGCGGCCCTGACCCAAGACCAGACCATCACCCTCGGGCGCGCCTTCGCCGATCTGCTGGAGCAAGAGCGCGAGGACGCGACCGACCGCATCGAAGCCGTGATGCGGACCTGTTGCCGCGAACTCAAGCGCAATAACTGTCGCACGGAAAAAGAGATCATGAATCTCGCCTGCCTGGTGCCGCGCGACAATCTGGAGCGATTCGAACAGACCGTGATGCAAGCCGCGCAGCCCTTCGACGACAGCTACGCCATGGACTTCAACGGACCCTGGGCGCCCCACAACTTCGTGGAACTGGATATCAAACTGTGACCTTCCGTTGGTCGGCGCCCAGGCCTTCACCGTCATTCGGCTGGCTCGTGGAGCGTCGGCCTTGGTCATCGTGTCGGCCGGCGACCAGGAGTCTGCGGCGTCAGCCTTGGATCGGCAAACCACCGCTTAAGGCTGGCCGAAACGCTGATCAAAGTCGGCGCGGCGACCCTGACTGTTTACGGCTATTCGGAGCTTGAACGCTCCATCTCGTATTCCTGATAGATCTTCTTGTTGAGGCGGGCGGTGCCAGGCAGGTCACGCGCCGCTCGCGCCTGGAGCAGGCGCAACAGCTTGAGGCGGCCGAGGCGCGGTTGGCGGCGGGCGAGCCGCTGCGGCAGGTGGCTGCGGCGCTGGGGGTGCCCCGCAGTACCCTGCGCAGTTGGCGCACGGCGCTGCCGCTGGTGGGGGAGTGCCTTCCGCCAGCGGTGGCGAGCGCCTTGGCGACCCCGGCCGGGATGCGGTGGCTGTGCCGCCTGGTGGTGGCGCTGCACCTGATCATCACGCTGCGCGCGGCGGGGTGCAGGCCGAAGTCGACCAAACGCAGGCCCAGGCACGCCAAGCCGAGGCCCGTGAACTGATCCGCGAACTGGGCCACCTCGATCATCCCTATGAGGTGGAGACGGGACAGGTGCAATCCGTGGCACAGATCGCCACCCGTTTCGCCGCCGTATGGGCGCGCCTGTCGCGCCTCGCCGACGCGGCCGACCTGCCCACGCGGGCCCGTGAACGCATCGCCAAGGCCCAGCGCCTGACGGTGCACTGGCTGGCGTACCTCACGTTTTTCTTTGCGACCCTCCAGGCCCGTCTGGCCGACGGTGACGATGGACCCCGCCGCCGGGTCCGTGACGCGCACCGCGGGCGGGGTGTCGTCCGCCGCATTGGCGAGCAGGGTCAGGGTCTGGCCGACCTCAATGCGCGCCGGGACTTCCAGGGCCAGGGTGGGGCGGGCGTCGGCGGAGGTTATCGGGATATCCACAAAGACCACGGGGTCCGCCACCAGGGCAACCCGCAGCTGGAGCGGGGTCTCCGCCGAAATCGCCGCCGCCGCCAGGCCGCGGGCCTCGTCCAGGCGCAGCAGGCCGGCGCTGGCGGCATCCAGGCTGTAGCTGCGTTCCAGGGAGTCCACCAGGGGCGCACGGCTGCCGTCGTCGAACACCGCCTCCAGAGCCGGCAGTGGGTAGTAGCGGTTGAGCCCCGGCAGGTGGAACGGCCCCTGGTCCCGCCCGGCGTAGTCCAGGCGGGTCAGGTGGCGGCTGAAGTCGACACTGACCGGGATCGCAACGCTCGCCTGGCCGGGGAAGCTCACTGTGACCGTCACCGGGTGCCCCGGGTTCTCCGCCAGCGGATAGACCAGCCCGTCCGCCCCCACGCTGACCACCCCCGGATCGGAGGAGCTGTAGCTCACCCCCTGCCCGGACCCGGGAATCGGGGTCGGCCCGCGGAACTCGTAGCTCACCGTCGGGATGATGCGCGCCGACTGGAGCATATCGGTGAAGACCAGAGCACTGGGGGCGACGGAGAAGCCCAGCACCCCCTCCTCCACCGTATCCCCCAGATTGCGAACATCGCCCAGCGAGGTTTGGTTGCCTGAGGCGTCCGCCGCCGTGGCCTCGACCAGCACCAGGGCGTTGCGCCGAACCTCCTCTGCGCTGAGCGGCGTGGTCAGGGGCAACCGCGCGGAGAAGCGCTGCTGGTCGTCGGCGTTGGGAGTCAGGCGCACCGGGGTCCCGGTACTGAGAAAGGCGGACTCCCGGGCGCCTGCCACCACGCCCCCGACCCGGCGCAAGTCCGAGGCACGGATACCGGTGAGGCTGAGGTGGAGATAGGCCAGGTCGGTATCGTCCGCGGCGGCGAGCACCGCCCGCAGGTACTGGATGCCGCCCTCCTCCTCGATGGCCACCGACTCGATGGTCAACTCCGGCGGGCGGGTCTCCTGGAGGAAGGTCTCGGCGTATTCCTGGCTGCCCCCGGCCCGCACGATGCGCAGCCGCGGCTGCTCGCGGCCGGTACCGGTCAGGGTGAAGGGGATCTCACAGGCGCTGGGATCATCGGCGCGGCTGGTCGCCGCAGCGGCGGTCAGTTGGGTCGGGGGGGCCTGGTCCAGAACATCAACCTGAACCAGGTCGGCGCAGCCGTCGAGGGTCAGTACATAGTCGATGCCGGTGCCGAAGGCCTCAATGGGAGCCGCGACCCGGATGTCGGTTCCGGCCCACGGCGACCCGCCGGCGTAAGCCAGAATTGCGCAGAGACGACGGAGTGATCCAGTCGACCAGCCATGCCCAAGTCATTTGCCCATACGGGATGCATTGAATATCCCACGGCGCACACGAAAGTCAAGAGATCATTGCAGGCGTGCCGCTTCGCGGTCTTGCCGCTGCGGCGTCGAAAGAAGCTGCGTCGGCTCAATTATCGCAGCGTACTCGCGACCCGGAACTTTCGGGCACTGGACTCGAAGGGTTGGCGATGCCGCCGGATCCGAACTGAGGGGCGATCGGGTCGGGTCGGCGGGATTACGCCCGTCAGCCCTCCCACCCCATCGGTTTTGATCGCAACTTCGCCTGGACGTCAATCCGGCAGCCGCGCCTGACCTGGTGTAGAATCCTGCGCGAGCCGCCAACGGCTTGCCGCCGGGAGGATCGCGCATCGTTCCGGCCACCACGCAGCGGCCAGTATTCGTGGCAACGCCATCCCGGCGCTTCACAGCGGCTGGACGCGCCTCGTTCGGCCGGAACGACAATCGAGGTCCCGACCAGGATCCAGACGCACAGATCTACACGAGAGCCGCACCCGCTATGCTTGCTGTTTCCGACACCATCGCGGTTCTGCGCGACGTCCTGCGACTCGGCGCGCGCGCTGAGGATTTCACCGCGGGCACGCCGCTGCTCGGCAGCGTTCCGGAACTCGACTCGATGGCCGTGGTCGACCTGCTCACCGCGCTCGAAGCACGCTTCGAGCTGCGCGTGGACGATGACACGATCACCGCCGAAACCTTCGAGACGGTGGGCTCCCTGCATGCCTGGGTGCTCGCCAGTCTCGCAACCTGACCGCGGCTCGTGCTGCGCGCACACTTCCTGGAGGGTCACCGCGGGCCGTTGTTCAGTGTCGGCGTGCAGCCGCCGGAGCCGGCAAATGCGCACCACTGGGTACTGGTGGTACCGCCGCTGCTGGAAGAACTCAATAAGTCACGTCGCACCCTGCACCTGTTGGGCCAGGCCCTGGCCGCGCGCGGGATCGGCTGTCTGCTGCCGGACCTCTACGGCACTGGCGACAGCGCGGGTGAACTCGGCGACGCCACCTGGGACACCTGGATCGCGGACCTGAACTGCGTCCATGCCTGGCTGCTCGGGCAGGGCGCCGTGCGGGTCGACCTCCTTGCCGTGCGCGGCGGCGCACTGCTCACCCTGGACTTGCTCGCCGCGGCACCGATCAGGGTGCCCCGCTTGATCCTATGGCAACCCATCATCAGCGGCGCCCAACTGGTCCAGCAGTTGCTGCGCCTGCGCCTCGCCGCCGGTCTCATGCGCGGCAGCCATGCCACCGCCGCCAGCCTGCGCGAGCGCATGGCCGCGGACGGCTGGCTCGAGATCGCCGGCTATCGCTTATCCGCGGCACTCATGGCGAGCATTGAGGAGACCTCGCTCGCACCGCCGGACGCCGATCGGGTGGGCACCGTCGACTGGTTTCAGCTGGTCGCCACGCCGGATCAGCCTCTGCCGCCCACCGTCCATCGCTGCACCCGCGTTTGGTCCGAGGCGGGTCTGCGCCTCGGCGTGCAGCCGATTGTCGGGGACTCCTTCTGGGCCACCACGGAGATCGTCGAAGCGGTCACACTCATCGCGTCGACCGTCAGCCGTCTGGAGCAGATTCGTGATGCGCCTTGCTGAACCCGAATCGCCGCTCCTCTTCGAGTGTGTCGGCGTGCAACTGCTGGGGATCCTCCATCACGGCGCGACCGCCGCGCGGCGCGCGGTGCTGGTGGTCGTCGGCGGCCCTCAGTACCGGGTCGGCAGTCACCGTCAATTCGTGCTGCTTGCCCGGCGGCTCGCGGCGGCCGGCATCCCGACCCTGCGCTTCGACCTGCGCGGCATGGGTGACAGCGACGGGGGCACACGCACCTTCGAGGACATTCAGGACGATATCGCCGCCGCCGTGGAACGGCTCTTCAGCGCAGTTCCCGGACTGCAACAGGTGGTCCTGTGGGGGCTCTGCGATGCGGCGACCGCCGTTTCGTTCTATGCACCGCACGACCCACGGGTCGTCGGTCTGGTCCTGCTGAATCCCTGGGCGCACACCGCCGCGGGCGAGGCGCACGCCTTCCTCAGACACTATTACCCGCGCCGCGTGTTGAGCCGCGAGTTCTGGTCCAAGCTATGCTCCGGAAGGGTCGATCTACGCGATGCGCTCCGCGGCTTGCGCCGGTTCCGCGGGGCCACCAGGGCACCGCCCCCGGCGCCCGAACGGCCGGCCGTCGGCGCTGCGGCACCCTTGCCGGACCGGATGCTGCGCAGCCTGCGCCGGTTCGACGGCCGGGTGCTGCTGATTCTGAGCGGCAACGATCTGATCGCACGTGAATTTGCGAGGCTGCTGACGACCGAGCGTGCCTGGTCGAACTGGTGTGCGGGCACGGCCGTCGAACGGCGCGACCTGCCTGACGCCGACCACACCTTCGCGTCGCATCGCTGGCGCGGACAGGTCGAGCACTGGACACTCGCGTGGCTGCGGTCCTGGTGAATTCCAGCCCGCGCCCGCCGACCCCGCCCCGGCTGCTGGTCTTCAGCTCACTGTTTCCCCATGCGGCTCAACCGGGCAGCGGGCTCTTCGTGCGCGAACGGATGTTCCGGGTCGGCCAGATCCTGCCGCTCTGGGTCGTTTCGCCGCGCCCGGCCTCGCCCCTCGACCCACTGGTGCGCCGTCACTACCCCCTCTATCGCCCCCCGGCCACAAGCACTGAAATCCAAGCCGGATTCACTGTCCGGTTCCCGCGCTTCCCATCACTGCCCATCCTGGGGCGCGGGGCGGACGGGCTCATGATGGCCCTCGGCGCCCTGCCGCTGCTCTACCGGCGGCGGGAGACCTTCGATGTCATCGACGCCCATTTCGGCTATCCGGACGGCTATGCCGCGACCCGGCTCGGCCGCTGGCTCGGCAAGCCGGTGACGGTCACGCTGCGCGGTACCGAGGTTCCGCACAGTCGCGACCCCACGAAACGGCAGCGCCTGATCCGGACCTGCACGGAGGCCGCGCACCTGTTTGCCGTGTCGGGCTCCCTGGCCCGCCTGGCCGCCGAGTTGGGTGCCGCCGCCGAGAAGATCCAAGTGGTCGGCAATGGCGTGGACCCGGAGCGCTTCCGTCCGCTCGAGCGCGCCGCCATGCGGGCCCGGTTCGGCCTCCCGATCGACGCGCAGGTGCTGATCTCGGTCGGCGGACTGGTGGAGCGTAAGGGATTCCACCGCGTGATCGAGGTCCTCCCGGAGCTGGTCCGGAACCATCCGCGGCTGCACTATCTGATCGTCGGCGGCGCCGGAGCCGAGGGTGACTTTGCCGCAACGCTGCGTGAGCGCGTCGCCGCCCAGGACCTTGGCACACGCGTGCATTTCCTCGGACATCTGCCGCCCGAGCGACTGGCCGAGCCCCTGTCCGCCGCGGATGTATTCGTACTGGCCAGCAGTAACGAGGGCTGGGCCAACTGCTTTCTGGAAGCCATGGCCTGCGGCCTGCCGGTTGTCACGACGGACGTGGGAGGTAATCGCGAGGTGGTCAGTGACGCGGCCCTGGGGACCATCGTTCCATTCGGCGACCCGCGTGCCCTCGCCGGCGCCCTTGCCGCCGCGCTGCAGCGGCGTTGGGACAGCAGCGCAATCCGCGCTCATGCGCAGGCCAATACCTGGGACCAGCGGATCACGACCCTGGTACGGACGTTCAGACGCATCGACACCGCGACCCGAACACCCGCAGGATAACCCGGCGTTGCGCCAACAGCACCGAAACTGGCGGTTGATGCGATTTTCGCTACCAAACAGCGCATTTTTCGCGTCATCGCACGGTGCTGATGAATCGCGCTCAAGACACTGATCAAAAACGGGTTGGCGGCTCATTACGGACTGCTGACCGCGTGTCGCCGATGTGATGCATATCACAAGTCGCTAATTTAGGGTTTACCCGATATAGGGTTTTCCCGTAACATCCTGACCATCCGCAAACGATTGGACGGCTGCTCCACCCATCCTGGGCAGCAGGCAGCCGGCTAGTCCGAACCAAACGGTTGGCTCTTTATGAACAAGACATTGGTTTCCAGTGCCCTGATCGCCGCGATGCTGATGACCGGACTCATGACCAGCATCGACACCCTGGCCGCATCCCGCGGCGGCAGCACCCAATCCGGTAAGGCGTCCTACTATCACGACCGCTTCCATGGCCGTAAGACCGCGAGCGGCGCCGCCTACAATAAGCACGCCCTCAGCGCCGCTCACAAAACCTTGCCCCTGGGCACGCAGGTGCGGGTAACCGATACCCGCAGCGGCAGAAGTGTCGTGGTCCGCATCAACGACCGCGGACCTTACGCCCGCGGCCGCGTCATCGACCTCTCCCGTGCCGCGGCCCGCGAGATCGGGCTGGTCAACAAGGGCGTCGCCAACGTCAAGCTCGAAATCCTCGGGCGTCCGGGCAAGGGCGGTATCTAAGGCGATTGCCGCCAAGCGCCTAAGCGCTTATCCCATCAATGCCCGCATCTTCGCCGCGGTCGGCGCCAGGACCACACCCCGCTCGGTGACGATGGCATCGACCAAGGCGGCAGGAGTCACGTCGAACACCGGATTGCGGGCCGCACAACCGGCCGGCGCCAGACGCCGACCGCCGCAGGACAGCAGTTCCTGCGGATCACGCTCCTCGATCGGAATCTCAGCGCCGCTGGCCAGTTCCATGTCGACGGTGGAGGTCGGCGCGGCGACCATCACTTTTACACCATGGTAGCGGGCCACCACCGCCAGCCCATAGGTCCCGATCTTGTTGGCGACATCGCCATTGGCGGCGATGCGGTCGGAGCCGACGATCACCCAACCGATGCCACCACCGGCCATCAGGCTGGCGGCCGCGCCGTCGGCCTGCAAGGTCACCGGGATGCCCGCATGCATCAACTCCCAGGCGGTGAGACGCGCACCCTGCATCCAGGGTCGGGTCTCATCCGCGTAAACCCGCCCGATCTTCCCCACGGCATAGGCACTGCGCACCACCCCCAGCGCAGTGCCGTAGCCGCCGGTGGCGATGGCGCCGGCGTTACAGTGGGTGATGACGTCGGTCGGCCCGGCGATCAGTTCGGCCCCTAAATCGCCCATCCGACGATTGGCGGCACGGTCTTCCTCATGGATCGCCAGGGCTTCCGCCAGCAGTGCCGGGGCCGGGTCTGCGCCATTCAGAGCGGCGATCAGACGGGCCATGCGGCGCACGGCCCAGGCCAGATTCACGGCGGTCGGACGGGCCTCCCGCAACCGGTCGAGGTCGGCCGTGATCGCGTCCTTCCAGCCCGCGCCGGCCGACTGGTAGGCGTCGCGGCCGGCCAATACCACGCCATAGGCCGCGGCGACACCGATCGCCGGCGCCCCGCGCACCACCATGTCGCGGATGGCGATGGCCACTGACCTGGCGTCGTCCAGGACCAGAAACTCGGCACGCTCGGGTAGCCAACGCTGATCCGTCAAATAGAGCCGACCAGCGTGCCAGAGGGCGGCATCATCAGGCGTGGGGGTAGCGGGCAAATTAGTGACCATCGGGTACTCTCGGGTAGGATGTTAGACGGCATTGTCGCCGATTCGCACCCTGCCGCAATAGGACCTGATTCATGCACGCCGACCTCCTGATCCACCCCCAGTGGCTGATCCCAGTGGACCCCCGGAACCGGGAGCTCCAAGAGCATGCGGTCGCGGTCGCGGATGGGCGCATCCTCGCGGTGCTGCCGTCGGCACAGGCACGCGAGTCCATCACGGCCGATCGGGTACTGGAACTGCCCGGCCACGCCCTGCTGCCGGGCCTGGTGAATGCCCATACCCATGCGGCCATGACCTTGATGCGCGGACTGGCCGATGATCTGCCGCTCATGACCTGGCTGCACGCGCATATCTGGCCGATCGAGAAACGCTGGGTCGATCCGGGCTTCGTCAGTGACGGCGGCCGGCTGGCAATCCTGGAGATGTTACGTGGCGGCGTCACCTGCTTCAACGACATGTATTTCTACCCGGAGGTCACCGCGCAGGCGGCGGCGGACGCCGGGATACGCGCGGTCATCGGCCTGGTCGTGGTGGATTTTCCCACCAGCTACGCCGACAGCGCCGACACCTGTATCGCCAAGGGTCTGGCGCTGCACGCCTACTATCGTGACCACCCGCTGATCCGGGTCGCCTTCGCACCGCACTCGCCCTATGCCGTTTGCGATGCCGCCTTGGGCCGGGTGCGGATGCTGGCCGACGAACTGGAAGTGCCGATTCACCTGCATCTGCACGAGACCCGGGATGAGATCGTTCAATCCCTGCGCGACCACGGGGAGCGTCCACTCGCGCGCCTGGACGCGCTGGGCCTGCTCGGACCCGGACTGGTGGCGGTCCACATGACGCAACTGGAGGAAGCAGAAATCGAACGTTTGGCAACGGCCGGCGCCCAGGTCGTGCACTGTCCGGAATCCAACCTGAAGCTCGCCAGCGGGTTCTGTCCGGTGGCGCGACTGCTGGCCGCCGGCGTGAATGTCGCCCTGGGTACGGACGGGGCGGCCAGCAATAATGATCTCAACCTGTTCGGCGAAATGCGCACCGCCGCCCTGCTGGCCAAGGGAGTCGCCGGCTCGGCCGCGGTCGTCCCGGCCGCTGTCGCGCTGCGCATGGCAACCATCAACGGCGCGCGCGCGCTGGGACTGGAACGCGAGATCGGGTCGATCGAACCCGGTAAGTCCGCGGATCTGGTGGCAGTCGACCTGCGTGACTCCTATACCCAGCCTATTTACAATGTAGTCTCGCAACTGGTCTATTCGGCCGGGCGTCATCAGGTCCGTCAGGTATGGGTCCAGGGTCGCCAAGTCATCCGCGACGGCACCCCGACCACGCTGGACCCGCAAGAGGTGATCTCCGCCGCGCACGCCTGGTGCGACCGACTTCGTCCCTCCTGAAGATGACGGATGCGCGACTTGTGATGCACGCCGCAGAAAGTCAGAAAACGAGAAGCCCATCACAGAAACGGAAGTGCAGGAGATCTAAGCTGCGCGAAAATTCAGATGTACATCCGTTATCGAACGGATCGGCCGCACATGCCCGGACGCGTTATCTTGCCGTTAGCACGGATCGAGGAACAAGCATGCCGATGCCGATCGTCAGTCCAACTGTCGTTTACCTGCGCCCCCGGGCGTGGTCGTCAAGCACGAATGAGCAAACGCCGAGTCCCGCAACCCGACTCGGCGGCAGCGCCGCCATGGCGGTGGCGGGACAACTCGCGCTGGCACCTTGGTCGGCGCCGGAGCCACACGACGGCCCTGACGATCTCGGGGAGAGATCGCGCTTCCGCGATCTCTTCGAACGCTCGCCCGCCTGCCTCCTGGTCATGGATCGGACAGCCCTCATTCAGCGCGCCAATGCCACCGCCGCCGCGCTGCTGACCGAAGCGCCGGCTGAACTCGCCGGCACGAGTCTGTTCGATCGCTGCGTCCCATCAAGCAGGCCCACGCTCCAGGCGCATCTTGAGCGACTCGCGGTCGCCGGTGCCTTCGATACGTGCGAGATCGACCTGGCCCTCAGCGCAGACAGCCAACTGCCGATGTGTCTCGTGACCCTGAACCTGGGCGACACCCCAGAGGGTCCGTTACGATCCGCTTTGTTCGACGTGTCCGGGTTGCGGGAACTGGAGTCCGGCCTCGCGCTGGCGGCCAGTGTCGTCGAGCACACCTCCCAGGGCGTGATCGTCACCGACGCCGACTACCGGACCATCGCCGTGAATCCGGCCTTCACCACCCTATCCGGCTATGCGGCAAGCGACGCGTTGGGCACGGTGCCGACCGTTTTCCGTACCGACACGGCAAACGTTCACTTGACCAGACAGGTGATCCAGGCGCTACACGATCAGGGGCACTGGCAAGGCGAGGTCTGGAACCACCGCAAAGGGGGTGAGGCATACCTTGAATGGGTGAGCATCAACGAGATTCGCGACGACGAAGGCATGCCGATCCGCTACGTCTGTATCGGCTCGGACATGACCAGCCAGGAAAACGCCAAGCACGAACTCATCCGATTGGCCCACTACGACGACCTCACCGAACTGCCCAATCGTCCAAACCTGCTTGCCCAACTGAACCGTGCCCTGGTCGAGGGGAAGCGCGAGAAATATCTCGTGGGAATCCTCTTTCTGGATCTGGATGGCTTCAAAGACGTGAATGACTCGTTCGGTCACCAGACCGGGGATCGACTGCTCCGATTCGTTGCCGAGCAACTCAAGAGTGCGGTCCGCGCGACCGATCTGGTTGCCCGCGTGTCCGGAGACGAGTTCGCCATCTTGATACCCGCACTCAAGAGCGAGCAATTGGCCGGAAATATCGCCGACAAGGTACTGCGCCAACTGTCGCAGACCGCGTTCCGCGACAACGGCAGGGAACTCTACGTCGGGGCCAGCATCGGTATCGCCGTCTTTCCCAAGGACGCGGCCAACGCCGAGGAGCTGCTGCGCTGCGCCGATCAGGCGATGTACTCGGCCAACAGTGCCGGCGGCATCACCTATCGCTTTTTTGGTAAAGCCAGCGAAGCCTGGACCTGGAACGGGAACCGGATGGAATCGCAACTGCACTGCGCCTTGAAACTTCAAGAACTCGGTCTGCACTACCAGCCGCGCGTGAGCATGCGTAACTTGCGCATTCGCAGTTGCGAGGCCATGCTGTATTGGGAGCGTGACGACCTGGACCAGGTCGCTGCGGAGGCTTTCGTCCCCGCGGCGGAAAAGTCCGGCCTGATCGTCCCCTTCGAGCACTGGGCACTGCAATCGGTGGCGATTCAGACGCGGGCATGGACACTCCCGAACCGGTCACCACCCCGGATATCGCTCCACCTGTCATCCCTTCATCTGCAACCGGTACATGTGGAACGACTGCTGCAGCGTCTCGCCGCGAGCGTCAGCGCGGGAGGAAATCCGTTCGAAGTGCTGGTCGATACCACGGCGATCAGCGACGCTAACGACTGGACGATCACCGCACTGAACCGTATCCATGACCTGGGAATCAGGATCGCTCTGGACCGCTTCGGCGCCGGCCCTACCCCGCTACGCCGGATCAAGTCTCTACCGGTCAGTCGGGTGCGGCTCGACCCCGTTCTGGTTCGCGACCTGGAAACGGATCCGGAGGCCGCCGGCTTCGTGGGGGCGCTGATCGCCCTCGCGCACTCATTCCGCATCAAGGTCGTCGCCGGGGGCGTGGTGACGCCGGCCCAACTGGAGTTACTGGGCGCCCATCATTGTGACGAGGCTCAGGGCGCATTGTTCAGCCCACCCATCCCGCCCGACGCCTTCATTGCGTTGCTTGCACAAGCATCCCAGTGCGAATGCAACACCCGCCACACCGATCGAGCCATCTCAGAACGCCAGCCGCCGGGATTGATCCGTACTCTATCCCGCGGTTGGTCGCGGGTCGTCACCGGGATCCTCGGCGCCGACCGTCGTGAGAAGAAATGGTGAGTGTAGGTATATTCCTACATCGATTCGGGATTTTTCTTCGGGAGCGACGGGAACGATCGCCGTAGGCGGGGACCCTTCAGACGCCTATCCTAACCATCAGAGGGACAAGGATTCAGGAACCGTATCAGGGAACCGGGCGCGGCAGGATGCCGCTGAGCACGGAGCAGGACATTAGGAGCGTATCGGGGCAGTTCGATGGAAGCGAGGCCCCAAGGACACCCCGGAAATCGCCTCAGGCGATTTCCGAAACGCTTCGGACCACGTCGGCTCAACAGCCGGTGACCGGGGCGACTGACGCGACCGGAGGCCGGCACTTTAGCGGCAGGAACCAGCCCCGCATTCGAGCGCCGACAGGAGCAGCACGAGGGCCTCGGTCAATTCCACCAAGGCACCGGCCGTATCCCCAGTGAAGCCACCCAGACGCGCCATCAGAGTGCGCCGGACCAGCCAGTACAGCCCGCCGGCCGCGCTCAGCAGCAAGAGGCCCGTCCAGCCGAGTGCGAACCATACGGCACCGGCCGCAAAGATAATCGCCAGACGCGAAGCCCAGGGAGGCGCAGTCCGCGCCGGGTCCGCGGCCATCCCCTGCGGGCGGGCGTAAGGCGTGGACAGCAGCAGCAGCGGCAACTGCGCCCGCGCGATCAGCGGTGCCCACAACAGCAGCCACACCTCCCCGGCCCCGATCAATGCCTCCAAGGCCGCGAATTTCGCGATCAGCACCAACACCAGAGCACTGACCCCCGCCGGCCCGCTGCTGGGGTCTTTCATGATCGCCAGCGTGCGCTCGCGGCTGCCGAGGCCGCCGACCCAGGCATCAGCGGTATCCGCCAGCCCATCCAGATGCAGTCCCCCGGTGGACCACACCCACAGTGCCAGGACCAGGGCCGCGGCGACCCCGGGCGGTCCATTCAGCACCGCCGGCCCCACCACCAGGGCGGCCCCACTGATGACCAGACCCAGCAGCAACCCGATCCACGGATACCAGGGGACCGCCTGACCCAGTTCGGCCGGTTCGATCACCCCTGGGTCCGGCAAAGGAAAGCGGGTCAGGAAGCGCCCGGCGATCCAGAGCGGGCGCAGACCAGGCACCAGCGTCATCGGTCGATTACGCCATGAGCCATGACACTCGGCCGGCCGGGGGACACCGGGATGCGCAGCCGCGTCATGCTCCCGGGCGGGACTTCGATCAGCATCCCCGAGCAATCGTTCATCCCCAACACCTCGGCGAGAATGACCCGCACCACACCCCCGTGGGTCAAGACCAGGGTGTGTGCCGCGCCGACGGCGGTGAACTGGTGCCACCCCGCCAGGACACGTTGCCGGAAGTTCGCGAAAGGCTCCGCCGCGGGCGGCGTATAGCCGACCGGGTCGTCCCAGAACCGCGTCAGCTCCGCGGCCGGTATCTGGTGCGCGGCCAAACCTTCCCAGTCGCCGAAGCAGCGCTCGGCCAAGAGCGGGCGGACGTCCAGCGGCACCCCGCGCTCAGCCGCCAACGCGCGGGCGAAGTCTGCACAGCGGCGTGACGGTGAACTGACGATGTGCTTGAGGTCGTTCTCCCCACGCACCGCGGCCCGTAATTGCGCCCAACCTGCATCGCTCAACGCATCGTCATGACCGCCGCGAAAGCGCGCCCCGCCCAAGACCTCCCCGTGGCGCAATAGCACGATGAAACGATCGGACGGGATGCTCAACCCGAGACTCCGGCCTGCGCGAAGGTCGCCATACCGGCGTGCAGATCGCAGGCCAGGCGCAGCACCGGCACCGCCATGGCCGCCCCGCTGCCCTCCCCCAGCCGCATCCCCAGATCCAACAACGGCGTCCCATCCAGGGCGGCGAGCAAGCGCCGGTGACCAGGCTCGGCGGACCCGTGGGAGAACAACAGCCAGGCACCCAGACTCGGGTTGATCCGGCAGGCCGCCAGTGCCGCCGCGGTCGTGATATAACCGTCCACCAGTAGGGCCACGCCCCCTTGGGCGGCGCCCAGGTAGCAGCCGGCCAGCGCGGCGATTTCGAAGCCGCCGAGTCGTTCCAGCACGACCAGCGGATCCTGTCCGGCAACCGCATGGCGGGCCAGGGCACGATCGACCACCTGCACCTTACGACGTATCCCCGCGCCATCGAGCCCGGTCCCCGGACCCACTAGATCCGCGGCCGGCAACCCCAAGAGTGCGCAACCCACGGCCGCGGCGGTGGTCGTGTTGCCGATGCCCATTTCACCGCCGATCACCACCCGCACTCCGCCGGCGACGGCGCGCCGCGCGGCGTCGCGCCCGACCAGCAACGCCTGCGCGAGTTGTGCTCTGGTCATCGCCGGTTCCAGTGCGATGTTTGCGGTGCCGGCACCCACGCGCTCGCCGCGAACCCCGGCGATCACTCCAGGATCTTCACGGCTGCCGCAATCGATGATCTCCAACCCGGCCCCCAGGCTGCGGGCCAGGACCGAGATGGCCGCCCCGCCGTGGGCGATATTGCGCACCATCTCGACCGTCACCGACTGGGGAAAAGCGGAGATCCCTTCCGCCGTCACGCCGTGATCGGCGGCGAACAGACAGATCTGCACCGGATCGACACGCGGCGTCACGCTGCCCTGCAGTGCCGCCAGTTGGATCGCCACGGACTCCAGACGACCCAAGGCGCCGCGGGGTTTGGTGAGTTGATCCTGACGCTCACGCGCCGCGGCGGCGGCGGTTGCGTCAGGGGACGGGCAAGGTTCGGTCAGCCAGGCGAAAGGGTCGGTCATGAGGCAGTGGTTAGTGGTTAGTGGTTAGTGGTTAGTGGTTAGTGGTTAGTGGTTAGTGGTTAGTTCTACTTCGTCACATTGGCAGTGTTTAGCCCGATCGCTCACGCCGTTGTTT
>JACDZG010000286.1 GCA_013426805.1 Chromatiaceae bacterium
CGCGCGGCGCTTCTTGCTTTGTGTTTGACACTGGCACTGAGTCTGGCCCTGGGCCCGGCCGCGGCCGGGCTGCCGGCGCCCGCCGACGCGGCGCTGAGCAGCGCCGCCGCGTTGCGCGCGCAGGTGGGCGCCGCGGGCTGGGTGACCGTGCGGGTGGATCTGAATGCGCCGTCGGCATCGGACGACCTGGAGCAGACGGCCCAGGATCTGCTGTTCACCTTGCCGGTCGGATCCTATGACGGGGTCGCGCGCGCCGCCGGTTCAGCCAGCCTGACCTTACAGGTCAATGCCGCCGGGCTGGATGCGCTGCTCCTCTCGCCCTGGGCGGCGGCGGTGGCCGCGGGTGGCACTCCGGAGATGCAGCGGCTGTCTGCCGGCGTGCGGCGCAGCCTGGCCCTCAAGCCCGATGGCAGCCTCTGGGCCTGGGGGACCGGCCCGCTCGGCGACGGCACCCACACCAATCGCTCAAAGCGGGTCCAGGTCCTGACCGGGGTCACGGCCGTGTCAGCCGGCTATCTGGCCATCAAGACCGACGGCAGCCTCTGGGCCTTGGGATACTACTCGACGCCGACGATCCGCCAAATCCTGACCGGGGTCGCGGCCGTGTCAGGCGGCTACTCTCACTCCCTCGCCATCAAGACCGACGGCAGCCTCTGGGCCTGGGGCGGCAACGAGTACGGCCAGCTCGGCGATGGCACCACCACCGATCAGTTGACGCCGGTCCAGGTCCTGACCGGGGTCGCGGCCGTGTCAGCCGGCTATTTTCACACCCTGGCCATCAAGACCGACGGCAGCCTCTGGGCCTGGGGAGACAACGGGAAGGGCCGGCTCGGCGACGGCACCGCCACCACGCGTCATACGCCGGTCCAGATCCTGACCGGGGTCGCGGCCGTGGCGGCCGGGGCTGCTCACTCTCTGGCCCTCAAGAGCGACGGCAGCCTCTGGGCCTGGGGATACAACAATTACGGCCAGCTCGGCAACGGCACCACCTCCGACCGGCATAGGCCGCTCAAGGTCTTGACCGGGGTCGCGGCCGTGACGGCCGGCGAGTTTCACACCCTGGCCATCAAGACCGACGGCAGCCTCTGGGCCTGGGGATACAACTATGACGGCCGGCTCGGCGACGGCACCCGCACCCAGCGCTCAACGCCGGTCCAGGTCCTGACCGGGGTCGCGGCCGTTTCAGCCGGCTATTCTCACACCCTGGCCCGCAAGACCGACGGCAGCCTCTGGGCCTGGGGAGACAACGGGTACGGCGAGCTCGGCAACGGCACCACGATGGACAGCCTGAGCCCGGTGCCGGTGGTCGGGTTCGGGTTCGGGGGATTATCCGTCTCCGACTTCGTCGTCACCAACGTCACCCTGAACCCGAGCAACCCGCTCGCCGGCGGCACCTTCAACGCCGAGATCACCGTCAAGAATCGCGGCACCCAGGCCGGGGACCCGGGGCTGCTGCGCGTCTGGGCCAACCAGCGCGACACCCAAGCCTGCAATGCCCCAGGGGATGCTGAGATCCGCCTGGCAAGCCTGGCGGCGGGCGCCACCCAGACGGTGCGCATCACCCTGCCGGCCGGCACCGCCCGGAATCGGACCCTGTGGACCTTCATCGACAGCCAGTGCGAGACCCAGGAACCCGATGAGAGCAACAACCAGTTCAGCCAGGGCTACCGGGTCTTGGCCGAGGCACTCCCGGACTTCACGGTCACCGCCATCGACCTGACGCCCAACCGTCCCACCGCCGGCGGCACCTTCAGCGCCGCCGTGACGGTGCAGAACCGCGGCACCGCCGCGGGCGAGGCCGGCACGCTCGCGCTCTGGGTCGATCAGCCGGGCGTCCCCGCCTGCGACGCCGCGGTCGCCGTCGGCCCCCTCGCCGCCGGGGCCAGCCGCACCCTGACGCTCGACGGCCTTCCCGCCGGGACGGCCGCCGCCAAGTCACTGCGCGCCTACATCGATCACACCTGCG
>JACDZG010000019.1 GCA_013426805.1 Chromatiaceae bacterium
CCTACGGAGCTTGATTCTTGATAGCGTCTTATTCGGAAATCGCCTAAAGTCCGACCGGCTGCTAGCTCTTATGAGAATGTTTGATGGGACTAATCGTAGCAGAGGGTCGCTGCGGCCGCTCCTGACGACGCACGCCGCTGGCCGGGATGACGATCAAGGCCGTGTTGCGATTGGACGGCGCGGTCCTGTTGCGGTACGCCGAACGGCAGTGAAGACCCGGACCAGCATCAGATGACCGCCGCGCCGCCGGGCGCCGGGACGAGGTGCTGCATCGGAGCGGTGCCGGGCATCCCGGCGCGGACGAGGGTAAGAGGGTAAAAGTGCCAAGCTATACGGTCCTCGAAAGGCGGAAACCGAGGAGGCCGTCGCGGTAGGACGGGTGCCCGTAGCTGCGGTACGCCGAGCGGCAGAAGCCGGCGTCGCCGTTCCAGGAGCCGCCCCGAATCACCCGGTTGGAGCCCGTCTCGGGGCCACTGGGATTCTCACTGGCGAACTGCTGCGCGCCACTGGCGCCTGCTGGGTTTCCACTGTAACTCGCTGCAGCATCGTTTGCACCGAACACCAACGCTCTAGCAATACGTCGCAAGCCACCCGCGCGCTGCTGGCCGCCACTCGTAGCGCGCTCATTGTTACTGGCGGCTGCTGCGAGCGGGCCAGTAAGTTGCTCATAATAGTCTACCGCATACCAGTCCGCACACCACTCCCAGACGTTGCCGTGCATATCGTACAACCCCCAGGCGTTGGCCCGTTTCTGCCCGACCGGATGGAGTCGGCCGCCCGCATTCTCGCTGAACCAGGCGTAGTCGCCCAGCCCGCCCGCGTCGTCGCCGCAACACAAGCGGGTCGCAGTCCCGGCACGGCAGGCATATTCCCACTGCGCCTCGCTGGCCAGTGCGTAACGCTCGCCGGTCTGTTCGCTCAGCCACGCGCAGTAGGCGCCTGCGTTGTCCCAGGAGATACCGACCACCGGCAGGTCCAGCGCCGCGCGGCCGACACCGATCTTGTTGTAACGGTCGTTTTTGCCGGTCTCCACATGGTACTCGTTGCCCAACTCCAACCATTTGGGCCAGTGCTTGCCGGTCGCCTCGCAGAAGCCCAGGTACTCACCCCAGGTCACCGGAGTGCGTCCCAGGGCAAAGGCATCGAGCCGCACCGGGTGGACCGGCTGCTCGTCGCTGCCGCCTTGTTCGTCGCCCATTAGGAAGGTCCCGCCTGGGAGATAGACCATCTCCGGGGCCGCGAGCGCCGACGCGGCGCCGTCCTGGCCCGCGCTCTCCAGCGGATCGCGGAAGACCTCATAGGGCGCGAAGCTACGCTTCTGCGGTGGTGCTGGGGTTTGGGCGCCGACAAGGGTAAGAGGGTCAGAGTGCCAAGGGCCAGTCCTCGAAAGGCGGAAACCGAGGTCGCGGTGGCGGTAGGACGGCTCGCTCCTGCCGCGGTACGCCGAGCGGCAGTAGCCGGCGGGGTCGTCCCAGGAGCCGCCGCGCATCACCCGGTCGGAGCCCGACTCAGGGCCACTGGGATTCTCACTGGCAGGCTGCTCCGCGCCACTCGCATCTGCTGCAGTAGACTGCAAGTGGGCCGTAGGGTGCGGTGAGGAACGAACCGCACCAGCCCCCAGCGGTGCGGTTCGTTCCTCACCGCACCCTACGTCATAGTCGCCCGCGTACCAATCCTGGCACCATTCCCACACATTGCCGTGCATGTCATGCAGGTGCCAGGCGTTGGGGCGCTTCTCTCCGACCGGATGAGTCTTGCGTCCGGAGTTCTCGGCGTACCAGGCGTAGTCGCCCAACCGCGACTCCTCGTCGCCGTACGACCAACGGGTTTGGCTGCCTGCACGGCAGGCATATTCCCATTCGGCCTCGGTCGCGAGGCGGTAGGTCTCGCCAGTCTCCCCGCTCAGCCAGACGCAATACGCCTGGGCGTCGTCCCAACTGATGTTGATGGCCGGCTGTCGATCGCGGCCCCAACCCCGATCCTGCGGCTGCGTGCAGCCGGTGGCCGCGCAGAAGCGGTCGTACTCGGCGAAGGTCACCGGGTACTGGCCGATGGAAAAGGCCCCGACCCGCACCGGGTGGGCGGGCTTTTCGTCCGCGTGGGGACTGTCGTCCTGTCCCATGGTGAAGGTGCCGCCCGGCAGCCAAACCATCGCCGGACCTTGGGTCCCGTCAGGGAGCGGATCGCGCAGGTTGGGGATGGGCTCCGGCTCGCGCGGGCCAAGGGTAAAAGGGTAAGAGTGTAAAGGGCCAGTCCTCGAAAGGCGGAAACCGAGGTGGCCGTAGCGGCGGGACGGGCGCCTGATGAGGCGGTACGCCGAGCGGCAGTTGCCGGCGTCGAGGCTCCAGGAGCCGCCCCGAATCACCCGGTCGGAGCCCGTCTCCGGGCCAGTGGGACCCGTTGCCAGTGGCTGCTCGCCGCTGCTCGCGGCCACTGCAGCGCCACTCGCCATAGTGAGAGTGGACTGCGAGGCGCCGTAGGGTCCGCTGCGCGGACCATGCGCCGCGCTCACCTCGGGGGCGTCGGTCCGCACAGCGGACCCTACGAACTGCTGGTAGTAGTCACCCGAGTACCAGTCCCGACACCACTCCCACATATTGCCGTGCAGGTCGTGCAGCCGCCAGGCATTGGCTTGCTTTAATCCGACCGGCCGGGTCCCATCACCCGCATTGCGACTGTACCAGGCGTAGTCCTCCAGCTGATTCGCATCGTCGCCGAAGCAGTAGCGCGTCACGCTACCCGCCCGGCAGGCGTGCTCCCACTGCGCCTCGCTCAGCAGTCCGTAGCGCTGACCGGTCTCCCCGCTCAGCCAATCGCAATAGGCTTGGGCATCGTTCCAACTGATGCAGACTACGGGGTGGCGGTCGTCCTGCGCAAAATAGGGGTTCCGCCAGCTCGCGTCATTCTTATTGCCCCAGTTTCCTTTGCCCCACACAAAGGCACCATCCCTCTTCTCCGCCTCCGTGCGGTAGCCGGTCGCCTCGCAGAACCGCCGAAACTCCCCGACCGTGACCGGGTACTTGCCGACCGCGTGGTGGCTCAAGGTCACGTCATGGGCCGGCCGCGCGTTGTCGGCACCGACACCCGCGGGGCTGCCCATGCGGAAAGTGCCGCCGGGGAGCCAGATCATCTCAGGACCAGCATCGGACCCGTCCTGGAAGCCGTCCCGGAAAGGCGTGGGGACGGTGGGTACGGCAGACGGCGCGGGAGGCTGCTCCGCCGCCGCCTCCGCCCGGAACTCCGCGAGAACCTCCAGGTCCCCGGCGCCCACCGCCGCCAAGGCGCGGGCGACCCGGGCGTAAGAACCGCCGAGCCGGGCCAGGACCGTGGCGGCGATGGTCGCGAAGTGCCTGGTATTGAGATCATCCAGCGCACGGTCCAGGCCGGCCGCCGCCGGCAGCCGCAGCGAACCGGGCAGTTCGAGCAGTGCCTTGAAGTCGAGGGCCTGGCCGAAGCGCGCCGCGAGCAGGCCGGAGACCTCCTGGAGCACGTGCAGGCTGACGGCACCGCTGGACAGGTCGAGCAGTGCCGCGCGCACGCCCGGATGGAAGTCGAAGAAGGGCTCGCCGTCCGTTTGCTCCAACCGCGGCTCGCGGCGCAGCAGTCCGCTGACGAAGATCTCGGCCAGGTGGGTCTGGCCGGAGTCGCGCAGCCAGGTCTGCTGGATGAGGCGCATCACTTCGAGTGTGAGGGGCGCGGCGGCGACCAGTCCCGCGAGGTCACGGGCGGGCGCCGAGGCCGTGGCGAGAAAGCGTTCGAGCCGCCGCTGCACCGCCGCCGCGTCCGGGGCGCGCACCGCGGGCACCGCTGCCGCCGTGAGGTACCGGGTCGCGGCCCCAAAGCGCACGCCCGGCAGCGAGGCGCGCGCCTGGCCGGTCAGCAGGGCGGACCACTCGCGCACGGCGGCGGGCTCCGGGGTCAGCACCGGCAAGACCAGGTCGGGCCGACCCGTGGCAGCGACATACCAGTCCGGGGGGATGGAGCGCGGCTCCGGGTCCAACTCGATGAGCGCGCGCGTGGCCACTCCGGCACGGGGCGCGGCGAGCCGGATCGGCAGGCCGCGCCCGAGCGCGGTCTCCCGCCACAGGCGCGCCGGGAGCATCTGCAAGACGGCGAGCGGACCGCCCTGGGCGAGCGGAGCCAGACAGCGCAGCACCGCGCCGGCATGCCAGGCGGGGGCGACGCAGTCGCTGGCCACCAGCACCGCGCGGCGGCCGTTGGCGGCGACGAGCCGCCCGGGGGCGAGCCGCCGGGCGCGCTCCGGGTCACCGGGGGCGTGCAGCCAGGCGTCGGGCCCGCGGGTCGCCAGCGCGAGCAGGCGCACCCGCGAGAAGGCCCCGTTGTAGGCGAGCATCCGCCGCAGTTCGGCGAGCAGCGGACCCCAGACCAGCATGGAGGAGGCGGTGTCGACGATCAGCAGCAACTCGAACCACCGCTCCCCGGCGGGCCTGAGGATGGGGGTGAGGACGGCGTGGCCGGCACTGCGCTGCTCGGCGTAATACGCGACGGTGGCGGCCTCGTCGAGCCGCCGCGCGGTGCGCGAGGGCAGCCGCCGGTGCAGCCGGCGCAGGGCGCGGCCGAGCGCCAGTCCATCGGGCAGCGGATGGGCGCGCGGGACGCGCAGCGGTGCCGCAGTGCGGCTTCCGGCGCGGGTGCCGGCGCTCGGCAGGACCTTGGCCGTGGGCACGGCGGTTCCTTGGGCCGGCGTCGGTTGCGGCCGCGGCGGGTCGGCGGCGTCGGCGGGACCGATCGCCGGCCGCTCCGGCCGCGCGGTCGGGACGGCATCCGCGGCATCCCGCGGCGGCGGCGAGTCCGCCGGGCGGCGGGTGCCGGTCGCCGCGCCCTGGGCCGCCAGCCACAGCACGTCCGCCAGTTCCGCGGCATCCGGATCGAGGCCGAGCCGGTGCAGGGTCGCGCGGACCTGCGCGAGGTCCGCGTCGGCCAAGGCCGGGGGCCGCGCCGCGGTCGGCGCGGCCAGGCCAAACAGGCGGCGCAACAGGCTGAGCATGGGGTGCGCGCGCTCCGCTCTGCCGGTTCAGCCGGAAAGGCTGCGCAGCAGGGCGTCGAGCAGGGACCGCTGGTCCTGGTAGCGGGCCTCCGGGTCGATGTCTTTGAGGACCAGATAGACGGCGTTGAGCAACTGGTCCGCCGCCAGCTCCTGCTGCCGATGGTCGCGCCGGTCGATGAAGATCCGCACCAGCTCGGCGATGCGCGCCTCCAGTGCCGCATCGCCGCCTGCCGCCGCGGTCCCGGCGCGGAACAGGTGGCCCTTGACGATGGCGATGAGTTCATCGTTGTCCGGCGGGGTCATCTCGAGCTGCAGGCAGCGGCGCAGGAAGGCCGGGGGGAATTCGCGCTCGGCGTTGCTGGTCATGATCACCAGCGGGAACTGACCGCAGCGCACCACACCGCGCGCGATGGGAATCCCGTGGGAGGCCAGGGTGGCGCCGGGCGGGGCATCGTAGGGGAGGATCGGCGGGTCATCCTGGCCCTGGGGCAGGCGCGCCAGTTCCGGGATCTCGAACTCGCCCTCCTCGAAGATGTGCAGCAGGTCGTTGGGCAGGTCGATGTCGCTCTTGTCGATCTCATCGATCAGCAGTACCCGCGGCCGGTCGGCGGAGTCGAGGAAGGCGCTGCCGAGCGGCCCCAGGCGCAGGAAATGACCAATGGGCGGCGGGTCGAGCCGCTCCTTCTCGCAGCGCGAGGTCTCTTGCAGCCGGCCGATGGCGTCGTAGCGGTAGAGCCCGTCGTACAGTCTGGTCTGGGTGGTGACCGACCAGCGCAGCACGGCCTTGAGTCCCAGTTCGGCGGCCACGGCATAGGCGAGCGAGGTTTTGCCGACCCCGGGCTTGCCGGTGACGAGCAGCGGCCGGCGCAGATAGAGCGCGGCATTGACCAGCGCGATCTCTTCCCGGCGGGCCTGGAACTCGGCACCGCGGGCGGCCTTCGCCGCCGCGCTGAAGCGGCGCCAGGGCGGCGGCTCGGGCAGGTCGGCGACGGCCTTGGGACCGCGGAAGACCCACCAGTCGGGTGGTTCGATTGGTGTCATTGCTGTTCTCCAGTGAGGTGGATCAGCGTAGCGCATCCACCATCAGTCAGCCGCGTCGCCAACACGTCGCCGACGGCGGCCACCGAAATTTGGAATTGCTGGGAGGGACGCCAGCACCCGGCGGTCATTCGCCGACACCGTAGAGCCCCTCCCAATCGCCCACCGGGGGCGGGTCCCAGAGCAGGGTCAGATGGGCCGCGGCGTCGTCCGGGCCGGGTTGATCCGGCAGGGCGCGGCGCAATCCGCGCATCAGCTCGGCCAGGTCGCGCAGCGGCCGGCCGGCGAGCGCGGTATCGACGCACCGGCGCAGCCGTTGCGCGTCCAGCGCCCGACGCGGCCACAGGACGACCGGAGCGAAACGTCCGCCGAGCAGATACCTCAACAGGTTGGTATTGCCGTCGCCGTCGGCCGTCGGCGGTTGACCGAGGGCGATGCAAGCGCCCGCCTCCAGGGCGCCGCGAGCGGCGTCCTTGGCTTGGGCAATATCGGCGGCAGGCGCGTCGCACCAATGCAGCGGTGCCGGAAAGGGCTCGTGCAGGCGCGCTTCGAGCGTACTCCAGTGGGTTTGCCAGAGCCAATTGCAATCGGCAGCGGCGTGGCGCGGGGCATACTGGACCACCACCGGGAAGTCGGCGCCGATGGGGTCGCCGTCGCTCGGCCGCCAGCGATCGACGGGCAGCGCGAGCTGGGACCAGGGGAGACGGAAGGCGAAGGTCACGCGCTGCCCGGCGCCGGCATAGCGCCCCAGGCGGCCCAGGAGCAGATCGAGCAGTTCCCCTGTCGCGACCGCGTTCCTGGGATCGAGACCGTCGCGGTCGAGCCACCGACCCAGGTCCACCGATCGCGGCGCTTGTCCGCCCGGCGGCGCGAAGCGGGCCTGGACATAGAAACGCTTGCCGGTCTGTTCCGGCACCACATCGAGCAACTCGATCTCCATGCAGCACGGCTCCGCGGCAGGGTCGTCCGCCGCGGGCTGGGTGCAGTCGAGGTCCGGATTGCAAGCGGCGATGGCCTCCCGGATGTCGCGCAGGCGCTGTCGTCTCAGATCGTCCGTTATTGCCGGCTCCAGGCGCGCCAGCACGTCGTAGAGCAAGAGATGGCGGTTCACCAGGCGGCCCTTGCGGATCAGCCAGAAGAGAAAGGCAAAGGGGTCGCCGCCGGGCGGAAAGTCGAGTTCGAGGCCGGGGGGTGCGCACCGCTCGCAATGGACTTTGAGGGCGTCGAGGGTCAAGCCCGCGGGGAGGGGGGAGAAGAGTTCAGCAAGCGATTGGCTGGTGTCGCCGTCGAGCGGTTGGTCAGCCAAGTCCTGCCATACCAGGCCGGGGGCATCGTCGGGCCAGATCTCGCGCAGGTGCTCGATGGCGATGGCATAGCCGGCTCCCCCGTCGCCATGCTTGTAGCGGGCCACGGCAAAGACGGCATGCTGAGTCAGGCAGATGACCGGCGCCCCGCTGTACCCATGGTCGATCAGCGGCTCCTCGGGGTCGAAGCGTGCGGAATCGGCGTCGGCGAAACCCGCGACCTTCAGCGCCAACGTGTGCTGGGTGGTCCCTGGTTGACGCGAGAAGCGTTTGCGGCGTCCCACGACCGTGCGCAGCCGTTCACACTGCTGGTCCTTCGCGCCCTGCGCCACCGCATGCCACCCGGGGACATCCGCCGCGGTACCGTACAGCGTAGTCAGGCCCCAGGGCCGCGCATCCAGCCGGCCCTCGACCTTGAGGACGGCCAGATCGATGTCGGGGCGCTCCTTGCCGACGGACTGGGCCGGTCTGCCGTCGACCCTGACCCCGTCCGGCGCGCCGTCCTCGATCACATGGGCACAGGTGACGACCCAGGTGGCGTCGTCCGCGACCTGGACGACGAAGCCCGTCCCGACGGTCTCTTTACTGCCGGACGGCCGGCCGGCAGTGACCTGAACGATCGAGTCCCAGTCGGCCTCGGCCCAATGTGTCACCAAACGCCCTCCTTGCCGCGCCGCGGGATTCAGCCGGCGCCGGGGTCCGGCTTCGGCCCCGGCTTCGGCTCAGGCTTCGGCGCCAGCTTGAGCCGGACCTTGAGGTTGGCGCTGCCTTTCGCCTTGGTGACGAACAGATTGCCCTCGCCCTCGAAGCCCAAGCCGATCTCGACCTCCGCCTCCCGGACCTCCAGGTCCTTGTTCAACTCCCGCCACACCTCGACCATTGGCTTGGCGACCCGCAGCAGCAGCGGCCGGATGTTCTCGACCGTCACCCCCTTGATCAGCCGCGGTCCGTCGGCCACCTCCTCCACCTGCGCCGCGGTCGCCTCGACCTCGATCAAGGTGCCGTCTTCCAACTCGATCAGTCTGAACGCCATGGCAACGACTCCGCGGGTGTGCGCCGGTAGTGAATCCACGACTGAGGATAACACGCGCGGAAAGGTGGTTGACAGCGGCCGGCGCACCGGCCGCCTCAGGCAGTGCAGGGCCGGAACGGCGGCTTGCGACTCCGCCGCGAGGGGAGACTTTGCGTCGAGCGGTCACGCCTCCCGACTTGGGAGGTAAAATGTGCGGCAACAACCGAGTGGTGTTCAATGAATGACTATTCAGCCGATACGCAATGACGCGGACTTGCGCGCCGCGTTCGAACGGCTGGAGTCCATTTTCCAAGCAACTCCAGGGACGCCCGAGGCGGATGAGATGGAGGTGCTCGCGACGTTGGTCGAGTCTTACGAGAACCGACATTACCCCATCGGCCCTGCCGACCCGGTGGATGCCATCAAATTCCGCATGGATCAACAAGGTCTGGCGGCGAAAGACCTGGAGCCTTTCATTGGCTCGAGCGGACGCGTCTCGGAGGTGCTGAACCGCAAGCGCTCGCTCAGCCTGCGCATGGTGCAACGCCTGCACCATGGCCTCAAGATCCCATACGACAGCCTGCTGTCCAATGCGTCTGGTCGGGGTGAATAACAGGACGACAGACAGTTCCGCGCCGGAGCCGAGACTCTGGTGAGCGCAGTCGTCGAGCTTGAGTGCAGACACGGCGTCAGTCACCAGCACCAGGACGCGGCGCCGCTCAATCAGCCAGCAGACCGAAGACCCAGCGGTCCCGCGGCGCATCGAAACCCCGAACGTAGAGTCGCCCCCGGTCACCGAGCCGCGCCAGCACGCGGCCATCGGCGCTGGCCCGCAAGGCGATGCCGTCCGGGTCGACCGCCACCGGCGCGCCCACCGCCGCCGCCACATCGGCGGTATAGACCTTGACCTCCAGCGGCGGGTCGTCGAGCAAACAGTAGAGCCGATTGCCTTGCAGACCCATCACGGTCCCGCGTCGGCGTGGCCGCTCGGCCGCGGGGAGCTCCAGGTCCGCCCGGAAGAGCGCATCGATGACGGCCCGGTTGAGATCCTTCACCAGCCGTGACTGGAGTTCCCGGGCGCGGTTGGCGCCGTCGATGACCCGTTGGCGCAGCGCACGGTCGTTGCTCGCACCGCTGGGCGCTGCTCCGGTCAGCTTCTCGATGGTTTCGTGGTGCAGGAAAATGCCCACGATCTCCCGCATGGGGGCGGTGAAGCGGCCGTAGACTTCGGCCCCCACCCCCGCATGGGGCGCCGGCGCGGCCGAGTAGGTGGCGCGCAGGTTGGTGATCACCGCCTGCCGGTTCACGACCTGGGCCAGCCGCCCCGCGTCCCCGTCGGCCGGCAGTCCACGCAGATAGTCGGCCAGGCTCTGACCGGCTTGCCGCTGCCAGGTCCAGACCGCCGGGTCGAGCTGCCGCAGCGCCACCAGTCCGGCAAGACGCCGCTCCAACGCGGCCAGCGCCGCGGGCGGCGGAGCCGGGTGGACCCGGTAGATCGGCTTGATGGCATCGTCGGCGTTGTCACCCTCTAGGAGGAAGCGCGCGCCCTGCGTGTTGCAGAGCACGGAGACTTCTTCATTCCAGCGCTCCACGGGGTTCACCACCGGCCGCACCGGGACCAGTCCTCGGCCGCCCGCGGTCAGGGTCAGATCGACCTCATCGCGCCGATAGCGCACCACCCCCTCCCGGTCGCGCCGCCGCGCCAGGGTCTCGCCCAGGTCGCGAAAGGCGGCCAAGCTCGCGAGCAATGCAGGCGCTTCCGGACCGGCGCCGGCGTCTCCGGCAAGCATCAGCGCCACCTGTCCGAACGCCAGCTTGGCGCGGCTGCGGATGCGCGCCCGCACCCAGTCGCGCCGACTGACCTGGCCGTCGGCGTCGAGCTCCAGGACCATGACCAGCGCCCGCCGTGCAACCGCGGGGGCGAGCGAGACGATGTCTTCGGACAGCACCCTGGGGAGCATGGGGATCGTGAGCCCCGGCAGATAGACGCTCGATGCCCGCCGCAAGGCCTCCGCGAACAGGGCGCTGCCCAGGGGCGCGAACCATGCGGCATCCGCCAAGGCGTAATGGAGCCGAAAGCCCTTCACCAAGGCTTCGACGTGGAGCGCCTGGTCCAGGTCGCGGGTCGTGGGACCATCGATGGTGCAGAACGGCAGCCCCGTCAGGTCCGCGAGCAGCGGGTCGTCGATCCCTGGGCGCGCGCGCAGCGCGTCCGCGTCCGCCATGACCCTGGGCGGAAACACAGGATTCAGCCCGTGGCGAACGGCCAGCGTATAGACCGCGGCCAAGGCGCTGCCGGAGGTGGCGAGACGCTCGCGCACCCACGCACCCCGGGAGTCCGTCTCGGCAAGCACATAGTCGCCGTCACCGACCGCCTCGCCTACGGCCAGCGGCGACCGGCGCGCGGGGGTGGGGTCGAAGCAACGTTCCAACAGCGGTCGGCCCTCGACGTGGATGCCGAAGCCCAGAAACAATTCGCGGTCAGACTGGTCCATGGCTACCTCGGCGTCGCCCTCGGGGCGCTTGCGTATTGGACAAAACCGTCGCAGGAGCAGCGCTACGTCACATCGTTGACTGACCGCGCTTGGCCGACCCTTCATGCCGCTGCCATCATTCGGCCAGCGTCAGCGTCACGTGGATGACATCGTCGCGGCGCTCCACCGTCATGGGCAGTCCGCAGCGGGAAAAGACAGCGAGCATCGCGCCGTTACGCTGCAACACATCCGCTTCCAGCCGTGCTAGCCCACGCTCGCCGGCAATCCGGATCAGGTGTCGCAGGAGACGGCTGGCGAGACCCTGACCTTGGTACTGTTCCTCGACGGTGAAGGCGATTTCGCCGCTGCGCACACCGTCCGACTCGAACACATCGTAGCGGGCACCACCGATGATGGTCTCCCCTTCCCCCTGCCCGACGGTCACGACCAACACGACGTCCCGCTCGAAGTCCACTTCGGTGGCACGCCGGAGATCCTCGTCAGTCAACGCGTTCTTATGCGCAAAAAACCGCGTGTAAATGGATTCGGGCTCCAACTCCCGGAACGCCGCCAGGAGTCTGGGCTTGTCATCCGGGCGAATGGCCCTGACCGTCACCGCCGTGCCATCTTTCAGATGCTCGGCGGTGGCGAAGTTGCGAAGGTCCAGCACGTCGGCGCCCCCAATTCAATCGTTGTTGCTTTCCACCAGATTATCACTTGTCGAAGCTCGCCGTACCGATGCCCTCAGCCCGACGCCCCCCAGCGGGCTGCGCTCGCCACACTCGATCACGGACTGCCATTGCGCGCGGGTAGGGTGCCGGCGACGCGGGATCGACCGGCAGACCGAACAACTGGTTGGCCAATCCGTGGTGGTCTCGCCGACCAGCAGATTGATGTGCGTGCTTGACACCGGCTCGACGCGTTGCTTGAAGATCATGGTATGTGCGCAGACGCACAGACGGGTTCCTCACGGATTTCCAGCATCCGCGATGTGCGGGCAACCTCGCCCCCCCGCTCAGCATGTCCTATGCGGTTTATGTCAAGATCGTGTTTGCGCGGCACTGGTCCGGCTAAGACGATTTCCGAAGAATTTCATACCACGCGAGATCTACCTCCGGTAACTCGGGCGACGCGACCGGAGGCCGACGCTTTAGCGGGCGGCGGTGCCGCGTCCGGCTGAAGCCTCGACCTCCGGTCTGTTGTGCGTGTGCATTTTCATCCGGCGATCAAGGCCCGAATCGCTCGGGATCGGTCAACACCCAGGTCCGGACACGGGGCACCGTGAGTCCCGTGTCCTCGGCGAAGATCCGCTCCGTTTCGGCCAGCGCTCCGTCGTCGAACATGCCGGTCGCATTCAGGCCATCGGACGCCCACAGGCGGGCAAAGACGGCCGCTGCAATCGGCGGTGAGAGCCCATAGAACTCGACCAGCTTGGCTATCGTGTCGTCTGGGTGCGCGCGCAGATCCCGGAGCGCGCGCTGATAGATCGTGATGAACGCCGCGAGGGAGGCTCGGTGGCTGCGACTGCCGAGCCACGATCGATTGAGATTGGCCACCACCCCCTGATACCGCGGGACGACCGCATTCCCGCTCAAGGCGGCAATGCGGGTGACGCCGGGCCGGTAAGAAAACGGCGGGTTCAAGAGCGTCGCGTCGAGTTCCTGTGCCCGTAGTTTTTCATAGCGCAGGTCAGTCGCACCGGCCATGATCCACACGAGTTGGCGATACGCGTCAGCGTTCGACAAACGATCACGCAGGTATCGGCGCAGCGCCCGCGCATAACCCGTATCGGTATCAATGCCCACGCGGTTCTTGTTGGCGGCCAGATCGAGGGTGCCGCACAGGTCCAGCAGGCCGCCATGAATGGGCATAAAGGCCGCGATCTCACCGTACTGCTCCTGAAGCGCCATGGACAAGGTATCGTCGTAGGACATGAACACGATGTCCGCTTGCTGCCTTCTCAAGCGGGTATGGGCTTCGTCGGCGTTCTTGACGTAGGTGATCTGGAGGGCGACGGCATAATCCTTGCGGACCGTCTCGAGTAGGAAGGCCGAAATGTCCCGAAACGCGGCGATCTGCAAGGGTGGCGTGGCTGGATCAGCGGCACAGCGCTGGCCGCGCAGCAACACCGAAAGAAGCAACACGCCGAGCAACTCCCAGACAACGAGCGAGCGATTGAACATCGTTGGTGTGTCCGATGGTGGCAATACCGGTGTCGGCGAGTCTAATGAAATCGGCGCGCTGCCGATAGACCGACCCTCGCCCGAATCAGGGTTTTTCGGCGACTGTCGACCGCTTCACCAAGGCATCGCACGCTTGTGACACCGCTCCGCGGTGTCATGCCTGCCTGAGGCGCTCTGCGCCGAGTGGTCAAGTCCCAAGCATTCGCGCCGGTTCATGGGGTGCCCCGGCCGCGAGCCACTCCAGCGGGTGCTCGCTCTCCATGGTCGGATTGACCCATACCACGTCGCGCAAGACGGCCAGCGTCGGCGAGCACGCACGGAAGTGGTTGCGAACCTTTTCATCGTGAGCAGCAACCGAAGCGTTACCCGCAGCCGCGGATGCCTCGATCAAATGGGAATCCTTCAGCATCGCCGCACTCCAGGCATCCGCCGTCTCGGTATCGTTGTTCGCTCGGTGCTTGGCACAAGCAACCAAACCCCGTCGAAGCAGTGGGTCGCCAATGGATTGCAGTCGCGTCACCCGCCTTCCCGCGTACATTGAGGTAAGCCATTGCCGCGCGAAGCGAGACCGATGTGCCTTCCACTCGGCATGAAGTTCGCTGCCGAACACAAGCGTCAGCGATCCCGCGCGGAGCGCTTCAAGGAATGCGCGGCACGCGCGAGAGGTGGGGTGCTCCGTTGCTCCTGCTGCTTGCGCGATGGATGCGTCCACAACAATCGAATTACACTTCGAAGTCATCGTGCGCTCCGCGCCTCGACAGCATCAAGGTAGGCACCTTCGACGTCCAGCGCTACATCGTCGAAGTCCGTTGGCCACTCGCCAAAAGCGCCGTCAGCGTCCAGTGCGGCCCGACTCACCGCAGAAACGCCGGTTTCCGGATCGCGCGCGAACCAATTAAGGCTCACGTCATGCTCACTGATCTCGCCGAGAGCGACCGCCGTTTGAATGCTGCGCAGCAAGATCCCGCTATGCGTTTCGACGACGACCCGCACGCCGCGCCTTGCCGCCGCCACGAGCGTTGAGGCCATCGCGGCCTGCGCCCGTGGATGCAAATGTAACTCGGGCTGCTCAATATAGACCAGACGGCCGGCGTCGGCAACGTGGAGCGCTACCAGCACCGACAGGCTTTGGGATACGCCGAAACCGACATCCGCGATGTCCACAAGATCCTGATTGGTCGAGCGGCGGTCTGCGGGAAGGCGTCCTACGCGGAGTTGAACCTGAGTGTCGTTAACCGGCTCGGCGCTAATGTAGGGCGCCAAGCCAAGCGTTTGCAGGTCCTGAACCAGTGCCCAAAAACGCGACTCATCCAAACGTTGCCAATGCCGGATCAGGCTGGCCACATAGGGCTCGAAAGTGCCGGGAAAGTGGCGCATGACTTCCGTCGTTTGGTAAGCGCGCTCAGGATTGCCGCGCAGACCGGGGACGTGGATGATGTCCTGAAGGTTCGGGATCAGTGGTGCAGCCGGCTCTAAGACCCTGCGGTCACTCGCTCTCACCAGGGCCAGATAGGTCAACATTGGATCGCTCGAAGACAATTCAAGAAATGCAAAACTGCGTCGGGTGCTGATCTCCGGAATTGCGGAATCGCTATCGTCAACCCGATAATCCACCAGGATGCTGCGCAACGCGGCCCAGAGTTCAGACTTATCACTCGACGGCGTGATCGTTGCCATTGGCTCGCCGCGCGAGCGTCGAAATGACATGGCCTTGATATCAAACTTGCGGTCGTCCCGGCGTCCATAGACCATGCGAATCGCTGTGCCTTGGACGCTATCCACCTCAATCTCGAATTGGTCGCGGCCTTCAGATAGGAACTGCTCTGCCGACGTGAAGTGAACGCAAGGTCCATTCAACAGCAATGCTCCCGGATCGAACGGCGCTTCCAGCGTTTGTTTCCACAAGAGAAGGGGCTGCATAATGCTCGATTTGCCGGCGCTGTTGGCTCCCGCCAATAGCGTGAGCGGTGCAACCTCAATCTGCTGCTCGGTGTCGATGGACTTGAAGCCCTTAACAGCGATGCGCATGATACCCGACTCGGGAGGGGGTACGCGGAGAGGGCGATCAGGCATGAATGTCTACCAATAATTCGAGGGGGTAGAAGGGTTGGGATCGAGTATTGATCAGTCGCTGGAGCGGCGGCTTCCGGCCCCATTGCTGTTACGGAGCAATTCCAGGTTCATGGGTCGCTTCCGACCCGAGAATTTCATCCGACCCGCGTATCTGAGCACGCCGAGATGGTTTGACTGACGCATTGCCGCAGCCCAAGTTCGCACCATGGCCTGAATCCGTTTAGCGATGCTCATTTCTTCGATCGTCCTGGCCGTTATGTCCCCTCCGCCGGATCTGCCCCTTGATCCTGCGCTTGGTACTGCCCCAGTGCCACGCGGATCGGCGCCCGCAGCCCTTCCCCGTAATACATCGCTTGATACTTTGGCATCTGCTTGATGCGGTCGGTATAAAGCCCGACCTTGTCCGCGCCGGCGAAGCTCTTGGCCATCAGCTTGGCGTCGGGCTCATTCAGACGCAGGGCCAGGTAATTGGCGACCGCGGTGAATAGCGAGGGGTCAAAATCCTTGGCCTCCTGAGACGCGATCACGAAAGCGATGCCGTACTTGCGGCACTCCTTGACCATGGTCGGAATCAGCTTGAGGCACGCGGCGCGGTGGGCCTCGTCGAAGATCACCGCGTGGGTGATACGCCCCTGGGTACCGCGGCGGAACATCCCCTGATACAGATTGTGGAGGACGAAGGTCGCGAAGCCGCGCTGCAAGTGCTCGTTCTGCGTGCCGTGGATCGCGATCAGGGAGAGTCGCTTCTGATCCAGCAGGGTCGGCGCCCCACTGCCGACATAGAATAACCCTTAGTCGTCCAGTTCGTCCAACCGAGTGAGCAACCCCTTATCAGGCTTATCCTCGGTGCGCAGTCGGTCCAGGAAGGTGTGGAAATGTCCTCGTGATAGGAGAAAACGATGGGCGTCACCCCCTGCTCCTCAAACTGAAGACAGATGTTGATCAGGCTGGTGGTCTTGCCCATCCCGGGTTGACCCAGGATCATAAGATGCGGATTGGCCAGGATGTTGGCACGCCAGATCACCGGTTCGCCGCCCGACTCCCGGTGGCCAAGCAACACCGTCGCCTCGCCCGCCGCCGTCGCCGAGCGGCTTGCGGCGGCATCGACAAGAGGCATCGCACGCTCGTGACACCGCTCTGAGATTGTGAAAGTCTTCGCTCCGAACCCGAAAACATCGCAATGCCGTAGGTTGCCGTGAAAGTCCGGCTGGCTGTGGCGCAAACTCAACCCTCGCCGTCTCAAAGAGACACGATGCGGATACGAAGCCTGCTAAGCATCCGGCGGTCGGCCAAGCACTACCCCCGTGGGTGCCTATAGCGTCGCGCCTTGGGCTCGGCACCAGCAAGGATAGCTGGACTTTCATGGGCGGGGGCGAGCGCCCCGATCATGACCGTTGGGGTGAGGAACGAACCCCAATATTTCAGCGCCTTACGTTTGGCTGCTCGTTGGGCTTCGTTCCTCAGCCGAACCTACAAGGAATACTTGCCCAAACTCTCCGCGGTGTCACGCCTTTCTGAGGCGCTCTGCGCCGAGTGGCCGTGCTCAGTTGGGGCCTTAGTCATACACCCGGCCACCGCGCGATCGGCACGGTCGTCGGTCCGCACAGCGGACCCTACAGGTCACGGTGTTACCGTAGGGTCCGCTGTGCGGACCGTCCGCGGCCGGCCGGAACGATGATCAAGGCCTCGTCTTCTCCAGGGCCGAAGTCCGGGTGCCGAAGATCTGGCTCCAGCGCCGCACCTTATTCAATGTCGCGCACAGCATTGAGGAGGACCGCTGGTTTACCCTCGGTGAGACAACCCGCTGCGGACTCCTAGCTGGGTCTCACAGGTATGTCAACGAACCTGGGAAAAGCGTCTTGGTCCGCATCCTCTCAGCCGGAGAAGCCACACGTAGCGAGCGCCAACAGTGCCGGAACGCGCCACAATAGGTCCGCCATGTCAAACCAGCTAGACAACAACAACGAGATGCCCGCAGAGTTCGACTTCTCCGGGACGCAACGGGGTAGATTTTTCCGCGAGGGTACTGTGCTTAGACTTCCGGTATACTTGGATGGCGAGATCCAGATCTACCTGGCCGCTCGCGCGGATGCCAAGGAAATTTCGTTTGATCGTTTGGTCAATGATCTTCTCAAAAAGGATATCGAGCTGACTGAGGCGTTAAGATAGCTTGCAGGGCGCGATACCTCTGCGCTTTGTTCCACTTGGGGACCTGCTGCAGAAATGAGCATTGAGCAACGATATAATTGGAACCGCCTTAATAAGCAACAGGTTGGGGCGTTTGCCGAGTATTTCGTTAAGATGGAGCTGACGATGTACGGCTTCCAGGTCTATGGGACAGAGGTTGACGACCGCGGCGTTGATTTTATCGCGAGATATGAACAAGGACCATTCATCGAAATACAAGTAAAATCGCTTCGCTCCCATGGCTACGTATTCATGCAGAAGAAGAAATTTCCTCTCAAGCAGAATTTTTATCTCGCACTCGGGCTACTCGAAGAAAACGAGCCACCGAAGCTCTATTTGATATTGGCTTGGAAGTCTCAAGACTCACTGCTGGTTGGCCGAGATTACGAAGGTCTTAAGAGTAAGCCCGAGTGGGGAATCAATGTTTCGAGAAAAAATCTGTCTTTACTAGAGGTATACCGCTTTGAGCAAGTTGTTTTGCCTCTTCTGGCTAATACGGCAGACTCGATCGTCCCCACCGACGCTTTAGCGTCTCGCTGCTAATAATACGTTTGGCGCTGGCCGATGCAGCCGAGGAATTATGTCACTTTTTGAAATCACTCTGTCCGGTCTACAGCAGATTCCGCGTGGCTCATTTGCAGTTGAGGGCGTGAAAGAGCGACAGGATCTCCAGCAGTGGCTGCGGATCAACCCGGTAGTCCTCGGCGAGAACCTCTTGATCATTGCCGTAGAATTCGGAAGCTGGGAAGACAGCAAGCGCCGTATCGACCTCTTGGCGCTGGATGAGGATGGCAACCTCGTTGTCATTGAGTTGAAGCGCACGGAAGACGGCGGGCACATGGATTTGCAGGCGATCCGCTACGCGGCCATGATTTCGGCAATGCGTTTTGATGACGTGGTTCGCACTTTTGAAGAGTACCTGAAGGTCTATGAGCCAGTCGCCGTAGACCAAGCCCAGGTGCGCATCCGGCAGTTCCTTGGTACACCGGATGACGAGGACGTGCTGATCAGCACTGTCCCGAGAATTCTACTCGTTTCCGCAGATTTCTCGCTTGAAATCACGACGACTGTGTTGTGGCTAATAGACCGAGGAATCGATATTCGCTGCATTCAAATAGCTCCGTACAAGATAGGCGAAAAGCTGCTTATCGATCTACGGCAAGTAATCCCACTTGCTCAGGCCCGCGATTATCAGATCAGGTTGCGTCAGAAAGAGGAAGTGGTCCGTCAAGCAAGCGGCGGACGACGCGAACTGACGCTAAAGGTGCTTGCGCGACATGGCATTATAGAGGCAGGGACGGAAATCGAGATCGTTCCTATCGCTCTCCCTGTCGACCACTCAACTGTCGAACCGAATGTTTTTCGGGCGCGCATCGCGGATCCAACGCAAAGGTCTTCGGTTACCTGGCTGGGGGACGATAATACCTACTCTCTCACGCAGTTGACCCGTAAACTCACCGAAGAGCATGGTGTCAGGTGGTTGGCGCACAATATCGCCAAACATTGGCGGATCGTCGGGCAGACTGAGTCACTATGGAATCAAGCAGAGCGACTGTCGCGTGACCCGGTGTCGCCCGCTTGACTGAAGTCGAGATTCAGGGCGGAGAAGACACCTTTCGGAGTTGGGGCGAGCAGCTTAGTCATGGCAATGCTCCGGCCGATCGGCAACACGCTCTCGCAGCGCCTTTGAAATACTCTATCACGTCGGTGCGGTTTGTCCGAATCGCGCCTTACCACTGCGAATGCTAAGCAGCGCATAAGCC
Source organism: Chromatiaceae bacterium (assembly GCA_013426805.1). Classification (GTDB taxonomy): domain Bacteria; phylum Pseudomonadota; class Gammaproteobacteria; order Chromatiales; family Chromatiaceae; genus Thiodictyon. The sequence goes on from JACDZG010000019.1 coordinate 19,043, forward strand.
CGGGCCTTCTGCAGGGTGATCGCGCCGTAACGCTCGCGCAACAGCGCAAGCTCAGCCTGGTCTTCAGACGCCAGTCCGGCTGAGCGTTGTCCGAGATCCGAAAGACGCTGTTGCTCCGGCTCCGACATAGTGCTGTGAGCGATTGTGAGCAGTGGTCCGTCATCCAGCCAGGTCATTATTGCGCAGGCGGCGATGCTCCGGCAGCGGTGCTGACTGAGGTGCCTGCTCCTTGAGTTGCACATCAGTCGGCGACTGTAAAACGTGGAATCCCAACTCGCGACAGTGAGCATCCGCTGCCCTTGAATACGCTGCAAGATCGTTGTGAAAGCGTTGGGCAAGTTGCTCGCGAATGGCATGAATTTCAGCCACTATCGGATCTCGCCAGACGGGGGTGGTCATTGCAAAAATTCGGCAAGCTCAAGGATCTCCGGATTGACCGGCAGCACAGGAATCGGCCGCAATGCCGCGAGGCGTTGTTCAGCGGCCTGGGGATCGCCATTGCTGGCCTCTTCGATTACATAGGGCGAAATGTATGCGGAGACCATTACTCGCCCGACATCCCACCACGACCGGGTAATCTGCTGGCAGGCCGCGACGATGCTATCCTGACTCGGACGAGCGGTCAGGTAGCTGACTACAGACGTTTCGATGTAGACCGTTCTTCGCATTACTGACGCGCTGCCTTCAACTGGGCCAATGACTCGAGCCGCGCGCGCAGTTTGCCGGCCACGCGCTTTGCCTTGGCGTCGATCCGGTCGGCCTCGCGCTCCGCGATCTGCGGGTTCTTGCGCAGGTACTCGAGGTCCCAATGCTTGATCTCGACAACCCAGACACCGGGCGGGCCGATGATGACAGCGTCGATTTCGTCCGAGCGGACGCTGGGGTGCTGGGCGTGATTGAGGTTGGAGAGGATGATCCAGTCGCCCTCGGCGCCCTGGAGCGTGACGCGCAAGCGTTCGCAGGCGATGTGCTCGCTCTCGTTGACGGCGATCCCGCAGGGGATGTGACGGACCATCGCGGTGTCTCCCTTGTTTCCTTGAATCCTGGAATCGGAGTTGCTCCGGGAGTCGACCTTATCAGGGCGTTAACGATCGGGCAAGAGGACTCAGGTGTCTTACTTGCGCCTTGTCTCGCCAGCCGTGCAAGTTTATCCTCCGATTAGCTAATCGGGGACTAACCATGCAAACCCAGTTCAACATCCACGAAGCCAAGTCACACTTGTCCCGGCTCATCGAACAGGTGGAGGCCGGTGGCGAGGCCGTCATCGCCCGCGCCGGCACGCCGGTCGTGCGCCTGGTGCTGGTCGGTAAGGCACCGCAGCGGCGCGTGCTCGGTCGGCTGGAAGGCTGCTTCAGTCTGCCTGACGAACATGCACCGCCGATCCCGGAGACCCCGGATGACTTCACCGACGCTGTCGAGGGCCGCTGATGCGGGTGCTGACCGACACCCACATCCTGCTGTGGGCCTTGCGGCCCGCGCGGCTCGATGCTGCGTGCAGGGACGTGCTGGAATCACCCGAGCACCGGGTCTTCTTCAGCGCCGTCAATATCTGGGAGATTGCGATCAAGCGTGCCCTCGACCGCCCGGATTTCGGCGTGGAGCCTGATGCGATCCATCGCGCGGCACTGGCAACCGGTTTTCGCGAGCTGCCGATATCCGCCGTCCATGCCGCTGCCGTCCGTCACCTGCCAGTTCATCATCGCGATCCGTTTGACCGCCTGCTGATCGTCCAGGCGCAAACCGAGCCGCTGCTGTTGATGACCGATGACCCACTGATCAGCCTCTACCCGGTTCAGCGGATTGGCGGGGTCGCAGCCGGCAAGAAGGCGTAGGCAAACGATCAGGTCTTACCTCCTGCGCGTCTTCGCGCTGAATCTCTCGGGAATGAAGGGTTCCCTTACTCAGGGAATTCCCTTAGTATCCGGCCATCCGCAAACGACCGACCGACTTCCCACCCCCTTTATCCGCGCAGGAGGGACCGGGTCGGCAAAAATAAACGGTTGATAGTGATGAAAAAAGCTCTGATCATGTCGGCTCTGGCGACACAACTGCTCGGCACCGCGGTCGCGGCCCGCGCAAGTTTCCCGCAGGAGCCGTCGGGCTCCTCCCAGGCCGGTGTGGCCTCCTATTACGCCGACCGCTTCCACGGACGGCGCACCGCCAGCGGCGCCCGCTACGACCGCAATGGGTACAGTGCCGCCCATCGCACGCTCCCTCTGGGAACCCAGGTGCGGGTGACCGATGTCGGCTCCGGCGAGAGCGTGGTGGTGCACATCAACGACCGCGGTCCCTTCGGACGGGGCCGGGTCATCGATCTCTCGCGCGCCGCGGCTTCCGAGATCGGGCTCACCCGCAAGGGTGTTGCCAAGGTCCGGCTGGAGGTCCTGAACAAAGCCAAATCCCAACCACTGACCCTGAACGACGTGTTCTGACCTCCCTCAAGCCCGCCTCGCGGTCACTCGCCGACCGCAGACGGGCGATTGCATCATTCACCCGTCTCGCGTAGGCTCTATGCGTGCCAATCTATCGGATCACCGGATCAGGATTCATCGTGAAGCGCTTGCTCCCCATCGTTGCCGCCGTGTTGTTCGCGGGCCAGGTCCATGCTGCTCTGGTGCTGGGTAATCTGAGCACCACGACGCCTGGTGCGCAGCTCTCTTTCGGCTCGACCACCACCATCAACGCGGTGCAAAGTAAGGCGGTGAGTTTTACGGTCGATGAGGACTTTAGACTTGGCTCCGTGTATCTCGGGCTCTCGAACTTCGATGATGCTGACGTCTTCGACGTCTTCCTGGGCAGCCTGTCCGGCACGGTGATTACCAAGGTTGCGCAATTGAGCCTGACGGCTCCCGTGCGCTCCCAGGATAATTCCGCGCTGGTTTGGCAGTTCAACCTGACCGGGCTCAGCGAGTTCCTGCTCCAGCCGGGAACCACCTACGCCTTGACGCTCATGGGCGGCAGCACCACCAGCTACACTTGGGGCCGCGAGGGACTGGACCCGATCCCACCGACCGGCCCCGCAAATTTCGGCAACTATTACTTCAGCAACGATTCAGGCGTAACCTACAACGTCTCGACCGATACACACCTGACCAACTCCTTTGCCATCGACGGCACTCCGCTGCCGCTCCCCGCGCCCATCACCCTGCTGCCTGCCGGCTTGGTCTTACTCGCGTTGCGCCGTCCGCGGTTGCGGGCCAATTAACGCAGGGAGCGCCTGAGTGAGCGGATGGGTTTCGCTACGCTCTACCCATCCTACGAAACATGCGCGACCTGCGGCGAATCCAGGCAACGATTACCCCTTGCGCTCCGCTCGGCGTGGTTCCTTGAAGAGCAGCGGCAGCACCTCCTCGTAGCGTGAGACGAAGTGGATGCGGAATCCCTTGCGGACATGCTCCGGAACTTCATCGAATTCGCCGCGGTTGTCCTCGGGGAGGATCAGTTCGCTGATCCCGGCGCGGCGGGCGGCGATGAGTTTCTCGCGGACACCGCCGATGGGGAAGACCTCGCCGGTGAGGGTGATCTCACCGGTCATGGCGATGCGCCGCACCGGCTCGTTGCGGGCAAGCGAGAGCAGGGCTGAGGCCATGGTGATGCCGGCGGACGGTCCATCCTTAGGGGTGGCGCCGGCCGGAACATGCAGGTGGATGAAGGCTTTGTCGAAGAAGGCCGGCTCGGCTCCCAGGTCGCGCGCGCGGCTGGCGACATAGGTGTAGGCGATCTCGGCGGACTCTTTCATCACATCGCCCAACTGGCCGGTGAGTTTGAAGCCGCGCGCCTGTTCATGGGCCCGCACCGCCTCGATCGACAGGGTGGCACCGCCCATGGCGGTCCAGGCGAGACCGGTGACGACACCGGGACCGGAGAGCTTGCGCTCGTCGCGGAAAACCGGACTGCCGAGATAGCCCTTCAGGTCATCGGGTGTGATGATGATGGGTGTTTCCTGCCCTTCGAGCAGGCGCACCGCCACCTTGCGCACGATCTTGCCGAGTTGCTTCTCCAGGCGGCGCACACCGGCATCACGGGCATAGCCGTCGATCAGCGGACGCAGGGTCGCGGTGTCGAGTTTGATGGTGTCCTTGGCCAGCCCGGCCCGGTCGAGTTGGCGCGGCAGCAGAAACCGCCGGGCGATCTGCAGCTTCTCCTCGGCGATGTAGCCGGCAAGGGAAATCTGCTCCATGCGGTCCAAGAGCGGCCCCGGAATGCTGTCGGTCTGATTGGCAGTGCAGACGAACAGGACCTTGGACAGATCGAAGCGCAGGTCCAGATAGTGGTCGAGGAAATCCGAGTTCTGCTCCGGGTCCAGGACTTCCAGCAGGGCCGAGGCCGGATCGCCCTGGTAGGAGGCGCCGATCTTGTCGATCTCGTCGAGCATGATGACCGGATTGGCGGTGCCCGCGTCCTTGATGGCCTGCAAGAATTTGCCGGGCATGGCACCGATGTAGGTGCGCCGATGGCCCTTGATCTCGGCCTCGTCACGCATGCCGCCAACCGAGAACCGATAGAAGCGTCGACCCAGGGCATCGGCGATGGAGCGGCCGACCGAGGTCTTGCCCACACCGGGCGGCCCCACCAGCAGGATGATGGACCCGGCGATCTCGCCCTTGTGGATGCCGACCGCCAGGAATTCGAGGATGCGCTCCTTCACATCCGCCAGCCCGTAGTGGTCGCGGTCGAGAATGCGGCGGGCGCGCTTCAGATCCAGTTTGTCCGCGGAGTGCTGCCCCCAGGGCAAGAGCGTGATCCAGTCGAGATAGTTGCGGGTCACCGAGTATTCCGGCGAGCCGGTTTCCAGGATCGCCATCTTCTCGAGTTCCTCGCCGACGCGCTTCTCGGCCTCCTCCGTGAGCGTGAGTTTGGCCAGACGCGCCTTGAACTTATCCACCTCGGCGGTCCGGTCGTCCTTGGCCAGACCCAACTCCTTCTGGATGGCCTTGAGCTGCTCCTTCAAAAAGAACTCGCGCTGCTGCTTCTGCATCCGCTCCTCGACCGAGTGGCGGATCTTTTGCTGCGCCTTGGCCAGTTCCAGTTCATTGTTGAGCAGTACCAGCACCTTTTCCATGCGCGGCAGGAGCGGCACTGCCTCCAGGACCTCCTGTAACTGCTCTTTCTTCGAGGTGGTGAGGCTGGCGGCAAAGTCGGAGAGGTGTGAGGGATCGTCCGGGCCGAAGCGGTCCAGGAACATGCGCAGCTCTTCCACATACAGCGGATTGAGCGGCAGCAGTTCCTTGATGGTATTGATCACCGCCATCGCGTAGGCGCGGACCTGATCGTCCGGCGGACCGGCGGGCTCCGGCAGGTAGGAGACCCGGGCATTGAAGGGGACCTCGCCGTGGACCCAGCCTTCGATATGGAAGCGCTGCAGGCACTCGATCAGGACCTGCAAATGGTCATCCTGACGGTGCACCCGATGCACGCGGCAGGCGGTGCCGACGGTGTAGAAATCCTGGGAGCCGGCATCCTCCGAGGTCTCGCTGCGGACCAGCACCACGCCGAGGATCTTGTGCTCGGTGGTGCCGACCGCCTCGATGGTGGACGACCAGTGCTCCGCCGCCATCATGAGCGGCACGGCCTGACCAGGGAAAAAGGGTCGGGAAGCCACCGGTAACAGATGAATCTGTCCCGGCAACATGTCACTTGCCCGTGCCAATTGGATCTGCCCGCCCGCCGCTTGGTCAGGGCTGTCCTCGACATCCGCGCTTTCCATGTCCAGGCTGTCCGCTACCACGCTGTCCGACTCAGGCATTCACGTCTCCCGGGCCTTGGCCCGTTGCTGATTGAACCCGCGCCCAAACGCACCGCCAGCGGCGCCGCATGGGGGGGCTAATACCTTGTTATCTATAGGCGAATTTCAGGGCGCGGCGCGGGAATTGCAAGCGGGTTCGGCATCCGGGCGATCAACGGCATTGGCCAGCCGGATGAAGCCGGCCACATCGACGGTCTCCGCCCGCAGCCCCGGATCGATCCCGGCGGCGGCGAAGACAGCCGCATCCGCCAGCCCCCACAGACTGTTGCGCAAGGTCTTACGGCGCTGGGAAAAAGCCGCGGCCACCAGCCGCGCATGCCGGGCCGGATCGACCAGGGGGTGCGGCAGGGGCCGCAACGGCCGCAGACGCAGCAAGGCGGACTCCACCTTGGGGGCCGGCGTAAAGGCTCCCGGACCGATCCGGAACAGCAACTGCGCCTCGCACCAGGTTTGCACCATCACTGAGAGCCGGCCATAGACCTTGCTGCCCGGGTCCGCGGCGATGCGCTCCACCACCTCGCGTTGCAGCATCAGATGCATGTCGGCGATGCACTCGGCCTGCTCCAGAAAGCGGAACATGAGCGGGGTCGAGAGGTTGTAGGGCAAATTGCCGACCAGCCGCAGCGACGCCGGCCGCGGCGCCAGAGTGCACAGATCGAAGCGCAGCGCATCGGCACTGTGGATGCGCAAGGCGCCGACCCCGGCCAGACGCTCCCGCAGCGGGTCGATCAGGTCGCGATCGAGTTCGATCGCGTCCAGCGCACCGGCCTGCTCCAGCAGACCCCGTGTAATGGCGCCCTGCCCTGGGCCGATCTCGACCAGAGACTCTCCAGGGCGTGGACGGATGGCCTCCAGGATGCGGCGGATGGTACCGGGATCATGAAGGAAGTTCTGGCCGAAACGTTTGCGCGCTTGATGCATAGCCCACAGTGTGGCCGAATCACCAGCCGGAATCGAGCCCTAATGCGGCCACGAGCCGGTCAAACGCACGCTGGAACCTGGGCTAGCCTGCTCACCTGATATCCAGACAGACCCTTGGTGCATGCAGGGGTAGGTTTGCAACCCGCCCCGACCTCCGATCATCGCGTTCGACCCCAATGCTCGCCTCAATAGACCCAGGGCACGAACTTACGGACCTTGAGCGCGTAACCGGCGTACTCGGGATGACGCTCGGTCAGCCAGCTTTCCTCCTTGGCTGCCTTGAAGTCGAAGAACAGAAAACCGAGGATCAGTAGAACCAAGTGACTGAGACTCAGGGTATAGAAGACCCAACCCAGGGCCACGAACAACTGGCTGCTGTACAGTGGGTGACGCACCAGCCCGTAGACGCCGTTCGTCACTAACCGGCTGTGATCCACCGGATAGGGCAAAGGCGTCAGGTACCGGCGAATGCCCAGCGCGCCGAGCGCGCCGAAAACCACGCCGAGGGTACTCAGGATCAGCAGGACGACCCAACGGGGCTGGGCGGTTGCGGCCATCAGATCCGGTGTCAGCCAGGGGTTCCAAATGGGAACCATGACAAAGACGAAGACGAGCGCGAACTGGACGGCGACCAGAAGTTCGCCACGCCGACCGTGCCAGGCGGCCGCGGGTGTCGACGGGGCGCCGGAGCGCGGATCGGGAGACATGGATCATCCTGCGGGTGATTATTCGGTGTCACTCAGGTGCGGGCGCGCGGCCGCAAGGCAAGACACATGAGATCGCGCGACGTTGCACCGGTTGCACCGGTTGCACCGGTTGCACCGGTTGCACCGGTTCCACCGTTGGACTGTTTCCGCCGCTGGTTTCAGCCGTGGCGTTGGTCCGCCAACGCTTGGGCAAGCCAGGTGATCCGACAGCGCCCGCCGTCCTCCAGGACGCCCGCCCCAGGTGTCACAGCCTCGATCAGGTGCAACCGCACCGGCTCACCCAACCCGACCGTCGCCCGGCGTAAGGCGCCCAGGTCGACCGACCAGTCAGGGCTGCCGCTGCGGCGCACTGCCACGTCCGTGGCGCCGTCGCGGTCGAAGTCGCCGATCACGAAGTGGACCCGCGGCTGCTGCGCCACGGAGACATCACCGACGATGCTGTCGCGGCAGACCTCCAGCGAGAACTCGGATCCCGCCACGGAGACATTGATTACGGGCTCGAAGCGGCCGCTGATGGCGGCATCGCTGAGTGCGCTCTCGACGATCATCTGCCCCAGAGCACCGATCAGTCCGGTCAGATTGGCCTCGGGCGCACGCGCAAGCGCGGCAGTGAGCACGGCCAGATCCTCGGCACCACCGCCGCCGATCAACCGAACAGGAACGGACGCGCAGCGACCCGGTTGCACCTGGGAGGTGCCATCAAGGTTGAGCGTCGCGGCGGCCGCGCTGAGCACTGACAGGCTCAGAACGATCACAACCAGGAGAGTGCGTTGGCTGTACGTGTTCATGCGTCGATCTCCATATTTTTTATCGCGGCGTCCGGTCTGGCGATCTGCAATCCGGTGGGCGGATCGCGAACCGACCCTCGTCCCGATTGACCCGGCGCCGCTGCCTGAAGAGCAGCAACAACCGTACCGCCGACATGAATGCCAACCACGGGCGCCTGTTCATCCTCTCAGCCAGCAAGAGTTTATCAGCGGCCGGCTGTATTTCAAGACTCTTCGACCAGAGCACAGAAATCCGGGATGACCCGAGTCAGGGCCGGTACCGCCGCCGCTGCTGACCCTGGGTGCTCTGACCTGACCCTGGCGTCATGAACGGACAATTTGCGTCACGGAACCGAACAAGACCACCAGCCGCCAGCGATGACGCTCGGCGACCGGTCTGATTGCGGTGCGCAAGGCAGCCGGATCAGGAGCCGCGGGCAAGTCACTTGCCGTGGTCATGGGTGCCGCGGAGGAGCCGCCGCATCAGCCGGATTCCGGGCTTCCGGCACCGGACCCTCCGTCATGATGGGCTTGATGGCATGGAGGATGTTGGCGAACAGGTGTGGGTGCCCGGATTCCTCCCGCGCCAGTAGGGCTTTCATGTACTCCCGACGGGTCGGCATGGAGAAACAGGCCGGGCAACTGTCGGGCACCACCGGCAACCCGGCCGCGCGGGCGAAATCCGCCGTCTGGCGCTCACGGCAATAGGCGAGTGGTCGGATGATGCGAATATCCCCCGCGTCGTTGACATAATGAGCCTTCATGGTCCGCAACTGGCCGCCGTGGAACAGCGACATCAGGAGGCTCTCCGCCAGATCGTCCAGATGTTGGCCCAGCGCCAGGACGTTGTACCCCTGCTCACGGCAGATGCGGTACATGATCCCGCGCTTCATGCGCGAACAGTAGGCACAGAACGAGTCGCCGTCCATATGGGTGCGGGCCTGTTCCATGAGCGGTTGGCGCTCGTAGAACCAGACGAGCCCCAGACGCGCGTAATAGTCCCGCAAATGCGATGGATCAAATCCAGGCACCTGCGGATCGACCGTCAGCGCCGCCAGCGCGAAACGGACCGGCGCATAGGTCTGAAGGTGATGCAGGAGCATCAGCAGCGACAGCGAGTCCTTGCCGCCCGAAACCCCGAGCAGGATGCGGTCGCCATCGCGGATCATGCCGAAGTCGGCAATCGCGCGGCCCACCTGACGCAACAGGGATTTCGGCGGCTTGGAAAAAGACTCGGTCATCACCGGCAACACACTGTACTCAGGCGATGGTCAAAGCCAGCTTGCCGGTCACATGGCCGCCCTCGATCAGCCGATGGGCCTCCTGCACCTGCTCCAGCGGAAAGGTCTGAGAGACGTGAATCCGCAACTCCCCCGTATCGATCATCTTGCCGCAGCGGCGCAGGATTTCGCCTTGGTGAGCACGCGCCCGCGGCAGCTCGCGCAGTTGCGGCGTCAGCATCAGCTCCAGGCTGATGCGCAGGTTGCGGTTGCGCGCCTCCTTCAGATCCAGATCCGGACCCGGGTCCAGAATGGTCACCAGATTGCCGTAGGCCGCCATCGCCGGAATGCTGGCACGAAAACACGCGGGTCCCACGGTGTCGAGGGCGACGTCCACCCCGCGCCCGCCGGTCCACTCCATCACCGCCTCGACCAGATTCTCCTCCCGGTAATTGATGCAATACTCGGCCCCCAAGGCATGGGCAAAGTCAGCCTTTTCAGGACTACTGACCGTGGTGCAGACCCGCGCCCCGACAGCCCGCGCAAGTTGAATCGCGACATGCCCGACCCCGCCGGCACCGGCATGGATCAACACCGTCTGATCCGCCAGCAAACCCGCCCGGTCAGCCAAGGCTTCCCAGGCGGTCAGCAGCACCAGCGGGGCCGCGGCGGCCTCGACGAAACTGATCCCGCGCGGCTTTGCCTGAGCGAACTGGTTATCCAGGCAGATATAGTCTGCATAGTTACCGACCGGTCCGCCCAGTCCGCCGTGACAGAACCAGACCTCGTCGCCGACCTTGAACCGGGTGACCTCGGCACCGACCGCCTCCACCACGCCGGACCCGTCGCAACCCAGGACGGCCGGCAGCCCGTCGGGGAGGAGCGGTCCGCGGGCGCGGATCTTAGTATCAACCGGATTGATTCCGGCCGCCGCGAGCCTGACCAGAATATCCGTCGGGTTCGTCAGCTCCGGTTGGGAACGCTCCGTCAATTGAAGCACCGCGGGCCCGCCGGTTTCACGCATCTCGATAACTTTCATGAATAGTCCCCTCGCGTCATTGTCATGTTCCGGAGCGACCAGCGCCGCGCGCTTCGCGCCCCATGCCGCAGGATGTCGCGCCAAGCACCTCAAGAAGCAACAGTAGCCTTGAGCGCACCTGTCTGACAACACCAGGTCACCAATCCAACCCGCAACGGCGACGGCAACCCGCGTCTGAACGGAAACTGACCCGTCCCGCAGCGGCCCGATGACCGGTACAATTCGGCAACACGCAGACCATAGGACCGAGACCATGAGCGACCCGACGGACTTCGATGACCTGAAGGGCCAGATCGCCGAACTCCAGGCCCAGATCGCGCGGTCGGCGGTGGTCCGGCAGCAGTTGCTGGCCACCCAGGACGATTTGAACCGCACGCTGGAACGTTTCGCGGGCATCCAGTCTTATCACACCCGCGCCATCGCCGTGCGTGATCAAGGCGTTTTTGCCGAAATCACCGCCGAAGCGGTGATGGAGTTGTTCGACCTCAGCTTCGGACTCCTGTGGCTGACCGCGCCCGACGGCACCCCCGCGGACCACCCGGCCGCCGTCGTCGGGATCGCGCCCACGACCATCAGCGCCGCCGCGCTGGACACACTGCGCGCCGATGCGCGTTTTCGGCGCGACCACACCGGACTATGGGGTCCGCAAGCGCACCCCCTGCTGCGGGACCTGGGGTTACGGCAACTGGTCGCGAGCGCCTGTATCGGCCCCAGCGAGACCGGTTTCGCCTTGGTCCTCGGCGGGGTCACGGCGCACGGAAACACCCGCTGCCGCGAACTGACCGCCGCGCAACTCGAATCATTCACCGTTTTCGCCCAGCAAGTCGGCGCGCTGCTCCAGAACCGCAGCGATCAGGCCCTGATCGAAGCCCAGCGCGAGCGGGCCGAGGCCGCCAGCCGCGCCAAGAGCGAGTTCCTGGCAACCGTCAGCCATGAACTGTACACGCCAATGAACGGTGTACTCGGCATGCTGCATCTCCTGCAGACCAATAACCCCGCGCCGGAACAGGTCAGACACATCGTCCTGGCGCAGCAGGCCGGCGATCGGCTGCTGCACATCATCCAGGACATCCTTGACATGTCGACACTCGAAGCGGGCGCGCTGGAGCCTCGCTATGCCCCACTGGAACCCGGTGCGGAACTGGAGTCGGCGGCGGAGTCGTTGCGCGACCGCTGCAGGGCCAAGGGCTTAGAGCTGGTGATCACGCGTGATCCGGCACTGCCCGGGCACCTGCTGGGAGACGCGCGGCGGTTGCGCCAGATTGCCGGCAACCTGATCGACAACGCGATCAAATTCACCGACCGGGGCACCGTGACCGTGACCATCGGCGGCACCCCCCTGAGCGACGACCGCTACGAACTGGCACTCGTGGTATCCGACACGGGAATCGGGATCAAGTCCGATGTCCAAACCCGACTCTTCACCCCCTTCACCCTGGGTGACGCCTCATTCACCCGACGCCACGGCGGTGCCGGGCTCGGACTCGCGATCTGCCGCCGACTGCTGGACCTCATGGGCGGCCGCATCAGCGTGGACAGCCAGCCCGATCACGGTGCCATCTTCAAGGTCCAGGTGCCCTTGACCGTCAGTCACCCGGCGGGGGCCGCGCCGCGGTCTCCGGCACCGGCACCGGCCGCGCCATGGCGGGTCCTGCTGGTCGAGGACAATCTGGTCGGTCAGAAGGTGGCGGCGGCCATGCTCAAGCGGCTTGGCTGTTCCACGGTCATCGCAACCAACGGCCTGGAGGCGTTGGACATCTTTGGCCTGGGCGGCATTGATATTGTTCTGATGGATGTCCAGATGCCGATCATGGACGGCTTCGAAGCCACGCGCCTGCTGCGTGACCTGGAAGCCGAACGGGGCTGGCCGCGCACCCCGGTGCTGGCCCTCACCGCCAATACCCTCGACACCGATCGCAATGCCTGTCTGGCGGCCGGCATGGATGACTTTGTCGCCAAACCGATGACCAAGGCGGGGCTCCAGGATGCGCTGGGGCGGTGGGTGGATTTGGGGCCTTGAACCCGCGGCCACGCCAGTGACCGGAACGACGATCAAGCCCGGCTTGTATTCAGTTGAAGGGCCTCCACACCGCAATGACTTGGGTACCATCCGGCCGCGTGCTCACGGTGAGGCGTTGAAAGTCGGCGTCGTTCGCGACCCGGCGGCGGATTGTCCATCGGCCGGCCCCGTCTTGCGACTTGATATAGTCGGCCGGCAGTGTCGCGGTCGCCACCGGGTCGTCGATCAAATCCTTCGAAGATCCCGCGACGCCAAGTCCGCGCATCGCTCTCCCCGGCGCCGGACAGGGCACGCGCCACTGGCGCGGGCAGCGCAACAGATCGATGCACGCCGTCGGCGGGCACCGACCCGGCCGCCGCCCGACAGGCAGGACAGGGCGTGACCGCACCCGCGCAGGCCGTACAGGCCGGGGCGCCTGAAACGGCCTGGCGGGCCAGCGTACGCGCCTGCTGCTCCTCGCGGTCACCCGGACGGCTGACCTTCACCCGCTTGCGGGAGTCCTACTCGGCGACGGTGGCCCGACCAGCGGCCATGACCTACTTCTTTTCCGGCGCGCCGCCAAGCTGCAAGCGCAGCCAGGGCGGGAGCAGCGGCAGTTGGGTCAGGTCGACGCTGATGAAGGCGCCGAAGCCCGCCGGTCCCATACTCGGACCCGTCTCCGGGAGGCGCTGCATCGACCAGGCGGGGGCGCCGTTGGGGTCGGTCACGGGGGTCGGCCAACTCAGGCCCACCCCGGCCCCGGCCGACAGGTTCAGGCCGGGCAGCAGGCCGAGGTCGACCTTACCGCCGGACAGGCCCAGGTGATCGCTGCCCGGATCATAGCGCCAGGTGAGGTCGATCCCGAGGGTCGGGGCAAACTGGTCCTTTGCCGTGCCGAATGCCAGGCGCAGCCAATCGTCGCCCTTGAGCCGCCCGCCGAACATGATCGGCCCCTCCCCCGCCGGCGGCAGGATGAACCGCACCTCATCGAGCGTGCCATAGGGCACCACGGCGAGCGGCGTGGTCAGGTTGAAGTCGGACAGGAGCGCGCGGCCCTTGGCGCTGGACAGCATCCCGGCCAAAAAGGTGCCGTACATCGCAATGCCGCCCACGGCCACGCCCGCCTGCGCATCCGCCGGGAGTTGGTTCCACTTGGCCTCGGCATACGCCTTGAGCGGATCCATGAGGGACGGCTGCTGCGTGGCCACATCGACCACGGTTTCGAGTCCCCCGCCGACGGCCTCGGCAGTCGCCGCGGCCTCCTTGTCCGGGAGCTTCAACTCCGGCTCGCCCGGACGCGGCGGACCGTCGAGCTGCACGGCCGCAACGCCGCTCGCCCCCTGCTCCAGAACATGCGCCAGCTCGTGCCCGAGCAACCGGCGACCCTCGCGGGTCCCTGGACGGAAGCGCCCTGGGGCCAAGCCGATGTCGCGTCCGGCGGCGAAGGCATTGGCGTCAAGGGCGGCGGCGGCGCTCGATCCGGGGTGGAGCCGCACGGCCGACAGGTCGGTCCCCAGACGCTGCTGAAAATAGCCGAGCTCAGCCGCGGGCAGCGGCTGACCCGGCCCGAGCTCCAGTGCGGCGGGGGCGCGGGTGGCCGGCACCCGCCCCCCCGGGGACGGGCGCTCACCGTGCGCGATACGCTCGGCGCGGTGCTCGGCGCCGCGATCATGGGTCGGGGCCGGCAGCCTGGCGCGGATGAGTCGACGAGCCATGATCGGATCCTCAAGGACCGGGCGGGGGCGGCGGCGGGTTCAGGGCGGCGCTGACCGCCACCGCGGCGTCCGCGTCGCGGGTGGAGCCCTTGGCCGCCATCTCGGCCCGCTTGATCGCCAGGTTGAGCCGACGCTGGGTCACCAGGGTGCGGGCGACGAGCAGGTCGGCCAGCGCCGACAGGGCCTGATCGCGCGCGGTGTTCCAGTCGGTCGTGAGCTTGGTCTCGGCGCTGGCCTGGTTGGCGTCATTCAGGACCTGGCGCGCCGCCTCATAGTCCGCGTAGGCGACCGCGGCGGCGGCACCTTGGGGCGGCGGGGTCGCCGCCCCCGCCTTGCCCAGGGTCGCCGCCGCTTCGCGCCGCACCAGCGCACGGGCCAGGGTCTTGGGCAGGTCGATCGGGGCCGCCTCCGCCGCGGCCAGGGCCGCGTCGGCGGCCATCTGCTTTGCGTCGTAGGCCGCCTGCTTGACCAGCAGGTCTTTCTCCGCGGAGTCCAGGTCGTTCACCGCGGTGTCGTCCAGCTTGGCGATCTCGCCATCGACCTTGGTGACCGCCGGGAGCGCGTCGCTCGTCAGCTTGGCCGGGGTGGTGCCCGCGGCGATTGCCACCGCCGCGGCCAGGGCGGCGGCGGTGGCGTCAGCCAGGGGCTTGCCGCCCGCGGTGCGCTCCAGCTCGGCTTTGGCCAGCGCCGCCGCGCGGGCCGTGAGCGCCTGGGTCAACTTGGCGTCCCGCGCCACGAGTTGGCCGCGCAGGCCATCGGCCTGCGCCTTGGCGGCCGCGAGCTCGGCGACGGCCTGCCAGGCCGCCGCCGCGGTCTGGGCCTGGGCGGCCCCCCCGGCGGCGGCGGCGGCCGCGGTCTGCTGCAGTGCCGCCAGGGTGGCCTCGGTCTGGGTCAGGGTCGTATTGATGTCAGTCATCCGGCTCCTCCCGGGCGGCCGGGAAAAGGCCGGCCCTTCTTGTTGAATTCCTCGGCCACCGCCGCCTCGAGGAGCGCGCCGGTAACCACCCCATCGCCGTCGGCGGCGGCAAAGGCCGCGCCGATGGCCGCGTTGCGGATCTCACCTCCGGTGAGTTCAAAGCGCAGCGCCAGTTGCTCTTCCGTGACGCCCGGCGCCACCCGTCCCTGCGGCAGATGGCCACGCCAGATGTGCAGCCGCTCGGCCACCCCCGGGCGCGGGAAGTGGATGACCTGGTCGAAGCGCCGCAGGAAGGCCTCGTCCACCCCCTGCAGCAGGTTGGTCGCGAGGATGGCGCACCCCTCGAACGCCTCCAGGCGTTGCAGGAGATAGTTGACCTCGATGTTGGCGTAACGGTCGTGAGCGTCCTGCACATTGGTGCGGCGCCCGAACAGGGCGTCGGCCTCGTCGAAGAAGAGCAGCGCCGCGAAGCCCTCGGCGGCGGCAAAGAGCTCCGCGAGGTTCTTCTCGGTCTCGCCGATGTACTTCGAGACCACGAGTGACAGGTCGACCGCCAGCATGGGTAGCTGCAACCGGGTGGCCATGGCCTCGGCGGCCAGGGTCTTGCCGGTGCCGGAGTCGCCATGCAGCAGCCCGATCACCGAGCGTCCACGCCCGCCCGCGGCCATGCCCCAGCGCAGTTGCACCGTGACCCGGCGGCGCACCCGCCGCACCAGGTCGGCCAACCGTGTCCGGGTCTCCACCGGGACCACCAGCCGCCCCCAGGGAACCTGGGGCGTGCGGCGGGTGGCGAGCCGCAGGGCGCGCGGTGGAGTCAGGCTGGCCACCTCGGCCAGGACCTCCTCCAGCCCGGCGGCGCGGGCGCCGGTTGCGGGCGCCGCCAGGAGCGCCGCGGCGACGAGCCGCGGCGCATCCGTGTCCAGCCAGTTGCGCCCGGCCAGTTCATCCGCATCCGCCTGATCCAGACCCAGGGCCGCGCGCCAGGCGTCGGACAGCTCCAGGGGGTCATTGGCGCCGACCTCCAACCGCACCAGCCGCGCCTGAGGTCCGCGCAGGATGAACGTGGCCGGGGCGATGATCGGCAATGGCGCGGCGGCCCCGCCGACCGGTCGCCCGTCGGCGCCGAACCAGGGGGCGGCCAACTGCAGAGCGTCGGTCCGCAGGGCGACCAGGGCACCGGTGCCCAGCCGAACCACTTGCGCCTCGGCCCAGGGCGGGGCGGCCTGGGGATCGTCCGGGGCGTCCAGGACCAGGGCACCGGCCGCCCCGGCGACCACCGCCAGGACCTGCTCGGCGCGCTCCGGCTGACCCGCCAGGTGGACACAGATCCCCGGTTGCGCGGCCAGCCGTTCGGCCGCCCGCCGGATGCTCTCGGTGGGCCGGGGCTGGGGCTGCACCCAACGCGGGCGCCAGCCCTCCCCCACCTGGGCCGGAACCGCACCGTCGAGCCCGGCCAGCAGGGACTCGGTGGGGTCCAGCCGACGCTCCAGGGTCGGACGCGCGGCCTCGCCGGGATGGATCAGGCCGCTCGACCACAGGGGCGAGGCGCGTACCGCGGCGCGCACCGCGACCGGATCCGCGGCGTCGCCGAACAACAGTTTCAGGGCCAGCCCCAGCGTCAGCCGGCGCGCGCCGCCGCTGAGCTCGGCGACCGTCGCGGCGCCATCCTCGCTCAAACAGGGCAGCACGGCGAAGGCGAGCAGGTCCAAGTCGAACCCGGACAGACCGCAGCCGGCGCTGATCCGCCCCAAAGGCTCACGCTCGGGATGGTCGGCAAGGGCGGCGAACAGGCCGACGGACGCGGCGGCGATCCACTCGGCCAGGGCGCGCGGGTCGGCGGCGGGCTGGTACGCGGTGACCAGGCGCCGCAGTCCCGCGTCCTCCGGGCGGCGCAACAGCAGGCGCCCGGCGGCCAGGGCCAGCCACCGGTCGAGCAGGGCGAGCGGCGGCGCCGGCGGCACGGGACGCACCGCGCTCATCCCGGTTCCCCGAAGCGCAGGCGCAGGGTGCGCCCGAGCCAGGGCACCCAACCCGGGTCCTGGTCCCAGCCGGCGCGGCGCAGGGCCAGATCCGCCGCGGCCAGGGGCCAGGTCAGCTCGGCCTCCCAGTCGGTGACGCGCAGCCGCCCCGGGCGCAGCAGGAGCCGGGCGAGCCGCAGGTCGGCCGCGGTACCGATGGCCGGGGTCGCGGCACCGAAGACCCGGCGCGCGGCACCGGGCGCGAAGGCGGTTTCCACCGGGATGACGGCGCTCAGGGCGGCCAGCAGATCGGCGGCCGCCGCGGGGTCGCGTACCGGGATGGCGGCGATGCGCACCCCCCAGTCGCACTCCGGGGCGAACACCGCGAGCAGGGGCCGCTCGCGCTCCTGCGCCGCCGCCAGTTCACCGGGCGGCAGCGGGGCCAGAACCCGGCGCAGCGCGGTGAGCGCCAGGTCACCCAAACGACTTGCCAGTTGCGGCGCGTCCGGAAGCAGCCCGAGTTTGAGCAGCGGGCGGATCAGGAGCAGCAGGCCCCCGGCATGGATCGGCATCCCATCGGTCGATTCCTCCTCCGGCGCGCCGGTTGCGCGGCGGGAGTCCGGGAACGACTCGGCCGGTGCCGCGGCACCAGTCCCTTGGTCGAGTCGCCCGGCGACCGTCGGCTGCCGCACGCCGGGGTGGGCGTCGGCCGCGGGCGAGCGCGCCCACTGGACGAGCATCCGCGCGATCAGGTCCAGGATCAGGGTTGGCGACAGCCGACAGACCGCGGGGCATCGGGCGAACAGGGCGGCGGCCAGCCAGGGAGCAGCCAGGCTCAAACCAACGGCATCCGCGCCCCCGCCGGCCGCCGTCAACGACTCGGCCAGGCCGCGAAGACGGCCCAACGCTTCCCGCAGGAATGCGGTGCGCGCACGCTCGGCCCCGCCGTCATCCGCCGGCGCCCCCTCCCCGTCCGGCAACCCGGGCGCGGCGGCACCCAGACCGACCACCAGTGCCCGGGTCAGGTCCGTCGCCTCCGGCTGGCTGAGCAGGCGCGTGACCCGCTGGTCGACCGCGGCGAGCGCGGTCATCGCGATCACCGCCCGCGGCGGGTCCAGTTCCAGCCAGCGCTGCAGAATGACGGCGGGTCGCGGTGCGTCCGCCCCCGCGCCCACCAGCGCCGGGACCCACCAGGCCGGGGGCAACCCGGCCGCGGCCAGTTCCAGGTAGCGGCACTCCGCCGCCCAGGTATCCGGGAACCAGACCTGATCCGCGGCATCGGCGTCCGACCCCGCGAGCGCCCCGACCAGGGACTGCGCCAGGGCCTGCTCACAGGCGTCGGCCCAGCCCTGGGAGAGGCGGCCGCTGTCCACCCCAACGCCGACCCGCAAACGCAGACTCAGCCGACGCATCGCCACCACCGCACGCGCCGGCAGACCGGCGCGGGCCAGGGCGCGGCCGGCGATCCCATCCAGGTCCTGCCGGAGCCGCCCGTCGAGCACGGCGCGAACCTGTCCGGTCAGCACCGCGGCCAAGTCCGGGTCGGCGGCCCGGATGCGGGTCGCGAGCCGATCGATGGCGAGCGTGGCGGTCATGGCCTAGCGGCCCGGCGTGCGCTTGATGCGCTGCAGGGCGGCCAGGTTGCCGCCGTTGATGCGCAGCACCGTGGCGGCGGAGTCGAGCAGCGGTCGGTTCTCGATGGAAGTGCCCGCCTTGACTTTCTCGATCGCCGCCGCGGGGGTGGACCCGGCGCGGATCTCGGTCTCCAGCGCGTCCGCCATGGCCGTCGGCACGCCCTTGCTCAAGACTTCCGCACCCGCGGTGGCCGCCACCCGCTCGGTGGTGAAGGCCGCGGTGAACAACTTGTAGGTTTCAGTGCCCAGGACCGCCTCGGCCTCGGCCGGGGAGCGCACCAAGACGTCTTGGGCGGTCAACTCGGTCTTGGCATCCGGCACATAGTCGCTGATCTTGCGCTCGCCCATCGTCCGGCGCAGGTCCGCATAGAGTGAGCGGGAGTCATTATCCGCAAAGACCGTGGGACCCGCCGCCGTCAGGGCGTCCGCCACGGTTCCCTGGCGCGCGGCGGCCCGGCCGATGGCGAGCTTGTCGACCACCGCGAGGGTCCGGGTCGGGGGCTGGGCGGCGGCCAGGATCTGCATGACCTGGTAGTCCGGGTACTCGGCGGCATAGGCATCCGCCACCCGATCGACAGCGGTGCGGCGGCGCAGCGTCTCGTCCGGAATCTCGAAGACCAGGGGCGCCTCGACCGCGGCCACGTCGCGCCGAAATGCCTGGTTACGGCTGGTGATCGCGAGCTCCGAGCCGGAGAGGTCCGCGGCCTGCACCAACGTTTCCTGAACCTCCGGGCGGCCCAGCACGGCGACCATGATGGCACGCTTCTCCGCCGGTTGGGCGGCGAGCGCACGGCGGTAATCCTCGACCTGGGGCGCCCGGATGTGGGCTTGGTCGCCCGCGGTGTTCTGCGCGCTGCCCACCTTGACGATGGCGCCGGCCAGGGTCACCCACTCGATCAGGACGTGGATCAGTTCCAATACATAGAACAGCAGATCCAGGAGCACCAGACGCTGTTTGACATAGACCACGAAGTGCCGCGGCAGCATGTCGAGTCCCAGGCGCTGCATGATCCCGGCCAGGGCCGCGGCCTCCGGAAACAGCTGCGGGTCCAGGTTGGCGAGCGGTCCGCCAGCGGTGGCCGCCGGGTTCACCCCCCAGGCGGCCCCCTGGGGCAGCGCGTCCGCGGCGATCGGCCCGAGCAGCGGGTGCCGTCGGGTGAGCCCTTGCAGCGGCACCACCAGCTTGACGATCTCGGTGCGGCGGTTGACCAGGTGCTCCAGGCCCAGCACCCGGAACAGGACCTCGAGGGTGGCGAAGAACCGGTTGGTCGCGAGCACCTGGTAAGCACTCGTCGGCTTATGAGTGCTCAGCGCTGCCGACTGTTGCGTACGATCGTAGAGCGATCGGTCGAGCTTCCAATGGGGCCTGGTGACCTGAATCGGGTCTTTATCGAAGACGTTGCCCAGGTCCTCCAGGATGTCGTCGTCGTGCAGCGCGACGACACCGTAGGTGATGACGTTGGTATTGTCGAAATAGCGTGCCGCCTCGGCCATGCCGCGGCGCACCAGGGGCGAGACCAGGAAGTCCCCGGCCCCGGCCATGGCGAAAATCTCGTCGAACGCGGCCACGCCGATGTTTGAGTCCGGGTTGTTGCCCTGGTCTTCCCGCGGGTCGAGCCGCAGCGGCAGGAAGCCGATGGGCGGGATGTGCCTGAAACCGCGGGTGTAGAGATCGTTGCGGACGGCGCTCAGCGGCTCGCGGGTCAGCCCCTGCGCCAACATGCACTGGAACTGGTGGATACGCGCCCAGGCGGCAGCGCGGGGCGGGGCGCCGAAGCGGGTGCGGTGCCAGTCCTCGGCCGGGGTGTCGCAGATGGTCCGGCGCGGGATCCACTGATCCAGAAACAGCACGGTGCCGTCCTCGGCCAGGTGGAGCATCGCCAGCGCGATGGCCCCGGCATCGTGGCGCCCGGGCCCGGTGTCCCGGCAGAAGACCCCGTCGGCCGGAAAGTCCGGGTCCCAGCGCCGCCACAGCGGGTGCTCGAAGACATCGAAGTAGTAAGCGGACAGGGTGCCGCGCAAGTCCCAGGCGGTGCCCAGGTCCGGCCGCAGCGGCAGTTCCACCGGGAAGCGCACCAGCGAGAGTCCGAAGCCGCCGCGCCAGGCATCCGCCCGACAGGTGACGGGGGCGGCGCCGGCGCAGACCTCCCCCATGACCTTGGCCCCGCCCTCCTCGGTCTCCCCGGCTTCAATGACCAGCAGATAGGTACCGGGGGGCACCGCCGGACCGCCGCCGGCGGCTCCGGCCGGGTCCGGGGCGAGACAGATGCAGGGGGCAAACTCGGTCCCGCCGCCGACCACCCGCTGGGGCGTCTTGCGATAGGTGCCGATCAATTGCTCCACGGTGAAGTTGAACGCCTGTGAGACCAGGATGGGCCGGCCGAAGTGGTCGAAAGCGAGCCCGCGCTGGAGCGCAATCGGCCGGTTCACCGGGAAGCCGTTGCTCCGCTGGTTTTCGTCGACGTTGGGAAGGACGGAGGTGCCGTTGGCCCCGTCGACCGCGAGCCCCAGACCCCAGGCGATACCGGACATGCGTGCATGGGCGTTGAGCCGGGACCGGGCGTCGAAATAGGTGTCCTGCCGCGACAGTGCCTCGGCGGTGAGATAGCGCCCGTTGAACCAATTGGTCCGGCGCAGGTTGTTATCGCCGCGCACGTCCCCCGCCGGGCCGCCGGGCAGGCCCGGCGTCGCCTCTTGTGGGCTGAATCCCGTGAGATAGTCCGCAACCAACCGCTCTTCGGCCAGGGTCAGGCGCTCATTGCCGGCCATTTTCGCCATGACCCTGAAGAATCCCGGGTCCACCTTCATCTGACTGTATGCGCTCATGTTGGACTCCGGGTCAGGGGGTGACTTGGTAGACGGAAAACAGGCAGGCGTCCCGGCCGCTGCCGGCCGGTACCGACTCGCCCACCACGCCGGCCAACACGCGGCCCTGCGTGTCCAGCAGGGCGTGATCGCCGGTGCCCGAAAGCAGGACCTGGAATCGGGTCGCGGACGCCCAAGCCCCGGTCACCGCGATGACGATGCCGGTCGGGGTGACCGCGCGGTTGCTGACCGTCGGCTCCGTCCAGCCGACGTTGGGGGTGGGGTCCCAGTACAGCACCCGGACGGACGGGGCGGTCAGGGTTGCCGCGTTCACTGGGGCGCTGGTGGTCACGGTGACGATCATCTCGCCCGTCTCCTCCAGCGCGGCGGAGACGCCAACCGCCTGGAAGGCGGAAGCGCCCGGCGCACCGTCCAGGCGCACGCCGAGCGCCAGGTCCGCGACCGCCTGGAGCGAGGGCAGGATGGCGCGGACCCCGTTGTCGATCGCGCCGGCCAACTCCACCCGCTCGACCGGATCGCCCACCGGCCGTAGATCCAGCACCGCGAGCACGAGCGGGGCCTCGTCCGCCCCGCCCCAGAAGCGGGCGAGGTCAAGGCTGGGGTTCAGGATCAATTCGAGCAGCCGCTCACGCACCCCGGGCGGAGCGCTGAGTGCGGTGATATCGCGCTGAGTGGCGGCGGGATCCGGCGGCGTCTCGGCCTGGAGACAGACCCGGTAGCCGTCGAGGATGCGCGAGTGAACCAACGCGGCGTCGCTGTCCGCGCAGGGGGGTGTCACGGCCGGAACCGGGGCGCTCAGACAGGCGCGGTAGCTCAAGACCACATAGACCCGGCGGCGCGGATCGGCGCCCTCTTCCTCTTCTTCAGCCTCATCGTCGCCCGGCGCTGTCGGCGGCGCCAGGTCGCCCCAGAAGTGGGTGGCGGCGAGTCCGGTCAAGTCCAGGCAGACCTGTTGCGGAACGTAGATCTCCCGCCCCAGGGCGTCGATGGCGAGTCCGGGCTCGCAGATCAGGCGCAGCCCCGCCGGTTCGGTGGTGACCTGCGCGCGCACCCGCAGCCCCCAAGCAGTGCCGACCCCATGCAGCAGGGCGTTGTGGAGCCGGCTGCGCAGCAGGAAATAGCGTTGCTCGGTCTCGAAGTCCTCGGCCCCGAGCAACTGGCCGTAGTGGTAACGCAGCCGGGTGAAGGGGTCGCCCGGAGTGGCGGGGTCCAGGTCATCCAGCGGAGTGAAGGTCTCGGCGGTCATCGTGCTCATAGCGCCGTCCCCCATGGGGTCATGGGTTTGAAGGAAGGGTAGCGGTCGTCGTAGCGGCCGCGGTGGAGGGTGGTGAAGCCCGACAGCACGGCGTCGCCGAGCACCGCGGGGGCGGGACGCCGCACCGACCCCAGGTGTGAGATGCCCACCAGGCTGGCGCTACCCACGCGGTAGCCGGCGTCCAGCCAGCACAGGCGGTGGATGGTGTGCGCCGGCTTGTGGGTCTCGGTGGCCAGCTCCAGCACCGCCTCCAGGACCGCATCGCAGGGGCGCGGGACGATGACGGTAAAGCGGTGGGCGTGACGCCGATAGAAGCCGATCAGGGGGTCGTCCGGGAGCGGGTCGGCGGGCGCCGCGGCGGGACAGGGGTGGTCGTCGCCCGCCCGGCGCAGCAGCAAGGCCGCGTACCCGACGCGCAGATCGCGCTCCCAGGCCTCGGCGCCGGTCAGGTCGAAAGCGCCTTCGCGTCCGCCGATCTCCAAGCCGGGACCCACGGCGGAGTCGCCGACAAAG
Organism: Chromatiaceae bacterium; assembly: GCA_013426805.1. GTDB lineage: Bacteria > Pseudomonadota > Gammaproteobacteria > Chromatiales > Chromatiaceae > Thiodictyon. The sequence goes on from JACDZG010000019.1 coordinate 42,259, forward strand.
GCCGCCGTGGGTCGACGCAGCCGGAACCCCTCGACGATCTGCACCGCCGCTTCGGCAAGGATCGAGAGCAGTCGGGTCAGGCCCGGCAGGGTCCCGCGCGCCCGGTAGAGTTGCGCCATTTCGATCAGGAGTTGGCGCCGCACCCCCTCGCGCACGCGCTCGTCGAAGACCAGGGCAAGGAAGGAGGCGAGCCACTCCAATGCCTCGCTCGGGGCCAGGCGGGGGTCGAACAGTCGCCGAAGCACGTCGATCCGCCCATCGAGTTCCGTGGTCCAGCCCTCGAACAGGGCCAGCGCCCGCTCCGTGGCCGCCCCGCCCGGCTCCTCGGCGCGCCAGTAGGCGGGCAGATAGTCCAGCAGCGAGGGACGGGGGAAACCGGCGCGCAGGGCAACGAGTGCGGGACCCCGCCGGCGGGTGCCGGCGAGCCGCAGACGCAGCCACAGGTAGCGCCCGGGCGGGGCAACGATCAGCCACTCATGGGTCTGCAGCGCCGCGGGTGCCGCCGACTGGGTCCCGCGGTATGCGGCCAGCGGGTCCTCGGCGGGCCGCTCCAGGTCCAGCCCGGGAAGCGGCAGGTCGGCGCGACCCGGGCGGGCCGCGGCGCAGCCGAGCGGTACCCAGCCCTCGGTCTCCTGCGTCGTCAGCGAGCCCAAGGGCAACCAGGGGTCGTTCCGGTCGGGCATGACCAGCGCGCTGCCGCCGCTCGGGATCAGGTCGGCCGGCAGCCGCCGCCCGCGCCGCACGGCGAACGGCGGCAGGTCATCGCCGGTCTTGGCCTCCACCGTCACCGCACAGTCCGCGGGCAGGCAAAGGTCCAGAAACAGGCGGTGCCAGACACAGGCGAAGACGCCGGAGTCCAGGGCGAAGGTCTCCACCACACCCGCACCGCGCAGGGATTGCTCACGGGGATAAAGGACCCGGGCACCGGCGGCGGTGGTGGCATAGACCTGACCCGCGTCCAGCCAGAGGGCGCGCCCGTCGAAACCGCGCACCGCGAACCCCCGTTCCGCCTCCGGCCCCGTCGGCTTGAGCAGAATCTCCCGAAAGAAAAAGGGCCGACGGTCGCCCGGCCGCTGCGCGGCCTCGCCCACCAACAGCGTATCGGCGGCGGTCAGGATCAGGTGCAGCGGCTCGCGCACCACGGGCAGGCCCCAGAGGGTGACGCCGCCCGCGCCGATCACCAGCAGCCGGTGCGCACCGGCCGCCCCGCGCAGCAGCGCGACCGCACGCGGGAAGCGCGGGTCCGCGGCGAGCGCGACCAGGGCCTCGCCGGCCGCCGGGTGCGGTACCTGATAACCCCGCCATGCGCCGCCCCAGGGTTGCACCAGGAGCCGGGACGTCGCGGCATCCGCCACCACCAGACCGAAGGCGGTACAGCCGAGCAGCAGCGGATCGCACCCGGCGGGCAGCGCCGACGACGCCTCCACCCGCAGATCCGGGGCCAACAGCCGCACCGTCCGACCGACGCGATCCAGCAGCCAGAGCCGGCCCCAGGGGTCCTGGCTAATGGCGGCGGGGGCCGCCGGACCCGGGGGCGGAGCCAGGGGCGCGAAGTCCAGACCAGCGGCGACCAACGGGGCGGTTGCCGCCGGCGGCACCGGCAGGTCGATCCAACCCTGGGGCGTCAGCAGCGTGAGCGGCCGCCCGCCGCCGCCGACCAGGACCCGGCTCGCGGCGCAGCGGTCGGGGGCACAGGCGATCACCACCGCCGACCCCATGACCGCCCGCCAGGCGGCCAGGTCGGCCGGGCTCAGAACCGGGCCGCCGCCGCCCGCGTCATCGGCGCCGGCCAGCACCACGGCCCCGGACGCGCCGGGCTGCCCCTCGATGCGGGTCCCGTCGTGGTCGCAGCGCCCCCACATAGAACGGCCGGTGAGATGGGCGAAGGCCGGAGTGGGCATCAGCATTCCTCCTTGCCGACCGGGACCGGCATGGCGTCCACCGGCAGCGGCGCGGGCTCAGTGTCCAGCGGCGGCAAGGGTTCGGCCACCGCGTCCGCTCCGATCGCCACGCGCACCTCCAGCAGGACCGGCAGTTGCCAGGGCAGCAGCGGGACAGTCTGGGTCACCGGGGCCGGGGTGCCGCTGCGGCTGATGGATTGGCCGACGATCAGGACCTCATTGACCAGCCGCACCCCCTGGACCCGCAGCACCGCCGCTTCGCAGTCACGGTCGCGCACGGCGCGGCCGAAAGGCCAGCCGGAGCCGTCCGGTCCATAGGGCGGCAATGGCGCCAGGTGCTGGCGCAGGGCCAACTCCACATGGCGCCGCAGGGTCTCCTCCCCGGCCCCGGCGTCCGGTTCCACGGCCACCGAACAGGACAGCCGCACGTACTGCGGCGGGGTCACATAGAGCTCGGTGGTCACCAGGCGCCGCGGCTCCAGGTGGGCGCAAACCCGCCGCAACTGTTCCCGGTCCGGTGTGGGTTGGTCGGGTTGCAGGGGGTCATAGGTCGGCAGCACGATCAGGGTGACGGTGCCGGGCACGCCGTCGACCCGCTCGTGCGGCTTGTGGCGGGGCAGGCAATGGGCACGGCCGACCGCGGTGCCGGGGGTCGCCAGGGCCAGGGTCACGAAGTCTTCCGCGGCCACCGCACGGTCGTTGGTGCGCAACACCGTGGGGATGCGGGCGGCAGCGGCGTCCTGCGTCTCGGCGTCGGCGCCGCCCTCCGCGGGCAGCGGGTTGGTGGCCTTCAATGCCAGGGCGCCGGGCGGGCAGGCGGCACGCACCCGGTTGATCCGCGCGGCCCCCAGATTGCCCTGGACCCCGCCGCCATAGCGATACGACTGACAGCGGATGGCCTCGCCCGGCAGCGGGATGCGGCCATGGATGCCGTCGCCGAAGGTGACGGTCCCATCGCCCGGATCCAGGGTATAGAAGGGGTCGTCGGGTCCGGCCAGCGCCAGGTCGTCCACCCGGGTCCAGTTCTCCCAACCCAGCACACCGCGGACCTGGATGCGCTCGGAGTCCAGGATCGCCGGGGTGCGCGACAGCCGACCGGTCTGCCCGGTTCGCCCGTTACCATAGCCCAGGATCTCCGGGGGCGCGGTCACTGCCTGCTCCACCCGCACCATATTGGCATCGATGAAGCGCAGCCGGATCGGCGGGTGTGCGGGGTCCGCCCGGCGCAGACGAATCCATGCCAGCACGCGGGCGGCGAGCTGGTCGTCATCCAGCCGCGGCGGCAACTCGCCAACCCCGAGCAGGTCCGGGTCGGGCGGAGCGAAGGCGTCCGCGGTCCAGTTGCCGAAGGGGGTGGAGCCGTCCGGGGCTTGGTCCGGCAGCCGCAGGCGCAGAGTGCCGGAACGGGTGAGCCCGGCGGTGCCGTCCGCCACCACCGTCAGACGCTGGTAGAGCACCCGATCCACCCGTCGCGCCGCACCGGAAAAGCGCCCGGTGGAGATCTCGAAACGGACCGGCCACCGGGGCGGGTCCGCGCCCGGATCCGGGCAGCGCGCGTGGTCGGCGGCACCGCAGAGGATGTCGTCGGTGCGCACGCCCAGATTCAGGATCTGGCCGGCCAGCGCCCCGCGAACCTGTTGCAGGGCAGCGGCATCGTTGCCGAGTTGCTTGAATACCGGGGCCGGGGCGAGCAGGGCCAGCCAGATCCGACCGTCCCGGCTGGAGGCGGTGGAGACCCCCGCGGGCAGCACCCCACCCGCGGGGGCGGGCAGCGGCAGCGGCTGGTACTTGGTCAGCAGCGGGGTGCTGCCCAGATGGTCCTCAAGCAGGGTGTTCAGGTTGTCCTCCCCGCCGGCAAGCACGGCCCCGTCATAGCCCTGTTTGATCCAGGCGGTCAACTCCACCGGCAGCGCGGTAACCTCCTCCAGCGCCTGGAAACGGACCTCCCCGGCCGACAACTCCAGGCGCGGGGTACCGCCCCCGAGGAACTCCGGCGTCACCGGTTGCAACGCCTTGGGCGGCAGCGCGATGCGCACCTGCGCCTGAGCGACCCGGGCGGGGTTGGGCAGGATGGCCAGCAGGCGCAGAAACTCCAGCCGCGACGCCTCCGGCACCCGATTGAGCCGATACAGCAGATTGTCGCCCAGGGCGGCAAAGAGCTCGATCAGGGCGATCCCCGGATCCGCGGCATTGTGGTCGGTCCACTCCGGAGCATGAATGGGGATGCGGCGCTTGAGCTCGGCGCTCAGGTCCGCGAAGCTGCGATCGTCCAGGCGCGGCGGAATGATGGCCATCAGGCACCCCCGCTGAGATAGAAAGGAAAGACCAGATTGCGCGCCCCGGGCTCACCCAGGACCTCATAGCGAATAGCAATGCGCAGCACCGTGGGTTCGCGCTCGTCGGTGGCGACCCCGACCGACTCCAGCCGGATGCGCGGCTCGTCGCGCTCCAACGCCTCGGTGACCGCGAGCCGGATGCGGGTGCGCAGTTCCAGCCCGTTGGGCGCGAACAGGAACCGGCGCAGTCCGGCCCCGTAATTCGGCCGGGCGATGCGCTCCCCGGGCTCGGTGAGCAGGATGGCGCGGATGGATTGCTCCACCGCGGCGACTCCCGCGACCCAGCCGAAGCCGGCCGCGGTCACCAAGGGAAAACGCAACCCTTGTCCCAACTTGGACTCGCTCATGCGCTCCTCCCGGCGCACGGCGCCCCGGCGAACGGTGTCGGGCTGCTCATGGTCATGACCCCTTCTTCGGGAATGGTATGCAGAATTTCAGCAGCAGCATCCAGGTGAATCCCGGAATCAGGATCAGGATGCTGAAGATCAGACTGAACAGGACCATCGCGCAGATGGTGAGCACCGGAATGCCGAAGCTGCAGATGAAGCCGATGCCCCAATCGCGCTGGGTATCCGCCATCTCCTCGCCGGTCACCAGGCCGGACCGGTCCGGGGAGACGACGGCCGCGAAGGGCCGCGCCCGCGCCTTGGCCAGGCGCGGCAGATCGCGCAGGAGCTTGGGGATGTCCGGCAGCTTGATGACCGCCGGGCGCCCCCCCAGCAGGTCGGTCGGGTCGGCGATGGCAAAGGGTTCGCTGCGCCCGGTCCAGATGATCTGCTCCGGCTCGCAGGGATGACGCCCGGCCACCCGCACCCAGCACCAGACGGCATACAGTCGATCGGCATCGAAGCGCAGCCGCGGTGCCGTCTCGCGGGCGCGCGCCTCGGGCAGCGCCAGCGACTCGGGGGCGAGGACGAAGCGGTTCGCGGCCTGGTCCGCAAACTGCGCGAGCGTGGCCGCGACGGATGGAAAGCCGGGAAGGACCAACAGACCCTGGGCCGGCTGCTCGAACAGACTGGCCCCGGCCGCGCGCAGCGGCACCACCCCCCCGGCGATCCTGAAAACGCCGGTGATCTCACCGGCCAGCGTGGCGGCCCGGGCGCGCATCTCGGCTCCGACCACCCCGCCCGCGGCACCGAGCCCCGCGTCCAGCGCCGCATAGAGGTCCGCCAGGGCGGCCCCGGCCCGGTGGACGCCGAGCAGGCGGCCCGCGTTGGGAAGCGCGTGGTAAGAGATCAGCGCCCAGGGTGGCGCGGTCCTGGGGTCGGCGCGGCCGGCCTCCAGGGTCAATATGGACTCGACCTCTTCCCCAAGGGCCGCCGCCGTGGCGATCGGATGCCCGTCGGCATCCAGGGCGCGCAGCCGCCCCCCGGCGTCCCCCAAGCCCACGAGCGGGCTCAGATAGGCGGCCAGGGCCAAGCGGTGACCGCGCAGACGCAGGACCGCAAGCAGCAGCAGGGCCGACAGATCCGCCGCGCCGAGCACACTGGAGTTGCCCTGGATCGGCGGGGGGATGACGCCGGTGTTCAGCCAGTGGTCGATCACCTGATGCAGCCGCTCGCGCACCAGCCGGTCCCAGTTCAGGGTGTGCTGGATGCAGTTCTGACGCAGCCATTCGGCCGGCTGGGCGCCCGATTCGCCTGGGGCCTCGTCACTCATCGCGGAAAAAACGTCCGGCGCAGTCGCCTGGCCGGACGCTCCGCTGGACTGCCACAGGTGCTGCCCGGTCGGCACCTGCCCGGCGATGTCCAGGTTGGCGGTCGCCGCCGCGGAGACCCCGGTCCACAGGGCCGCGATGGCGCGGCGCAGCACCCAGTCCACGCCGGTCGCGACGGCATTGTGAATGTCCAGCGGGGCTGAGAACCCCAGGTGACCGGGGTTGTTGATCAGGGTGCGGGCATTGGTGATCTCCCCCGCCGTCGGGCGCGTCGGCAGGAGGGCGTCGACAAGTAGAGTGCGCAGCTCGGATGCGGCCCGAGCGCGCAGAGCGGGCGCCGCGGCAAACAGGTCATTGAGGGTCGTTCGGCTCTGGGCGGCCAGGGTGGCGGCGATGGCGGCCACCGTCCTTTGGGAGAGCCGCGCCGTCACCACCTCCTGAGCGCTGCTGAAGACCGGCAGATAGCCGAACAGGGTGCAGTGCTCCGCGGCCTGGCCGGTATCCGGCGGCACCAGGGCCAGGGCTTGGCTGGTCAGGGCGACAGGCGGCAGCGCCTGCCCCGCCGGGATGTTCAGCAATCCGTGCAGCGCCGCCTGGGCGCTCGCCCTGAGATCCGCGACCGGCAATGCCGCCGGGTCGACCGGCTGGTGTTCGGCCGACGCGGCGGGCGGGTCCGGCGGGCGCATCTGCCCGTCGAGCAGTTCGATCCAAGCGCCGTGCTGATCATCGACCGCGATCCAATCCTGCCAGTGCTCTTCGGTTGGGTGCCGCGCCAGACGGCGGATCACCGCCCCGGACGCCATGACCCGCGGGCGCGCCAGACGCGGCCAACCGGGGGAGCGGCACACCACATCGAAGGCGATGAGGTTGAAGCGCTCATGCAGCGGCAGATACAGCTTGCGCAGCCAGGGCGGCGTGCCGCCCGGGACCCCGTCCGGATCGATCCCGCCCCCGGACTCGGGGTCGAAGGCAAGCAGTGGACCGCGCGCGATCGAGTTCGGATAGCGCGGGGCGCCGACCGTGTCCAACATGGCATCCGGCGGTTCGGACCAGTCACGCCAGGGCAGGAGCCTGGGCAGGGACCGGGTCTGCCCGGCCACCGCCAGGAAGTCGTCCATGAAGCCGTCGGTCGCGAACGACAGGATGAGCGGCGGTCGCGCCAGCGGGGCCTGCGTCAGGTCGCGCAGGAAGAAGGGGGCGACCGGGACCAGGATCTCCCGCAGCGCGGGGCGCAGGGCCGGAACCAGGAGCCGTGTGGAGGTCTTGGCGCTCACCAGACGTTCCCCGCCCCCGGCGTATAGCTCGCCGAGACCACGCTGTTGGTAATCACCGTATCCGCCTTGACCACGCCGGAGAACTTCGACATGGCCGCGTCCACCGTGACCATGGCGGCCGTGATGTCGAGCCCCGCCGGGGCCTGGATCTTGACCTTGACGTTGGCGGTGATTTCGATGTTGCCGGCCGCGTCGATCGTGATCTTGGCGCCGTTGGCGTGTTCGAGGGTGACGATGCCCCCGGCACTGTCGTTTAGGGTCAGAGTGTGTCCGCCCTGGGTCTCCAACACCACCTGCTCGGCCCCGGCGGTGTCGTCGAAGACGAGCCGGTGACCGGAGCGGGAGGTGACCGAGCGGACGTTGTTGTCGCTATCCATGGTTTCCGGCGGGGCGTCCACGCCGTTCCAGAGGGCACCGATCACCACCGGACGGCGCGGGTCGCCGCCGACAAAGGCGACCAGCACCTCATCGTCGACCTCGGGGATGAACCAGGTCCCGCGGTCGCCGCCGGCCATCAGGGTCGCCAGGCGCGCCCATGCCAGGGCCGCGCCGCCGTCCCCCGCCTCCACGAAGGGCAGGCGAAGCTGCACCCGCCCCTGGGCGTCCGGGTCCTGCACGTCGGTCACCTGGGCCGGATAGACACCATAGAGGCGGAAGCGGTCCTGGCCGAGCGCGGCGGGGCTGGCGCCGGGGATCATGATCCGTCCCCCAGGTCGGCACGCTGGGCCTCGAACTCGGTGCGGTAGCCGTCCACCTGGTCGAAGCGATGCGTGACGGCGGTGACCAGATAGGTCCCGGCGAACCAGGGACCCAGATCCACCAGATTGACCCGTGAACCCACCCGCAGGGCCGGAGTCCCCTTGGTGGTTCCGACCCCACGCACGAAGCGACGCGCCCGGCGCCGCATGGCCGCCTCCGCCAGGGTGCGCGCCTCGGCGCCGGTGGCCGGGACCTCCAGATGCAAATCCTCGGCGGCCTGGGGAAAGACCTCGGCCACCACCTCGGGGCCGAGCCGCCCGCCGCTCGCCTCCGGGCGCACCGCATCCGCGCCGGCGCTCTCGTGGATTGCCTCCTTGGCGGCGACGTCCCAGCCATGGACCCGCACCGCGCCGCGCTGGTGGGCCAGGTCGGCGAGCACGGCGAAGCGGATCAAGTCGTTCTCGCGGGTGAGTTCGATCGGTGGAGCGTTGGCGTTGACGGGTTCCAGCACCCGCACGACGCCGTCGCGCAACCCGATCAGGGCATCCCCCGTGCGCTCGCGCAAGGCACTCAACTCGTCTTGATTGACCTGCCACAACGCGGTGTGGCTCGCCCCGTCGCGCGCGACCGCGGCACGCAGACCCGCGTCCTCCAGGATACGGGTCGCGATTGACCCATCGGTCTGGTCGTCGCTCAAGCGGGTGCGGCGGCGATAGCGCAACCCGGTCAGGGCGTCCTCGGCGAGCAGGGTCAGCTCCGGCGCACGCAGTTCCGGATAGGCCGCGCCGATGCCGGTGATCAGGCCGTCGAAGATGGTCTCCGGGACGGCCGTAACAGCGAAGGCAATGCCGATACGTTTGCCGAAGTCGATGGCGGTCCGGTCGAAGTGCACGAAGTCGACCGGCTTGCCCTCCTCCCGGCTGCCCCAGTTGAGGAAGACCGCCTCCAGGGAGGCCACCCCGGCCGCGTCCGCCCGCGCCTCCAGCCGGATCAGATCCGCTTCCAGGCGCGTGGCGGGGGCGCCGTCCACCTGGATGCGTGGGCGACCCGTGGCGCTGAGTTCGGGCTGGCCGCTCATGGGCAATCGCCCTGTCGACGCAGCCAGCGCTCGAGTTCTTCCGCCACCAGGGCGCGGACGAGCGGACGCAGGTCTTCGAGCTGTACCTCGAAGGCCGTTCCTTCCTGCGGACTGGGCGCGGCACCGGGTTCGCCGCCGCCCGTCGGCGCGGACTCGATGGTGGTGGTCATCTCACCGATGTGCACGGTCATCGGTCACCCCCGCCCGACCCGCCGCTTGACTGACCGGACGACTGACCGGAAGCTCCCGCACCGCAGCGTCGGCAGCCGCACCCGGGCGGGTGAACGGCGGCCGTCGCCGCGGCGGGCGGCAGCGACTCCCAGCGTGGGCGGCATTCGCCCAGATCGCGGGAGGCCGGGAGGCCGCCGACGCTGAGCAGGGGGACCGCGAGGCCGAGCGAACGCTGGGGCGCGAGCGGCGGGCTGCCGCGGACCGGGAGCGGCGATGTTGCCGCGGTGCCGCCGGGGCCGAACGCCGCCGCGGGGGCCGGTCGGGCCACCGCCCCGCCCGCCCGCTGGTTGGCGACCACGGCGGCGAGTCCGGCCGCGCGACTCCCCGGGGCCGGACCCTCGGGCGCCCAGGGGTTGGGGACGGCACCGGCCGCCGCAAGTCCGGGTGAGGGCTCAGGCAGTGCCGACGCGCTCCGTCCTAAGTCCACCCCGCCGCCGCCCAGGGCCGCGACACCGAACAGGTCCACCGCGGCGGCGGCGTCCAGGTGGACCCCGGCTCCCACCGAGAGACCGAGATCGGCGGAGGCGCCGAACTTTGCGGACAGCCCCAAATCCGCCGACAGCCCCAGATCCAGGTCCAGATCGAGGCCGACTTCGAGTGCAAAGCCCGCGCTCAGTTCCAACCCCAGCCCGGCGCCGAAGGGACCGCCCGCCCCCAACACACTGCCCGCTCCGGCAGCGGCGGCCTGGGCGCGCGCGCCGCCGGCGGCCTGCTCGACCGCCTGGCGGCGCCGGGCGGCATCGGTGGCGGCCACGTCGTAGCGGAACTCCTGTTCGGTCAGGGTCAACTGAACCTTGGACCGCAGCGGCACCCCGCTCGGGCTGAAATACTCGAACACTTCCTGGTGCGAGCTGATGACCCCGTTGAAGATCAGGGTCCCCCACGCGAACTGGACGCGCCGCGGCGCCTGCTCTTTGCCGCTGCCGAACACTTGAAGCAGATCGGCGATCGGCTTGGTGCGCAGGCGCACATCCAGCAGTTCCTCGCCGCTCCCGCCGTCACCGCCCTGGCCGTCGCGCGGGCGCGTGGAGTCGAACACGCATTCAAAGTTCAGCGTCGCCTTGGAGGCGCCGACATTCTGCACCTGCTGGCGTCCTTTACGGCCCTTGTCCTTCTGCTCACCGCCCGAGACCTTGAGGGTCAGGGTTTCCGGGTTGAAATCGAGCGGGATGGCGCGCGCCTCCTCAAGCTGCTTGCCCCCGGCAGCGAACGGGATCAGCTTGGCGCGTTTGAATTCAGCGGTGCTCATGCCGGTTCCCCCTGGGGCTCCCGGCTCAAGCCCTCATGGACGATGTGCAGTTCCTCCAAGGGCACCTCCCGCCCGGCCGCGGCGTTGAGATCCGCGGCCTTGACCTTGTTGACGATCCCGTTCTCGAAGCGCCACACCCCGGCCGGCGCCGCCGCCCCGCCGGCCTGGTAGACCCGCACCGTGCCGGCCACATAGGGCAGCGGAAAGGTGCCGTTCAGGCAATGCTGCACCCAGGTCCAGAAGGCCGGATCCAGGGACAGGCCGCGCTTGAGCACCAAGGGCGGATTGGTGGTCTTCCCGACCAACTGACGCACACCGCGGTTGTAGCCGCCCTCCCGGAAGGTGACCGGCTCCAGGGTGATCTCGAGTCCGGAGACCTCCGAGAAGGCCCCGCGGGCGCCGAGCGCCAGACCCTCGTCCCCGCCCAGGCCGGACAACTCGATCTGGACGGCAAAGTTATAGTTGGTGAGCAGGACCTCGGTGCCCATCAGCGGGCCTCCATACGTGCATTGTCGGCGCCGTGGCGGACCAGGCGAAAGACGATGAACTCCGCCGGTACCGCGGGCGCCACACCGATCAGCAGGGTCGCGCGGCCCGCGTCCAAGTCGGATTGGGGGTTGGTGCCGGCATCGCAGCGCACGAAGAAGCTGTCGCTGTCGGTGCGCCCGGCCAGCGCCCCGGCGTCGAACAGGGGCATCAGCCGCCGCCGGGCGGTGCCGGCCATGGCCGACCAGAGTGCCCCGTCGTTGGGCTCGAAGGGCGCCCAGGCCAGGTCCGCGGCGAGTTGCGCTTTGAGCCAGTCGACCAGACGGCGCACGCCGATGTGGGTCCAGTCCCGATCAGTGGAGGTGGTGCGGGAACCGAGCAGCAGCAGGCCGCGCTCGGTGTGCCGAATCTCGTCGATGCGCTCCTCGAACAGGAACCCGGGGTCCGGCCGCCCCTGATCCTCGGCGCGGGCGAAGACACCCAGGACCAACCGGTTGGCGGGCGCGGCCCAGACCCCGATCGCGTTCTCCACCTGGGCGACGATGCCGGCCGCGGCGCCCCCGGGCGGGACGGTGAGCGCCGCACCGTCCGCGTCCACCCGCAGCCAGGGTGCATAGAGCGCGGCCCGGTCGCTGGCCAGCGACCGCCGCCATGCTACGACCTCCCCGGCACCCAGCCCGGGGGGCAGATCGAGCAGCGCGAGGCGTCCGCCCTGGGCCTCGCAATGGGCCACCAGCCGCAGTTGGGCCGCGCGGAGATCCGCAGCGTCGAAACCCAGGAGCGGGTAACCGCGCACCTGGGGTGCCGACGCGACGGGCGGCGCGGCGCAGACGGCGGAGAAGCAGAACGGGTCCACGGGCTGTGGCGGCGCGGCCGCGGGCGGCTCCGGGGTACTGGGGTGGAGCAGGTCGGGCAGATAGACCATCGCGATGGGTTCGAACGGGAAGGCGTCATCCCAGCGGACCAGGGCGTCCAGCGCGCCGGGCCGAAAACCGAAGGGGATGAGTCGGTGGTCGCTGTCCGCGGCGGCCTGGGCCGGGTACATTTCGGTCGTCTCGAAGAACTGCGCGCGCCCGGTGGTGGCGTTGGCGTCGCGCCCGCGGCGGGAGGCCGGCAACTGCGCCCCGGACAGATAGAGCCCGGTCGGCGCGTCCAGCAGCGCCTTGCGGGGACGCAGCCAGACGTCGGTGAGGAGCGCACTCGGACGCAGGTACTCCGAGCCCCAGGGGTCGTCCAGTCCGCCCCACAACCGGTCGGCCTCGGCCCCCGGGTCCTCCGGGTCCGGGTCATGGACCGGCGGCGGACGCAGGGCCTCGGTCGCCGCGCGCCGCCCGATCAGCCGGGGCAGATAGCGGGGATGGTCCGGGTGCAGGCCGGTGTCCTCCCAGCGCTCCACCAGTCGGCCATCCAGGTGAATCTCCAGGGTCAGGGTGAGCTCCTGCGCGGCGCGCAGCAGTTTGGGGTCGCGGAAGGCGGCGGTGACGGCGGGATAAAGCGCAACCTCCGCCGCGCCCGGCCGGCTGGTGCCCAACCCGGCCCCCGCGGCGGGATCAGGGGCGATACCGGGCCCCAGACCGGTGACCCGGAAGAGCCGCAGCCGGGGGGCGGCGCCAGGGGAGGCCGGCAAGCCGGTCAGCCGCAGGGTGCTGCCGACCAGGGTGCGGCGGTCCGGGGCCAGATAATGGGGCTGGCCGGCGACGTCGATTGCAAGGTCAAGCGGCAGGGGCCGCGCCACCACGCGCAGCCGCAACCCCAGGCCATTGCCCCAGGCCCCGGGGTTGCGCGCGGCCACCCGGGCCTGGCGCCCGGCGGTGCCGCGCAGGGCACGGATTCCGGGAAGGATGAACCGGGCGGTGCGGACCGTCGTATGATCCAGGCAACGCACCACCACACAGCGCCGGCCGCCGTTGGCGAAAAACAGGCGCACCGCCTGGGGCAGGTTGAGGCCCGGCAGCGCCCGCCCGAACAACGCCGTGAACTGGCCGGGATCGTCGATCCCCACCGGGGTATTGATCGGACCGCGCTCGCTGAGCCCGATCAGGGCGGCGACATCGAGCCGGACCCGCGGCCGGCGGGCGACCGCAGGGACCTCCTCGAAGACGCCGGGCGGCAGACCGGGCCGCCACAGGCTGCCTTGCAGTGCGACACTCATGGATCCGGAACCTCAGGTCTGACGGGGCGACACAGCGGCCGGGGCGGCACCGGCGCGCCCGCGGAGTCGGCGGTCATTCGTACTCCAGGTCCTCACAGACCAGGGTGAGTTCCTCCATCGCCACGTCCGAAGCCCCTTTGGCGGCCAGGGTGGGGCCGGTCCATTTGGACGGTCGGGCGTTGACCAGCCGCCAGGTGGCCACCGTGGCCGCGTGGTCCTCGCTCAGCAACTCGATGACCACCGTGGCGCGCGCCTGCATGTTGCCCTTGCGCACCGCCACCACCCAGTTCCACAGATCCAGGGAGGCGATCAGTCCGCGCTTGAGGGTGACATCCCCGGCCTTGTACATCAGCGGCACCTTGCGCGGGCGGTTGGCGGCATCCGTGCCCTCCCGGTAGTCGGCATAGGTGATCTCGCTCGACAGTCCCGAGCAATCCGAGAACCCGCCCCTGAACTCGCCACCGCTCCCGGGGGAGATGGTGACCTTGAAGTTGAACGGACCGTAGGGGTCTTCACGCAGCGTTGCCATGTCTGGTCTCCGTAGCAAATTCGGTCGCCGACGATCCGCACCGCGGACCGGGCCGTCGAGAACGGTTCAGGCCCGGACGCCGGGCCTCAGACGAGCGAGGCATCCGCGGTCCACTGGCCGATGCGGAAGATCACGAACTCCGCGGGCTTGGTGGGCGCGACCCCGATCAGGCAGACCAGACGGCCGTTGTCCAGGTCCGATTGACTCATGGTGGTCCGGTCGCAACGCACGAAAAAGGCGTCTTCCGGGCTCGCACCCAAGAGGGCACCCTTGCGCCATTCGTCGTAGAGGAACCCCTCGATGGTGAGACGGATCTTGAGCCAGAGCTCCGCGTTGTTCGGCTCGAAGACCGCCCACTGGGTACTGCGGTCGATCGAATGCTCCAGATAGATGAAGAGCCGACGCACGTTGACATAGGTCCATTCCGGATCCGAGGTGATGGTGCGTGCCCCCCAGACCCGGTAGCCGCGCCCCTCGAAAAAGCGCAGGCAGTTGATCCCTTCCGGGTTGAGGACGTCCTGCTCGCCCTTGTTGACGTTCCGGGAAAAACGCAGGATGCCGCGGACTGTCTCGTTGGCCGGGGCCTTATGCACGCCGCGTTCGATATCGCTGCGGGCAAAGATGCCGGCCATGGCACCCTCCGGGGACAGCAGCATGGTCTCGCGCGCCCCGCCCGAGACACTGACGACCAGCCAGGGGTAATAGAGCGCGGCGTAGGTGGAGTCGAACTTGCCGCGGACCTCGCGGATCTCGGCCTGATCGGCGTTGACAGGCCCGGCCAGGATGGCGAAGCGGTAGCGCAGATTGCTCGCGTGGGTGATCAGGCCGTCGTTGACCGCCTGACGTTCATCGGCGTTCTCCAGCGCGGCGGACCCAGGCGCCGCGACGATGGCGATATCCTCGATCTCGGCCAGGGCCGCGAGCCCCGTTGCCGCATGCCCGCTGCCCCCGCCCGCAAAGGTGGCCGGCTCCGGCGGGCGCCCGTCCACGCCCCCGGCGAGGGTCATCGGTGACCGCGCGATCAGCACGTTCAGCAGATCGCGGGCGAAGGAGGTGCGGTCGGCCGGCAGACTGGGCAGCTCGGCCACCGGATCGAACCAGACTCGCTGGCCGCGATCGGCCGGCGGCTCGACCCCGTTGGCCGGGTCCTCATGGCGCAGGATGCGGCCGACGAACTGGTCGGAGTCGGGATGCGTGGACAGCCGCGAAATCAGGTCCAGCCGGCCGCCGGTCGAGCCGTCCTTATTCGGTCCAATGGTCAGGTCCAGGGTGATCTTCTGCACCGCGGTCAACCCCGCGGCATTCAGATCCAGCGGATTGGCCGGGGGATTGGCGTCGTTAGTCAACACCGGGCGTCCCGCCGAGTCGAAACTGACCGAATAGAAGTTGGTTCCGACTACGGCCTGAGGACCGCTGGCGGTCACCACCCGGTCCTTGACCGCTCCGCCGCCGGTCACCGCCTCCACCACGTCGCCCAACCGCAGACCGCTGACCGTTCGGTTGGGCGCCGTGCCGATCAGCAGATTGCCGCTGCGAAACCCGCGTGCCGTCACGACCACATTGCCCGCGGCGCCAGGGTAGCGGGCCCGCAGGAAGCGATCCGCGCCGAGCACCGAGAGCGCCAAGGGGTCAGGGCCGGCCGGCGTGCCCGCCCGGCTGAGCGCGGTCGTGCTGTCGGCCGCGGGGCGGAACACGCGCGCCACATAGACCCGCTTGCCGCCGTTCTCGAAGAACAGGCGCACCGCATGGGCCAGATGGTTGGTCGTCGGGACACCGGCGAGCAGCAGGGGATCCGCGTCGCCGAACCGGCGCTGGAAGTCTTCGAAGCCGGTGATCAGGACCGGCAGGCCCTCCACCGGTCCGAAGCGCGCCTGACCGACGAAGCCGGCCGTGGAGGTGGCCACGCCCTCGATCGACTTGGCGCGGAAACTGGTCTCTTCGACATAGACACCGGGGGCAAGATACTCGGGCATGGGACCCTCCGTCGGCCTCAGGGGAACAGCTCGATATCCCACCGGACGCGTTCGCCGATGGACACCGTGGTTAAGGGATTCCGGCCATTGGCAGGCTCGCGCAGGGCACCAACGGCCGGGCGCAGCCGGAAGTCAGGCACTTGGAACAGTCCATTGCGATCCGCGTCCGCGAGCCCGAAGACATCCGTCGGCAGCGCCTGCAAATAGCCCTGGGAGCCGGCCAGGGCGGCTGCCAGGGGCGGCCGCGGGACCTCGACGGTCAGGCGGCGGTCGAAGCGGCGTGCCGGGGGCGCAACACCGCGATCGATCGCCTCGCCGGGCAGCACCAGGAGGTAACAGCCGTCCGGGCCGCTGATGCTGGTGACCCGGTCCGCCACCCCGGTGCGTATCGTATCCAGCCCCACTAGGGCGCCAGGGACCGGACGCCGGTCATCGCGCCCGCGCACGACCCCCCAGATCGCCGCGGTGCCCGGGGGGACGGCGAAATCGATCGCCGGGCGCAGCGCGACGTCCAGATACAGGGGCCGCGGCGCGTCCGCGCCCGGCACGTCGCCCGCCTCCAAGGCCGCCCGCACCGACTGCCGATTCGCTACCGCGGCGGTCAGCGCCTGCGGCAGGTAGCGGCCGGCGGGGTCCGACACCTCGACCCGGACGGTCCCCGGCGGCAGCCGGAGAAAGCCGTAAAGCCCGGTCGACTGATGCCACACAGGTCGCTCCTCGCGGTCCGGCACGCGCACCATCAGCCCCGGAATCGGCGTGAGTCCCAAGGGCACTCCATCACTGAAATAACGCCGCGGCCGCAGGGCCAGGACCCCAACCGCGGCGATCCGGTCCGGGGCGTGCCCGGCGGCCCAGGTCATCAATTGTTCGGCGGGGACAGCCATCTCAGGGGCTGACCGGGGCGACGGCCGGGGTCACGATCAGGGTCCGGGTATCGGTGATCGGGGGATCGGCGCGCTCGCGCACGGCCAACCGCACGGTGCGCACCACATAGGGCACCGAGATCTGATAGGGAGGCTCCAGGCTGTCCCAAAGCCTCAGCATGTCCTCGGTACTCAAGTGCGAAAGTGAGACCCGCAGTGCGTCCTCGGGCTCCCAGGGGTAACCGGGGTCCAGCAGGGTGCCGGTGATCACGGCGTGGCGATCCAGGATGTCCATGCAGCGCGCCAGCATCATCTGCTCTCCCTCCGCCGACTGACCGGTACCCCACACCGTGAGCAGGTAATGGAGTTCCAGCCCCAGGGCCACCCGCCGCGGGGCAGTCGGCGCCAGCCGGGGCAGCTCGACGTGGCGGCGCGCCTCGTCCACTTCCACGCGATAGAGAAAAACGGCGACCGTGTTGGTCAACCCCGGGGAAAAATGACGCGTGGAAAAAAGCGAAACCGTGAAAGGGTTGACCCCGCCGGTGGCGGCCAACTGATCTTCAAGTAACCGCCGCAGGGTGGCGCTGGCGCCGGCAATAAACATGAATAAGGCTCCTTAGGCTGCGTTTAGCGGGGCGCCGTCGCCGACCGGGCATGGCTGACCGATGCGATCCGTTTGCTTGCGTCTAAGTCCCGGACCCATCGGGGTCGCTCCGACGACGGTCCGCCACGGGTTCGACGGACGCGTCTGCCGACGACTGGCGCGTGCCTCCCGCGTCACCCCCCGGCAACATATAAAGAATCCGGCCGGCCGGTGTGACCTTGGACTGGACCAGCGCCTCATCCACCAGGTAGTCGAGGGCGCGTTGCACCCGCCACCGGGTCTCTTCGAGCCGCTGCCGCTTGATCCACCAACGGGCGATCCCGTCGACCGTATCCGCCGCCTCCCCATGAGCTTCCAGATACCTGAGGATTTCCCGCGCGAGCGACTCGACATCGACTTCGGGATTCATGCCCATCGCCATCCTCGTCTCACGTCGGCCAAGCGCTGATGCCATACCCGAGTAAGGCACTTCGGATGCCAACGCGAGTCTTCTCGTAAGCACTTGCATTTCAATAGTATGTTGTGGCCGGGACCGGGCCGCGGGTTGATCAGGACCCACCGTCATCCGCGGTCGCGACAGTAACTAGAGCGGTATCAGAACCTTATGCGGCTCACGCGAGAACTGTCGGCGGGTCCCCCGCGACCCGCGCGGGTCGGAAGCGACCCACCCTCAAACCGACGACGGCTGTCAGGCTGGGTACGTTGAATCGCACCCGTTCGCGGAGGCTGCGGTGATCCCGTATTTCTTGAGTAGCTTGCCAAGGGCACGCCGCTCTTTTCCTGCCACCCGGGCAGCGCGGGTCACGTTGCCGTTGGCCTCCGCCATCAAGCGGATCAGATACTCTTTCTCGAAAATCTCGACGGCCCGACTCTTGGCCGCGGCAAAACTGATCCCGGCGAGCGGGTGGTCGTCGGGCTGAAAAGGCCCCAAAGACTGTGCGGAATCGGCCGCGGGGAACACCCGCAACAGGTCGCCGCCCGCCAGGAGAACCTCACGATGCATCAGGTTCTCGAGTTCCCGCACATTCCCGGGCCAGTGATAGGCGCGCAGCAGACGCAGCGTTCCCGGGTCCAGCGTCTTGACCCGCAGGCCGTACTGATGACAGAACATCTCGACGAAGTGGCGCGCGAGCAGGTCGATATCGTCCACCCGCTCGCGCAGCGGCGGCAGCCGCAGTGACAGGATATTCAACCGGAAGTACAGATCGGCCCGAAACCCCTGCCGGGCCGACAACGCGCGCAGGTCGGCGTTGCTGGCGGTGACGACGCGGGTATCGGCGTGGCGCAGCCGCTGCCCGCCGAGCGGGCGGTATTCCTTGTTCTGCAGAAACCGCAACAGGGCCGTCTGCGCCTTAGGCGAGAGTGCCTCGACCTCATCGAGGAAAAGGGTCCCACCGGCGGCCTCACCGATCGCGCCCACGGCGGCGGAGCGGGCATCCGTGTAGGCACCGCGTTCATGGCCGAAGAGTTCGTTTTCGACCAGATGATCAGGCAGCGCCCCGCAGTTGACCGGCACGAAGGGTCCACCCGCCCGCCCGCCCAGGTAATGCAAGGCCCGCGCGACCAGTTCCTTGCCGGTGCCGGTCTCACCCTCGATCAGCACCGGGGCCGCGCATTGGGCCAGCCGGCGCACCCGGCCGATGGCATCAAGAAAACTCGGGGAGCGGCCAATCAGATTGAGTTCGCCCAGGGTCTGCGCGAGCTCGGGATCCAGACGCTCCGGCGCCGGGCGCCGCTCATGGCACAGGCGCTTCAGCCGGTAAGCCAGTTCATCTTCAGCACAAGGCCAGCGGGCACAGTCGCAGCAGCGCTCGATCAACTCCGGCTCCCACACCGCCTCGCCGGTGACCAGCAGTGCCAGACTTGGCATCGCCCGCGCCGAGTCCATGGCCGCCAGGACATGATCCCGACGACCGGCTGAACCGAGCAGGAACACGACCGTCCCCGGCCACCCGGTCATCGCTCCGTCGTTCACCTGCGCGGGCGACAGGACCCGTGGTTGGTAGCCGAGCGCGTCGAGGGCCGCGCGCATGGCCGCGTCGGTATCCGGATGGGCGAAGGGAACCAAGGCCAAGGGCGAGGCGTTCAAGAGGTTCTCCGGGGCTTGCGGTTGAGTATGCAACTAGGAGAAAGATAGCAGACGCGACGCAAGCGGTCCGCGCGCTTCAAGCGCCGCCCGTGTCGGACGCATCCCGGAACCTTGTAGGAATCGGCTTGCCCCGACTGCCCGCGAGCGGCGATCATCGCCGACATCTTGATCAGCGGCGGCGCGGCACCCTCAGTTGGACTTTCACTTCTCCCCCATCGGTTTCATCCGCTCGCCGTACACCGACAAGTTCGGTATCCCGCGGCAGCCGGGCCTGGTCACCGCCGCGCAAGCGCGTCTGGACCTGCTGCCGGACTATGCCCGCGAAGAAGCCTTCAAGGGCATCGAGGGCTTCTCGCATGTCTGGTTGCTGTTCGTCTTCCATGACGACTGCCTGACCGCCGGGTGGCGGCCGACGGTCCGCCCGCCCCGTCTGGGCGGACGTGAGCGGGTGGGCGTCTTCGCCAGCCGCGCGCCCTATCGGCCCAACCCGATCGGGATGTCCGCGGTGGAACATCAGGGACTGGAACGCACACCGACCGGCCTGGCCTTGCGCCTGCGCGGTGTCGACCTGCTCGACGGCACCCCGGTGCTCGACGTGAAGCCGTACGTCCCCTACGCCGACGCCCTGCCCCACGCGCGCTCCGGGTTCGCGGCGGCCGGGCGAGCGCAGGACTGGGTGGTGGAGTTCAGCCCGGCGGCCTTGCACGGCCTGACGCGCGCCGACCCGGACGGCAGCCGGCAACTGCGCCAACTCATCGAACAGGTGTTGGCCCAGGACCCGCGGCCAGGATATATGGACCGGTATCCACAACGCGATGCATTCACGCTGCGGCTCTATGACCTGGAGTTGCGCTGGCAGGTGGCGGGGCGGCGCGCCCTGGTGACTGGGTTGGACATCGCGGCGGCGGGTGCGCCGGTCGGTTGAGTTTGGGCTATCGGTCCGCGATTTAGGAAGGAACCATCAGTCACTAGCCCTCGAATTCATCCTGGTAACCTTGTTCGTTGCGTGTCGTCCTGGATTGAATGACCTCGATCAACGTGCTAGCGTCTTGATCCTTACCGTCTCAGGAGCCCGTTCGCCCCGGAGATCGACGACCGCGACCGCAGGAGGAGTTTGAGTTGATCGCAGAACCCTGGGTTTCGGTTGAGGAGGCGGCGAAGCACCTCGGGGTGGCCAAGGACTCGGTTTACCGATGGATCGAGCAGAGCGCAACGTGAGTCGGCGTGCGCCGGTTGCGGTGTCGCTCCTGCAGCTTCGCTTCCTCGTCGGGGCACTGGGGGAACGGGTCGGTTGGTGGCCGTGCCGCTTCACCGATGAAATCGGGCTGCGCCGGTTGGCCATTCCCTTTCCACGAACCGCAATCCGTGCGGCCCTTGAGTCCGTTACCATCGCGGCCCGGCGCGACCACGACGAGCGGCTCGGTCCTGCAACCGTCCACCTGTTTCGCCTGCCAAGCGCACAGGAAGACAGCCTTGCGCATCATCTCGCGCAGGGTCTGGATCTGCCTACAACGCACGGGACGAAGGAAGATCTACTCGCCGCGCTCGACGCGTTGGGGCCGCCGGACGGATCTCCCTCCCCCGATGGCCCCTGCTCGGTGGGACGCGCCCAGCGAACTCGCCTCGCTGCCGCCGTGGCCGATATGGCTCGGATCTACGCGAGCGCCGCGCGTTCCGGGCAGCGAGCGATCCCCTACTTCGAGGTCGATACATGAACGGGCTGCCCGGAAGCACCCCGCGCTACACGGCTCGGGCGATCAAGGCAACGGGCCTCGTCGAGGAGACGAAGGCGCTGCTGCGTGTATGGACGCCCGGTGAGTCCACTGCCGATCTGCGCCGCCGCGTCCGGGAGCAGGCGCTGCTGGGCAAGGCCACCGCGAGTCGTAGCGACGACGTGGTTGCCCACGCCTTCAATCAGCGCTTCCTCGGTGGCGAGCAACCCGCCGCCCAATATCTCAAGCGGCTCCTGCTGGTAAAGGGCAACGGCCGCTGGTTCACGGACCTTTGTCTGCTTTACGCGGCGCGCGCCGATGTGGTGCTGAGAGAGACGATCAACGTCTATGCCGCCGACCGGAGGGCGACGGGCCGGGACTATGTGGAGACGCCGAGCCTGGTGCGCTTCCTTGAAGACCAGGAGGCCGCTGGTCGCATGGCGCGACCATGGACCGCGGGCGTCAAGACCAGCGTCGCCCAGCACGTGCTCCGGCAGATGACCGACTTCGGCCTCGCCGGGCCGAATCGACGCGGTGTTCGCGAGTTGCTGCCATTCGCGCCGACAGATCTCGCTGTAGTCTGGCTAGCCCATGACCTGCACTTCAGCGGCTACTCTGACTCACGGTTACTGTCCCATCCGGACTGGCAAACCTGGACGCTTGACGAGGCCCGCACGCGCGAGCGCATCGCCCAGCTGGCCGGTCCGGCACTCTGGGAGATCCAGGCCGCGGGCAGTGTCACACAAATCACTTGGGGCTGCCCAAGCATGGAGGAGGCGTTGGATGTCCTCGCTCGAATCGAGCTTCCTTAATTTGCGGTCGCGGCTCGGCGCGGTGGATCGCCTGAACCCCACCAGCGCGGACCCGCTGTACCCGTTCGTCCACCGGCCGGAGGAAACGGCCGAGCTGATGCGAGCGCTGCCGCGCTGGCGCGCCAGGCTGGAGGAGGACGGATGGCGCGTGCACGTCCAGTCGATCGCCGAGATCATGTGGCAGGTGATCGATGCCTCCGGGAGCTGGGAGACCTGGCTTGAGGAGGAACCCGCGGGCTCCACCGAAGATGTCATCGGTGCGGTGCGCAATGCCTTGAGTACAAAGAGCGACGCACTCGGCTCAGGCATCGCGCCCGCCATCCGGGATCTCGTGTCGCGCCCAGAGGCTAACCGACTCCTCCTGCTCACGGACGCGGCCTTGCTGCATCCCTTCTTCCGCGTCAGAACCCTGGAGGCATTGGTCCATGATCGTGTCGCCAGTCCGACCGTGATCTTCTATCCGGGCACCAAGGTCGGTCAGTTCGGCCTGCGCTTTCTCGGCTTCTATGCCGAGGACCCGCATTACCAGCATTCGGGCATCATCGGTGGCGAGGCATGAAAACGATCCGCGACCTCTTCTCCGACCAGCGGCCAATCGACCGCCCGATCGAGAAGGTCATCGACTACACCGCCGACGACCCCGCCCGCCTGGCCCGAGAGATCGCTGAATATGTCGTCACCGAGCGCCTGGAGGAGTCGTTTCGCCGCTTCATCGAGGTCTATGACGCGGGCGTGCGACTGGGCGATGTGACCGAGGTCGGGCTCTGGGTATCCGGCTTTTACGGTTCCGGCAAGAGCTCGTTCACCAAGTACTTAGGCTTCGCGTTGGACCCGGACCGCCGCGTCGACCAGGTTCCGTTCATGGATCGGCTCGTGGCCCACTTCCAGGCGCCCGATCTCCAGCAACTGTATCGGACCACGGCCGCCAACTTCCCGGCGACGGTGATTTTGCTCGATCTCGCGCGCGACCAGTTGGTCGAGAGCACCGCGGTACCGATCACCAACGTCCTCTATGCCAAGGTACTCCAACACGTCGGCTATTCTGGGGTACCTAAGCTGGCCGACGTCGAGGTGAGGCTCGACGAGCAAGGCCAACTCGAGGCCTTCCGGGCGGCGTATCGCGCGCGTTTCCCCGGCAAAGGCGAATGGCAGGAGGTCCACAACGACCCGCTGATCGGCCCGGCCCGGGCGGCGCAGTTGGTCCCATCCTTCCTCGGCGACGACTTCCCCACGCCCGAGAGCTTCCGCAGCCAGCACTTCCAGGAACGTCTCAAGGTCTCGGAGCTGGCGGACCGCATGATCCGGCTACTGCAGGCCAAGACCGGCCGCGAGCAAATCCTCTTCCTGGTTGACGAGGTCGGCCAGTACGTGGCCCCGCGCACCGACCTGATGCTCAACCTGGACGGTCTGGTACGCAGCTTCAAGGAGATCGGCCGGGGCAAGGTGTGGCTCGTCGCCACTGCGCAGCAGACCCTGAACGAGATCGTCGAGAAGGCGATCCTCAACTCCGCCGAGCTCTATCGTCTGCGCGACCGATTCCCGATCGGCATCGAGCTGGACGCCGCGGACATCAAGGAAATCACGCAGAAGCGCCTGCTGACCAAGCGCCCGGAGGCCGAGCGGCTACTCAAGGAGACCTTCAGTACCGACGGGGAGGTCCTGCGGTTGCAGACGCGGGTCGAGGGCTTCGGCGCCAACGCCGCCACCGCGCTCGACGCCGACAACTTCGCCGCCCTGTACCCCTTCCTGCCGCTGCACTTCGATCTGGTCATGGCCCTGATCCGCAGGCTCGCCCGCCGCACCGGCGGCACCGGGCTGCGCTCGGCCATCCGCGTCGTCCAGGACCTGCTGGTCGACGTATCCCATGCCCTGCCGCCGGGTGTGGCGCCCATCGCCGACCGGCCTGTCAAGCGCCTCGCCTGCGCGGACGATATCTTCGACACGCTGCGCGCCGACATCGGCAAGGAGCTGCCCCACGTCGTCGAAGGCGTCGCCCGCGTGCAGGCGCACCCGGGCTTCGGCAAGGACCCCATCGCGGTGCGCGTGGCGAAGGCGATTGCCGCGCTGCAACCGCTCGACGACTTTCCGCGCACCGCCGAGAACCTCGCGGCCGTGCTCTACCCGGCGGTCGGCGCGGCGCCTTTGGTGGAACCGGTACGCGCGGTGCTCGCGCGGCTCGTCGAGACCCGCGAATTCGGCATCGTCGAGCTGGGCGGCGAACAGGATAGCGACCAGCGCGCCGTCCCGGGCTACCTGTTCCTGAGCAATAAGATCCGTCCGCTTCAGGACCAGCGTGACGCGCACCGCCCGACCGGTGCCGAACGGCGCCAGGTCCAGGTCGAGTTGCTGCGCCTGCTGTTCGATCCGGAGCCCGAGACCCGGCTGGAGGCGGTCAAGACCGTCCGCGCGGGCCTGTCCCTGGACCGCCTGCCGGTGACCGGGGAAGGCGCAGACCTGCGCTTTCTCCTTGAACCGGTGCCGAGCGAGGCGCGCGCGCGGCGACTCGCGGAGCTACAGAACGAGACGCGCAGCCGCGCCGACTGGCAGGCGACGATCCTGTGGCTCGTGACCTGGCCACAGGACCTGGAGGCGCTGCTGGAAGAGGCGTGCCGCTCCGCCCATCTCGCGCGCACCACCCCGGAGCACGAGGCCGACCGCGATGTCGCCCAGTACATCCGCGCGGAGCGGCGGCGACTGCAACGGTTGCACGAGGCCGCCAAGGCGCGCCTGATCACCGCGATGCGCGACGGCGACTTCGTCTTCCGCGGTCTGGCCCGACCGGTCCGCGAATACGACCCGGACGGACTCATCGGTGCCTGCAACGCCATCCTGGCGCGCGCCGCGGCCCAGGTCTTCCCCGCCTTCCGTCATGCGGCGCTGGCGGCCAAGACCAACCAGGCAGTCCGGTTTCTGGAGCAGGATCGGCTCGACCGGATGCCCCGCGACCGCGACCCGCTGGCCCTGGTCGAGACCCGCACCGGTCACCCGCGGGTCAAGACCACGCAGCCGCCCCTGTCCGAGGCACTGCGCGCCTTCGCCGAGCGGGTCGATGCCGCCGGCACCGGTCGGCTGCAGGGTGCCTTCGTCCAGGACCTGTTCGCCGCACCGCCCTATGGCTGGTTCAAGGACACCACCCGCTACCTGTTCGCCGCACTGCTCGCGGCCGGCGAGATCGAGGTCCATACCCCCGCCGGCGTGCTGCGGACCCCAGGACCAGGGGCCGTCGAGGCCTTCCACAACACCGCCTCCTTCAACCGTGTCGGCCTGGCCCTGCGTGGGTCCAAGCCCCCCATCGAGGCCCTGGACCGCGCGGCGCGGGTGCTGGAGACCCTGTTCGGTGTCGAGGTGCTGCCCCTGGAGGATCACATCAGCCGCGCGGTGCGTTCCGCGGTGCCGCCGCTGATGGAAACAGTCGGGTCTCTGCCCGACCGGCTGCGGCTGCTCGGGCTCCCCGGCGAAGAGCGCGCCCGCCAGGTGATCGAGGGCTGCTCGGACCTGCTGCAGGAGGATGCCGGCGGCGCCGCGAGCATCCTCGGCGCCCCCGACCGCGATCCCTCGGTCGATGTCAGTTGGGCCTGCGAGGCCGTGAAGTGCCTGGACGGCGGCGGTGAAGAGAGCATCCGCCGGGCGGCGGCCTTGCGCCGCGACCTGATCGAGTTGGCGGACCTGTTCCCCGACCTCGACGCCGCCGCCCCGGAACCCATTCAGACCATTGATGAGGTGCTCGCCGGCGAGCGCTTCCCGGAGCGGATGGCGGACCTGCGCGGCGCCTTGCTGGCGCTCGAGCAGTCTGCCCGCGCCGCCTATCAGGGACAGCACGCCGGGCTTGCGGCCGAGATCCGCAAGGGGTTGGACAGCTTGCAGGCCATGCCCGAGTGGGGCGCACTCGACGCCGATGACCGCGATGCCATTGCGCAGCGTTTAAACGGAGGCGATCTGCCGGCGGATCCCGCTGCCGACAACCTCGCCGCCGAACTGCGCCGACTGCTCACGCGCCTGGCACGGCTGCCGGCGACACTTACCGACTGCCGAGCCGAGGTCTTACGACGCCTGCCGTCCAGCGCCGCCGATGAAGACGACGAGACCGCGGACCCAGGCGAGTCCAAGGTCCAGCGGGTGAGGCTCGGCGAGCTGCTGCCCGAGTCAACCCTCGACAACCCAGCGGCCGTTGACGACTGGGTCCAGGGTCTGCGGCGCCTGCTCGTCGAGTTGGTCGAGCTCGGTCCGATCCGCATTGTGGACCACCAGGGCACTCCCCAACTGAAAACAAGGAACGACTGAGCATGGCCCTGTCAGACAGTGAGCGAAAGACGCTGACCAGCGCGGTGGCCCGGGCCCGCAGTCTGCTGGAAGGCGAGACCCACGACCAGCTCCTGCGCATCTACGGCTTCACGCCTGAGGGCGTCCCCCGCCCGCTGGACGGGCTCACACTATCGTCCGCCGAACGCGGCATCGCCGAGCAACTGCGCGAATGGCACCGCCACCTGGCGGGTCTGACCAGCGGCACCACCGCCCAGCGCGACCAGGCCGCGCTGCGGCGCATGGCCGAGGAGACCGCCTTCACCGTCCTGCACCGGCTCGCCGCCATCCGCATGGCCGAGGAGCGCGGTGTGCTGCGGACCTGCCTGCGCGACGGGCTGCGCTCGGACGGCTTTCGGCTGTACCTGCAATTCGCCGGCGGCGCACTGGGCCGCGACGAGGAGGCCTACCGCGTCTTCCTGGAGCGGGTCTTCGACGAGATCGCCCAGGACCTGCCCGCACTGTTCGACCGCCGCGAGCCGCGCTCGCTGATCTTCCCCGGCGCCGGCTGCCTGGAACAGGTCGTGGCCCGACTGATCGTGCCCGAACTGGCGCGCGCCTGGCAGGACGACGAGGCCATCGGTTGGGTGTACCAGGACTTCCATTCGGCCGACGAGCGCCGCGAGATCCGCCGCGGCAGCGACGTGCCGCGGGACGCGGTGGATCTGGCCATCCGCAACCAGCTCTTCACACCGCGCTGGGTGGTCGAGTTTCTCACCGACAACACCCTGGGCCGCCTGTGGGTCGAAATGACCGACGGTCTGACCGAGGTCGCCGACCACTGCGCCTATCTGTACCGCGGTGGCCCCCTGTCGCCGGTGCCGCCGAAGGACCCGCGCGAGATCCGCGTGCTGGACCCGGCCTGCGGCAGCGGTCACTTCCTGCTCTATGCCTACGACCTGCTGGAGCGGATCTATCTGGACGCCTGGGACCGCCATCTCGGCACCAGCCCCGGCCGCACCCCGCTCTGGATCGAATACCC
This sequence comes from Chromatiaceae bacterium, assembly GCA_013426805.1. Taxonomy (GTDB): domain Bacteria; phylum Pseudomonadota; class Gammaproteobacteria; order Chromatiales; family Chromatiaceae; genus Thiodictyon. The sequence goes on from JACDZG010000019.1 coordinate 69,185, forward strand.
GGACCGCGCCGCCTTCGCCCGCGCGGTTCCGGCCCTGATCCTGCGTCACAACCTGTTCGGCGTCGACATCGACCCGCGGCCGATCCAGGTCGCGGCCCTGGCACTCTGGCTGCGCGCCCAGCGTTCGTGGCGAGCGATCCCGACGGCCGAGCGCCCGACCATCGAGCGCATGAATCTGGTGTGCGCCGAGCCGATGCCGGGCGACCGTGCCCAGCTCGACGCCTTCGCCGCGGGGCTGCAACCGCCCGTACTCGGCGAACTGGTGCGCGCCCTCTGGCAGGCCATGCGCCCGGTCGGCGAGACGGGGCTCCTGCTGCGCATCGACGCGACCATCCGCCGCATCGTCCGCGAGGCGCGCGAGCGCTGGGACGGCGCCAATCGCGGCACTGAGCCGCCGCTGCAGGGGGACCTGTTCGACGAGAGCCCGAACTGGGCCGGTCCACGCCATGACCTGAGCGGCCTCGCCCGGGACGAGGCCGCGCGCTTCTGGACCGGTGCCGAGGAGCGGGTCGTCCAGGCACTGGCCGACTACGCCGCCCAGGCCGGCGAGCACGAGCGGGTGCTGCGGCGGCTCTTTGCCGAGGATGCCGAGCGCGGGTTGGCGTTGATCGATATCTCGCGCGCACGCTATGACGTGGTGTTGATGAATCCGCCGTTCGGGGACCCCGCAAGGTCGACTCGCGACGAATTGGCATTGGCATACGCATCCGCAGGTTACGAAATCTATGCGATGTTCTTTGAAAGGACTCTGGAATTGCTGGAACCAGCTGGCCGCGTAGGCGCAATTACCGAGCGCGACTGGTTGACTAAAGTTAAGCAGCATGGGCTACGTGAAAAGATTCTCGGTGGGCGGTACCGGGTCGCCCTCGGGGCGGACATTGGTTACGGAGCTCTTGAGGCCAAAGTAGAAACCGCCGCGGTCATTGTTTCAGCAATACCGCCGACCGAACATGCAACTTGGTTCCGTCTCACCTCGACTCGGAGAAAGCAAGAAGTGCTTGCGGACGCTTTGGCCCTGAGTAATGACGTCGCACTTGCGTCGCGTTATGTTTTTCGCGCCAAATTGATGTCCTTCGCGTCCCTTCCATACTGTGCTTATGCCTATTGGCTATCCGAGAATCTGATGGACCTATTTAGCGGTTCCACAAGTCTCCTTGATGTCTCGGACTTGGTTCGTAAGGGCGCTGAGAGTGGTGATGACCCTCGGTATTTGCGCACGCGCTGGGAAGTTAATGCAGGTGATTTGGGGCTAGACGAGTGTTGGATTCCTCTTGCCAAGGGCGGGGAGAATCGGACTTTTTGGGACGATGTACATCTTTGTTTACTTGCAACCCGAGATGACACCACTGTTCGCTGGCGGAGGGGCCAGCTCAGTTGGTTTGGCAAACCGGGCGTAACTTGGCCTCACCGCACAAATCTACGGATTTCACCTAGGGCGTTGCCGGCCGGAGTCGCATTCGGTGATAAAGGACCAACCGCACTTGTTGGGAATGAATCCCGCGGACTTGAGGTCTTGGCGGTACTTAGCTCGCGGCCGTGTTTCATCCTCATCGGTGTGCGGTTAGGTACCGCCGACTGCTCACCGGGCTCAATCTCCAAGTCTTATGAGGTCGACATTCTCCGCCGAACCCCTTGGCCGCCGCTAAATGACCAAACCGTCTTAACCCTCGGGCAATTGGTCAAGCCTGCGGTCGCGATTACACGGGACCGACAGATTGAGGACGACCCTACCGGAGAAACCTGCCTGGCCTTTATCGCACCTCCGATGCTGCTGACGGGTCGCGACCTGCCCCTCGACCAAGCCACCCGCCGCCGCGTCGCGGCCCGCGAGGACCGCTTCGCCGAGCTGACCGAGATCACGGCCGAGATCGACACCATCGTGGCCGATGCCTATGGCTTCACCGAGCGCGACCGGCAACTGATGGACGAGGAGTTGGAGCCCGCGGTGGCTCGGTTTGCAGAGTCGGCGGCCGATCCCGACGACGCCTTGTTCCGCACCGCCTATCTGACCAAGGAGGCCCTACCGGGCGAGCACCTGCCCGGCGGCCTGGATGCGGAGGTCGATGTCCGCTGCGAGCACCGGCGGGGTCGTCAGACCCGGGCCTTGCGCGACGAGGAGACCCTATGCCGGCTGTTCGTACTGCCGCCACGGCGGCTGGCCGCGATCCGGCGCCGCCTGGACCTGCTCAGGCCCGAGGACCTGAAGCGCTACGCCGCCGATTGCGTCAGTTGGGCCGTCGGCTTGACCTTCGGGCGCTGGGATATCCGCCTGCTGGACCATGCGGACTGGATACCGGGCTGGGCTGACCCCTTCGGGCCTCAGCCGCGCTGCCCGCTGGGTCAGCTCGTCGATGCGCGGGGCCTGCCGGCCGCGCCGGGACACCTCGCCTCCGCGACCTGGCTCGCCGCCCGCACCGACGCCTGCGCGCTGCCCCTGATCGAGACCGACAGCGACGGCACGCCCTGGGTGCTGGCCGCGGATGGGACCCGCCTGGGGCGCGCCGAGGACGACGCCGACGCCTATCCGCTCGACATCGCTTGGGACGGTATGCTGCAGGACGACGCCTTGGACGACGGCGCGCCGGCACGACACATCGATGACCTCTACCGGCGCACCAGCCAATGCCTGGAACTGGTCTACGGCGCGGCCCATGCCGAACGCGAGGCGGAGTTGGCGCAAGCCCTGGGCACCGACTCACTGCGGACCTGGCTGCGCCGACCCGACGGCTTCTTCGCGGACCATCTGGCGCGCTACTCCAAGAGCAAGCGACGCGCGCCGATCTATTGGCCCCTGTCCACCGCATCCGGCGGTTTCACCCTCTGGCTCTACTACCCGCGCCTCTGCGGCGCGATGCTCTCGGCCTGCGTCAATCGGCTGCGTGCGAACGAACAGTTGTTGCAGCGCGAGGAGGCGGGCCTGCTCGCGATGCGCAGTCAGGGCGCGCTGTCCGGCGAGGGTCAGGGCCGGCTCGACCGCATCGGCGTGGCGCTGCGCGAGCGCGCCGAACTGCGCGAAGCCCTGAACGGACTCGTCAACCGCGGCTTTGCGCCGCACCTGGACGACGGCGCCGTGGTCAACGCGGCCCCGCTCGCACCCTGGTTCCGCCACCGCGGCTGGCGCGAGGCGGCACAGACAGTCTGGGAGGAGGTTGAGCGCGGCGAGCACGACTGGTCCCACCTTGCACTGTGGCTGCACCCGGATCAGGTGCTGCGGCGTTGTCGCTCCGAGCGGGATCTGGCGCTCGCCCATGGCCGCGAGGACCTCTACGAGCCGCCGCCGGAGCAGCCCCGCCGCAGGCGTTCGCGCGGGGGTAACGGGCAACTCGCGCTGGCCGAAACAACGGAGCCGGACCATGGCTGAACGTATGGCGGTAACCGTCGAAGAGATTCGCCTGCGGAACTTCCGCGCCTTCGAGAACGCGCGCCTGCGGCTGTCGGACCTGACCTTCCTGGTCGGACGCAACGGCGCCGGCAAGTCGAGCCTGCTGGACGCCATCGCGCTCTTGCAGGAAGCGGTAAGCGACAGCCTGGAAAATGCCCTCGACCGGCGGGGCGGGTTGAGCAGCGTGCGCCGGATGTCAGCGGGCGGTGACCTTGAGGTGCCACTCGGGCTGGCGCTCACCATGTCGATCGCGCTGCCCCGGCGAGAACCCGTTCGTGTCGTCTATGGCTTTGAACTCGTGCGCGTTGCAAACGCACCTTATCGCATCGTGGAGCGACTCGCGACGAGCGCAACGCCGGGTGGCTTCGAGCGCACCGGGAGAGACTTCCATGCACCGGGCAACAGGCTTGACCCTGTGCCGCCCGACGGCAACCTCATGCTGCCCCTGATTGGTCGATCGGACTCTCTATGGGGGCAGATTCTGGACACTATCCGAGGGCTGCGCGCCTACACGCTATCTCCCGCACACATGGCAGAGGCGCGGGAGATCGGGGAGCGCACCACGCTTGCGCGAGACGGTTCGAATCTTGGCGATGTCCTGAAGTCGATCGAGGGCTCCGCGGATCACGACTGGATCGTGACGCGCTTGGGCGCCATCACTGATGGCATTGTCGAGGTGGGTGCCGAGGCACTCCTCGGCAGACGCATGCTGCGGTTTGTCCAGCGCTCGGCCGGGGCCGAGATCAAGCTCGATGCGAGCCAGGTCTCCCAGGGCACCCTGCGCGCCTTGGGTGTGCTGGTGGCGCTACGGCAGCGCCCGCCGCCGTCGCTACTCCTGGTGGACGAGGTCGAGAATTCTGTCCACCCTGGCGCCCTCGCCGTGCTGGTCGATGCCGCATTGGCGAGCTGTGACCGGATGCGGGTCGTCCTGACCTCCCACTCCCCGGAGCTGCTGAGTCATCCGGCGGTCACTGGCGAGCGTGTGCGGGTGATCGAATGGCAGGATGGGACCAGCCGCATCTATTGCCTCAACCCCGAGACCCAGGCCGCCGTCAACGAGATCGATACCGTTGGCTGGATGCTGAGCTCGAACGCCCTCTGGACCAGCCGGGAACCAGAGACCTTTTCCGGGGATCTGCTCGCGCTCGATGACGCGAGACCATGAGAAGACAGATGATTGTGCCCATCGTCGAAGGCGTTGGTGAGGAGCGGGCACTGCCCATCCTGGTACGCCGCTGGCTGCAACATCGGCGCTTCGACCGCTGGTTCGAGGTGCCGGATCGGGCAGTCAACGCCAAGGGCTGCGGCAACCTGAAGGCGGCCTACGACCCGCGGCGACACCTTGGAATCGAGCACTATGTGACCGCGGCCCTGCGCGCCGGGTCGGCGGATGCCATTCTCGTCGTCCTGGACGCCGACAAGGAGTGTCTGCATCGCGCGCATGGGCATGGGCATGGGCTCGGCCCCGAGTTGCTGAAACGCGCTCAGCGTGTGGCGGGGGGCGTGCCGGTTTCCGTGGTCGTGGCGAACCGCACCTACGAAGCGTGGCTGCTCGCGGGGCGGGCGGCCTTGGCCCGCTGCCCGCTGGTTACTGACAAGGCCGGGCTGCGGGATATCTGTGACCCGGAAGACCGGGCCGGGGGCAAAGAAGTCATGGGTAGCTTTATTGGCGATAACTACTCCCCGCCGGTCCACCAGCCGACGCTCAGTGAGGCGATTTCGTTTTCGCCGGGCTCGCAGGCGCGCTCTCCGAGTTTAGCCAAGCTTCTCCGGGACCTGGACCGACTCACGCGCGAGGCGCGCCGAAGGAGGGCAGCATGAGTATCAGCAGGCATGTCGGCGAGGTCATCATCTCCAGACTCAGGGAGCGGCGGATGCTGGTCTGGTACGACCCGGACCGGGTCTTCCACGACCTGTTCCTGGGAATCGCACTCGACCCCTTGATCAAGGTGGACGCCAGCGCGTCCGTGTTGCGCGCGCGCCGCGAAGCGGACCGGGTCTGGCGCGCGCTATTCGACCTCGACTCACTCGGCCCCGCGCCGGCACCGCTGCTGATCTATGTCCCCGCACGGCGCGGGAACCCGGACGATGAAAAAGCGCGGCGCGCGGACCCCTTCGAGCCCTTCGCGCTATGCGGTGCGGCCTTTGGCGACACCGACGCCGAGCGCCTGAGCTCCATTGCGCGCCAGGTGCTGGCCGGCCGCGAGGGCGAGGTCGATCGCCTGTTCAGCCAGGGTCCGCCCACCCTCGCACAGCTCGACGCCCTGGCGAGCGGGACCCGCTATCCACTGTTGGAGCAGGTGTTGGGCACCGAGGTCCCGGGCCGCGTCGCGGCGTTGCTGCTCTGCCTGCCGGGAGACCTACGCGGCCAACTCCAGTCGACACCCGCGCTCGTAGCCGAGCTGCGAAATCTGCTCGGTGATAGCTTTGGCTTCGATCCGTTCCCGCCACCGGCGCTTGACGGACTGGTGCCTGCATTTGGTCAGTGGCTGTTGTTCAGCGAGCTGGTCCAAGACGTGCCGGACGCGGTCCCGGCGGCTTTGGCACACGTCCCCCGCGCAAGCCCGCGCTTCAGGCGCGTCATCCACGACCTTTGTCGGGACCTCAGGGCCTCGGCTGAGCATCGCGACGCCTACCGGACGATCGCCACGGAGGTCGAGCGCCGTCTGGGCCTTTCCTCAATTGGAGCGTCGACAGCCCTGGCCGGTAAAAGAGATGGCTTTCCCTTTGAGGATCGTGCAGCGCTGGGCCAGCTTCAGCAGCAGGCGCTCGTCGGCGAGACCACCGCGGCACGGGCCTTGGCGATTGGGCGAAAGCAATCGGTCTGGCGCGCGCTGCCGGAGCGCGATCAGCTTTGGCGTCTGGCGGAGCGCTGTCTGGACCTACTGGACGCGGGCGCGGCCTGGGAGGCACGTCAGGTAGGAGCGAATCGGCCGGTCGCAGACCATGTGCGCGCCTATTGCTCGGACCAGGACGGCATGTGGCGCCTGGACCAGGCACAACGTCTGGTGGAGCAGGCCGCCGCGCTGCTGGTGGACCGCGACAGCCTGTCGCCGCTCCTGGATCTGGTGCGTCGCGAGTACCGCTGCTGGCTGGGTGCCGCCCAGGATGCCTTCCTTGATGCCGTTGTTCGTGGCGGTTGGCCCCCGGAGGGATTGACCCGGCAGACTCAGGCCTGGTCGCGCCATGCCGCCGGCCCGATCGCCGACGGTCGGCGCACCGCCTGGTTCCTGGTCGATGCGTTGCGCTTCGAGATGGGCCGGGAGTTGGCCGATCGGCTTGGCACGGAAGGGACGGCAGCGGTGGAACCGGCTTGCGGCGTGGTCCCCGCGGCAACACCCTTCGGCATGGCCGCGCTGCTGCCGGGCGCCGAGGCCGGGCTGACCTATGGCGAGTCGGAGGGTGGTTTGGTACCGCTGATCGCGGGCAAGCCGGTGGTGACCGCCGAGGATCGGCGCCGGGTGCTACGCGCGGCGCTTGGGGACCGGTTCAAGAGCTTGCGGCTCGGCGAGTTGCTGACCGCCAGTGCGGCGCAACTACGCCAGCGCGTCGGCACCGCCGATGTGCTGGCGGTGTTCAGCACGGAGATCGACGATTTCGGCGAGCACAACGATCCGCTCATAGCACGCCGGTACATCGGCGAGGTGGTTGCCGATCTGCTGGCTGCCGCCAACCGACTCATCGGGCTTGGCTTCGAGCGGCTGGTGTTCGCGGCCGACCACGGCTTTATGCAGCTTCCGGAAGTCCTGCCGGGTGACCAGTGTCCTGAGCCGACCGGCCAATGGCTGCTGCGCAAGCGCCGCGCCCTCTTGGGTGCCCTCGGTGCGCGGGGTGACGGGCTGGTGACCATCGCCGCCTGCGATCTGGGCATCCAAGGACCAGTGAAGGATGTGTGCGTGCCGCGTGGGGTCAAGGTGTTTCGGGCCGGCAGCCCGTACTTTCATGAAGGGCTGTCGCTTCAAGAGTGCGTTGTCCCGATCGTCGTCCTCGACGCGGCGCCACCGCAACCGACCGGGGACGAGGCCATTTTCTGTCAGGTCAGCTATCGCAGCGACCGGTTCACCACCCGCATCTTCAGTGTCCAGGTGAGCTTTTCGAGCCTGCTGCGAACGGAGCTGACGGTGCGGGTCCAGGCGTTAGCGCCGGGCACCACCAGGGTTGTCGGCGAAGCCGCCGATTGCGAGGCCAGGGATCCGCATACGGGGCTGGTCCTGCTCGCGGCAAACCAGCGCGTCCAGGTGCCCATCGCGCTGGAGCCGGACTTCGACGGAGATGCCGTAGAGATCCGCGTCACCGATGCCGCCACACCCGGTCTGTCGCACGCGCCGCCGCTGGTGCTGCGCAACGCGACCTTGGATTGAAGGTAAGCCATGGATCTCGACGCACTCGACCGCAAGCTCAACAGCGCCTTTCCCGGAAAGGTCGTTCGCAAGGACCTCTTGCACCAGATCAAGGGCGGCGAGAATGTCCCGTCCTATGTGCTTGAGTACCTTCTGGGCCGCTATTGCGCCTCCGACAATGAGGAAGAGGTGCAACTCGGGATCGCGGCGGTCAAGGACACCTTGCGCAAGAATTATTTCCGCCAAGACGAGGCGAACAAAGCCAAGGCATTGGTGGAACGACACGGCCATCACCGCTTCATCGATCGCATCGAGGTCCGCTTCGCCCCCAGCGAGATGAAATACTGGGCCGCCATGGACAACTTCGGGTTCCAGCGCATCCACATTCCTGACGAATTCCACCGCCGCTACGACCGTCTGCTGGAGGGGGGCATCTGGGCCATCGTTGACCTTGAATACCGAACATCCGAGGAGGCTGGCCGGAACGCGAGCCCCTTCCACGTGCGCGATCTGAAGCCGATCCAGCTCGCCCGCTTCGATTTCGAGGAGTTCTGCGAAGGACGCCGGGCCTTCACGACCGCCGAGTGGATCGACGTGCTGCTGCGCAGCTTGGGTCTGGAGCCCGATCGGTTCGACGCGCGACCCAAGGTACTGCTGCTGACGCGTCTCCTGGCCATGGTCGAGAAGAATTTCAACTTCATCGAGCTCGGACCCCGCGGCACGGGTAAGTCCTATGCCTATTCAGAGTTCACGCCGTACGCAATCCTACTGTCGGGGGGCAAGGCGAGCACGGCCAACCTGTTCTACAACAATGCGCGCCGACAGGTCGGGCTGGTTGGGCACTGGGACCAGCCCTTTAAAGGTGCTAGCAACATACTGTAATATAGAGAGATCTTCAACAT
>JACDZG010000287.1 GCA_013426805.1 Chromatiaceae bacterium
AAAATCTTTTCTTGACCTTTGTTTTTATTGATTTTTTCTAGGGGATACTTCAGGGCCAGGCTCAATTTCTGCTAAACTTGTCGCATGCCACGCCGCCGCCGTGTCCATCTCGATGCTGTCCCATTGCACATTGTGCAGCGGGGACATAATCGTGAGCCGTGCTTCTTCGACGAACAAGACTACCATGCCTACCTGCAGTGGCTCGGCGAGGCGCTGGCGCGCGAGCGTTGCGCGCTGCACGCCTACGTGCTGATGACCAACCACGTCCATTTGTTGGTTACGCCCGCAAGCGCCGGATCGATTCCGCGGGTCATTATCGCCGTGGGGCGCCGGTACGTGCAATACATCAACCACAGCTATCGGCGCACGGGAACCCTCTGGGACAGCAGGTACAAATCCTCCCTGGTGCAGGCCGAGACGTATCTCTTGTTTTGTCAACGCTACATCGAGCTGAACCCGGTCCGGGCGGGCATGGTCGCCGACCCGGCGGAGTATCCCTGGTCGAGCTACCGGCATCACGCTCTTGGTGAACCAAACAGCATCCTGTCGCCACATGAACTGTACACGGCGTTGGGTAGTGGCGCCGTCGCTCGGCAACAGGCCTACCGAGACTTGTTTGTCACCGGCCTGGGCGATGAACCCATCAAGGAACTCCGAATGGCGTTGAACCAGAATCAGCCCATTGGGAATCAACGGTTCTACGCCCAGATCGAAGCAGCGACTGGTCAGCGGCGCGAACTCAAGAAGCGCGGGCGCCCGCAGCGGCGAAAAGGCGATGAATCGCCCCCCGAGGGAGAGCAGGGAGAGCTAGCGCTCTAATTTAATTGAGCCTGGCCCCTTTTCCCCATGGCCCCTTTTCCCCACGGCTGAAAATCAAGGTTGATAACGGCCCGGAAAGCAATGGTCGACGCACGCAGTTTCTCAAGCGTATCGTGGACTTCGCCGATCACATCGGCATTCCCATCCAATTGCTGTACTACCCACCGTACCATAGTAAATACAACCCGATCGAGCGTTGCTGGATATTGAGCTGAGGGGCGCGCGCCGGTGTGGCGCTTGGCCCGCGAGGCGAATGATCACAGCGAGCGCCTCGCGGGCCAAGTGCCATGCCGGTACGCGTCCCCTCAAGCGAAGGGTTAGGTCGCACCCGTTGGCCTGGGCACTCGGCTCACTCGAACAGATCAATGATAGGCAGCGGGAAGGCCCTTGAGTGTTTCTGGGTCTTCTACTCTTACCGCGGTCCCGCTGACATATGCGGCCGCCCAGGAGAATGCTGTTACCCGGCGACCACCGGCGACGCTCATGACGGCATTTGCTCCAATCTTCCGCGCCTCAGCGGCGAGAACCGGATACAAGGTGACGGCACTGTCGTAGCCAACGCGCGCGTTGGCCTCAACTGAGCCGAGCACTTTGAACTGTATGTTGGCTGGAAGCGGGGACTGAGACGAATGGCACTAAGTTAAGCAGAAAACATAGCTGGAACAACAGATTAAGAGGCTGATAACAGGGCAAAAACGCCGAGAAAATCAACTGGCACTCAGCAAAATCAATTGGATAGCATTTCCTTTTTGAGAGATTTTCGTCTTGGCGTAGTCGTAACGCTCTGATATTAAGAACTAAAATCCTTAACTTAGCGCCATTCGGGACTGAGACACAAAGACCGGCCCGGTCCAAGGTGATGCCGCCGTGGAACTGAATACAGTGGATGAAGATGTGGTGGAGCAACCGGCCACAGTTGAAGCGACAGCGAAAGCAATAGTTAGTGCGGAGAATCGCATTCTGGATGGTCCTCGGAAGGTGGTGTCGTGTATGTGCGACCTAACGACCGGCCAGCAATTCCCGGCGAAGGGTTCCCAACCAATTGATTTAAAAAGATTCTGAATAATTTTTTTCGCAACAAAATTAGGGCTCTTCGGGATCTCAGTAGGTTGTGATATACTTATATTTCAGCATCTTGCGA
>JACDZG010000288.1 GCA_013426805.1 Chromatiaceae bacterium
CAATGACGCGATTCCGGCAGGTCACGTCGCCCGCAAGCGGGCTCCTACGGAGCTCGATTCTTGATAGCGTCTTATTCGGAAATCGCCTAACGTCCGACAGGCTGCTAGGCGACTGCCGTATAGCGCCGGGTGGCGGGGCGCGGCACGATCGGCGGCGCACTACGCTGCGCGATTGCGCCCTACGGTTCTGAAGCGTGGGAGCCAGATGCACTGCGGTCCTGCGCGCAGACCGCGGTGATCGCGGCGTCACCACCGGTCAACTGGCGTCGTCGAGCACCTCGGCCAGGGTCTGGGCCGTCAGGACGCGCGTGGACCAGCGCAACAGGGTGTCCGCATCGGCGGTGTCAAGGCGTTGACGCGCGGCCTCGGGCAATTCGCCGAAGCGCAAGCGCAGGAGGGACGTGAGGACGCGGGCTTCGCCGTGCTGCACGCCCAGCTTGACGCCTTGCGCGATGCCTTGCTTGACGCCTTGCGCGATGCCTTGCGCGATGCCTTGTTCGATGCCCTGTTCGATGCCTTGTTCGATGAAACGCTGGGCAAATCCACTCATGTCGGCCGCCTCCTGAGGATAGCGTTGGGTGTAGAGGGTGCGCTCATGGTCGTCCAGGTCGGCGTAGATGTCGATAAAGTCGAGATATTTCGAGCGCTGCTCAGGGTCGGACTCCAACTCGACCAGCCCGCGGACGGCCTGCGCGTAGACCTCCAGTTTGTCTTCGGGGGCGTAGGCCATGTTGGGCAGATTCAACCGGGCGACCAGGTTGCTGCTGTGCAGGTGGGCGCGGGCCGGGATGCGGAACAGGGCGGTCGCGAGATAGCGAAATTCCAGGTAGGCCGCGCTTTCGCTGCCGAGTCGCAGGGACGACGGAAAGCGTCCGGCGTGCAGAAAGATGACGACTGGGACGACCCGCTCGGTTGCGAACATCTCGGCGAGATCGAGACAATAGTGCGCCAAGCGATGAATGGAGAAGCGCTGGGGGTCGGTCTCTTCCTCAAACACGAACAGCAGCGCGGCGCGCCGGCCGTCCGGCCATTCCACCAGCAGGGGCGTATCCAGTTCGCGAAACCGCGCACCGAGTCGTTCCTTGAGCTGCTCCTGACGGATCGGCAGGATGCGGGCGCCGGCATCGACGGCATGGGACTCAACCGCCGCAAAGAAGGCGATCGACTCGCGCGGGTAGTCGATGATGAGGTTCTTGAAGTTTTGGTCGTGGCTCATGGGACGGCGTTCAATGCGCCCTCCGGAGCAGCGGCCGACGCGGGCGGCTGGTGATCGGGGTCCACGGCGTGGTCGCGCTGCGCATCGACCTCCAGACGCAGGCGGGCGATTTCGGCTTCCAGGGCCAGGTATTCGGCTTCTTTGCGCTTGAGGAAGTGCCGGGTGATCTGCGCCTTTTGCTCGATGCCTTGGGGGGTGAGCAGGTAGGCGTAAGCCCGTTTATCCTTGCTGGTGCGAAAGTTTTGGATCTTGACCCAGCCTTTCTCGACCAGGGCGCGCACGCAAAAGTTGGCCGAGCCGACGCTGACGCCCAGGGCGCGGGCCAGGGCGCGTTGGGAGAGGTCGGGGTTGGCTTGCAGCAGGCGCAGGGCCTGGAAGTGGCGCTCTTCGCTCACGGCGGGGCGGCTCCTGGGGGCTGGGGGTGAGTCCGGGTCACTTTGGTACCCGGACGACAGACCGGCGCGGCTTCAGGGGGATGGAGCGCCGCCCGCTGAAGCGTCGGCCTCCGGTTGAGTCGCATTGGTCGCTGGGGGTGGGGCAGCGGGGACGTGAGGCGACCGGCGCGGGGCGTTCGAACGGGTTTGGACACGCTACCGCCCTACCCTCTCAGTGGCGGGCATGGCCGAGGTCTCCTGTTCGCATTATTCGTTCAGTCCTTAAACGACTGACTATGCTAACGCGGGTGAGGCGCGGCGGCAAGGTGGTTTGGCCGTTTGTTAACCCA
>JACDZG010000120.1 GCA_013426805.1 Chromatiaceae bacterium
CCAAATTGCTTGCGGGCGTGGAACCGGACACGTAATGGCAACTTTAAAGGGCTGGGCACTGGGACCTGGTGGCCTTCGACGAGGTCGGCGGGATGAAGGTCACCGATCCCGACACGATCCAGATCATGAAGGACTACATGGCCAATGGTCGGTTCAGCCGCGGCGTCACCCAGGTTCACGCGGACGCCTCGATGGTGTTCATCGGCAACCTGAACCATCCGGTGGAAACGCTGGTGAGCAACAGTGCCATGGACCTCTTCCAGCCGTTGCCCAAGGAGTTCGATCTCGCCCTGATGGATCGGTTTCACTTCTACCTTCCGGGATGGGAGATTCCGAAAAGCTCGCACGCGCTGCTGACCGATCACTATGGCTTCGTGACCGACTACCTGGCCGAGGCGCTGCGGACGTTGCGCAAGGAGAACCGCTTCGATGCATTGAACGGCGAGTTTCGGCTCGGTGCGCATGTCGAAGGCCGGGACGCCAATGCCATCCGCCGCACCGTGAGTGGACTGCTCAAGCTCTTCCATCCCCATGGTGAATGGACGCGCGAGGAGCTGCGGGGTTATCTGGAATTGGCGATGGAGTCGCGACGCCGGGTGAAGGAGCAACTCAAGAAGCGCGGCGCCTTTGAGTTCTACCGGACCAGCTTCTCCTATATCGACGAGACCGATGGTCGGGAGACGACGGTCGGCGTCCCGGAGCAGGGCGGACAAGGTGCAATCGTTCAAGACGCGCTCGCACCGGGCGCCGCCTATACCGCGACGGTCGACGAAGAGTCCCGGGTGTCCTTGCTCCGCATTGAGGTGACCTGCGCCGCGGGCACCGGCAAGCTGCGGATCCCATCCGGGATGCCGCGGGGTATCAAGGAATCTCTCAACCGCGCCTGGGCTTACCTGCAGGTCATCAAGGACCGCAGCGGGCTCACGGCGACGTTGGCCACCAAGGACTTCGCCGCGGAGGCGGTGGATCTCTCCGGCGGAGGCGCCGAGGCCGAGTGCGGCGTGGCCTTCTTCATCGCCATCATGTCCGCACTCCAGAACCGCAGTATCGAGGGCGGCACCGTGGTCTTGGGCGACCTCAGCATTCAGGGCAACATCAAGGCCCCCGTCTCCATTACCGAATCGTTGCAAGTGGCACTCGACAACGGGGCGCTGCGCGCACTGGTTCCGGTAGCGAATAAAAAGCAGGTGGCTTTGCTACCCGAGGACGTCGTCGAGAAACTCGATATTGTGTTTTATGGCGATGTGGATCGGGCGGTGATTAAGGGGTTGGTGGGGTGAGGCTGAATAGCACCGACTGCGCTTAGGACCATGGCGAAAATGGTGCCAAGCCGTATCCTGCACGTAAGGGCCCGCCCTCAACCGCTCCTGCGATGACCAGAGAGCGCTGATCGTGCCCCCTTCAGAGTGCCCAATAACGCGCCTGAACCTCGCGATAGATCTGCAGCGCGTCGGTATTCGCCGGACGCTGCTCACCGCGATTGAACTTGAGCGGGGTGCGCAACGCGCGCCCGGTCAACCCGGCGACGACTGCCGCGGTGGTCTCGGCGATGGCCTCGAGATGGTAACCGCCTTCCAGCACATAGACGATTCGGCCGCCGCACAGGTCTTGCGCGACCGCGTTGAGAACAAGACACGCGGCGCTCAGGCTGTCGGATGTGAGATTGATACCGGCCAAAGGATCCATGTAGTGCGCATCCAACCCCATGCTAACGAGCAGGGCCTCGGGTTGGTACTGGTGCAGGATCGGCACGATGACATCGGACAGGATCCGGTCGTAGGTCGCCGCGCCTTCGCCGCCGAGCAGCGGCAGGTTGACGGTGAAGCCTTCGCCCGCTCCGCTGCCGCAGTCGTCCAGCGCGCCGGTGCCCGGATAGATGCCCCATTGATGTGTGGAGATATAGAGTACATCCGGGCGCTGGGCGAAGATGGCCGCGGTGCCGTTGCCGTGATGGACATCGATATCGATGATGGCGACGCGCGCCAGACCTGCCGTCTTCAGCAGGTGCTCGGCGGCCACCGCGACATTGTTGAAATAACAGAAACCGCCGTAGTAATCCCGACCGGCATGGTGCCCTGGAGGACGCGGCAGGACCAGCGTCGGCGCGCCATTCGCGACCGCCAGCGCCGCGCCTTGGATGGTGCCGCCGGCCGCGAGCAAGGCGGTCTCGTAGGTCTTCGGGCGATGATAACAATTCGGATCCAGGGCGCTCTCGTAGTCACCCTCGAGCTCGGTCAGGAGGCGGGCCGCATGGACCGCGAGGACCTCCTCCGGCGCGGCCGGCACCGGCTCCCGAACACCGTCGGCCAGACCCTCCAGTGCGAGCCGCTCCATGATGGACTGCACCCGCTGCGGACATTCGGGATGACCCGGGGTCTGCAACTGGTAACGATACCCGTCGCTGTAGAAGATCGGGAGATCAGTGCTCGGGGATCGCGCGCTCATGGTTATCTCCGCTGGCGGACCGCCTCATAGAGACAAACACCGGCGGCCACCGAGACGTTCAGACTCTCGACCGTCCCGGCCATCGGCAGGCGCACCAGCAGATCGCAGCGCTCGCGGGTGAGGCGCCGCAGGCCCGATCCCTCGCTGCCCATCACCAGACCGATCGGGCCTTTCAGGTCGGCGGCATAGAGATCCGCATCCGTCTCGCCGGCGGTCCCGATGAGCCAGATCCCGCGGGCCTTGAGCTGGTCCATGGTGCGGGCGAGATTGGTGACCTGAATGTAGGGCACGGTCTCCGCGGCCCCGCTCGCTACTTTGCATACCACCGGCGTCAGGCCCACCGCGTTGTCCTTGGGGGCGATCACCAGATGCACCCCAGCCGCGTCGGCGGTGCGCAGACAGGCGCCCAGGTTGTGGGGGTCCTGAACCTCATCGAGCAGCAACAGCAGCGGCGGGCCGACGATCTGGTCCAGCAGGGTGTCGAGATCCTGGATGGGCCGCGATGCCGGGATGCGCACCCAGGCGAGCGCACCCTGATGGTTGGCCCCGGCGGCGGCTTGATCAAGCGCGTCCCGGTCCTTCTGGCGCACCGGGATCCCGGCCTGACCGGCCAGTTCCGCCAACTCGGCCAGCCGGCGGTCGCGCCGACTGCGCTCCAGCCAGAGTTCACCCACGCCTTCGCGGCCGAACTTGAGCGCGCTGCGGACACTATGGATCCCGGCGACCGGTGCCAAATCGTTCATAAGTTGTAAAAAATCATCAGTGAACACCTTTGGCGTCGTTGTCGTTGTCGTAATCGAGGTGATCCGTGAAAGTCGCCAAACGACCCTGTGGGAGCGGCGTCGCGCCGCGACGGGCCCGGGCGAACACCCGGAATTATCCACAGATGTCACAGATGTTCACAGATGAGGAACAACATCTGTGAACATCTGTGACATCTGTGGATCAGATTTCCGTCACCGGGTTTCGACGGAAGGTCTGGCCGGAGCAATGATAAGGGCCGCTTGGCGGCGCTGTACACCCAGACTCGGTAGCGAATCAAAACCCGATAAACAGCGTGCTGCTCATGCCCACATTCAATCGCTGCTCCGACAACGACAACGACAACGACAACGACAACGACAACGACAACGATTGTACTGCTTATTCTTACATACTTCTGACTCGCGATTCATTCACAGACCAGTACCGCGGTGCCCGGCACTCCCGACACCGTCCGGTTGCGGCCTTGGGCCTTGGCGCGATACAGGGCCGCATCGGCAAGGCGCAGCAGCGCGTCCGGCAGTGTTCCGGCCACCGGCACCAGCGCGGCCACCCCGATACTGACGGTGATCCGGCCGAACGGCGAGTCGGCATGGGGCAGCGCCAGCGCCTCCAGGGCCGTGCGAATCGACTCGCCGAGGCGCAGCATGCCCGCTACGTCGGTCGCCGGGGCAATGACCGCGAACTCCTCGCCCCCGTACCGGGCGGCCAGATCACTGATCCGATGGGCCTGGGCACCGAGGACACCGGCGAGTGCGCGCAGGCACTCATCGCCGGCCTGATGGCCATAGCGGTCGTTGTAGTTCTTGAACCAGTCGACGTCCAGCATCGCGAGCCCCAAGGGTTCACCCGCGCGGCCGCCGCGCTGCCACTCGGCGTGCAGCGTATCATCGAAGCGGCGGCGATTGGCGAGCCCGGTCAGGCTGTCGGTGGTGCTCAGGACCGCGAGTTGGTGATTGGCGGCCTTGAACTTATCCTCACTCTCGCGCAGCGCCTCTTCCGCCCGTTTGCGTTCATCCAGGGCGCGCGCCAGCTTGAGATTACTGTAGCTCAGCGTCGAAATGAGTGTGGAAAATCGGGTATAGAAACTCATCACCCGATCGATGGTGTCCCGACTCCAGCGCGGCACCCGATCGAGCGCCGCCAGATAGTCTGCCTCGTTGAAGCCGAACTGACGGGCCTGGCGGCGGAAGCGGTCATAATCGGGGATCTCGTCATCATAAAAGAACTGCCCGAGAAAGAGATGTCCCAAGCGCTTGCCGCCGACGATGATGGGCGTGGCAATATCCCATAAATGATTCTTGCAATTGTAGGCCTTGAAGGTCCCCGGCGCCCCGCCCAGACACAACTGGGTATCGCTCTCGATGCAATTGCGCAGCGTTTCCGGATGCACCCGGTGATACCTGGTACAGATATCCTGCCAGCCGGTGGCGACCAGCACCTTGCCGCGGCGGTCGATCACGGCGACGCCAATCCCGGTCAGATAATAGAAATCGTCCATAATGGCCTGAATCGCCGCGGTATCGATAATGTCGGCCAGTTCCAGTGTGCCGATATCGCCCTCCGGCAAGAGAATCGCGGCCAGTGTGTCCCTCACCTTCGACTCGCTCTCGCGCAGCGCTTCTTCCGCCCGCCGACGCTCGGCGATTTCTGCCTCGGAGCGCCGGATTGCGTCCGAGAGCCGTGCATTGACCTCCGACAACGCACGTGTTCGCTCCGCGACCTTGTGCTCAAGTGACTGGTAGAGCCGGGCGTTTTCCAGCGAAATGGCCAACTGTCCGCACAGCAGCGACAGGGCCTCGATGCGCGCGGCAGTGAACGCGGCACGAAACAGCCGGTTCTCCAGCACCAGAAACGCGGTGACCCGCCCATGGACCACCACCGGCAGTGCCAACAGCGAACACAGGGCCAGTCCGGCGAAATGCGGATCGCCCGCAAAGCGGCTGTCGATCACCGCATCGTCGGATACCACGGGTGCCAGCGTCTTCAGCCCCAGCCGCAGCACCGACCCGGCAATCACCCGTTGCGCTTCCGCCGCCTGCCGCGTCAGGTGCGCCAGCGGCTCGCTGCCCCGCAGTCCGCCCTCCAGCAGCCAATCGTCGTCCGCGTTGCGCACCAGCAACTGGACATCGGTCGCGCCGGTCAGTTGGCTCATGAGGTCCAGCACCCGCGCGCGCAACCGGGGTTGGGAGGTCTCCGCGGCCAGCGTCTGGGAGGCACGCAGCAGCGCCTCATAGTCCAGCGGATCGATCGGGCGCGCACCGCGACTCCCCTGGGCACCGGCGTCGATGAACGGCAGCGCCGCCCGCATGGCGTGCGCCTTGCCCTCGGCACCCCAGTGCCGATAGAGGTCATGGGCCCGTAACAACAGCGCCCGACCGACATGTTCGAGTCCCTGCCGCAGCGCGCAGTGCCCGGCGCGTTCGGTGATGAGGGCGTGATGCCAGGGACGCTGATGAGCCTGGGCGCCGCGCATGGCCCGCTCGAACACCTGCAGCGCCGCCCAGGGTTGGTCCAGGGCGTCCAGGCGCTGCGCCTCCACCAGATCGCGGAGATGCGCGAAGTTCATCGGTGCGTCGGCGGCGCGGGCCGCCAGCCAGGTCTGATTCGCGGCGAGCCGCTCCAACAGCGCGGGCCGCGCCGCCGGCGCGGTCGCCGGCAGTTGCGCGATCAGGGCGAGTGAATGCAGCAGGTTGGCCAAGGCGGTCGGATAGAATCCGCTGATGTGACGTGACAGGAGAACCGCGGACTCGGCATGGGATACCAACCCCGCCTCATCGTTGAACAGGCAGGCACCCAGCGCCCGGTAGGTGTGGAAATACGCCAGTGCCATGGCGTTTCCCTGGATGGCGGCGAGATGCACCGCATCGTCGAACTCGGCGTCCGCGAAACTCCCGCTGCCCAGGGTCTTGCCCGCCAGGGCGCGCACGAGCTGTCGATAGGGCAAGAACGCCTGCTCTGAATGCGTGCTGCCGGTCTTGCGTGTAAAGCCGATAGCCGTCGCAATTTCGGCGCTCATCTGCGGCAATTGCGTGCAGGTATCGAACAAGGCCCCCAGTGAGGTAAAGAACGTAAAATTCGCGAATTCCAGATCGCCGGCCCGCAAGAGTCCGGCGAACGCCGCCTGGGCATGCGCCAGATCGTCGCCCAGCGGTTGAAACCAATGACAGGCGAAGAGCCCGAAACTGTGCTGCGCGCGGGCCACTTCGAGGCCGCCTGGATCGCGCGTGAGCGCGGTTTCCAAGGCCGCGCGGGCCGCGCGGTAACCCGTGGCGTAGTCTTCCCGCAACGCGATGGTGACCATCGTGATACAACACATCGGATAGCTCAGGAACTCGCAATAGCCGGCTTCGATCCATAGGCGGCTGCACCGCGTCATCATCCAGAAGCCGAGCAGCGAGCCGGAAAACAACGCGGCCGGGATCAGCCGGTTGAGCAACTGAGCGATGTCCAACAGCCGCTCATCGTCCATGTCGTGTTGCGTGGGCAAGCGGTCCAGCGCACCCGCCGCCACATGGCGGTAAAACAACGCGAGCTCCTGATCGAGGCTCTCCCGGACCGGCTCCGGCGGCAACCGGATGCCGAGTTGCGCGAGCAGGTCGCCCCCCAGACGCACGGCGTCAGCGTAACGCGTCCGATTGGACAAGCTCGCGATCTGGATGCAGATCGGTGCGATCAACTGCCGCGGCGATGCGGCCTGTGCCGCCAGCAAGGCGTAGACGGCATCAGCGTCGCCGTGAAGCGACTGGCTATAGAGCACCAGGTGCAGTTCGGTATGGAGAACGAAGGCGGTATCATGATCGCGCGGCCAGACGTCCGCCGCCAATTGCCCGATCCCCAGGCGCAAGAACCGTTCCGCGGTGACAAAGGCACCGGACTGGCGGGCCTGGATCGCGGCCTTGAGGAACAGCCCGCGGGCGAGCACCCGCTCGGCGGTCTCGACGATCAGCGGCGCGGCGATCGCATAGTGTTCGGCGGCGCGCAACGGATGGACCGGATCAGCCGTGGACCGGGCAAAGCGCCGGGCCATCGCCAGATGCAACCGGGCCCGCCAGGCGTCGTCGCCAAACATATACACGGCTTGCTGCATCCGATCGTGGCAGAACGCCAGCGCGGCACCGCCGTCGGCCTGATGCACGGCCAACGCTTTGGGCGTGAACAGAATTCCCCGTTCCAACGCCGGTCTGAGCCGCTCGGCGAGTGCCCCCGCGTCCTCACCGGTGGCTAGTGCCAACTGGCCCAGGGTGCAGGTATTACCCAGACAGGCGGCGGCGACCAATGATTCGGCGGTCTGCTGCGCCAGGTCATGCAAGCCCGCGGCGAGGAAATCGACCACATTGGCGCTGGCCGGGCGGGCTTGGATCGCGGCGGTGTCCCACTGCCAGCGCCCCTGTTCCGGATCCGGCCGCAAGGCCCCTTCGCGGTAGAGCGCGTTGAGAAACTCGATCGTGAAGAACGGGTTACCGCTGGTCTTGGCGTACAGGGCGGCGGCCAGGGGCCGCACCGCGTCATGCGACAGGTGCAGCATGTCGGCCAGCAGTTCGGTCATGTCGGCCGCCGTCAGGCTGACCAGGGTCAGCACCGGGGCCACGGCGCCCGTGACCGTCGGTCGGCCCAACAGGCGCAGGAGCGGGTGGGCCGGGTCGACCTCGTTGTCGCGGAAGGCGCCGATCAACAACACGCCAACCAGATCGGGCTCCTCCAGCAAGGCGCCGATGAAATCCAGCGACGGTTGATCGGCCCATTGCAGATCGTCGAGAAAGAGCACCAACGGATGAGCGGGTGCAGCGACCTGGCGCACCAGGGCGACCAACAGGGCACGCAGCCGCACTTGCGCCTCCTGCGGTCCCAACGCGGGCACGGGAGCCTGCGGACCGAGCAGCGACTGCAATTCCGGCACCACCTCCAACAGTGCCCCGGCGTCCGGCCCGACACCCGCAAGGATGCGCGCGCGCCACGCGGCGACCTGCGCCTCGGGTTCCGCCAACAGCAGTTGGCACAACTGGCGCAGCGCCTGGACTGGGCCAAGGAAGGGGCGGTCGTGACGAAACTGCTCGAACTTGCCGCTGATGAACAGACCCCGCTCCAGGGTCACCGGCCGGTGGATCTCGTGAATCAGCGCCGTCTTGCCAACCCCCGCGTAGCCGGCCACGAAGAGGCCCCGCGCCACACCCTCGATCGCGCCGGTGAAGGCCGCGAGCAGCGTCGTCAGTTCCTTCTCGCGTCCGTACAGGCGGCGCGGGGGTCGGGGCGCGAGCGGCAGGTCGCGCTCCCTCAGCCGCACGGCCGCGAGCGGCTGCCGCGCGGCCGACGCGGCACGCAGTCGATGCAGATCGTGGGCCAGCCCCGCGGCGCTCTGATAGCGGTCATCCGGCTCCTTGGCGAGCAGCGTCAGGATCAGTTCGGTGACCAGGGGCGGCAGCCAGGGCGCGTGTTCTCCCGGCGGCAGCGGGGCGCGGGCCAGGTGGGCGTGAAGCAGCGCGAGCGGATCGGTCTCCTCGAACGGCGGCCGACCCGTCGCCAGAGTGTAGAGAACGGCGCCGAGTGAATACAGGTCCGTGCGGTAGTCGACCGGCCGATTCATCCGCCCGGTCTGCTCGGGCGACAGATAGGCCGGGCTGCCCGGCAAACCACTCAACGGATCGAATCCGGGATGTTCCGCGGCGAAGGTGGTGGCCAGGTCGAAGTCGATGACCTGGACCCGCAGGTCATCGACCCGCACCAGGAGGTTGGCAGGGTTCAGGTCCTTGTGGATGACGCCGCGCCCATGGATCTCCGCCAGGCACTGCGCCAGGCGCTCGGCCACGGCGAGGAAGGCGGCCGGATCGCGTCGGCCCAGGAGCCCCGACTCACCGAGCGTCACGCCGCCAAAGTCGGCCACGGCCAGCTCCGGCACCGCCGGGTCGTAGCGGATCAGTCGCGGACAACCATCCAGGCCCTGCAAACGTTCCAGAATGCGCTGTTCGTTAGACAGCGCCGACCTGACCGCCCCCGCATCGGCGTCATCCAGGCCCCGCTTGACGATCAGCCGACCTGCCGCCGGATCGAGCACACGGACGACCCGATGCGCACGCCCCCGGTGGATCTCGGCTGCGTCGGGATAACGATCAATGGTGTTCATGTCTGGGGTTCTCCTGCACCAGCGCCCTCAACCCTGCGAGCACGCGGTCCCGCAGGCCATGGAGCTCATCCAGCCTCGCCAACGCCGCCGCGCCCTGGCCTTGAGCCTGAAGTTCAACCAACGCGTCCGCCAGCCGGTGCAACTGAGCATGTACCGGTTCGATCGCCTGGAAGGTCGGCTGGGCACCATGGCGGGCCAAACCCTGGCCGTCCAGCCATGTTCCACGGTCTCCACCCCTTCGGCGATGACCTGGCGGTCAAAGGCGGTGGCCAGGGCGAGCACACCGTCCGGAATAGCCAGGTCATCCGGATCGTCGAACAGGCCACGCACAAAACTCTGGTCGATCTGCTGTAACTGGTGATCCGGCCGAAGGCGTCATTGACATCGAGAATGGTCCCGTCGGCAGCGGTGATCATGATGCCTTCCCAGGCATGGGTAAAGACGCTGGCGGCAAGGTAGAGCTTATCCTCGTGACGTCTGATCTCCTCGGTCAGGCGATCAGCGATGCGCAGCGCGTTGACGCGGGTGTTGATCACCGCGAGCATCAACCAGAACAGCAAACCGCTGAGCGCAGCGCCGCTGGCCAGGGCGGTCCAGGCCAGCCTATAGTCGATACCGGAGGCGGTCGGCAGGCGATCACAGACCAGCAGCCACGGCCGACCGTTGAAGTCGAGCGTCCGCGGCTGATGAAACAGCGACCCCGGGTCCGGTGTGACCGCCGGTTTGCTGTCGAACAACAGGCGGTCAGGCGACGCTTCACGACCATCGTAGATGGTGAGGTCGACGGTCTTGCCCTGGTGGCCCGCCCAGTCGCCGAGGATACCGGACATGAGGTCATGCATGCGGTACGGGCTGTAGGCCCAGCCAATCAGCGCGGCCTGCCGCTGCTCGAGCGTCTGCACCGGCGCCTCGTTGCGATAGACCGGAACGTACATGAGGGCCCCGGCCTGGACTTGGGTGCCGGTCTCCTGCACCAGTTCGACCTTGCCGGACAATGCCGCCTCGCCGGTGTCGCGCGCCTGATCCATGGCGGCCCGCCGGACCGGCTCGGCATACATATCGAAACCGAATTGCCGCGCCGCATCCTGCTCGATGAGGTGTTTGACCTGAAGACCGCCGACGACGCTCACCAGCAAACCGAGGGCGGGTACGATCCAGGCAAGTCCGGTTTTTTGCGTTAGGCTCGATGTCGACATGAGTGGGCTCGGCGGCCGGGTCGGACAGCATCCAAAAAATTTGCAGCACAGGGCGACAGGTTGATGTGAAAACAGGATGCTCCTGAAGGTGAAGAAACGTCAGGGACGGAGACTGCCTCGTGACCCGCGACGAACCCATCGCTTAGGATAGGCCGAACTGCAACACCCGAACGGGTTATTTGGGGCTCGATCAATGCCACTTTCTCAGGATCCCCGCCGCCGGCTCGTTTTCGGCGCCAGCGGCTATATCGGCACCTATCTGGTCCCGCGTCTGCTCGCGGCCGGCGCCGTGGTGCGGGTGTCCTCACGCCAACCGCGCGGGCTGGAGGCGCGGGGCTGGCCGGGGGTGGAGATCGTGGGCGCCGACGCCCTGGACCCGGACAGCCTGCCCGCGGCGCTCGCCGGGGTCAGCATCGCTTATTACCTGGTCCATTCGATGGGCGCCGGTAAGCATTTCGGCCGTCTGGACCTGGACGCGGCAGCCAACTTCGCCGCCGCCGCGGCCCAGGCCGGGGTGGAGCGCATCTGCTATCTCGGCGGTCTGGTGCCGGAAGACGCCACCAGCGAGCATATCGTCTCGCGCCGCGACACCGGCCAGGTGCTACGCCAGGGCACGGTGCCGGTCACCGAACTGCGCGCCGGGATCATCGTCGGCCCCGGCTCCGCCGCCTTCGAGGTCATGCGCGACCTGGTCTATCACCTGCCGGTCATGATCACGCCGCGCTGGGTCACCGCCAAGTCACCCCCGGTGGCCCTCGACAACCTGCTCGAATACCTGCTGCTGGCCCCGGGGCTGCCGGAAACGGCCAACCGCATCCTGGACGCGGCGGGACCGGAGGAATTGACCTATGCCCAGATGATGCGCATCCTGGCCGAGGCGGCCGGCCGCCGCCCGCCCTGGATCATCCCGGTACCGGTGCTGAGCCCCAAGCTCTCCGCCTATTGGCTGCGCTTCGTCACCGCCGTCCCGACCAACGTCGCCCGCGCCTTGATCGAGGGCCTGAAACACGACTTCACCGCCCACCCGGAGGAATTACGGCGGCTGGTCCCGCAGCGCCTGCTGAGTTTCCGCGAATCGGTTGACGCCGCCTTCGCCGCCGAACGCAACGCCACCGTCCTCGCCCGCTGGACCGAAGGAGCCTTCAACATGCGCAAGGGCCGCATCGACTATGCCTATTACGCCAAACGCGCCGGCGGCAGCACCATTGCCGCCGCCCCGGCCGCCGCCGTCTGGGCCGTGGTCAGCGCCATCGGCGGCGACAACCGCTATTACGCGCTCAACACCCTCTGGACCATCCGCGAGATCATGGACTGGCTGGTCGGCGGACGCGGTCTGGCCCGCGGCCGACGCCACCCCAGCGAGGTGCGGGTGGGCGACCGCATCGACTCCTGGGAAGTGATCGGCGTCGAACCCGAGCGGCGTCTGACCATGACCTTCGGCATGCGCGCCCCCGGCGCCGGAGTGCTGGAATTCGACTTGGAACCGCTGTCACCCGAGCGCACCCGCCTCACCGCCACCGCCTATTGGCACCCGGCCGGCGTCTGGGGCCTGCTGTACTGGCTCGCCATGGCACCCGGCCACGCCGTCATCTTCGACGCGCTGACCGGGGCCATCTGTCGGCGGGCGGAAGCGCGGAAGCGGCCATGATCGTCGTTCCGGTCAAAGCGATCACCCGGATTTATCCACAGATGTCACAGATGTCCACAGATGAAGAAAATCACCCGTTTTCTCGTTCCCACGCTCCAGCGTGGGAATGCCGTGCGGCCGCTCCAGCGGCCGGTAGCGCCACGCGACGGCTTGCGCGTCGCATTGAGATACCCTCAAGGGAAGAGCGTAATGCCCGGCGCTAGCTTCGTCGATACCAACATCCGGGTGTATGCGCATTGTTCACACCTGGGCACCCGCCATGACGACTCATGCGCCTTGCTCCCTGCGCGCCTGCTGCGCCCTGGCCTGCGCGGCCAAGGCTTGAGTCGCCCCATAGGCGCCGCGACAGAATGCGCTGAAGGGACCCTCCAACGCGGGGCAAGGCCAGACACCGCTCGCCTGGGTCAACTGACCGACGGCGAGCTGATAGGTCGCCAGGGTATCGATGTAGCGCTTGCGATCCTTCACCTCGATCACCCCCGGCAGGTAGCCGGCCCGCAACACCGGCAGGTTGGCAAGCAGTCGGGCCATGCGCCCGTTGCCGTCCCGGAAGGGATGGATGTGCGCGAACCCCAAGTGCAGGCGGGCATAGGCAGAGACGGCATCGGACTCACCCAACGGCACGGTACAGAGCCGGTTCAGCTCCGCAAGCCAGGCATCCATCAGTGCCGGCACCGCGGCCGGCGCGGCGTACTCGATGAAGGTCTGCCGCCCGTCCGGGGTGACCGCATAGGTCCCATTGGGCTCCAGCTTCCAGGCCCCATTGGGCTGGTAGATATCGATCACCACCGCCGTCTGCACCGCCCGGTGCAAATCAAACAGTCGCGCCAGGGTCACCGGCTCCGCCATCCAGGTGTACATCAACTCGATGGCACGGGCGTGGCCGACCACCTCCTGATGGTCCTTGAGCGACTTGCCCGAGACCGTCAAACCCTCCTCGATGACGAACTTGGTCTCCCCGAGCGTCAGGGTGTTGCCCTCGATGGCGGTCGATCCGTGCGTCCAGAGGTCCCGCACCTGAGACACCAGGGCAGTTCGTAGGTCCGGGTCCAGCCCTTCCAGGACCTTCAGGTTTGGAATCGTCATACCAGCGCCCACTGCGCTCCAACGCGTTCGTCTCGTTCGCCTCGTTCCCAGGCTCCGAGATTGTGAAAGTATTCGCGGGCACCCTCCTCGGGGAGCAACCACATCGCCTCCAGGTTGCGCCGACATTCACGCTCCAACCGCCGACTCCTGTGCACCCGCTCGGCGCACCCGTAGAGGTAGCGCTTGAGCAGCGCGCTCGGGTGCAAGGCCGGCTGCCCCCGCCCGAGCGCGCCGCCCGCGTGCTGGAAGCCCAGTGCCTCCAGATCCAGTGCGGCGACAAACGCGTCGATCGCCCGCACGCAATGCTCCTCTCCCACAGAGTCCTCAATGCGCGGCGGCGGCGCCTCCCAGTGCCGCGGAATGCAGGGTTTGTAACGTCTTGTGCCCATCCGCCCTCTACCGTTCGGTCACGACTCGATCAGCGGGCATGGTACTCCCAGGCTGTTGGCATGGGGCGAATACTTGCCCAATCTCCCCAGCGTGGGAATGCCGTCTTGGTCGCTCCGGCGGCCGGTATCGCCACGTGACGGCTTGCGCGTCGCAACTGGCTCCCACGCCTGGAGCATGAG
The DNA here is from genome assembly GCA_013426805.1 of Chromatiaceae bacterium. Taxonomy (GTDB): domain Bacteria; phylum Pseudomonadota; class Gammaproteobacteria; order Chromatiales; family Chromatiaceae; genus Thiodictyon. The sequence continues at coordinate 13,828 of JACDZG010000120.1, forward strand.
AGCCGGATCGCGAACCAGCACGCTGAGACGGAATGCCCTGCCAGGTGAAACCGAGACGGTCAGTCATTAGCGGCAGTATACTGCGACAACTGCCACGCGCTATTCAAACAGATCCAAGAGCTGCCGCAGTCCCACGCGATGACCGACGCGGACATCGCCAAGGCGATCGATGTCTTCCGGAGTGCGCGGCGCCGAATTTGAAACCAGAGCCATCCCCTGTCGCGATAAGCGATCCCTACCATGAATGCACTGTCAGAACTCTACAAGACCGATTTTCACGCCTGGACCCTCCAGGCAGCAGCACTCCTGCGCCAACACAAACTCGATGAACTCAATCTCGACGATCTGGCCGAGGAACTGGAAAGTATGGGAGCAAAAGAGCGCCGCGAGCTGATGAGTCGTCTGGACATATTGCTGACGCATCTTCTGAAATGGGAATTCCAGCCCGACCATCGCACCGGCAGTTGGAACGGCACCATTCAGGAGCAGCGCCGACAGATCGCCCGCGCGATCAAGCTCAGCCCAAGCCTCAAACCATTCCTCCCCGCGGCCCTGCTCGACGTCTACCCCGACGCGATCGAGCGGGCGGCCTATGAAACCGGACTACCGGAGCACCTGTTTCCACCGGAATGTTCCTACTCGATTGAGTGCATTCTGGACAAGTCCTTTTTCCCAGGCGGGCATTGATCCAATGACTTTGTTCGCGCCCGGGCGCAAGGCTCGCCAAGAAATACGATACCAATTGAGGCGGATGTGACGCGCGGGCCTTGATCATCGTTCCGGCCAGACCTTCCGCCGAGACCCCGCGGCGGAAATCAGATCCACAGATGTTCACAGAAGTTTTTCTTCATCTGTGAATATCTGTGACATCTGTGGATCATTCCGGATGGTCGCTTGAGCCGGAACGATGATTGATGCCGACGCGCGCGGTACGCGGTCATCTGATCGGATGGGTTGCTTCAATAAAGCCGCCCCAATTGAGGCGGATGTGACTTCCCCTACGATGCTAGCTGATTTCGCTGGATTTTCCAAGCGAAGCGCGCGAACCTCGCACAGCGACCTGGTTTGTCGGTGACACTTCTGCTGAGCCGCCATCAAACGATAAGAAAACCAGTGGGTTGGACTGCGCGCGAACCTCCCGCGGTTTTCCCGTCACTTGGGGTTCGCGCGACCTCACTGGCCCAACCGAGGCGTCCGGCGGATCAATCTGTCTGGAGATAGCGGGCAAACCAATTGCGTATCCCCAACGCCTTGCGATCCTTGGTGCCCAGCAGGTTGAGCGAGAACATCAGGGCCTTGGTGTCTTGGTAGTCGAGCCACTCCGACCAGGTCGGGTAGCACAGTCCTTTCGACCAGCCCATAGTGTGTCCACCGACCGCGGGGAACAGGGGAAGCGCTTCCCAACCAAGCCAGTAGGCGCCTAATACACCGTACTTTGGTGCATCTTCAGATTTGCTGCCGATAGCTGCCGCGTCGATCCGCGCTGCCGCATCCCAGCCCCAGGCAACACAATTGAGGTCTTCGTAGCGCCAAGGTCCCAGCAGCGCCTCGGTCAGCTTGTCCTGAAGGTCGCGTTTCGACAAGGTGTCAAGGAGCACGCGGGCGTCGCGCACCATGTCGTAATTTCCGCCCGGGCGTATCTTGAGATGACTGGCGCGCATCCCGGTCTCAGTCTGCGCGCCCAGGGCCAGGGACCATTCACCCGGCAGGCGCTTGAGGTCCTGCCAGGCCGTATCATCTATGTTCGCCGACAACTTGTGCCGAAACTGGAACTCGGGCGACTTGAGCCGGTCGGCGGGCAGCGCGGCAAGCGCGGCGATGAGGTCGCCATTGCATTCCAATTCCGGGATTGTGCCCTGCCAGCGTAGCCGAGCGCCTTGGAGCAGACGCAGCGCGCCACAGGCGGCCATCCAGGCGATGGGGTTGTCAGCTTGCAGTCCGGTCAGTTTCATCGTCTTGCTCCGCTTTGCTGACGTGCCAGTCCGCGAGCCGGACCAGTGCTTCCAGATAGGCCAGCCCCCACCAACCGTACTGTTGTTGGAGTGCCTGAAATTGGCTCGCCCAACCCCCGAGTTGGCGCCAGAGCGCGCGATCGGGCACCGCCGGGAACCAGGTGCGTCCATGCCCGTGATGGGTACCGACCAGATGCCGCACCAAGGGGTTGGTTCCGATGGTGGCGACGAAGCCCATCTCGTGCCGCCAACCCCGCGGGAGCACGAGCCAGGGGTCGCTGCCGCGCGGGCCTTTTGCCAGAGGGATTTCCGGGTTGCCGCCGACCTTGGCCTGCCAACGCGGGTCGAGTTTACCAAGGTCATGTGCGGCACTTGCCTGACCGATGGCGTCGCACAGTGGCGCCGGCAGCCCAACCGCCCCGGCCAGGTGCCGCCCGCGCGCTCCGACGGCACTCAAGTGATGTCGCAGCAAGACCGGGCGGGTCGCGTCCTCACTGCTGGACTCGGATGCGGCCATGACCAACGCGCCTTCCGGGTAGGTAAACACCCGGCCGGGTCTCGCCATTCCCGCCGCGCGGGCGAGTGCGCGCCAGTCGGAGTCATCCGGACCCATGAGGCGCATCCGCTCGGCCGTGTTGCCATAGTCGGTGACCGGCTCGGCACACCGTGGGTTCCAACCGAATCGGTCACAGCCGCCGGCGGCGCTCTCAAGCACCAGCGTATCCCCGAGCCGGGCATCCGCGGGGTCGATCCACTCGGCGCTGCTCCCATCCCACCGGAGCACCCGCTCCAGGTCCAGACCGCGAAACTCCCAGATCGGGAGTTCCATGATCTCCTGCCGGACCGGCGGCGCGAGCGCGACGGTCCGGACCCCGGCGTCCGCACGCCAGCAGAGAAATAGGGTCCGCTCGGGTTCGGCATAGCCGTGCAGCCAGGGGGCCGGGTCGATCCCGTGTCTGGCGGACGTACAGGAGAACAGGTCCAGGTGAGCGGCGAGCAGATCGGGCGAGGCCGCAGCCGGCTCTTCAAGAACCGGATGCCGGGCCATGGCCTCAATGCCGAAGTCCCGCACCTTGTGCTTCTTGAGCCACTTGCGAGTCTCCACCGCGGCGTCCCGGTAGCGGATCCGGTGAGCGGGCTTGCCGTACTTGGACTCCCGCGTACGACGTGCCTTCTCCTTTTCACTGAGTGGCCGATGGACGATCACCATGGGTGCGGCCGGCAGTTCGCCCAGTCGATTGAGACGGCCGGCCCGCTGACGGAGCGCGGAGAGGGGTGCGCATTCGCTGACCAGGGCGTCGAAATCCAGGTCCGCACCGACCTCGATGGTCTGGGTGGCGACCACATAGAGCGGCTCGCGGCCCTGACGGAAGCCGGCCGCCATCCGTGGCAGATACTCCGCGATCAGGGTGTCGCGGTCCACCGGACGCACCCGTCCGGTCAACAGCACGGCATCCGCCTCCGCAGCCAGCGCCGTGAAGGCGGCACGCGCGTCACGCACCGAGTTGGCGACGATGCCGATCACCGCAGCGCCCTGCCGACGCAGCCGGCGGGCCTCCTGGACCAACGCCTGGGCCAGATCCGCGTCGGCATCAATATCGCGTACCTCCAGCGGCTTGGCGCGAATCAGGCGGGGCGAGAGCACCGGGTCCGCACGATCGTCCGCGGTCAGCCCCAGGGCATTTGCTCCGTCCCAGGTGGCCGACATGACGAGGACGCGGAAGAGCAACGGCAGCGCGGCGGAACGCAACGATGCCACCTGGCTCAGGGTCCGCAGCAGGGGTTGCGCGAGATGCACCTCGTCCAGTACCCAGAGGGCATCGTTGCCCAACAGCCCGGCATGGATCGGGGCGACTTTCTCAGACACCCCATAGCCGCTGAACAGCAGACGGCTGCCGGCCTGGTCCACGGTGCTGACGATGATCGCCGGGCACAGCGGATCAAGCCAGGCATCGTCGATGGTGATACCGCCGCGCATCGGGACGATGGCCGGTGAGCGCGGGGACTGATCGGCAAGCCGCCTCGCGTACAAGGTGGTCGAGTCGACGATCAGCCGACGATCCACCACATAGACCAGTCGGCGGGGGACCTGCAAACCCTGTTCGAGCGCCCAGAGCCAGACGGCGACCACCCCGGTCTTCCCCGCCCCGGTCGGCGCGGTGAGCGCCGCCGGCCAGTCGCTGGCGCCGACCCGCTCGGCAAAGGCGCTCTGCCAGGGGAAAGGTCCGTACCCGTGACGCGCGCGGTACCAACGCGGAAAGTCCATCAGTCGCCCCCCGGCCGCAGCAATCCCAGCCCGAAATAGCGTCCCCGCCTAACCAACATGGGTCCGCGCATGCGCTCTGCGAAATGCAGCCGCGCATGGGTCCGGTGTCCGGCCCCACGGGCCGCAAAAGCGCCGGCCGGCGGGACGCCGCGCAGCGGGTGCTCCGGGAGCTCGATGATCCGCGGAGCCGGGTAACCGGCCCGCTCCACCGAGTCGGCGACCAGACGTTCAACCGATTGCCCGCGTTTTGGATGTCGGTCCAAGACGATCGGCGTCACCGTCGTCCAGACGCGGGCGGGATGGGTCCAGGTTCGCGGTTCGATGCCGCGGGTCGACTCCGCGGCCGTTGGCCGACGCACCGGGATCAATCCGATCCGATCGACCTGGGACAGGGACAGTACGCAGGCCGTCCGCTCCGCTGCGCTCGCGTGCCGCGGGAGGACCATGTCAACGCCCAAGACGGTGCCGCGCGCCCAGGGATGCCCCACGTCCGGCAGCACCACCCAGGCCGCATGATCGGCGTCGGACGCAGCGACCTCGTGGCCATGGAGCATCCGCGGAAGCGGGTCCGGCGCCCGGCTCATGGTCGCCATGCGCAGTGACTCCGCCAACGCCGCCGCCTGGTGCAAGGCGCCGCGGGCGGGCCTGAGGATGAACATCTCGCCCCAGGGCGAGGGCCGGATACGGGCATCGGCATAGCCGACACGGGTGGCCGCGGGCGCCCGCCGTCCGGCAGCATGAGCGCCGAGCAGGACGGCGAGTCGGCCGGGGCTCGGCACCCGGAGCAGTTCCTCACCGGCCGCGTCCGGAACCAGCCGGGTCAGGGTCAGGTCCGGGGCATCCGCCGGCGTGATGAAGACCGGCGAGTCCGGACGGCCCAGATAACCGATACCAGCCAGGACCGGCACCAGCCAGGCCGCCAGATCGGAGGGGGCGTCCGGCCAGCACAGATATAACGGCTGGGTGACGCGAACCGCCGGGACGCATTGCGGAGGTCGCGCAGACCTTGGGACGGGATGAAGCGCACCGGCGCGTGCAGGGAGACCGCGTTGACCTGGTCGCACAACGCCGCCGCGACATCAGAGAGGGTGACGGTGAGAGGGTCACGGGTACCCAGGCCGATCAAATCAATCTGATAGCTCTCCACGGCCAAGTCGCAGCCCGAGCGCAGGTCCAACCCATCGTTCAGCATGGCCAGAACGCCATAGAGCCCCATCAGCGCGAGCAAGACACGGCCCTGTTCGGTCTCGTTGCCGAAGCTGTAGCGGCGCAAGCGCGACAGGCTCAAGGTCGCATTGAGGGTGATGTCCCCATGAACCAGCACCCCCTTCGAGATGAGCGACAGGCTGTTGCCGTGATTGGCCTCGCTTGCCTTGATCAAGCGAGGATAATCCCGTTGCGCGCTGCCGCGGCGGGGTAGACCGCCCTCTTTTGTCGGGCGCAACTCGTCCGCGGTGGCCTGCCGCAATGTCCCGTCCCTTTCCTCGACCCAGGCCTGTTCCGTTCCCTCGATGCCGATGGGGTCCAACCGATTGCCTGCGAGTGACACGGGCTCTACACGGGTCGCGGAAATCTCGCAGGTGAGTGCCCGCGCCCATTTGGTGCTGGGTCGGCTGCCGGCACCCAGGCCGGTGGAATCCCAAGCGCCGAACACCAAAGAACCAGGGTCAGCGTGCAGGAGCGCCGCGGCATTCGCGGGGGTGGCGGCGATGGCCGCCTGGCCGATCTCGGTCCGGCGGAACGGCACTCCTTCCAACTGGCTGTCGCGCAGCACGGCATCGAACACCCGATGGGGCAGTTGCAGCGTGGACAGGACATCACCGTCCCCGAAGTCCACCCGCAACGGGTCCAGGTTCAGCCCCAAACTAACCAGGGCTTGCTCGGCCCGGTTGGCGCAGGAACCGGGGGAATCCAGGGAACACCAACTGGACAGGCCGTCGGGACTACAGATCTGCGCGGCACCCGGTGAAACTCAGTCAGCACGTCCACTGTCCATGTCGCACGCCCACAATCGTAGGCCTAGCAGCCTGTCGGACTTAGCCCCTAGGATAAGGGCATGAGTCAACATAAAGGC
>JACDZG010000289.1 GCA_013426805.1 Chromatiaceae bacterium
AAGGCAAGCTGGAAGGTCAGCTGGAAGGTAAGCTGGAAGGTCAGCGGGAAGGCAAACTGGAAGGTAAGCGGGAAGGCAAGACCGAAGCGCTGCAAAGCGTGCTAACCGCCCGCTTTGGTCCCCTCCCCTCATGGGCGGGCGCGCGCCTTGCCGGGGCAACCATTGACCAACTGGATGCCTGGCTAAATGGTTTTCTCCAGGCCGAGACGCTCGAAGGTCTGCTCGGCGACCCGCCGGTGGAGACCGGCACGCCCACGCGCTAAGCGGCATCCACTTGCTCCATCGCTGGCCTGTCCCGGCAGGGAGTCGCTGCCGACCCGCCCCGGAGTCCAAGGTTTCAGCCCTGGCGAACCTTGACCAAGGCTGAAGCCTTGGACTCCGGATGGTCTGAGTCGCACGCAGGGGGCGTCGTACAGGGCGCACGGTCAAATGCGCCGCTTCCACCCAATCGACCGTGAGACTGCCTTGCTCCTGCCATTATCGGTACAGGACTGGCTGGCCAAGGGCCACCGACCTTTGACGGCGGCCTGCATTCCGGCCTTGGGGATAACACCGGTATTCAAGCAGTATGGGCACCATCCGAGATCATCCTGAGGTATAGCCTTCCTACATGATATCCGGACAGACCTTTGGTGTAGGGGCGGGTTTAAAACCCGCCCCTACGTCCGGTTATCACGTCCGATGGCTATATCCATGTCGACGCCAGCCACCACCCTTGAATCGCTACGGCGTCTGGAGACGCTGTATTCCCAGGGCTATCAGAGTGAGGTCGTTGATCAGGCCTTGCGGGGTCTATCCCGGTTAGCGCAGGTGGGCCTGAATTGCTGCGACGATCCGGCGCGCATCGGTTACGTCTTGGCTGGCTTGGTCGCGGTCGATTTCGGCGGTGGCATCATAATCACCGAGTTGTCGATCTTCAAACAGCCGGGTTAGAATTCGCGTGTACTCCGGGGGGAAAACCCCTGATCGAACAAAGTCTTTATTAAATCGTCCAATCAACTGCGCGTGGCTGGAGAAGGTCTGGCCGCGCGAGAGGTGGAGCGCGCTGATCGCATGAAAGGCGGCGTAATACGCGCGCGAAGCGGCGTCGCCATTAAGCCCCTCCCGGAGCAGTCATTCCGAGGCTTCGACTTTGTCCTCTGCGGCACGGAGGAGTTGCGCAATCGCGGGTATCACAGTCGCACGGCTTCGCGAGCGATGTTTCGCGCCAGTGGAGAGCCTTGACTGCCGAGCCACTCGTTCTCGGTCCGCAGCAAAGTGGCCACCAAGGCTTCGTGGCGGTCAAGAATCTCCACTTGAAGGTCCAAGATGCGGTCACGCATAGTTTGCGTCTTTTCATCGACGATGATCAAGACGTCGTAGTCGGAGGTCGCACGCGCATCGCCACGCGCCCGGGATCCGTACAACCACAGCCCACGCAGGTGGGTGCCGAGGCGGCGATTGAGCTCGTCGGCGAGGGTTGTGATGACGGGATCCTGGCGCATTGTTCCTAATCCTGTCGGTTGTTGCCGAGCCTGCAATTCACCATGCCGTTTCGCCCTCGACTCAAATCAGGTCGGCAAAGCGCTTTTCCATACCGCGGAACTGACGGATGCCGATCCACAGGAAGAAGACGATCACACACCAACTGAGCAAAAAACCGGGTATATAGAGCGTGGACTCGCCGCCGAGGATCGCCCAGCGGAAGCGGTCGATGACTCCGACCACGGGATTCAGAGAGTATAGCAGTCGCCGCTGTTCCGGTACGACCGACGTGCTGAAGCCTACCGATCTGGCCCTGGACCAGGGTTGTCGCGTGCCGGAGCCCGCACTGCCGGCGCTGATGCAAGACGCGGCGGCGGTGCCGGCCATGTTGCCGTCCAGCCGGCAGAAACTCCTGATGTATGTCGGGCATCTGCGTCATGCACATGGCGACAGAGCGG
>JACDZG010000290.1 GCA_013426805.1 Chromatiaceae bacterium
CGGTTCAGATTGTGGTTCCGCTGCGCTTCACACAATCTAACCTTGTTCGTTAGGCATTCTGGTCGTCCCAAGGGAAAAGACAGCTATCGAGTTCTTCTTCAATACAGGCAAACTCGGCCTCTGTCAGGAGGGAACGATTGGGTATAAAGCAATGCTCGATCCGGAAGTGCAATTGATCACCACCAGGCCTTCTTCGAAGAAAAAGCACTCCATGGATTGTGGAACGAACATGCGCAAATTCAGCGTATAGTTCCTGGATGCGTGGAGGATAGGATGGGCGCGTCGTTTGAAATAGACCGAAAATTCCGCAGCGGTAAACATCATCTACTTCGGCGTCGCCATAAATTGTGAGGAGACAATCCCACTCGTCTATCGTACCCAGCACCAGATCTGTAACTTCAACCACCACGATATTATAGTGCCCGCGTTCGGTTTTGAAGAACTTTACTGGCTTTCCATTCTTATCCTGGCACTTGGCAAGTATGACTCTTTGCAGCCGCACTATTTCAGCTTGCTCGTCATCGCCTTCAAGCGATACCTTGTAAATCCCTGAATTTGATAACTGATCCACAACTGCTTGGTTGATACACTCCCTTTGCTGTACTAACCTCAGTTCAAAATAGACTTTGAAATCTTCTCTCACCACTCGTAGAAAATCTATGGAAGTAAGATCTTCTGCCTGCCGGACTTCATATTGGAGGGATTTACCTTTAAATTCAAACTCATAGGCAAATGTCGCCTCAAGAACTATACTGAATAAATTGCTTTTGTCGTTGCAGGTGACGAGTTCGTTAATGAGCTTCTGATACCTTGTTGTCGTGGACAGAAAATCGAGTTTTCTGAGAAACTCCCTAATAGATCCTGGGGCATGATCGGCTCTAAACCCCATCCGTCCAAATGCATTGAGAAGGGTGTTTTCAAGTGAACTCATATCTGCCTTACAACTCCAAGGCTCATGGCCTAACGTTAAGCGTACCCGGCCCAAAAATGCGCCCCACTGAGGTTGATTTATTGCACTGAGCTCGACGCGCATTTTTGGGTCGGGGTTACGCGCTTGTTAGCGCAACGGGCCTATGATTTCGTGTCATACGCTACCGTACCGGACATGTATCCGAGATCAAAGCGCATTAGCGCATCAGTGTCGTACTTGGTCTGTAGATGTTTCAGAAGCGCAGGTTCATCGTTACGGTCAATGCCATCCGTAATCATGAACGCAACCCCTCCTTTCTCATCAGCTGTAGGGTCAATGGTTGCTTTTCCGAAAGCTTTTGCTGCGGGCGAAGCCTTGAGAGCCTCGGATTTTGCAGACAATGGATTCAAACATAGCTTTGCTTTCAGTTGCGTGCCGGACACATGCGCGGCGATGGCGCCATCCAAGATTTTGGCATAGCGAAAGAATGCGCTGTTTCGGAAGAAGTAACAACGGCGGTAAGCTGATGCTCCACGTTCTAGGATATTGCTTGTCCCGTAGAGCGTTGAAATGAATTGCTCGTACTGAGCCTGCGCGTTAACACCTGCACCGGTAAACCAAACTAGCCGGAAGTCGTGAGGCTTGTCAGACGATGAATCGAGTTGATCTGCTGCCTTGCGCACAATCCCGAATATCCGGTTGTTGGGTACGATCGGTATATGAGCTTGATAGACCTCGCCCGAAGAAATAACTTCAGACCGCGCTTTGAGCATTTCATCCGCATCGACCTTGGTTTTCTCTTCAATTAGCAAGGTGCAGTCCGAAATCGTTGCAAGAAAGTCCGATTCCTCTTTTTCCGTTTCGGCAATGTCGGAAACTTGGAATCCTAAGTGTTCAAGGAGGCGGCGTGCATACATGCGAGGTTCCTTGTTGAGGCGCTAACGAACAAGGTTAGATTGTGTGAAGCGCAGCGGAACCACAATCTGAACCGG
>JACDZG010000121.1 GCA_013426805.1 Chromatiaceae bacterium
TTGATGCTTGATAGCGTCTTATTCGGAAATCGCCTAAAGTCCGACAGGCTGCTAGCAGTTCTCAGAAAACTATCCGATCGGCGTGCCGCGGTCAAGGCCCTGTCGTCCAGACCTCGACGTGGCTCCAGTCCGCTCGGTGACGCGTGGTCGGGCGAAGTCTCGGCGGTGTCGGGACGGATCGGGGGCAGTTTTTCTTGATGCTCCAATCCGGAATACTGGTGGCGCTGATCGTTCGGATCGTCCAGGGCAACACCGGATGGAGGAATCCAGAACAAGAAAGGCGCCATGATGGCGCCTTAAGTCTTTGAAAAGATGGTGCGCCCTGCGCGACTCGAACGCGCGACCACCTGATTAATAGTCTGAGAGTCGCCCTTTCGCTCGGTTACTATCGATTACGATTCCTTACTCTGCAACAACAGCTTAGCTCGTTTTCTTGTGCTATCCTTTACGGCACGGTACGCCCTGATGCGCCCCCTTCTGGTGACTCAGTGGTGACTCAGTGGTGACTCGAAGCCGAGCAACTGACTGGTGACTCAGGAACCGAGGGTAATGGGCTATGCGACTGACAAGACGAATAATCGACTCCCTGACGTATCAGGGAACCGGCAATGCGCGCTTTGTGGTCTGGGACGATGATCCGCCGGGGTTCGGCTGTCGGGTCTATCCGGGAGGCCGCAAGGCATTCGTGCTGTCCTACCGAGTCGGGGACCGCAAGCGCCTGTTGACCATCGGGACCTATGGCGTCCTGACCCTGGACCACGCCCGCACCGTGGCCCGGTCGGAACTGGCGAAGGTCGAGACCGAAGGCGCCGATCCGGTCGCTACCCGCGAGCAGGAAGGCCAAGGCGAGACCATGCGCGACCTGTGCCTCGCCTACATGGATCGGCACGGCAACGCCAAGAAGTCAGGCGACGAGGACCAACGGCGGATCAACGCCTACGTCCTGCCCAAGTGGGGAAGCCGCAAGGCGCGGGCGATCACCCGGCCGGACGTGGAAACCTTGCATCGCACCATCGGCAAGCGCGCCCCCTATGAGGCCAACCGAGTGCTTGCCCTGCTGTCCAAGATGTTCGAGCTTGCCCGCCGCTGGGGATTCGTGCCCGAAGGCCACGGCAACCCGGCCCGCGACATTGACCGCTTCACGGAAGCCAAGCGCGACCGCTGGGTGACGCATGACGAACTACCCCGTCTCGCCCAGGCGATCAACGAAGAACCGAACGCATCGGCCCGCGCGGCCCTGTGGTTGTACCTGCTGACTGGAGCCCGCAAGACAGAGCTACTCAAGGCCCAATGGGCGGACGTGGATTGGACGCGGGCGGAACTGCGCTTACCCGACACCAAGGCCGGGCGAACCCACTACATTCCGCTGAGCCCGCCTGCCGTGGCCCTGCTGCGGGACCTCCCCCAGACCGAAGGCAACCCCTACGTCCTGCCCGGCAAGCTGCCAGGCGCCCACCTGGTCAACATCAGCAAGCCATGGGGGCGAGTCCGCACGGCGGCCGGGGTCGCTGATGTGCGATTGCACGACCTTCGCCGCACGGTCGGCTCATGGCTCGCACAGTCCGGCAATTCCCTGCACCTGATCGGCCGGGTGCTGAATCACTCCAACCAGTCAACCACCGCGGTCTATGCCCGGTTCGGCGAGGACTCGGTACGGGCGGCCCTGGACCAACACGGCGCCCGGCTCATGGGGGCGGCCGGACTGACCCCCGCCGCTGACGTGGTGGAACTGCCGACCCGCGGCCGGACCGCCGCCAAGTGACCCGCACCCTTTCACCCGGAGAACCCACGATGACCGCAGACATTGAAAGCCTGGTACTCGAACACTTGCGCGCGATGCGAGGGGATATCGCAGACATCAAGCAACGGCTCGACCGTATGGACCTGCGAATGTCTGTCATGGAACAGACGCTAGGCGGCCTGTATGCCCTTTCTGCCAGTGACCGGGAAACCCTGCAAACCGTTATTCATCGCGTTGAGCGCATCGAACGGCGGTTGGAACTGACCGACCATTGACCTGTTACGGCCGGGTCTAGGTTAGCTCCCGAAAAGGCGGCCCCTTCACCGCCCTGACCCGGCCACCTTCTTGAAGGCTTGCGCTTGAAGGTGCGCGCCATGAATGTTGTTATTTCTATCAAGGGACGGGAAGCGATCCCGGTTCTGGTCCTTGCGGACATGCGCGAAATCGTCATGGACAAGTTGCTGACCGGGAAAAACCTCCCGGCCTTCGATCAACTGGGCGCCCTGCTGTACCACATGGCGACCAATCAGGCCCGGCCCATCGCCGCCGAACCCGAAGCCCAGGCTGAACAAGTTGCGGGGTGCGGCTACCTGGGGGAGTCGTCCGCACAGCAGGTGTGGCTGATCTACCGCCCGGACCTGGACTACCTCAAGTCCCGCGACGCCGCCCTGACCCTCTCGCGCGCTAAGGCCATCGCCGAGGCCAAGCCGGATAAGCCGCATCTGGTCTATGCCCCGACCCGGTTCGTCTCCAAGCGGGTCCTGGAGGATGCCAAGCTCCCCTGCGAGGTGGCCTTTGCGCCCCTGCCCTATGCACTCTACAGCGTCGAGCGCCTGTGATGCGCCCGGAGCCCAACATGAGCGAAGACGAAACCGCGTTGCTGCAACAGATGGTCGAGACGATCGTGCGGGAGGTCGACCCGGAGACCATCATCCTGTTCGGCTCGCGGGCCAGAGGTGAGGCCCGGCCGGATTCCGACGTTGACCTGTTGGTGGTGGAGAGTGCGCCGTTTTCGGCGCAACGCAGTCGGCTGCGCGAGGCCAATCGCCTGTACATGGCCCTGCGTAAGATGCCGGTGTCTACGGACCTGCTGCTGTATAGCCGCGACGAGTTCGAGCAATGGAAAGGCTCGCTGAATCATGTCGTGGGTCGCGCGCATCGCGAAGGGCGGGTGCTCCATGCGCGATCTTGAACATGCCAGGTCGCTGCTGCGTCTCGCGCACCGGGACTTGAATGCACTGATCGGCATGGGCGACTCGCCGTTGTTCGCGGATGAGATCGTCGGGTTCCATGCTCAACAGACCGCGGAAAAGGCGCTCAAGGCTTGGCTCAGTGCGATGGGCACGGTTTATCCGCTGACCCATCAACTGCCGCGCCTGTTGGCACTGCTGGAGAGTTCCGGGGCCGAGGTCGGGGCATTCTGGCCCTTGGCCCGGTTCACGTCCTATGCGGTGCAGGCACGCTACGAGGAAGGCCCCATGTGCGCGGACGAGCCATTGGAGCGGGCGGCCATCATTGCCGAACTGCAAGACCTGCTGCGTCATGTCGCGGCCATCGTCGGCGACCCGGAGACTTAGCCCGCCATGCCATTGCGCGACTTGGAGTATCAGGCGCGGGTGCTGACCCGGTTCGATGATTATCTGACCGAGCTGGCGACGCAGAAGGCGAAGGCCGATAAGATCGCCGCTGCCAATGCACGGGAGACTGACCCGGACCTGCTGCGTGATGTGCCAAACTTTCCGGCCAAGACCTGGCGGGCGCTGAAAGAGGCGGGAAAGCTCCCATCGAGCCGGGCGAAGGTGCCGTTCTCGTCCCGCGCCGACGGAATGAGGCGCCCGGTCCCCAACGTCGTCTTCAAGGTGCCCACGGGCGGCGGCAAGACCTACCTTGCCGTTTCGGCCCTGTCGCGCATCTTCGGGCGCTACCTGGGGCGCAGCACGGGGTTCGTGCTGTGGATCGTCCCCAACGAGGCGATCTACACCCAGACCAAGCGGCAACTCACCGACCGGCCACACCCCTATCGGCAGATGCTCGATGTCCTCTCGGGCAATCGGGTCCTGCTAATGGAGAAGGGGGACAAACTGGATGCGCGGGACGTGGACGCGAGCCTGTGCGTCATGCTGCTGATGCTGCAATCGGCCAATCGGCCAATTGGCCAATCGGCAGACCAACGACACATTGCGGATGTTCAAGGACCGGGGCGATGTCCGCGGGTTCTTCCCGGACGAGGGCGACCAAGAGGCCCAGGCGCGAGCGCTCAAGGAGACCCCGAACCTACGCCGCGTCCGCGACCAGCGGTTCCTTTTGGCCCATGGTCAAGGACTCGCTCGGCAATGCGTTGCGGTTGATCCGCCCCGTGGTGGTCATGGACGAAGGCTACAAGGCGACCCCGGAACTGGCCTTCAAGGCGCTCTACGGCTTCAACCCGTGCTTCGTGTCGGAACTGACGGCGACCCCAAAGGACGTGCTTGCCCGTGTCGGGAAGAGCCCGAGGCCGGCCCGCTCGGCCAATGTGCTGGTGGAGATCACCGGACTGGACGTGGACCGGGAGGGCATGATCAAGATGCCGCTCAACCTGGAGACCCGCGGGGGTAGCGAGTGGCGCGAGACCCTGCGGATCGCCCTGGAGCGGCTGAACACCCTGGATGCCGAGGCGCGGCGGTTCCAGGGGGAGACCGGGCGCTACATCCGCCCCATCCTGCTGGTGCAGGCGGAGCGCACCGGCTTGGAGCAGCGGGACGGCGGCTTTATCCATGCCTTGGACGTGAAGGAATGGCTGGTCACGGCGGGGCTGGATGAACCCGAGATCGCCATCACGACCGCGGACACCAATGACCTGACCGCGCCTGAGAACCTCCAGGACTGACCGGTGTCGATGCCGGCGCCTGACTTGGCAGTCAGGGCGTTCCGGGGGCGGCGGCACCCCACCGCTCAGCGGCCCGACGAACGGGCATAACGCGCCAGAACGAGGCCAAACGCGACTCGTTTGTTACCCCCAGCGTTACCCCAGCCGGACTTTACGTAAACGAAAAGAGGATAGGCTTCCACCTATCTCCTTGGTTTGCTTGGTGCGCCCTGCGCGACTCGAACGCGCGACCACCTGATTAAAAGTCAGATGCTCTACCGACTGAGCTAAGGGCGCGAGACTGCGTAGTATAGGCGTCTTGGGCAGTATTTTGAAGCCCCGCGTTCGGGATTCCCGGATGACGTAAGATCTCCTGCGTTCAGCGTGCTTGCCGACCGTGCAGATCAGAACGTCCTGGTTCACCGATTATCAAACGTGTTCAGCCGCTTAGGTTGTGCGGTGGCCGCCGCCAAGGTGTTGACATCCAGTGATCCGCCCATGCCCACGCGTTCTCTGGCCCGCCGCTTTGCTTGCGGTCGCGGCCCTCTTTGTCCTGATCGGCTGGCTGGCTTTACGTGCCTGGGTGACCGCCACACCAGCGCCGGATTGGCAGGTGCGGACCTCCAGTGTCGTGCTGGATCGGGACGACCGGCTGTTGCGCGCCTTCACGGTTGACGGTGGACGCTGGCGCCTGCCGCTGGATCTTGCAGACGTTGACCCGCGCTTTCTCGCACTGTTGCTGGCGGTGGAAGACCGGCGTTTCTATCGGCACGCGGGGGTGGACCCGCTGGCCCTGGCGCGGGCCGCCACGCAGCTCGTGACTGCGGGTCGGATCGTCTCCGGCGGCTCGACCTTGAGTATGCAACTGACCCGGCTCCTGGACGGCGGGCGGACCCGTGCGCCGCGCGGCAAGGTGCGTCAGGCGCTGGGTGCGCTGGCCTTGGAGCGGACGGCGGAGAAGGCGCAGATTCTCACGGCCTATCTGACGGTCGCTCCTTATGGCGGCAATCTGGAGGGGCTGCGCGCCGGGTCGCTCGCCTGGCTCGGCAAGGAGCCGAAGCGTCTGAGCGCGGCGGAAGCGGCTTTGCTGGTCGCCCTGCCTCAGGCGCCGGAGGCGCGTCGTCCCGATCGGGACCCGGCCGCGGCGCGGCGGGCGCGCGATCGGGTGCTGGCGCGCGCGCTGGCGCTGGGTCTGATCGATGCCGAGACCGCAACCGCCGCGCGCCGCGAGCCGGTCCCTACCGGCCGCCGGCCGTTTCCGCTGCTGGCCCCGCACCTGGGCGTCCGGTTGGTCCGGTCCGCGCCTGGGCGGGGGGTGCATCGGGTGACCCTGGACGCGCGGTTGCAAGGGGGGGTTGAGTCCCTGGCGGCGGAGCGGGCGGCGGCGATCGATCCGCGGGTCTCGGTCGCCCTGCTGGTGGCCGATCACGGCTCCGGTCAGGTGCTGGCCGAGGTCGGGTCCGCCGGGCTCTTTGCCGGTGACCGCCAGGGTCATGTGGATATGACGCGCGCCTTGCGCTCGCCGGGTTCGACGCTCAAGCCGCTGATCTACGGTTTGGCCTTCGAGGCCGGCATCGCTCATCCGGAGAGTCTGATCGAGGATCGCCCGACCGCCTTCGCGGGCTATGTGCCGGGCAATTTCGACCGCGCCTTCCAGGGAACGGTGACGGTGCGCCGGGCGTTGGCCCTGTCGTTGAATGTCCCGGCCGTGCAGTTGTTGGATGCGGTGGGTCCGGCGCGTCTGATTGCGCGGATGCGCCGCGCCGGGGCCGCGCCGGTGCTGGCGGACGCCGCGCCGCCTGGACTGGCCATCGGGTTGGGTGGGCTGGGCCTGACCTTGTTCGACCTGGTGCGGATCTATGGTGCCATTGCCCGCGGCGGTGAGTCGCTGGACCTGACGGATTCACGCGACGGTGCGGCGGCCACTCCAGACGCTGCGCCGATCGCAGGCCGCCCGCGCGTCCTGGACCCGCGTGCCGCCTGGTATCTGACGTCCATCCTGCAGGAGGTTTCCGGTCCCGTCGGTACGGCCCCGGCGGGGGTCGCGTTCAAGACCGGAACCTCCTACGGTTACCGCGACGCCTGGGCGCTCGGTTACGACGGGCGTCATGTGGTGGGGGTCTGGGTCGGCCGTCCGGACGGTGCGCCGGTGCCGGGGCTCAAAGGGGTGGATGCGGCGGTGCCGATCCTGCTCGACTGTTTCGCGCGCCTGGGTCCGCGGGTGCCGCTGCCGCCGGCGCCGGCCGGCGTCTTGCTCGCGGCGACCCAGGCGCTGCCCCCGACACTGCGTCAAGCGCGGGTGCGGGGAGCGGGCGTGGGGGCGGTCGCGACGGGTCCGGAAATCGCCTTTCCGCCGGACGGGGCGCGACTGGAGATCGGTTCCGACACCGGCGCGGGGGCGGGCGGCGGGCTGGCGCTCAAGGTCCGCGGCGGACAGCCGCCCTTCACCTGGTTCGCCGACGGTCGACCGATCGGTCGGGAACCCTTCGCCCGTCTCCTCTGGTGGCGGCCTGCCGGTCCCGGTTTCACGGCCATTGCCGTGGTGGACGGGCGCGGGCGCTCCAGTCGGGTGATGGTGTATCTGCGCTAAACCGCGCCCAGCGCGGTATGCGATGTTGTTGGATGGGATCGGCCCCGGCAGATGCGACGATTGCTGGCGCCGACGTGGTTTAGGACCGCTTTGCAGAATCGGCGGCATTCTCGGGCTGCGCGGGTCGGCGCAAGCGCCTAAGGCAGCTAACGCAGTGATCTCCAAGTATGATAAGTGGTAGCGCAGTTATTGCCTAGTCTAGCGGGAAGACGTGCCCCTACTCACTCGGAGTAAACGCCATGCATCCGAAATTCCTGCGAGTCCTTGCCTGTCTCGGCGGCCTGCTGGTCGCCGCCAATGCGACCGCGGACCAGCCGATCGCCCCGACCGTCGACGCGGTGCCGGTGCTGACCTTCGGGGTCGTCCCCCAGCAGGCGACCAGTCTGCTGGTGCGGCGCTGGGTGCCGCTGTTGAACGCGGTCGGCCAAGCGGCGGGCGTGCGCATCGAATTCCGCACGGCGCCGGATATCCCGGCCTTCGAGGCGCGCCTGGCGGAGGGACAGTATGATCTGGCCTATATGAACCCCTACCACTACACAGTCTTTCATGCGGCTCCCGGCTATCAGGCCTTCGCGACCGAGCGCGGCGAAGGACTCCGCGGCATTCTGGTGGTCCGCAAGGACGCGCCGATCACCGCCATCGCGGCGCTTGCCGGCCAGCCGGTCGCCTTTCCCGCGCCTGCGGCCTTTGCGGCGTCCATTCTTCCCCAGGCGGCGCTCCGTCAGGCCGGTATCACCGTGCGGCCGCACTATGTCCGTTCTCACGAGTCGGTTTATCTGGCGGTCGCCAAGGGGCTCTATCCGGCCGGCGGCGGCATCGAGCGGACCTTTGAGAATACGGCGCCCGAGACCCGCGCGCAGCTCCGGGTGCTGTGGCGGACCCAGGCGTTCACACCACACGCCTTTGCGGCCCATCCGCGGGTCGACCCGCGGCTGGTCGACCGGATTCGCGCGGCGATGACGGCGCTGGCGGACGCGCCGGCGGGTCAGGCCCTGCTTGCGGCCATCGAGTTTCAGGGCATCGACCCCGCCACTGACGCCGACTGGGACGCCGTGCGCGCGCTCGGCATCGAAATCCTTGCCTTACCCGCGTCCGGCGCGCCGCCATGACGCCTTGGTTTCCGCACGGGCGGCTGTCGCTGCGGTTCAAGACCGTGCTTTGCATCGCCCTGATCGAGATCGTGCTTCTGGCCGTGCTGGTGTGGTTGAGTCTCGATTATCTGGCGTCGACCAAGGCCGACGCCATCGCGGAGCGGGCGCGCTCGACGGTCGACTTGTTCGCCATCCTGGCCAAGGACGCGGTGCTCTCCGACGATCTGGCCTCACTCGAGACCTTTGCCGACGCGGTGATGCACAACCCGGGCGTCGCTTATCTGCGGGTCACCGGTAACGGCCGGCGGTTGATCAGCCGTGGTGAGGCGACGGCGGCCGACGCCGCGGCGGACGGCCGCCAGGGGGTCGCGGTTGCCGGCGGTGTACTGCACGCGCGCGCGGAGATCCGCGAGGCCGGGACCGGGTTCGGTCTGATTGAAATCGGCTTGTCCACCGCCGCGCAGGTGCAACTGGTCGATCAGGCGCGGCGGCGCCTGCTCGGCATCGCGCTGCTGGAGATCGCGCTGGTCGCCTTGTTTTCACTGCTGCTCGGCAGTTACCTCACGCGCTCGCTGTGCACGCTCAAACGGGCGGCCCAGGAACTCGCCGCCACGGGGGTCGCGGACGGAGGGCTGAGTCACCGCATTCCGGTCGAAGGGCGCGACGAGTTGGCCGACACGGCGCGTGCCTTCAACCAGATGGCCGAGCGGCTGCAGCGCAGCTATGACGCGCTGGAGGAGGCTCGCGCCGGCGCCGAGCGTGCGGCGGCTGAGGCCCAGGCGGCGTCCGCGGCGGCTGATGCGGCCAATGCGGCCAAGTCCCGCTTTCTGGCCCACATGAGTCACGAACTGCGCACGCCGCTCAATGCCGTGCTCGGCACGCTGGACATGACGCGCGACTGGGAACTGTCGGCGGAGCAACGCGAGCACCTGGTCATGGCGAATGAGGCTGGACATGCCCTGTTGGAGTTGATCAGCAATGTCCTGGATCTGTCGAAGATCGAGGCGGGCGAGATGACGCTGCGCGCGGAGCCGACGGCGTTGGCCGCGCTGGTCGAACGGGCAGCCGCCACCGTGCGTCCGCTCGCGCGGGTCAAGGGATTGGACCTGCGCATCGCGTTGGCCGCCGATCTCCCCGCCGTCGTGCAGGTCGACCCCGTGCGGCTGCGCCAGGTGTTGATCAATCTGGTCGGTAATGCGGTGAAGTTCACCGACTCCGGGCAGGTGAGTCTGGGGGTGCAGCCCCGGTGCCCCGGCGAGTCCTGCGAACGGTTGCGCTTCGAGGTTCAGGATACGGGAAAAGGCATTCCCAAGGACCGCCAGGCCTGGCTGTTCGATGAGTTCAGCCAGCTCCACGATGGCGTCGTCAAGCAGTCGGGCGGCACCGGACTGGGGCTCGCCATTTCGCAGCGCATCGTCAACCTGCTGGGAGGGCAGATCGCGATCGACAGTGCGCCTGGGCAAGGCAGCCGGTTTTCCTTCGAGCTGACGCTTGCGGTTGTGCAGCGGGCGGTCGTGCCCGTCGCGGCGACGCACGCGCCCGCCTGTCGGTTACCGGCCGGGACAGCCCGTCGGGACCTGCCCATCCTGTTGGTGGATGACGTGAAAACCAACCGGATGGTCGCCGCGGCGGCCTTGACCAAGGCCGGCTACGCGGTGCGCACCGCCGAAAATGGGGTCGAGGCCCTGGCGGCAGTGTGCCGCGAGCCGCTCGGGAGCGTGCTGATGGACGTCGCCATGCCGGTGATGGACGGGCTCGAGGCCACGCGGCGGATACGGTCCCTGACCGGATCGGTGCAGGCGTTGCCGATCATCGCCATGACGGCCCACGCGCTCAAGGAAGAAGAAGACCGCTGCCGCGCGGCGGGCATGGACGATTTCATCACCAAGCCCTTCGCCCGCGAGCATTTGCTCACCGTGGTGGACTTCTGGCATGGCGGACATCTGCGGACATCGGAATCGGACGCCTCGTGAGGGCCAAGGCCCGATCCGGAGTCCAAGGCTTCAGCCTTGGCGCCGCCATCCAAAGCGATTTCCGAAGAACTTCGTCCCACGCGAGATCAACCGCCGGGGACCCGGGCGACGCAACCGGAGGCCGACGCTGTAGCGGGCGGCCGTGCCACGTCGCCCGCGTCCCTAACGACAAGACACCGCGGCCGGTCCCGTGAACAACTCACCGATCACCGCTGCTTGCGCGAATCCGTCTGCACGGAAGCGCTCCAGCACCGCTCCGGCCGTGTCCGGGGCGCAGGCCACCAGCAGCCCGCCGCTGGTCTGGGCGTCGCAGAGCAGGCGTTGGACCCAGACGGGCAGCGCCGGGTCCATGACCACCTCCGCCCCATAGCTCGCCCAGTTGCGCTCGATGGCGCCGGGACCATGCCCGGCGCGCGCCAGGTCCAGGGCGGCGGGGAGCACCGGTACGGCGGCGACCTCCACGCGGGCGCCAACCCCCGAGGCCCGGCAGACCTCGAGCAGGTGCCCGAGCAGGCCGAAGCCGGTCACGTCGGTCAGCGCATGGACGCCGGGCCATTCGGCAAAGGCGATGCCGGGTCGGTTGAGTCGGGTGGTGGTGTCGAGTAGGGCCTGGTAGCCGGCCTCATCCAGCAAGCCTTTTTTCAGTGCGGCGCTCAGGATGCCGATCCCCAGCGGTTTGCCCAGGATCAGCAGATCGCCGGGGCGGGCGTCGGCATTGCGTTTGATCCGATCCGGATGAATGGTCCCCATGACCGCCAGTCCGTAGATCGGCTCGGGCGCGTCGATGGAGTGGCCGCCGGCCAGGGGGATCCCGGCCTCATGACAGATCGCCGCGCCCCCGGCCATGATCCGCCGCACCTCGGCCATCGGCAGGGTATTGATCGGCATCCCGACGATGGCCAGCGCCAGCACCGGTGTCGCCCCCATGGCATAGATATCGGAGATGGCGTTGGCGGCGGCGATGCGGCCGAAGTCGTAGGCATCATCCACGATAGGCATGAAGAAATCCGTGGTCGCCACCAGCGCCAGATCGTCGCGAAGCCGAAACACCGCGGCGTCATCCGCCGTGGCGTTGCCGACCAGGAGATCCGGGTGGGGGAAGCCCATGGACAGCCCGGCCAGGGCCTCCTGCAAGACCTTGGGCGCGATCTTGCACCCGCAGCCGCCCCCGTGGGACAGTTGGGTGAGACGGATGGGGTCGGTGGGGGGCGGGGTGGTCATGGGGCGGGACCTTGGGGCAATGGCGGAAGGGCGTGGGGGTCGAACCCACTCAGGACCGCCTGACGGCCCCGACCGGATTTGAAGTCCTATAGATTCAACAGCCTACTCGAATCTGTACTTTGGTTGGCCCACGATGGATGCACTCGATCGTCGGACGAGGTACAGGCGGATGGGTGCCCTGGGAGGTTGCGCCAAGATAGGGCTTGAGATCGGTCTCGGGTGATTAGCTTGTCCTATTTATCGGAGCGCTGACGGCCAGCGATGAATGCGCCCACCAGCCCAACAATCGTAGTTCCGCCAACAATCGATGCTGCGACTTCAAGGCCGAGGATCCCAAGCCAGACTGTGGCCCCAAGGGCTGCCAGCGCTACCAGTAAGCCAAAGACCTGCCCCAGGGTCGTCTCAAAGAGTTCGTAGCGTTGCGCCCGTGCCGTCACCTGTCGGCGGTGGTTGGCTTCGTCTTCGGTCAGGCGCAGCAGCCGCTCGGCGAAGCCCGGTTGAATTTCGTCGTACTGCCGAAGGATCGCTGGCGGCGGAAGCGGTCCTAAGAAGATTTCAGTGCGCTGTTCTAAACGGCGTTCGCCGATCTGCGCAGCCGTCTCATCGCCCGGGCGATTAGGCGTCCTGGCGGCGGGGGGCTTTGCCATCGTCCTGGCGTTGCGTTTTCAGGGCGCGATTCATATCGTGTCCGATTCGCTCCAAGTCGCCGCGAAGCCGATCAGCGTCCGAGTCTTCCGGTATGAAGCGTTTTGCGCGTGACTGGGGCGCTAAGTCCACGACACTCCCCATGCCTTTTAGGAAGTGCTTGAGTTGTTTTGTCATGGTGTTAGACCGCTTGGTACTAGATGTAGTATTTTCGCCGCGTGCTCATACTAAATGTTGATTTGCGAACGCGCGGCAACTGACTGATTTAGAAGAACGAGTTAAATCATACAAAACATGGGACCCCGTGGGTAGCGATTCAACGCCCGGCCGACAGACTCGCCCGACTATCTGCACCGGTCGGACCGCGGGCGCAGTGGCCAGGTGGAGCCCCCCCGACGCACCGACGATCGCACCTTGAGGATTTGCCCCTGGGTATCGGGCAGCGCCGGCAGGGCCTCGGGCCGCTCGACCTCGAATCCTGCCGCCCCTGCACCAGGTGGAGCGGTGCGCGTGATCGTCGATCACATAGCCGCGTCCGCGCTCGCTACGCGCTGCGTCGGGACAGCAATCCGCGGTCGGCCAAGTGTACCGGTCGGGTCCAGGACCCGAGACCTGACATTTGGTTTGGCCCTTGGGATTCGGTAGGATGCCCCATCGGCGCGGGCAGGCAACGACCATGCCAGGCCCCGTGGGGCTTACCCCTGTACCCGTCAGGCAGTCAACGGACACCAAATGGAAACGACCGCCCATTTCGAGAACATCCCCCAAGAGATCGCCCGGCGGTTGACCGCGGCGACGCAGGAAATCGTCGTCGCGGTCGCCTGGTTCACCGATCGCGACCTGTTCGACGTACTGTGCCGACAGGCCGGGCGGGGTCTGCGGGTGCGTCTCGCGGTCCTCGGCGACCGGATCAACATCGGGCCGGGAAAGCTCAACTTCCAGCGTTTGCAGGACTGCGGCGGCGAGGTCTTCCTGATCCCCGCGGGTGGCGACCGCGACCCGATCATGCACCACAAGTTCTGCATCATCGACCGCGCGACCGTCATCATCGGCTCCTACAACTGGACCAAGCGGGCACAGGACAATGACGAGAACATCACCGTCATGACCGCCAGTGACGACGGTGATGCCGGCATCGCCGTCGACTACCTCAACGCCTTCGACGCCCTCCTGGCCAAACACGGCCAAAGCACCCCGGCCATCGACCAGGCCCAGCTTCGCCGTCGCCTGGAGATCGTCCGCAACCTCCTGTTGCTCGAAGAGTGGGAGAGTCTTGACCCCCAACTCGACAAGCTCCGCCCCGCGAGCGCCGCTGCCCGGCTCGAACCGCTGTTCACCGCCCTGCAAGGCCGCGACACCGCCACGGCGGTGGCCTGGATCGCCGACTACCTCCAGCGCGCCACGGCCCTCACCATCGCCACCGACCAGGAAATCGCCGACCTGCGCCTGACCCTGCGCGGCCTGGAGTACCAGGTCACCGCCCTGTCCGACGACAAGGCCGAGATCGAGCGGCTGATCCATGCCCTCTCCCTGCGTACCAGTCACGAGATCGGCGACCTGATTACCCGCTACCTGGAACTGCGCGCGAACAAGCTCCGCCGCCAGGCCGCCGTCGAGCAGGAGGCCGCAGCGGAGGCCGACAGCGCCCGCGCCGACTACGAGGACTACCGCGACGCCAACGCGACCGCCCGCGACACCCCGGCGCCCCCGCAACTCCCGCCCGACGACCTCAAGGAACTGAAGCGCCTCTATCAACAGGCCAGCCAGAAGTGCCACCCGGACAAGGTCGACGCGGCCGACCGCGACCACGCCAACCGGCTCTTCGTCCAACTCCAGGCCGCCTACCGCAACAACGATCTGGGCGGCGTGCGCGCCATCCATGCCGCGGTGCGCGAGGGACACCTGTTCGTTGATCGTTCCCTCACCCTGACCGAAGCCGAGTCCCTGGGCCACGCCATCACGGTGCTGCGCCGCGACCTGGACCAGCTTGCCGCCCAGGTCTACCAACTGCACCGAGCCGACACCTACCGCACACTCAAGGACCTGACCGACTGGGACGCCTATTTCGCCGAGCAGCGGGTTGCACTGGAACAGGCCATCGAACAATTGGAAGCGGAGCTTGCCCAGACCGAGCAACCGGCTACCGCCGGACGCGGGACCGACACCGATGGATGATACCGCTGCCGATACCGGTCGGAGCCTTGCGCTTGGCAAGGGTCAGACACTCGTGCAGGTCATGGAGCAGGCGCGCACCATCACGGCGGGACTGAAAGACGACAATGAGCGCGCGTGTTTCAAAGCGGTCCTCGGACGGCATCCCCAGTTTCTGGTAAAGGGCTTGTCTGCGCACTACCCGATTGATGCCGATGTACTTGAGCACTTTGCAGACGAGTGGGACTGGCCGGGGCTCTCCGCGAATTTAGCCTTGCAATGGAGCCTAGAACTTGTCGACCGCTACGAAAATGAGTGGGACTGGGAACAGCTTTCCCGTAGCTCCGCGTTACCTTGGAGTGCGGAGTTGATTGACCGCTTTGAGGGCAATTGGAACTGGAAGATACTTTCCCGCAATCCTTTCCTGCCCTGGAACCTCGGCCTCATCGAGCGTTATGCGGATCGCTGGGAGTGGCGGTCACTCTCGCGGAACAACGCCCTACCATGGACGCTGGACCTCATCGAACGCTATGCCGATCGGTGGGATTGGCCCTCACTTTCGCAAAACAATGCACTGCCATGGACGCAGGACGTCTTCCAGCGCTACGCCCAGCGGTGGGATTGGTGGTCATTCTCGCAGAACAATGCGCTCCCATGGACGCTGGACCTCATCGAACGCTATGCCGATCGGTGGGATTGGCCCTCGCTTTCGCAAAACAATGCACTGCCATGGACGCGAGACCTCATCGAACGCTACCTTGATCGCTGGGATTGGAGTCAGCAGAAGTCGCTGGGATGGCCTGGACTCTCGGGAAATCGCGCCTTGCCATGGAGTCTAGAACTTATCGAGTGCTTCCAGGATCAATGGGATTGGGAGTCCCTGTCGAGAAATGCCGCCCTGCCCTGGAGCGCAAGCATACTGGCGCATTTTGAAGCCCATTGGGACTTCGCCGTGTTGGCTAAGAACCCCCTTCCGATGTGGCGACTGTTGCGGCGTGAAGACGCCATCGAGTTGATGGACGAGTTATCGTTGCGGACGATGCCGACATACGAGGATTCCCGTGAAGCATACGAACACGGCGACTATCAACGTGCCATCGCTGTAGTGAGTCCTTTAGCGGAGCGGGGCGACGCGAATGCGCAAAACGGTTTGGGCGTGATGTATTACCGTGGCCAGGGAGTCTCTCAGAGCTATAAAGAAGCGATTCAATTATTTCGTAAAGCCGCCGAACAGGGCAATATCAAGGCGCAATGCAGTCTTGGCTTGGCATACTCTGGCGGTAAAGGCGTCGCGCCGGACGATGGGAAGGCCGCTTATTGGTATCGCAGGGCCGCCGAGAAGGGCGATGCCGATGCGCAAAACAATATCGGCTGTATGTATTACAACGGTCGCGGGGTCCCCGAGGACGACTGCCAAGCCGTGCAGTGGTTTCGCTTGGCGGCTGAACAAGGCAAAGCCGCTGCGCAGTTCAATCTCGGTTTGATGTACGACCAGGGACTCGGCGTCGCCCAGGACGACGATCAAGCCGTGCGCTGGTATCGCAAGGCCGCTGAGCAGGATCATGTCGCTGCGCAGGAGAGGCTAAATGCCATCTTGCAACGATAGACCTGCGTGCACTGTTCTTTCGGAGTGTGCCGCTCATTCGGCAGCGAAATGTGACGGTGCAGCACTGTCTAACCACCAAACGCGAGATGAACCCGCGTTCCCTGCACTCAGCTTTCTATGATCAACAGAGGTCCTTTCGGTCAGTTCCGGGGATAGCATACTCAATTTAGCTTGAGGCCAGTGTCGATTGAGTAAACTGTCACCGGAATGCCCTGTCCCCGGAATGCCCGCACTGTTTTTCGCTACCGTGGTGCGTCCCATATTTTCCATTTTTCAGGCGCGGAGAATTCGGAGAGCTTTTAGCCGCCGAAGCAACAAGACCAATCAGGAGAACCCTAATGCATCGCATCAGCCATCTGACCGTCAGGAATTTTCGTGCTTGCCGTGAAGTGTCTTTGCCGTTGGAGGACTATACCCCTCTGGTCGGCCAGAACAACGCCGGAAAGTCAACCATTCTTCAGGCAATCGCTTGGGCGCTGAAGCCGACAGCGCTCTTGTCGGCTGATTTCTTCGATCCTAATGCCCCGATTGAGGTCGCGGTTTGCATCGACGGCGTCACTGACGAAGTTCTGGATCGCATCCCTGAAAAAAGGCACCGTAAAGCTATCGAGCCGTACTGCCGAAGTGGTCGCCTTTGGATTCGCGCGACGGCAACGGGTGTTGGCGGTAAGGCCGTAAAGAAAGAAGTATGGGAGATTGCATTGTGCCCAGATGACGGCTTGCCGTCGAACTGGCGAGCCTATCCCACTGGCTTGCCTGACGCGGTATCTGTATTGCTTCCCGAGCCCTTGGTTGTTCAAGCGATGCACGATATTGGCGAGGATCTGGGAAAGGCCAAGGCCGGCACTACCATTAAGGGGCTTCTCGATGAAATCATGGTGCCTCTTCTTACCGCGCACGCCGAGCTGACTGCCGCACTCGATACTATCCGCCATATACTCACAGCCGATGGCGATAATCGCTCGGACTACTTGAAACAGTTCGATGCAGATGCAACGAATGTTGTGGCCCAGTTCTTTCCCGGGCTCACGCTTGATCTCGACTTGCAGGGAGTCGATATCAAAGAGTTTTTCAAGGCTGGCGATCTGTATGTTACCGACGAGGTGACCGGAGACCGGCGGCGCTTTGACCAGATGGGTACCGGTACTCAACGGGCGATACAAATGGCGCTGATTCGCTATCTGGCGGAGACGCGAAACGGAGACACTGACAAATCGTCGCGTCGTTTGTTATTGGTTGACGAGCCTGAGCTTTATCTCCATCCGCAAGGGGTGCGGCGGTTACGACAATCGCTCGCAAGTCTAGCAAATTCAGGCTTTCAGGTTGTATTTTCCACCCATTCCCCGCTGATGCTCAGCCGAGAAAATGCGGCAGACACTGTCGTCGTTACTAAAAACTGCGAAAAGGGTGTGACCGTTCGAAAGCCACTTCGCCAGGCGGTGGAGGATGCGATCGACGGAGCGCAGAGCCAGTCGCGGACATTATTTGAGCTTAGTAATTTAGCCGAAATCTATTTTGCCGAGCGAGTAGTCATCTGCGAGGGAAAGACAGACCGGCGGTTGCTTCCTCTGGCGTACGAAAAGCTCTTCCAGCAGTCGCCAGATTTAGATCACATCGTTTTCGTTTCGCTCGGCTCATGCTCTGATATTCCTAAGGCGTTGCCGGTTCTGGCGGCCATGGGCATCCGCGCGTGCGCAGTGGCTGACCTCGACTTTGCCTATACGCATGCCCGTAAAGGGGGGATGTTGGAGCGTGAGGCAGCGGATATGGCCGGGGCAAAACGGATATTGGCGCGGCTAAAAGAAACAAACGGCTTTACTCTCAGTGACAACGGTCTGCCACAGAACGATAAGATGGTCGGCTGGCTGGCGGCCGACGTATGGGCCTGCTTCGCCGCCGATGAAGAAGGTCGAACGATTGCGGAAGGAAGCCATACGGATCTGAAGCAGGCAAGCGTCTGGGTCTGGCCCCAGGGATGCATTGAGCAGGTGATAGGTGCGGACGACAAGGGAGAAGATGCCATTATCGAGCAGGAACAGCGGATACGCGCTATGAACGTAGCCGAGATTGAACAACAGATGCCCGCCTTCAAGGCGTGCTTTGACTGGGTCAGGAGCATTTTATGACATAGCTTGGCCTGCCCGCCGAGCAATGGAACCGACTCGGTACCCGGCTGCTGCGGTTTCGCAGGAATCCCAATATGGTCCATGATCACGGAACCGGCTAGGGCGTGCACGCCTCACCCTGATCCAGCCGGGCGCAGCGCGACCGAGCAGATATCAAAGAGCCCTGGGTAGCTATCAATTGTCCGATACATCGATTGTCAACGCAAAGGCGCGGCTGCCAAGCCTGGTGCAGCGGGCCGAGGCCGGGGAACCCGTGCATATCACCCGCCGCGGTAAGCGGGTGGCGGTGATCCTATCCGAGCAGGAGTTCAATCGCCTCACCAACGCACTGCCCAAGCCGAGCGGGTATCTCGACTTTCTTCCGGGTTGGCGCAAGCGCTTGCAGGAGTACGAGTGCGAGCCGCTGACCGATCAAGAGGTCGCGAGCTTGCGTTCCAAAGAGGCCGGCCGAGATTTCTCTTGGGACCAATGAGATACCTCCTCGATACCAACGTCTGGTCGGAGATGGCACGCCCGGAGCCCATGGCATCCGTGCGCCGTGCCTTTCAGCGTTACGACCCGCAGTTCGCCATGGCCGCACCGGTGGCGGACGAACTGACATTTGGCGTTGCCCGACTCCCGAACTCCAAGCGCAAGGTGCTTCTGGCAGAGTGGCTGGAGGAAACGCTGGATGCCTATCCCATTCTGCCTTCGATCTTCCGGCTGCACGATGGCATGGCCAGGAGCGGGCACGCCGAATGGCGATCGGAAAACCGGCGCCCATGGTCGATGGCCAGATTGCCGCCATCGCCGTCGTCAATAGTCTGATCTTGGTCACACGCAACACCGATGACTTCGACGGGTATCTGGGTCTGGAGGTCGAAAACTGGTTCACTTCGGAGTGAAGGAGGGCCGAGGTTGGGGTGGCGCAGGAACCCCAACATCTTCCAATCGTATCCACGCTGAGAACAGCAGACCGAGAAACGGAGGCAAGCAGCGAGTTCTTCGAGTGGGATAAGGCGAAGGCCCAGTCTAAGCGCAAGCCTTCAAGACGGTAGCCGGGTCAGGCGTTGAAGGTGCCGTCGTTCGGGAACCAACCTAGCAGCCTGTCGGACTTAGCCCCTAGGATTAGGGTATGAGTCAACATAAAG
>JACDZG010000291.1 GCA_013426805.1 Chromatiaceae bacterium
TGACCTGTCCTGGGATTCTCGGACCACTCTGATTTGGAGATAATGGCTCCTCAGACGAGGAGTTGGCATGAAGAAGAGCAGGTACAACGAAGAGCAGATCGTCAGGATATTGCGTGAGGCGGATCGGGATTCGGTCGTTGATGTTGCGAAGCGGCACGGGGTTAGTGAAGCATCGATCTACGCCTGGCGTAAGCGGTTTGGTGAGATGGTCAGTAGCGACGTGAAGCGGCTCAAGACGCTGGAGTCCGAGAATGCGCGGCTGAAGAAGCTGGTGGCCGAGCGGGATCTTGAAATCGAAGTAATGAAGGAGATCGCCGCAAAAAAATGGTGAGCGCACAGGTTCGCCGGGAACAAACCCGTTTTGCAATGGAAAGGGGTCTGAGGCAGCGACGAGCGTGTGCGCTGATGCAAGTGGGTCGGTCCTGCATGAACTATGCGGCGAAGATGCCGATCAAGAATGCGCCGGTGATTGACGCAATGAGGGCGCTCTCCGCTCAATATCCGCGTTTCGGATCGCGGCGAATTCGCGTGATGCTGGCCCGTGAAGGCATCGAACTTGGCAAGGACCGGGTGTGCATCGCTCTGGGCCAAAGCAGGTCTTCAGGTACCGGGCAAGAGGCGCCGACGTCGAATTGCGGGAAGCCGGCCCCGGCCGCTTGCGCCCGCGGGTAGGAATTCGGTGTGGTGCTACGACTTCGTGTTCGACGCCTGTGCCAATGGTCAGCAGCTCAAATGCCTGACGCTGGTCGATGAATACACCCGGGAATGCCTGGCGATCGACGTGGCGGGATCGATCCGGTCGCGCCGCGTCATCGATGTCCTGAGCCGGATGATCAGCGTGCATGGCGCACCGCGCTATATCCGATCCGACAACGGCCCGGAATTCGTCAGCACGGCCCTGATGAAGTGGGCACTGGAGCAGCAGATCGAGACGGCGTTCATCGACCCTGGCAAGCCTTGGCAGAACGGCACCAACGAAAGCTTCAATGGAAAGTTTCGGGACGAGTGCCTGGCCATGGAGTGGTTCCGCAACCGGATCGAGGCCAGGATTGTCATCGAAGACTGGCGGATTCACTACAATGAGGTCCGACCCTGAGGTTTCCCCACGGAATCAGATTGCAAGGCAGGCCTCACGTG
Organism: Chromatiaceae bacterium; assembly: GCA_013426805.1. Taxonomy (GTDB): domain Bacteria; phylum Pseudomonadota; class Gammaproteobacteria; order Chromatiales; family Chromatiaceae; genus Thiodictyon. The sequence continues at coordinate 1,138 of JACDZG010000291.1, forward strand.
CTTGGTGATGGAGGAGTGCGACGGCCTTTTTAGGGCGTAGGCGATGCAGCCATGCCGATCCGGTGTCAATGATGCGGCGTGCCAAGGTAAGTGTGGAAATTTCCTTGTGATCGAGGCGAGGCACACTTTGGAATTGCAGTTGCATCTGGCACTGCTGAGCGCATTCGCCGATCAAGCGCATCAGCCACCCCGTCAGGTGGCCGATCAACAGAAGAATCTCCAGTCGTTTGCCCGAACGCGAGCGCGCGACACTCAAGCCCAGGCCACCCCGTTCGTTCTTGAGATCGCGAAAGGATTGCTCGATCCGCATTCTCTGGGCATACAGTGAAACAATCGCGTCCGGATGCAGATGCGCCAGGCCCGGAGAACTGGCCAGCAGCCACGGCTCACGCGCACTGCGGGCTGCCTTGAGCGACGTCCGGGAACGAGACGGATGACCCAACCGCGTGCGCCGGCTGCGCCCCTTGGCTTCACGCTTGACCAGCACCAGCCGACAGGCAGTTGGATGGCTGCGAACGTAACGGGCATCAGCGAACGCTTGTGCGCGCGAGGTCGCTTGCGGATAGACCTCGGTGCATCGTCGCCACGGGCCATCAGCAATGCTGACCATATCCTTCCCGCGAATGCGCCCGACCCATTGCCAATGGCGCTGGGTTACCAAGTCGAACCAGGTCGAGTGGAAACCGGCATCGGTCATGATGATCGGCAGGCAGCC
>JACDZG010000020.1 GCA_013426805.1 Chromatiaceae bacterium
AACGCTGACCTACCAGGGCGGCGTCTTCGCCGATCAGCCCTTGACCGTGACGGGGTTTAGCATCGAAGCCAACGATCGACTTGACTTCAGTACCAACCCCAATCGAATCGACTACTCGCTGGCGGTCTCGGGAACCGGGCAAGACGGTTTCGACTTCGTCCACCCGGTCGGCGATGCCTTGTGTTTCGATTTGAAGACCCGCCCCGGCATACCGGTGTATCTGGGACACCTGCGTTCACCGGTCTATCCGCCCTTCAACTTACGCACCATGGACGCGTGCACCAACCTGCCGCCAACGATCACGGTGGCTGATGTCACGGTCGCGGAGAACACCTCTACGGGAACGGTAACTTTCGCAATCACACTGTCACATCCAAGCGAATCGGTGATCACACTCGACGCGATGACTGCTAACGGAACAGCGACGGCACCAACCGACTACCGGGCAAAAACCTTGACGACCATCAGATTTTCGCCTGGTTCGCTCCGCCGTAGCGTGGCGGTCCCCATCCAGGACGATACACTCGCAGAAGGCACCGAGGATTTCACCTTGGCGCTGAGCCACCCGGTCGGTGCTATTCTGGCCAACGCGACCGCCAAGGCGACGATCGTCGACAGTGAGCCCTCGCCCTGCGGCAAACCGGTGTACAATAGGAAAACCGACGTTGGCATCTTCCTATGGAGGGATTGCGGCACCGGTGACTGGCACGCCCGAACGTCTGCCGGGGCCAACACCCTGAACTACCATGGCCGGGTGATCGCCGAACAGAACTTCATCAGCGTGGCCGGTTTCAGCATCGAAACCGGCGATGTAATAAGCACCGCAGTTAATCCGCGGCGGATAGATTACTTATTGTCCACACCCGCATCGAGCCATGACGGATTTGATTTTAGCTTGCCGGCCAACACCGATGCGTGCTTTGGGGTTGAGAAACCTGCATCGGTAGCGGTGTATGTGGGCGAGGCCCGGACCCGGATCGATGCGCCCTTCAATCTGCAGGAACTTGGCTTGTGCACACTCCCGCCATAGATGACTAGACGCACCATGCTGATAAAGCCCGTCGCGAATCGACCGGACCCATGATGCGTTTCACCGGACCGGCTGGACGCTCCATTCTGGAAGGCTTCGGCTTCAGTGCCGCTGCTCTCCTGGCAGCCGTCACCATCGGCTGGCTCGCAAGCTCGGGCAGTCCTTTCGTCTTCGTCGTTGCAGCTTTGCCAATGGCTGCACTCATCGCTGGTTTTATCGCGGCTCATCCCATCTGGCTGCTATGGAGTTCGTTATTCGGCGGTCTGGTGGTTACCGGCCTGACCAAACTCTATGTACCGCAGGTGCAACAGATCCGATGGGTGCTCACACCGATCGCCATCGTACTTGCCTTTTACGCACTCTGGGAACTCACTCGATCACGCTTCGCTCGTAGTTCACAACCCGTTCCGGTTGTCATCTGGTGGGCCTTGGCCTTTCTGGCCGCCACCGTCGTAGCGAGCATTACCTCGCATTTTATGCCGGAACGCTTCTTTGTTGGGTTCAAAGGGTATTTCCAAGTATGGGGGTTGCTCATCGCGCTTGCTTTCTTTCCCTGGCCGGTCGGCGTCATTGACCGGTTACCAAGGCTGGCTCTTGCAATCGCCTTTCTGCAACTCCCGTTTGTCCTGCATCAACTCCTTGTGCTCGTTCCGCGTCGGGTTGGCTTGGGAGATGGCGTCGTTGCGATCGACATCGTTGCCGGGACCTTCGGTGCAAGTTTGGAGGGCGGTGGGGCTAACGCGGTCCTCAATGCCTTTCTCACCGTCGTCATTGCGGGTCTGATCGCCGCCCGCCAACTCGGCGTCATTTCGTCGCTGCGACTCTTCGCTCTTGCCGCACCGCTGACCTTCCCGATTTTAGTCAACGAGGCGAAAGTGTCCGTTTTTTACTTGATGGCAGTCTTCGCGGTACTCTACGGCAGAGACCTGATTGAGCGGCCCATGCGATTTGTCGCGGCATCTTTGTCGATGGCGCTGCTGTTGGCTGTGGTGGTCATTGCCCTGGTACTCGGTGCCCCCAGCGGGTCGCGCGTGGAAACGGTTGACGATCTCATTCGATTCACCTATGAGTCCAACATTGAAAGCGACGAAGTTGGAAATGAACTCTCACGATTCGGGGGACTGCGATTCTGGCTGGAACGAAACGGATCATCCGACATCAAGTCGACGCTGCTTGGTCACGGCTTGGGCTACACGCGTGTTGCCGATGTAGAGACTCCCTATCGTGAAACGGTGAACTCGACGATCAGCGGCATCCCCGTCAGCATCGATCTCAAACAGGATATCGGCAACACCGCAGTTGCCGCACTGTTGTGGGAAACGGGTATTCTCGGCTTGTTTTGTGTATTCGGCCTGCTGGCAGCAACCTTCCGCTCGGCCGGCCGCCTCGAGCAAATGCGGCACCATCCTCCAGAGCGGGTTGCCGCGTTTCGGGCGGCCCGTGCCGCGAGCCTGATTTTATTCATCACGCTTTGGCACAAGAACGTTTTTGTATTCGATGTTGCGTATCAAACATTAGTGATGTTCGTGGTCGGCTTCGTGGCCTATTGGGAGCGTAAACATATTCCCAATCAAGCACCACATGTCGGCCAGACATAAGCACATCAATATAATCGCGATAAGCCGCTAATTATTGTGACTCCTATATAGCTCAAGTGCTTGCAATTATTAGAGCCTACAACTATTTTACTTGAATCACTTAGCCTGCCGCTATCCCCGCATTCGACCATCAACCAGCAGGGCAACTAATCCGTGGAAAGCAATTACCGCAAGCATTACGGCTGGAACGCAGTTCGCCGCAGCCTCATGCATTTTGCCCTTGGCAAGACATTTCGAATTCTCTCATCCCTAACCATCTTCCTCGTCCTGGCGCGCGTTCTGCCTCTCGATGAGTATGCCATCTATGTATCATTCCAAGCAGTGATTGTTGCTGTTGGCATCATCACCGCGATCGGCATTCAGAAAGTTCTTTTTCGCTATTTGCCGGAATTGCGCTCGAACGGTAACAATATCGCCGCCTATCGCTTATTGCTTGGCGGTATGCTGGCGCGCACTCTGATCGTCTCGTTGTTGGTCATCGCCATTCTGCCTTTGGTTCCAACCATTGGCCGGGTGTTTAACTTCGAAGATTGGATTTGGCTTTTTCCATGGTATCTGTTGGTCGGGTACTTACGTCTCACCGCATTATGGCTATCGCAATGCCTTGAGTCGTTCATGTGGCAGAAGGAAAGTCAGTACAGTCTTGCTCTCGGCAGCGCCGTTACGGCGGTAACGCTGGTGAGCATCGCTGTTTTCGGAAATCTGCATTTGCCTCTCGTCGTGCTGGCAGAGACGGCCGGTGAGGCGACGTCGTTAACCGTCCTGCTGATCGGTTGGCTTCGCCGTTGGCGTGCCGACAACCAACGTGACGCTGGGGATCTCAGTTGGTGGCGCAACAATCGATCACGAGCCGTCCGTTACGGTGCATGGAGCTTTCTGTTGAACCAAAGCTCGCTCTTGTACGGAAGCGCCCCGAATCGCTTGGTTGCCGCATACTTTCTGCCGGTCGCTGATGTCGCCGTTCTTGGCGTGACAGACAACCTGTTGAACCTGGTACGCCGATTCCTCCCAACCCGCATGCTCATGAGCATGGTTCGGCCGCTAGCAATGGCGAAGTTTGCCGACGGCGGGGATTTCCGGGCAGTTGCGGAAATTTCAGAATTCGTTTATCGGATCAATCTCATACTGCTGACACTGCCGATTGCGATTTTGGCAGTCGTCGGTCCGCCCTTGATGGATTGGCTGACTGGTGGAAAATATGGCGCTGCCGCTTATCTGATGATGGGGTTCCTTGTTGTGCTGATCGCCGAAGGATCGCGCGTTCTTGTCGAACTCATGGTTCAAGCACTCGAGAAAAACCCGATCTTTTTTTGGACTAACCTGCTGCAGTCTGCCTCGCTCTTACTCGCCATTCCCCTACTGCCTATCCTGGGGATCTGGAGCTTGGTTATCGCCAATTTCACGGGTACTGTCTTTGCGAACTCGATCGTCATCGTTCGCCTGCGCAGACAAGGCTACTCATACAACATCAAAATTGGCCTTATGATTTTGATTCTTGTCCACGGCGCTTTAGCCGGTGCGACAGGGTGGCTGATACGCGAATATTCGCATTCCTTCATTGCCGCAACCGCAGCGATCATTGTTGTTTACTCCCTTGCAATGTTAATCAAGCCGCCTCTGCTTGACAGGGAGAAGGACCTCATCATGACGTTGCTACAGCGACGGTCCAAAGGCAAGACTAAGGCGCCGACCACTTCCGACTGACCAAGCGGCATATAATAATTTTCGCTTGAACAGCGGCTGACCCGCAGACTTGATGATCATTCCGGCAGGCGTGATCCCCTCAGCGGCAGCCGCTTCGCTGTCACTGCCTCGCCGCTGGATTGTACTTGCGGGCTTTGATCAGCATCAGTTTCTCACGCTCACCGCTCTCGCCTCAGGGCCTTGATCACACTACCATGTGATCGAGCCATGACCGCAAAGATCCGCCGTAGAACCATCATTTACCGCTAATCAAACGCGGACGCCATAGTTGCACCGATGTAGTGGCGTCCGCTTTCCAAAGAGCGACTTTCCCCCCTCCCAGCGCCTCGCGCTTCGATCTTACAGGCTGGGTATACGCACGGTTTAGCTAAACCCGTCGATCGGCGTAAGAATCGTTCCGAGCGATCCATCTGCTTGGCCTAACCCCTTATTATATTTTTGGAACATTCCCAACGCGATACGTAAATATGTGTAAAGCTGCCGAAATCAGCGTGCTGAACAACCCCGGTTTCGCCATCTGTATCGCCCTTTACCCTAGACATCGAGCCTCAGTGTGCTTATCATCGCAAATGGAATTACCGTTCGTCGCGATTTTGATACCGTTTGTCGCCTCGCTTGAGACTGAACAAAGACTGCAGCGGCGTTCTGGAGTGACACAACGGACTGTGTCTTCGGTAGTTCGTTTTTCTTGCGAGGCGTTACGTGCCCATACCTGTTTGAAGTGGGCCGTACTCATGGAGATGTGAAATCTCAGCCACTCGTAGTTCTTCTTTCCTGATTTCACATCCCGGTGAAACCATGCCCAATATCAAGTCCCTTCATACCAAGAAGCGCGGGCTCGGTACAACGCTCAGCTTCGGCGCGCTATTGTTTGGACCAGGATTACCCCTCCCCCACGTACACGCAGACGCAATCCCCTGCGGCAATATCTCTTACGATCCCGACACCGAGTGGCAGACCTTGGTGTGGCGGGACTGTGACACCGGCGAATGGCATTTAAGGGCTCCCGGTGGCGGTCGTTCTAGTGCCACCTATACCGGCAATATCGCTGTGAGCACGTCCTTCACACACATCGCTCCCTATTCTTTCGAGTCAAATGACATACTCGACACCTCAAAGGCAAGCACTGCCGCATACCTGCTAAACGTGAGTGCAGCAGGACAGGACGGCCTGGATTTCTCTTTGGCCTCAGGCTCGCACGCATGTCTCGACGCAAGTGGATCGGTACTCGTTGGGCCGCTTCGCACGGCAATGACCGGCCCGTTCGATCTGACGACTCTTGGCGCCTGTCCGAGCGCTTCCGCAGTCGCCAGCGCGGGCTATGCCTATCTGAATGATGCCGACACGACGAACGCTGCGGACTTCGACTATAAGCATGATCCCGATACGAGGCCATTCCCACGGATCACGACCGGTCCCCTCAAGAAGGTAGGTACCGCTGAGCAGTTCTCAAAGTACCACACGATTGCGGTCAAGCCAGGCTTGTTCCGCTGGCTAGCCAGTGTTCAGCAGATCAATCCTGATACCAAGGCCCTGCGCATTTTCTCACCGTTTGCGTATCAGGGATTCAATGATAAGAACCCCTGCGGTTTCGGCAGCGGCATGCCATTCGGCTATACCGGATCTGCGACCACCGGTTGTGCCGTCTATGCCGGACACTGGCTCTATGGTCCCGGCACCCGTCTGCGCACCGCGATCACCGCGACCACGACGACGCTGCACGTAGAAGAGGCCAGTAACTTCGTTTCCGGTCGGTACGTTGTCATCTATGACGGGGAACTCGGAACATTTCACAATGCCGAGCACGCCCGCGTGACAGCCGTAGACGAATCGTCAAAAACCCTGACGCTGGCAAGCCGCGGCTTACGGTCAACCGCCCGGTACCATCCGGTCAACGCGATCGTTGCGGAGCATGTAATCGGCAACGGCGCCCCCCATGAGACACATATCTGGACCTACAATCTGAGCAGTGAGTGTCCGCAAGACTCTGAGGGCCACCGGATGAATGAAGCCATGGCTGCCTGGCTTGCTGAAAATTATCAGAAAGACGGCCAGGGCAGCCCATCGAACGTCAAACTGGAAGGCATCCTGTTCGACTCCGACTTCCACTTCATCGGGGATTCGGGTACCAACAGGCGTCCGGATGTCGATAACGACTCAAGGCAGGATGATGGTATCTCACCAACCGGAGAGAACCTCTGGGGGGATGGCGTCAACGCCCTCTATGACATGCTCCGGGACCGGTTGCCTGACGCACTGTTGGTTGGCGGGGTCATCGAATCACGGGGCTACACGACACTGAACGGTACGCAACTGGAAGGATGGCCCCAACGCAACATCAGTTCACACATCCCGGATTATCGTGAACTCAGCCACCGACTTTCGACCTACAGTGTCCAAATGCACCGGGGGACACAAGGGCCGCGTTACTCCGAGGGCATCAATCGCGTATCGACCCTGCTCTATCCTTATCCTGATGGTGCCGCAACCAGCAACGCCGGGTTCCGTTTCAGCTTTGGCCTCATGCTGCTCGAAGATGGATACTACGGTCAACAGAACTCGAACGTGACTGATCCATGGTGGGACGAGTATGCCGTGGACACCGTGAGCAACTCGCCAACCTATGGTCAGGCCATTGAATCAAACCCGCGCGATGAATCACGTATTCGTGAGCATGCTGGATGGATGGGCGAGCCGAAGGGCGCGCGTTACCGCGTTTATGATAACAACACGTTCGCTCCCGAACGTAACCTTCTGTCGAACGGAGATTTTGACACAGCCCTGACAAATTGGACCGGAGACAATGTCACACTCGATTCGGTGACGTCCCCGAAGAATCGGATCGAGGGTCGTGGTGCCATGCGTATCAGCGAGCACTTGCGCTATTCAAGTGACTACAGCGGCGCAGTTGCGAGAGGCCCCAGAGTCAATCTCCAAAGCGGGCGAGAATACACCTTCGCTTTTGCCGTCAAGGTGAATTCCCCTCGCACAATTCAAGTTGCGGTCGGTGATCAGACGGAGCACTTCACTATCCCAGCAGGATGGAGTCGACAGGTCTTCACCTTCGCCGCTGAGCGTAGCGACGACCACCAGATAAGATTCAATGTGGGCCGTGAAAACACGAACGTCTGGGTCGACGCCATATATCTCTTCGAGGGTAATGCCAACGTATTTCGGCGCGATTTCGGCAACGCAATAGTTGTCGTCAACGCGACTCCATCAAACCGGACAGTAGACCTCGGCGGTACCTTCAAGCGTATCCGCGGTACCGGCCAAGACCGAATCAACGACGGATCCAGCATCAGCCGAGTAACTTTGCCACCCTATGACGCAGCGATACTGATTCGACCGGAGGACCGGTCCGAGTGACACCGGACGCACCAAAAGCGCAGTTCAACTTGGTGCGTCCCTATCAGTTCGATGCCATCATTTGGCGCCTAGTCTGCCTAACAACAGTATCGACCAAATTCGATTCGATCGGTAAACCATTCGCTTTACACGTTTCGCCACACCTACCCTTCAGTGGCGAACGATCAGTGCTCGCCGCAACTCAATACCCATAGCGACGACGAAACCAGCGGGTCAATCGTTCGACGACAGCCCGATTCTCCTCCGGAAGACTTTCCTTCCAACGTTCATCCAACACCAATGCCATCGACCCTTGCTTGAACCGCACAGCGCTGCCTGCGATCGTATGTGTCTTTCCAAGCTGTGCTGTGTTTCCGGACATAAAATTGAGTTGCTCTTGAGGCTCGCCAAGCGCCTTCGCGATTTCAGCCAGTGTTTTCGTCGGATCTGTCACGAGATCCTCATAGCGTACACGAATATAATGTGTATGCGACAAGATTGCCGCAAACTCTGTCAGGAGATTCACAATCATCCAGCGAACGCTGTTCCACCAGGTGTTGCGGTTGACCCACTTTCCTGACCCTTCGGATTTAAGGCGGTGCATAGATCCTTCTGAGCCCCGCACATCCCGTAACAGGTGAACAGTGTAGACCTTGATATCCGGAAATTGCGCCAGCACCGCGCCATAAAACGCCGATTTGGAACTATCGACAATCACTCTGGCCCCCGCCTCCTGCGCCGACGCCACAATGAGGTCATGCAGTTGTTCAAAGTACTGCCGCAAGAACCGCCCCGCGCCAGGGACAAGCAATACCGGAAGATAGCGTGTCTTCAACCGATGCCAGCGCGTTCTGTCGAGGCGGTCGATCGTTCCGATCGAGTTTGCCACAGCCTTGGTCCAGTAATCGCAGGTCCGGACCCTGTCGCCGCAGCCGCACTTATCATCGCGCTCGAACTGCCAGTCGATATTAATCAACTCGCCGACATCAGCAAATCCGTCGATCTGCCCCAAGAGCTTGCCAAGCAGCGTGCTTCCGCTCTTGCCTGTACCTGCGATAAAGGCAACCTTAATTCTTGCTGTACCCATCGTTATACAACCTCTTTATGATCATTGAAATGCGTCATCCCCCGGGGCTCCGAAAACAACGTGATCCGGCCCGTTTCAAAACCGTGATCGCGTGGTCTGTACGGACTGCGGCTCAGAATGGTAAGGTGGGACTCCCCAATCGGACCACAGAAGCCGGGTGTTTTCCATTGATTTGTAGCCGCTGACCCTTATCCTCGACACGTACGGTATCAAATTTCTCATCTGGACCCACCGGCATGACGTTCGCCAAGACGACATCGTCGCTATCCACGAGCCGAATGACGCTACTGCCCCAAGGCCGGGCATTGCCGGAGTACCCAAACACCGCTACGTTTTTTGAACCACGGATGGTCAACACGCCGGCCTGACCGCCTTCGCTGCTCAGGGACTCTCCTTTAAGGTAAAAGATCGCCACGTTCCTGGCATCCGCGATTTCAAATTGCGGCTCGGAAAGACCCCGCTCGATATTGACACCATACATCGCAAGCGGCTCCCGTGTGCCTTCAATGGCGAGGTGCCGGTATCCAGCCGCACCGGTGTCCGGACTCAAGCGATTCCACTCCGCAGCAAGCCCGTACCAGCGCCCACCCCCCTGTCCGCGAATCGAGAAGGTCCCAACCGCATCAGTCCCGGTATGACCTCCAGTGCCGCGGCCTCGCACCTGACTGCGGCCGCCGATAACATCGCGAACGACTGAGTTGCGACCAGCACGCCACTCGAGCAGGGGCACCGCGGCCATGTTCTCCGGCCGCTCAATCATCAAAAATGATAAAGTCGTCGCGGCAGCCGCATCGTCTTCCGTCGTCAAAACCGGACTTCTCCCAACACCTTTCCAATGGGGACTGGCCCGAATGATGGAGAGGTGCTTTGCAACGCCCAGCAGATGATTGCTTGATCTGAGCTTCACCGTATCACTCACCAGGAAAGTACCCTTGGGGACCAAAACCTTGTGGTGTTTGCTGAGAGCCGTTCGGATTGCGTCGGTATCATCGACATCATCATCCGCATGTGCACCATAGTTCGTGATACTTATCGCATCCGGATCATCAAACGAAGGGAACGGTCTACCCCACAGATGTCGTTCCAGCAGTTTATCCGACAATGGCGTAGTTGCCACCGACTCCAACTGAACATGCTCGAATCCTGATTCGCGTATCTGGCCGCCGAAAATCGAGCGGCTGTCATCTCCGGTATAAGAATACTCGATGACTCTGGAAAGCGGTCCGTCGATCGTGATCGCTGACCTGCCGCGACTTTCCACTACGCTCCGGCTTCCGCTAACATATACGTCTTTGATATAAAGATTACGGCCTGCACGATTATCGATTGCTGAACTCCCGCTGCCCCGGATGATACCGTCAACCAAGGTTAGTGCGCGGCTATGTGCCCGCCCTCCAGGTTGCAGCGCGACCACCGGTCCGGGCTTCGATTTCTCGATGACAAATCCTGCTATCGTCAGGTTTGACTGTCCTTTCCAAAAAATCGCTGCCACGTCCTGCTCGATCAGCATCAACCCCCCAAACACCGGATAGCGAGCTTGATGGTCCGCCCAAACACCGAATCGCCCTCTATTGATCGTTAGATCGTAGACTCCCCCGCCTTGACCCGGCGGATTGACAACACCAGCGTAGGCCCCCTCAGCCCAGATCGTGACGGACTCGAGCGTCGAGCCTTGCGATCCGGCATGCCTGATTCCAACCGCACCGCTGTTCCCTGGTCCTCTAAGATCAATATCGATACCCTTAAATACTTGATTGAAAGAAATGTTTGGTTGCTCATCCCGCGGACTCGTGCTGCCGCGTTGGCGACCTTCGTCTTTCGCCTGAGACCATATCCAGACCAACGGCTTTGGATTTCCAGGATCGTCAAAACCCTTAGATCCTTTCATCAACTTGAGTGTGGGCTTCTTTCCGGCCGACGCACCAATCAAAGCGTTTGCTGAGCGACGGTCCTGAGTCCAGCGATTCGCTGTATCGAATGCAACACGCTGCATGGCCATGAGCGTATCCGAGACTAGGTAGACCCCGCCGGGAAAGTAGGCAACCAATCGCTGATCGCGTGCATCGTCAATCGCCTTTTGTATCGCGGCAGTGTCATCAATCTCGTCGTCGGGTTTGGCACCGTAGCGCGTTACGTCAGCCAGGCCCTTAGCCAATAATGAATCGCTCGCTGAGGCGGCGCTGCCGCCCGGCAGCACTTCAGCCATGGCGGCAGCGTTGCAAAACAGTAGACAAGCAACATCCAGAGCCAAAAAAAGCAGCCCGTAGAAATTTGAAAGCTTCATCGTTAACCGCTCGGTCGCATGGATGAGGAGTCACACAGAGATCGGCAGCGCAAAAGATCGAAATATGGTCGCTGTTTGCACAGGATCCCGACCGGCGTCGCAACTCGGCCCCACCAGCACCGTGCGTCCCGCCGACAGGCTCGTACCGAAGCACTCATTCGCCGCCTCTCCGACGCTAAATTCGCAATAATCGATCCACCGACTATTCACGAGCATACTGTATTCGATCCGCCGATCGGAAGTTTGCAGACCAATGCATCGCCGCTCTCCAGCAAGGCGGGCACCATGCTGGCGATGGCAGTTTGGGTGTTCGCCGCTCCGGCTTACGCCTTAACCGCAGCACCGATGTGCGCACGACGTAACGCCGGCTTGCTTTGCCGCAGGCTTATTCCCATGGAAACAACTCCTCTTCTATCAGAGGACTATGGATCCGCGCACCAGAGAGACTCACCGGATACGGAGGCGTCGAACAGGGCTCACGAGTGTCCGGATTAAAGGGCGTGGCGACCGGCGTCTTGCCGGGTCCGACACGAACTAAGGTACCAGTCGGCAAACTGGTTCCGAAACATATCCTTGCGCTGTTTGAAATGTTGAAACCAAAGCCGTCCACTCCCTGATTTTCAACTGTCATCACATAGTGAATGTGTCGGTCCTGATGAAGTGTCTCCAGCAGGTCATTAGACTCCAGCCGGATTGGTGACACCTGAGTGAACGTCTGGCTGGTGTCCAGGCGTCCCTCGTAACGCTTCCTAGTCGGCTGCCCGCCCGGCAAGGCACGTACGCTGAAGCTCCGCAGCGCTCCACCACAGTTTTCCTCCCACAGGAAGAGTCCCGCCTCGGTCGCCGGGTTTAGCTTTGGAGCATCGCAGGTCGCCCTCTTCGCGTAGACCCGAATCAGATCATTATAAGTATCGGAGAGGAACACCTCGTCATCGCTGTTGACCGCCACCGCCATCGGGGTATTGAGATTGTCGATGGTCTGCACTGTTGTTCCAATCGTATCCAACACGACAAGCCGTTGATTATTAGTGTCGGCAACGTAGATATGTCCTGCCGTATCGGCAGCAACCCCACTAGGAAGGTTAAAGCCACCGGAGATCGATCGTAGCCACGAAAAAGCCCCATCCCTATAAGACAACTCGACGATCCTGTTGTTTTTCGAGTCTGCGACCAGCACGTTGCCATTCGCCGGATTAGTGGCAATCCCACGGGGGCTTAAGAAATGACCCTCCGAATTCCCCGAACGACCGTAGGTCGTCAACAACCGGCGAGTCGCCACGTCGAACACGACAATGCGATGGTTGAATGTGTCTGCGACGAAAAGGAGTCGATCGGACTGCCGTAGGGTTATCGCTTTGGGGTCAGCGAATCCGGCAATCCCAAAATCCTGCGCACTGATCGTGGCGACCCTTGAGCAATCCGGGCGCAGCACTACCAGTTGATTAGACACGCCGGCGGAGTACCAGATCTGATCAGTTATCGCATCGACCGCCACCGCCGATGGCCACCCCATGGATGAGCGGTTACCGCACGCCCCGAGCACTTTCCCGAACGCATCGAAGCGCACAAGGCGATTATTGTAGTAATCCACCGCGTGGATCGAACCATCGGCACCAAACGCAACGTTGCGAACTTTGTTGAAAGCGGCGCTATCTGCCAGGACCGGCGGCATGATCGGGTCAGGAATCGCCTGTACGAACGGCCAACCGGATGACGTTCGCGCAAAGTGCTCCACCTGATAGCCGTGCAGATCACCCGCCCACACATCGCCGGAGGCGTCGACCGTGAAGAACCGCAGCCCCTGAAAAGTACCGGGCTCCATGTCTCCCGCGGGATCTGTCCAATCAGTTACCTCATTGCCGGCGGACCCGACGATACCGCGCAGCAGGCCGCCTTTTTCATGCACCCGAATGCCGCTGGTGTGTCCGCCATAAATAAGTTCACGGCCAAGCACCGGATCAAAGCCGACGCGCACGCTGTACCGCCCGAGCGTTGTCCACTTGTTAATACAATGCCCATCCGGATTCAGCACGAGAATCTCGTTTCTCGGGTAGTTTCCGATATAGACATTACCGTCCGCATCCGCATCGACATCGCGCACGTCACCAAATATACAGACGCCATTGCTAGCGAAACTTGCGATTTGTGTATCAAGTTCCGTGTTCCACACCCGCACCCGCTGCCGATCGGATTCCGCGATATAGACCCTGTTGCCCCTGACCGCGATTCCCATGGGTGTTGCGACCAGCCGATCCGAATCCGGACCTTTCCAGGACTTGATCCATTGACCGTCCGCGGTCAGCTTCACCATCCGCCGGTTGCCGTTATCACTGATATAGATGTTGCCCGTGGCGTCGATATCTGCATCGCGCGGCTCGTTGAACTGCCCCGCCCCGTTGCCGAACTCGCCGACCGTCCAGACCAGGGTCCCATCACGTCGGTAGAGCCGGACCCGATCATTTCCCGTGTCGGGAACGACGACGTCGCCGTCCAAGTTGACCCCGACACCCGACGGATAGATTCCAGCACGGCCTGGGCCGCCAACTGTCCGTTGCTCCACGAGGAGTTCACTTGCCTGTAGCATCGTCGCAAGAAGCATTGGAGTGAAACCGACAATCCCACCTGCTGACGTCAGGCGGCGATGACTCATTGCTAATGACATGCACTTGCACTCCTCTGTTTCATCTGGATCTCATGGAAGCCGTCACCGTCCTCGTTACGGGCATGGGCTCCGCGGCGGTGGCAGACGGTTTCGTGTTCATAACCCTACTCTGTCAGCCGACGGTAACTAGCGTACTCATCTGTGCACACGGGTTCCAGGGCGATATGAGGTCTCGGTCAGTGGCCGGATCGTTTTCTGCCGGGCATGCTCCAGGATGTGCATGGCCACCGCTCCACCGCGTTGAATTGTGCCGAGAATCGGCGGCTTTGTCCTTCGCGAACGTCCCCGTCCGCGCGCCCCCATGAGCCGCCGCCGACCCCGCCGTCCTATTTTTGGCCGCGCCCGGATGTGCTTTGTGACCCGCGAGGACGTAGACCGCGCTGCACTCCACCTCCCCGGGCAGCGTGGGTTCGGGCTGACGCTCAACGATCCCCATGCGCAGTTGCTCGGTCACGCTCTGAACAGCGTGCGGATGCTAGCCGAGTGCCTCGGCGATCTGTGCGTTGGATAGATTCAAGCCCATGAAATACAAACACAGAACCCATACATTCAACGGCTGGTGATAGCCGCCTAAAAGGGTTCCGGTCAGCTCGTCAAAATAGCGCAGGCAAATCCCGCAGCGGTATTTTTGCCGCGCCGGCTGCTTTGAATCATGTCCCTTTCGTGATCAGCGACGCCGCGCAGTGGGGGTAAATAACACCCTCCTGCCAACGCAACTGACGGAGTTCGTCGCCCAGCAGGTCTTGAAGGTTGATCATCAGCGGGAAACGGTCGGGCCGCTTCGGCTGGATACGCCGTACAGTGTACGCCTGGACAACGTCGAATCCAAATTAAACTCACGAGATTGGAAAGAATATTGAGCCAATTAGTTACCTCATGTCAAGAAATTCCAGAACTGGTCAGGGTCGCCGCCGCGACCATGACCAAGGCCCGCACTCGACATGATCACAGCAGATCCGGCTAGCGGTGGCGAATTTGACTGGACTGGCGGAGAGGGCTGTTGCGGACATCGACAAAAACCAAATCAAGCCGTTGCAAATAAAAGCCTGACGTTCTTCTGCGATGAGTATTAGCGACTGCGAGATCACAGTGTTGTTGATGCGCCTGGTCCGCGTCAGAGAGTCAATGCGTCAGATATACTCCGCTTTTTTCAGCAGCGTCTCTTTATTATCGCCTGCACCCGCTCCTGCTGCTCGTCAGTCCACGCCGACTTCCATGCGGCTAGATCAAATGCGTTATGACCTGCTGCGACCATTTGCGCGGGACTCATACCAGACCAGAAAAGCGTGTGGTCGGACCACCATCTGACGCGCAGCAACGAATAGGCCACTGCGCGTCCATCGCGAATTAGATGAACGAACTTTGCCTCAGGGAAAATCGACCGCAAATACTCGATGCGCCGATTGTTTGCCGTACGTTTCGACAGCAAGACTTTACCGCCAGCAAAACGCAGAATACCCTTGAAGGTCCAACGCAGGCAATTTTTCGACTGCCCGCTCGCAACCTGACTGTCGGTCAGCGTGAAGGGCGCACCGCAACGACTGTAGACCGCTTCGCTCTCCGCGGGCTGAGGGACCGATGTAATGTAGAGCTCCCTCGCCCTATTGAAATTGGCACTCCCGTTATCCTTGAACCAGCATTTCAACTTGAGGCCGGGGAAACCGTTGACCATTCTTTCAATACTTGATGCAAGAATGGTCGACGCATATCGGTTGTGATGATTGCTTAAATAGGCGACATCTTTGTGCAGTGAAATCGTCTTGTACAACAAGGTCGTACCGGAACGACCAGCACCAATCAAGAAAACGACGGGTATTTCACTGGAAGACATTCAAGTTCCCCAAGCAAACGGCGAACACCATATCAGGCATCCCTGATCGGATCGATAGCGGTATCGTACCTCAGCAATCGCCGATAACGCCAGCCCCGACGCGCGGACGCTCCAGCCGGAGCCGCCGAGATCGACCCATCCCTACAGCGATTGATCGCCAGGGCGCGGCCCGCTTCATCCCGATCAGGCGGTGAAGATGCCAACTACTTAACGTCTCGATAACTCATGGCTTGGCACCATCCGCCAGTGCACGTTCACCGACGATATCGGCCAGAGGCGGGATAGCCCCGTGCCGCTCGACCCGGTCGACGAGATACTCCCAGAACGAGATGCCCAGTCCTGTGGCAGGTCTCTTCTTCAAAACTGGCGAATGCGTCGCGACAGTGTGTGTTGAGGTCGCTGTGGGTCCCACCCCTGACCTCGGGCCATGTGACGTAACACCGGCTGGCGTTTTCGCTGCCGCTGGTGTGCAGCGGGATGTCGGGCCGCTGGCACTCCAGCAACCGCTTCTGCCGGTAGGCATGCAGCACTTGAGGGTCCTATTCAGGGTCTCAAAGGCGGTGCGCCGGGTGAAGATGGCCCCCAAGGTCGGCGCCTGTGTCGACCCGGAGTTACGCTGACGCGGCCTGGAGACGGCGTACAGCACCCGGAGCTCCGCGTGGACGCGATGCTGGTCCTCGCCCTGGTGCTTCGTTGAGCGGGATCGGTTGACGAACTAGCCGCTCGATATGCAGCAACGGTTGTTTGAAGCGGTCTCGGGTCTCGACATCACTGTCCCGAGCAGGACTCAGGCGTGCGTCCCGTGGCCGTTACGGTCCGAATAGTGTGATATTTTCCGCGGGTCTTGCCAACTCTTGCTAACGCGGTCGACTTCCCCAACTTCGCAATTCGGCCTAAATTTAACGCATCACGCGGGTGGAAACCAGACAGCAATTACGCGGTCCGGCGGACATTCGATGGGTTTGCTGCAGTACTGACTGATGCTGTAATCGCGAGAAAGGCAACGGCTCGGACGGTGCTGGGCAGTCAATTCCTCGGCAGTTCTCTTCGATCATCATAATTACACCCGTCGTTAACATAACCAGCCGGAACAGGGTTGATCATGGTCCCAGTCAGCTTTGATCGTCAGACCGGGCATCTCTGGCACGCTATTTGCTTATTTCTGTGATGACTGTTGGTCACTCGAATTGCGAGTCCGTCGAGTCCCCCACCCTGACTCGGGCGAACAGCGCTTGACCGCTAAATTTTTCGCAACCAGGACTCGACTGATGGGTTTTTCGACAACATCACAGACAACGAGTAGAGCCAAGACCGCCACGGACGGAGCGACCGATAAGGACTTCATCCGACACACGATACTCGCCGCGGGTTGTCTCGTGTTTTTTTGGCCGCCGGTCGTGACGGTCGCTGCGATCGACGCCAATGAAATCCAGGAGGCCAAAAATGCCGCCGGTGCTCCGCGGATCGATAGTCCGGGCGAGACCTGGGGCGATCTCAACAACGACCGCTGCCCGGATTTCCGGCTGGGCATGCGCACTGATCTCGACCGCGATGGCGCTCTGGAGGTCGTCATCGGTGCCCTGCAGACGGCACCCAATGAATATTCGTCTACTGTGTTCCGCCAGATCGGCGGCGGGTTTGCCTACGCCGGCCTGGAGCACGGATTCGATGACTCCAGTTGCCATTCCGTGATATGGAATGATTGCGATACGAACCGTTGGCATATGCCGGTGAGCGGCGGCGGCAGTGTCACCAGAACGACGTATGAGGGTAGCCTCACCGGCAGCCAACCTATCACGAACCTGACCGGGTTCTCCATTGATGCATACGACGTCCCATCGCTTCCAAATGTTGCCCTGACTGTTAACGGGAATGCTCAAGACGGGATAAACTGCAATATTCCGACAGGGACCAAGGGCTGCCTGAACCTGACCGCTCCCGTTGGTACGAGGGTGCCGGCGGGACGCAATCGGGTATCGGTCGGTAACGCGCTGAGCTTCCCAAACTTCGGATCTTGAACGCAACTTTAGCCCACACCGGGCCGACATCGGCCCATCGTCGAAAAGCGGCTCTGGTCGCTGGCCCGCATCAGCGAACCGACGTCCAGTCAGCGGCACCGACATCCCCGCTGCCGCATGGAGCTCCAATAGCGGCCTAAGCACTCGCACCACAGGTACTGACTCGTGGTTTTTTACTTACTGGGGTGATGCCTTGACGGACTCTCCCCCTAACTTGGGCAGCGCAATCCTGCTGCAACAATCGCGAGAAAACATTGTGAATCTGCAATTAATTGGCCGGTATCCCGGAATCGCCAACGACAGCCGCCGCTATTTCCGTCAGCGATTACTTGAAGTCGCGTCACACCGCCAGCGGCGACGCACTCGTAATCGTTCAGCCGGCGCATGCACGTTTCTTGTGACTGCAATATCCCTTGCCTGCTCAGCACTCGCGACTCCCACTGCTGTCGCTGAGATTCGCTTCACTGAAACCACTGCCCTTGCTGGAATTCGAGATACGGGAGAGTCCATTGGCGCTGCGTGGAACGACGTCGACGGAGATGGCTACCCGGACCTTTGGCTCGACAAGCACCAGTACACGCCAACCGTCATCTACCTAAATCGGGGTGACGGCACTTTCGCAGAGTCGATCGAGGATTTCGATGAACCCTGGGGGATACTCGGTGCCTTTGAAGGCCGCACCGACAGCCATGGCCGGGCATGGGCGGATTTCGATAACGACGGCGATGATGACGTGCTCGAGGTATCGGATCTGGGCTGGGACAATCTGTTTTGGATCAATGACGGCTTTGGCCATCTTGAGAATCGGATGGCGACCCATGGTTTCGTCTACCCGTTCGATGCCTCGATCTGCTCGACTTCAGGGCAGTGCAATCCTTGGGGAAGACGCATGCCGTTGTGGTTCGACTATAACAACGACGGTGCTTTGGATGTGATGGTTTCAGCGCTCGTCGACTATGCTCCACCTTATTCTCCAACGGCGATTTTCAGGCAAACCACGAAACCCGATGGGGCAAAGTCTTTTGTTTATGCGAAAGAGACGGGGGTCGACTATGACAACGCTGCATTCTGCCGTTTCGGTGTCTTGGCGGAATTGTCCGGGGACGATCGGCTGGACTTGATCTGTGCGGATAGCGCCAAGGTCAGTGAAGTCTGGGATACCAGCCAATTGCCGTTTCTCAGTTTGCGCGGACGCCTCGGTCCGGACCTTTACCGCAGTAGACCGGCCGACTTCGCGGTTGGGGACTTCAACGGCGATTTGCTTCCCGACATTTTCGTGGTACGTCCAGCGATCAGTGCGGACGTCGCTCAACTGGTTGGGACCAGAAACGTTCATGCTAGATTCGTGACAAAGACAGCGGAGCCGGCAAAGCTCTCCTTCGCTGCCGAGGGTTCACTGGTTATCGATTTCGATTGGTGGACGGATACCGATGACGTCTTCATCGGCGCATCACGTGCCAACCCACCATCTAGTGCTAACCTGTCCGTCTACAATGGATGGAATAACTACGTGCGTCTCACCCTATCGCCCACCGATGCCCGGAACCAAGGCATCGGGTTGGACAGGGCGCCCGGTTACTATATCGGATACGTCGACGGTCGATGGGTTGTTCGCTTCGTCAACCACCGGAGCAGCTGGCCAAAACAGTTGGTCATTCAGGCGAGCGGTGCTATTTCCAACCTGCTTACCGAGGGCGGACTGGTCATTGGTCAACGTGCGAACACGCTGCCGGCCCTGTTACTCCAGAATGCCGCGCATCAACTCGTCAATCACTCAAATAGCATCCTCGGACCGCAGAGTTCTTGTATATCCGCGGTCGCCGGTGATTTTGACAATGACGGCGATCTCGACGTATTTACCGGGTGCAGCGGCGAAATTGCGAATCTGGACAACATTCTTTACGAGAATGATGGTCTCGGCAACTTTACAGCCATCACCGGTAGCAAATTGGGTAAGGCACGGGGTGATCTTTATGGGCGAACCGACACCGTCATCACGGCAGACTACGATCAGGATGGCCGATTGGACCTGTTTGTCACCAACGGACGGGCATTCCGACCTTATAGTATCGCCGGGCGTCAGCAGCTTTTCCGCAATGTAAGCAACAACGATCATCATTGGGTCGAGGTCGATTTGCGGGGCGTGACGACCAATCGTAATGGAATCGGTGCACGGGTCTTCGCGTCAACACCTGACGGTAAGGTCCAAGTTCGCGAACAGGACAACGGGATGCATCGGGATGGGCAGAACCACCGGCGGCTGCATTTTGGGTTGGGCCGCAACACCACGTTGAATCTTGAAGTACGCTGGCCTAGCGGCATCGTAGACCACTTCAATGACGTGGGTGTCGATCGCCTCCATACTTTGACCGAAGGAGCCGATCACACTGAAGCGCTCCAGTAGGGCCTAGCGTCTTATCTTGCAGGCCGTACCCGTTGCGGGGCAACATCCGGGGCGGCATCGTTCCGGCACTCCGCCGGAACGATGTCGCTTTCTGGTGATACAGAGAGAGCAACGCCCCAAGGAGAATAGCCCAACTCTGCTATTCGGTTGTCCGCCGCTAGCGGATTGACTATCGCGGCAGACCGGCCGAAACGAAAAAAAGGGGGTTCTGAACGACCCGCGGCGAACCCAGTTTGTCGGATCCGCCGCAGGTTTTCAACCGGCCTGTTTAGGGCCGGATCAGGACAGTAGAATCATAAGGATCGAGCGTCACTTGGGTAACGTCCGCCCCATTATTGATGGGGTCCTGGCCGGTTCCCTGAATGTGCATGAAGGTTCCGCCGAGATCCACAGTACGGACGGACGGAGTGGCATTGACAACGACTACAGCGTTATCGAAGTCGCGCCGGAAGACATCGGCATTACCTTCAAGCAGGTACATTGAGTCTACCAAAAGGTCGGTGTTTTCGCGGCCAACATTAAGTCTTAGCGGATGTTGTCCGGTCCGCTCCGCGGTAAAGGTGAAAACCTGTCGACTCCATATGTCGGGGATGGTTAACACCTCCGTCTGGTCGCCCACCGCTACCTGAATAGTCCGAATGGCGCTGGACCGAACACTGAAGGCCAGGGTGTATTGCCTGCCGCTGATGAGCGACACATTGGGTCCCCGCACGAAGGCGCGGGCATAGGTAGGTGCATAGCTCAGGTGCTGGCTGATCCGCAGCGCACCGCTGCCATCCTGACGATTGTCGGCTTCCGTGTCTATCGTCACCGTGACATTGCTGCCGGTCCATCCGGACAGGTCGACGTCAAAGGTTCCGTTCGTAAGCAGACTGCGTTCCGGCGCAAACGCCACCGGGTCATAAACACGATAACGCGGCCCTAACGGAAAACCCATCCAACCGCTATGGCTGCGGATCAACGATTCGTTCTCTGGGGTTGATGCGATCGCATGACCGAAGGTTGGCGATCCCCGCACCACGTCTACCGCATACTCGTCCCACCATGGATCGATCACATGCCAATTCTGCTGTCCGTAGTAACCGTCATCAAGTAGCATCAGACCGAAGCCGAAGCGGAATCCGGTATTGTTCGGTGGGTTCGGGTCGGCTGCGCTTGGATAGAGTTTGGTCGGCATCTTGTTGATACCTTCACAGTAACGTGGACCAACCTGCCCGTGACGCATCTGCACAGAGTATGCCGTCATGCGTCCATTGATTTCTCGGTAATCCGGGGTAGCGCTGGGCGTGATATTGCGCTGGGGCCATCCTTCCAATTGGGTACCGTTATTGGTAGTATAGCCGCGGGCCTCGATAACGCCGCCGACGATGACCGCATTCGGCAGCCGCTCCCGCACCATATCGTAAAAGGCACTCAGGCCGTTACCCCAGTAGTTATCGCCGGTTGGAGAGACACCATTGTCCAACACGAGATCGTTGTTCACATCCGCGCTCTTGTCATTCCCGGCGTCGTCGATGAAGTGGAAATCAGAATCGTAAAGGATACCCTCCAGTTTAGCCGATGTAAGCCTGCCGGATGGATCTCTTGAATAGTTCTCGGAGATCCAGCTCGCCATGACTTCGTTGAACTGACGTCCGTTGGCGTCGCGTGGGCAGGTCGTACTGAGATTGTAGACCCACAGCTCGGGCTCACTGGTGTCGCCGTTGCCGATCACATGCGTGGCGACAATCGCACCCGCGGGATGGAAGCGCGCAGTCGACTTGAGGCCGCGACTGGTCAGCGTCAAGGTATTGGTAGCCGTATTGACCGCGGTGACCTTGGCATGCTCGGCGTTGACAAAAGCACCCGGTGCACCATCGTAGATGACAATATACCGATCAGCGATGAAGCGGCTTGCATCGGTCACGCGCAGACTCGTGGTGCTCGCGGTGATCGCAGTTGCGAGAATTGATCCTGGAGAATAAAGCCAATGACCCGCATAGACGCTGCAACCCGTGGTGGCATCGCCTGTCTCACCGAACGGCATACCGCTTGCGAGTGTGCACGGATTCGTATCATTAAAACCCTGATAACCAAATGGTGCAAAAATACGCAGACCCATGGTTTCCGGATTGATCTCCTGTACTTGTTTCAGCCAGTCAAAGCGACTCGGCTTGACGGCGATCATACTGTACTTCGAGAACCGTTCCGGCGTGTCGATTTTTTTCAGAGGACCCGTGGTGATGCGCGGGAACGGCCGGTCCGCCAGCGTCGTATCAGAGACCGTCGTCACGCTGTCGGTGGTTTCTGCGTCATCAAGATACGCATGGCCGCAAGGCCCCATGGTACGCAGGTCGAAAGGCGTCTTCACCGGGGTACGGTTCGGTCCGACCAGCACGGTATCGATAGGTGCCGTCAGATTCAGGCACACCGGGGTACCCGATGGGAATGCGAAGGCGACGCTGTCTATACCGACACCGGCGGCAAACAGCCGAAACGCAATCCCGGAAGGGTCGCTGGCATCCAAGACATCGTTGGATTCGATAGACGATCCGACCACCATATCGGCGGGCTGAGATCCTTTTATCGACCCGACATACTCAATTGCCGCCGTACTACGTCCGCCGGTGATGGAGATATTCCATGAACCGTTGTCGCAGTTTTCCCACAGGGTCACGGCCGCACCCGCGACTCCTGAGACGGCCGGCCGACCACAGGTCTCCACTGCGGCCATCGCTTGTGCAATGGGCCAACTGGAACCGCCAACCAGCGCCCCAGCGACCATCAGCATCTCGATGGCATTGAAGATCCTCGTATGCTGTGGCGCATGGTGCGAAGCTGAATCTGGCTTGGTGATGGCGCGTTGAGTATTCATAAAGGTGTCCGGAAAGCGATTAAATCGCAATGGTTCAATAACTCCCTTCCCGAGTCGGTGACACTCGAAATCTAACCCGACTCATTTAGTCACCACTGACTCTTGGGGTGAACTATAGGAAAGCAGACAGTGTGGAGTTGTGACCAGGTTCCGCGTTTTGGGTGCTCTCAGGCGAATTGCGACCGAGTTTGCAAATTTGTCGACAAAGTACACCTCGACCGACACAGTCATGCTAAGCTTCTGCACAGGGCAAGGGCGCCGGTAGTTGGCCAGATGGATTCAGGCACGGCTTTTGGCCTCACCGTGACGAGTACGACGGGTGCGCGACTCGAACCGTCGCCTTCGTTCCCTGCCCAGCCGGTGCCGATCAGCTCATATCAGAGGGCCGCCCTGCCGGGACTGTTCGAGGGCTGCTTTACGGCTCGCTTCAAAAGGCGGAAGTCAGACCGTGAAAAGACGGTTGTTTCTGGGCGTTGGTGTCCAAAAAAGCACGCCACGACCCGGCGCTGTAATATTTTTGGGGAACCACCCGCAGTGGGGGAGGCGGAGTGCGCCCAACCGGCGGGTGAAGGCGGAGTGCGTTGCGGTCCACGCCACCACAGATCGGAAGTGACATCCGGGCGCGGTCAACCGAGACGTCGGCGTGTGCAGCGATGCATAGAAGCGCACGAACAGGGCAGCTGAGCGAATGACAGACCGCCGATACTTGGGATGATTACGGGCAGCAGGGAACCAGTGCTCCGAATCCCGAGGTATGGGTACCTTTATTTACGCCGCCGGGAAGGCGACCGGGATATCGACAACCTAACGATCGGTCACTTGATATATCCGGCTTGTTTTAGCAAATGCTCCTGGATCGTAAGCACTTTTCTCTGCTGATCATCGCTCCATGCCTTCATCCAGGACATATTCTCAGGCTTGAGCGCGAGCGCGGAAACAGATGCCGAGAATTCCTCGTCGGTTGCGGTGACGCCTAAAAATTTGAGCAAACCACTCAACTCGTCAAGCGGTTGCGACAAAAAATCCTCGTAACGAAGTTCATAGACCTGATTAGCATCGATACCAGCCAAGCCGTTCGCGATGAATGTCATTTCCTCGACCCAGTTTCTCGCAGCAAGCTCCAATTGCTCGTGACCCAAAGCGCCCATCTCCGCGGGGCTTTTGCCCGACCAGAATAGCAGGTGATCTGCCCACCATCGGACACGTAACAAGGAGTAGGCAACGGCACGCCCGTCACGGACCAGATGGACAAATTTCGCTTCAGGAAAAACTGATCTCAGGTAGTCGATTCGCCGATTATTGGCGGTACGCTTGGACAACAGCACAAGACCCCCCGTGTACCGCAATATCTCCTTGAATGTGCGCCGCAAGCACCTTCGCGATTCCTCGCTTGGTACCTGAACATCCGCCAGAGTGAATGGGACACCGCACCGACCGTAGACCGCTTCGCATTCCGCTGGCTGAGGGATGAACTTAAAATAAAACTCACGCGCTCTGTTGAAATTAGCGCTTCCGTCGTCTCTAAACCAGCATTTCCGTTTCAGTTCCGGGCGGCCGTTTACCAATCGCTCAATGCTCGACGCCACGAGAACCGACGAGTATCTATTATGGTGATTGCTGAGATAGGCCACATCCTTATGCAAAGCGACCGTCTTGTACAATAATGTCGTACCCGATCGACCTGCTCCGATAAGAAAAACTACCGGCAAGTTTTCATTGTCTGACATTTACAACCACCAAACGTTATACGGGGGTGACTCACCGACTATTGCAGGTGACCATCGGCTCATCTGCGCTGCGAAAAAGCGGCGATGTTCTGAGAAATCCACACCTCATCTTGATCGGCCGCGCGACACTGCATCGGCGGCCAGACGCAACCGCCTTTCTCGCTTAAAGGGATGGTACCTCAGCATTATCGGATTGCGCTAGTCCATCTTTAAAATGACCCCATTGATAAAGACCCTCAACTGGCATCTAACTCTCTGATCCTTATGTACACTCCTGCCAAGATCGCAATGTAGTGCCAAGTTATTCAATAGAGATCGAGTAAAGCGGGGGCCGGGTGTCGTAAGGTACCTGGATGCCCATCCGTCCCACCCATACCACGAACAGCGCCACCGGGGAGCGCTACGCCACCCACCGCCTGGTGCAGTCCTCGCGCGTGGGCGGCCGGGTGCGCCAGGTCAACCTGCCGAACTTTGGCCGCCAGTTCACGCTGCCCCAGGCGGAGTGGCCGGCACGCTGTGCGCGGCTGGAGGAGCTGCTTAGCGGCCAGGGCGCCTTGCTCGCCGGCGTCGCGCCCGTCGAACGGGAGGCGCAGCGGCGGTTCGCCCGGCTGTTGGCGCGCCAGGGCGTGGCCCCGCCGATCGGGGACCCTGAGGGTGGCGATATGCAGGCGATCGACGTCGACTCCCTGGAACTGAGCCGCCCGCGCCGCGTCGGAGGTGAAGTTTGTCGCGCCGCTCCAGGGCTTGGAGCTGAGCGGCCGACAACGGGCGCTGATCGTCGGGGCGGTGGTTGGGCGCATGGCCGCGCCGGGCTCGGAACGGGCGACCCACCGCTGGCTGGGTGAGCAAAGTGCGTTGGGGGAATTGCTGGAGGTCGACTTCGCGACCCTCCCCCAGGCACGGTTCCGCCGCGCGGCGGACCTGCCCTCAACGCTAATCGAAAACGACCCACCTTCTGCTAACGAAAGGGCTCCATCCTTTGGCGCGTAAGGCTTTGCGCTCAGCACTAGAGCACCACCGGCGCTCCGGCCGGTGCGGGTGCCGGAGCACACTTCCACCGTCAGGCACCTTGCCGATCGGTGGAAGAGATGAGCCATACGTCCCGCTGCCGCGGTTGCGGCCAGGCCTTTCAGCCGCGTCCGCAGAATCCGACCCAGACCTACTGTTCGCAGCCGGCCTGCCAGCGGGTGCGTAAGCACGACTGGCAGCGTCGCCAGCGCGCCAGTGATCCGGACTACCGGGCCAACGACCACGCCGCGCAGCAGGCCTGGGCGCGGGAGCACCCGCAGTACTGGCGCGCCTGGCGGGAGCAGCACCCCGCGTATGTCGCGCGCAACCGCCGGGCGCAGGGGGCGCGCAACGCGCGGCGCCGGGCCGTGGGGGGAATTGCAAAAGAGGACGCGTCAACGCCTAAGAGCATTTTGCTAGCAGGCACTTACCGCGTCGAGCCGTGGTCTGGGGCGGACTGCAAATGGGGACGTGTCAACGCCGGAAACCTTTTCATACTCAGCGCTGTAGCAACGCCCTAGGCGGGTTGGCGGGTGATTGCAAAGAGAGGACTCGCTGGTGTTGGCCGGGGGTTGGGGCTAGCGTAGGGGCCATGAACGCCTCACCCCTGAACGGGACCTGCATCGGCTGGCGACGCCCTTTGCCCAGACCCGGGTGCAGCGCCCGCAGCAGGTGCGCCGCCTGATGACCTCCATCGACGCCAACGGCCGGCGGGTGCCGTTACTGGTGGTGGCGGACGGCGCGGGGTTCGTCTTGATCAATGGGTACCAGCGCTGGACCGCGCTCACCCGGCTGGGCCGCGACACCGCGCAGATCGAGGCCTGAGCGTCCGCCACATCAGCCGCACCCTGGGGCACACGCCCCGCACGGTGCGCCGGGTGCTGGCGCAGGGCGCAGCGCGACCCCCGCGCAGCAGGCCGCCAGTCGCGAACGCGCCCGCACTCAATACCAGCGTCCTGGTGGCCGCCGGCAGTGGCCCCGGGACGGTGATCGCCGCCCCCATGGTCTACAACGCCCAAGACCTCATTGAGGAACTGTACGCCTCGCTCGCCGATCACTCCACCACGCGCCTGCTCAAGCGCTTGGCCGCTTATGACGCGTTGGTGATTGATGAACTGGGCTACATGAACCTCAAGCCCGAGCACGCCAACGCGCTGTTCCAACTCTTGGAACAGCGCTATGCCCGCAAGAGCACGGTCATCACCACCAACCTCGACTTCGATCAGTGGTATGACCTGTTCCGCAATAAGCCCCTGGTCGATGCCCTGCTCGACCGTCTGCAACACCACTGCATCACCCTGCGCCTCACCGGAACGTCCTTGCGCGCCCCGGCAGCGCCCGCCGCAAGCCCCACGCCGCGCTGATCCCTGACCGCGCGCCGGCGGCCGTCGCGCTCCGCCGCTGCGCGACGGCGCGCTGCGGCACTCCTCACCAACGCCTCCCGGCAGGGACGCGTGCCGCTCCCGGCGTTTTCGGTCCGCTCGTCAGTTCCTGATCCACCATTGCGACGGTCGGGTGTCGGCGAAGGGGCCTGAACGGTTACCCCAGCGGTCATCCATTGCGCACTCGGTGGGGCCCTTCCGGTTAGCGGAAGTGGGTGCAATTCGGTTAGCGTCGAGGCCTACTGATGCGGCCCGGGCGGTGATCGAGCAGACAGTCTTTACGCGCGCCAGTGACCTGTTTGGATTGGACTGGACGGTCACCCTCAATGATCTGACCAACACCTTCTTTGAGGGGGCGGCGCGTGGCAACCCCAAGGCCCAGCGCAGACACTCCAAGGAGCAGCGCAACGACTGCCCACTGATCACCCTGGGGCTGGTGCTGGTGCTGGATGGCAGCGGCTTTGTGCGCCGCCCCCAGACCTTCGACGGCGCGGTGACCGAGGGCACGACCTTGTAAGGCATGCTGCAGGGCTTGGGGGCGCCGCGCGGCGCCCTGGTGGTAATGGATGCCGGGATCGCGACCGCCGACCAGATTCTTTGGCTGCGTACTCAGGGTTACCGCTACTTGGTGGTCAGCCGCGAGCGCCAGCGGCAGCTCGATGCCCTCGAGGCCACGGCGCTGACGACGGCCAGTAACGAGGCGTTGACCATCCAGCGGGTGGTCGACACCCATGCTGAGGAGGTGTGGCTGTAGTGCTTTTCCGAATGCCGAGCCGGCAAGGATAAGGGGATCGCCGAGCGTTTCGCCCAGCGCTTCCAAACCGCCTTGCAAGCCCAGCATGAGGGCTTGGCGCGGCCGCGGACCACCACGCAAATCGATAGCTCTGGGAGCGCATCGGGCGCCTGAAGGCCAAGAGTCACGGGATAGGCCAACCGACTGCATTGAGATCGATGCGGATGCACGGGTCAGTTCGCTACGGCGATCTGCTGGGAACGTTAGCCGGTCGCCGGGACCACGTGACCCACCCCGGGGTCTACTGCCCATCAAGGCGCAGGTCGACGGCCACCTGTTCATCTCGGTGACACACGCCGATATCGCGCCTCCCGCAGCATCCTTAAGGTGTCGCTGCCCTTGATGATCGTGTCGAAGACCCCGTCCGCGCCATAGCGGCCTTCGACTCGGTTTGCGACATACTATTGTTTCCGGAGTAAACACAGTACGTCGAGAATCGCCGATGGCAGTCGCACATTGCGCCAGTCGCCGGATGCGCCCTCGGCCTGATGTCAGCGCGGTCCCGTGCGAACAGGGCATATTTTCAACAGTCCTGACGGAAATTTACCTGCGAGTTCTGTAAATTTTTTGTTACAGATATACGGTTCCGCTAGGTCACAATAGCACTTTTTGAAACATTTACCAGGCTTGAATGGGCGAAATAGCCGGCGCAGCGACACTGAACCGCGCCCCTGGGCCAGAGACTTCTAGCACGCTTCTTGCTCGTAAGCGGCGATAAACGTGAACCCTAGTTGATCGTTCGGAACCTGCGTTAATATCTGCACGTGCGGTGCGGACAGGTGATCGCTTTCAGAATTCCCGGTCGCGTCGTCGTTGCCCGAGGGCGCTTGCGCGGTTGGGGACCTGCCGCGTCACTCAGGTTCCACAACTTCAACGGCATCTTGATAACACAGCATGAAAAACATCATGGACCTACAATTTCTGCGCCCTCCTCAGATCGACCATCACCTTGGCACTGAGCGCTACAGGCTGAAAGCGATTGTAGCCGTAGCGGCTATGATCTCGTCCCAGATGACGGTGGAAGTGCACGCACAGGTTGACGCTAACCAATTCCAAGAGGTCAGGGGCACGACGGGCAACCCCGTCATCGATTTTCCTGGTGAAACCTGGGGCGCCGCGTGGGGCGACCTGGATAATGACGGGTGCCCGGACCTCTGGCTAGGTATGCACCAGTTTTCACCGACAGGACTGTTCCGTAACAACTGTCGAGGCGGTTTCACAAACGTGATCAACTCCGCGGTGGTCGATGCCGCAGAGCATTACCGTGACGACACGCACGGAGTCGCTTGGGCGGACATAGACAACGATGGCGACGACGATCTTATCGAGGTCAGCGGCGGTGGCGCCGGAACTGCGGCTGGTTCGGACAAAGTGCTGCCGCAATGGCGTAATAACTTATTCATCAACTACGGCGGACTCCTGCGTGAGGAGGCGGAAGCCTGGGGCATCGACAACCCCCGCGCACGCTCACGAACACCGGTATGGGTGGATTTCGACAACAACGGTTTGCTGGATATCGCGATCGGTGCTCTGCAGACAAACACCAAACAGCAACCTTCTGCGGTCTTCCGCCAGGTCTCGGGCGGTTTTCTGGAGGTCAACGCCGAAACCGGATTCGATGCCGGCAGTTGCCAGTCTGTCATGATATCTCATCTGGGTTCGCTCGGAGAGCAAGCACTGATTTGCAGCGACACCTCCAATGTGAGCAAGATCTACGATGTTTCGACAGGTCACTTTCTTGACCTGACACCGATTATTGGCCCTGCCATCTTTGCGTCCGGGCTTTTTGATCTGGCAATCGGCGACTTTAACGGTGACTTGACACCCGATGTCTTCGGCGGCGTCGCCCCGCCGAACTCGGCCATGGCGGTGAGGACCGGGCCAAATAATGACCGCATTCATGCATTACTTAATTCGGCCAGGGCAGAACAAGGATTTACATTTTCGGCACCGGGGGACGTAGAGATGGAGTTCGGGTCGAGTACCCTGCTTTCGGACATTTACCTTGGCGCCGCCGGCGTCAGGGCGCCTAGCGATTCTGATGTGGGTTTAAATGGCCCAAACCGCTATCCCCATCACGTCAAGTTCACGCTTTCTAGCTCGAATCCCGATTTGCAAGGGATACGTCTGAACCGAACTAATGGGATTTTTGTTGGCTATGTCAACGGAAGCTGGCAAATACGCGCCATCAACGCCGGCTCGGAACTGAATATCATTGTGCAGGCGGATAGGATATCGCAGCCCGCTGCCATCGGCGCTGTTGGCCTCACTCAGGGCGGAATGGCTGCACCGATTTTCTTCGAAAACCAACATGGCTCGCTTGTGAAGCGGAGTGCAGCCGACACCTTCAGCGAGACGCAGTCTGCGGTCCAAACATACGCCCGGTCGCTCGTCGCCGGTGACTTCGACAACGACATGGACCTGGACCTCTACGTCGGGTCCAGCGGCCGCGTAGCCAACGTCACAAATTTGCTGTTCGACAACCAGGGTAAGGGGACCTTCAGTTTGGCTCCAAGCGCTGGTGGTGCAGCCGGCGACCTGCTGGGCCGAACCGACTCAGTGACCACGGTGGACTATGATCAAGATGGTTTTCTTGATTTATTCGTAACCCAAGGGCGGTACCCCGGTCCATTTTCCTACGTCGGACAGCATCAATTATTTCGCAATCGCGGAAATGAAAACCATTGGATTCTTATCAACCTGGAGGGAATCGAGTCCAATCGGGACGGGATTGGCGCCGTAATCTATGCAACTACCCCGGACGGCAAGATCCAAATGCGCGAGCAGAGCAATGGCGTACATCGATACGTCCAAAACCATGTCCAGACGCATTTTGGTCTTGCCGGAAACGCGAAGGTCGACCTGGATGTCTTCTGGCCCAGTGGAACTGTCGACACCTTCGCAGGGTTGAATGCTGATCAAGTTCTTAATCTTGTTGAAGGCAGCGGGGATCGCAGCGGGGCCACCCAACCTGCGTGCAATAAACCGGACTATAATCAAGCCACCGAAGCCGGCGTCTTCCTTTGGAAAGACTGCGGCACCAATCAGTGGCATATCCGAGCGACCGCGGGCGACCATTCGGTAACCTACCGCGGTAGCTTGACATCTGACGCGCCATTCTTGAGTTTGACCGGGTCTTCTTTTGAAGCAACGGACCGACTCCCGCCCGATTTCGTCATGAACGTCACCAACTCGAGACAAGACGGAATCGATTTCACCATCGCCGACAATGCCCAGGTATGCTTAAGGATGAGCGCACCTGCCAACACCGAAGTCATCGCGGGGTCCAATCGTGTGAGTCTCGGCACTTCGGTGGGCATACCGGATATCGATTCTTGCGCGACACCGTAACCGACCTACCTATGGTCGTCGCCGGGGCGAGGACGTTCGACAAATCACCACGGGGATTCGACCTAGGTTGTGGGAGTCCGCCGTGAGTGAACCGCAACGTTAAGCGCGATCAAGGGCGCACCAGAACAATCGAATCATAGCGCGGCACCGTGACTTCGGAAACCGTGGCTCCGTCGTTGATTGGGTCCTGGGTGCCCTGGATACGCTTGAACCTACCCCCCAGATCGACGGTACGAACGTTCGGAGTCGCATTAACGATCACAACCGCATGATCGAAATCGCGCCGGAATACGTCAGCATTACCCTCGAACACGTACACGGAGTCAACCCAGATTTCGGTGTTTTCCCGACCGACAAGGAACCGGACCGGAAAATTTCCTGTAGTCGAGGCGGTAAAGGTGAACACTTGCCTACTCCACGTATCAGGAACCGTAAATTCCTGGCTCGCTGCACCTATGGATACTTGAAGTTCACGGATAACGCTGGACTTCACGCTGAAGGCCAAGGTGTACTGCCTGCCGGCGACCACACTGATGTTCGCACTCTTGGCAATGGCGCCACTCTTCGCTTTCGTATACTGCAGGTGCCTGCTGATGTACAGCGCCCCAGCGCCGTCCAGGCGGTTGGCTTCAGCAGTGTCGCCACGCACCGAGAGGTTGACGCCGCTCCAACCCGTTATGCCTGAGTCGAAGGTACCGTTTGGCAGCAGACTGCGCTCCGGAGCAAAGGCAACCGGGTCGTAGACGCGATAGCGCGGCCCTAACGGAAAACCCATCCAACCGCTATGACTACGGATCGAAGACTCGTCCTGCGGGTTTGATGTGATCGCCTGCCCGAAGGTTGAAGATCCAGGTACGACATCGACCGCATACTCATCCCACCAAGGGTCGACGACATGCCAGTTCATCTGACCGTAGTAGCCGTCACCCATCAACATCAGGCCGTATCCGAAGCGGAACCTCGAGTTATCCGGAGGCGCCTCGGTGACGCTCGGATAGAGCTTGGTCGGCATCTTATTGAGCCCCTCAGAGTAACGTGGGCCAACGAGACCTCGGTGCATATGAACGCTGTAGGCCGACATGTTGGCGTTAATAACCTGGTAATCTGGAGTAGGACCCGGTTCCAGATTGAATTGGGGCCAACCTTCCAACTGAGTTCCATTCAACGTGGTATAGCCTCGGCTTTCACCAACGCCGCCTACTACGACCAGGTTCGGCAGTCGCTCACGTACCATCTCGTAGAAGGCATTGAGCCCTTCGCCCCATAAGTTCTCACCGGTAGATGAGATCCCGTCGTCTCGCACGAGATCATTATCGACATCCGGGGTTTTACCGTGGCCTGAATCCGAAAGGAAATGAAAATCGGAATCGAAGAGAATCCCCTCCAGCTTGACTTGCGAAGGAACTCCATTATGATCCTTCATGTAATTCGCAGCCAACCAGTCGGCCATCACCTCATTGAGCCGACGCCCGTTGGAGTCTCTTGGACAAGTCGTACTCTGATTGTAGACCCAGATCTCAGGTTCCAGGGCATCACCATTGCCAATTACATGTTCAGCGACGATTGCGCCCGCCGGATGGGGCATCGCCGTCGACTTGAAGCCTCTGCGCTCTAGGGTCAGAGTTTTCTTAGTGGTGTCCCGGGCGATGACTTTTGCGTGCTCGGCATTGACGAACGCCCCTGCTCCGCCATCGTAGATGACAAGGTCGCGCCCGACGGTGAACCGCGACGCATCAGCCACCATCAAGGTTGTGGTGTTGGCAGCGATGGCGCTGATTAGCCTGGTCCCCGGTGCATACAGCCAGTGACCCGCGAAGACCTGGCACCCCGCTGTGGCTGGCCCGGTCTCTGCGAAGGGCATTCCGTTTCCCTGTCCGCATGGGTCCTTTTCCACAAAGCCTTGATAAGCAAGCGCAGAATGGATGCGCAGGCCCATCGTTCCGGGGTTAATCGCCTGGACTTCGCTTAGCCATTGAAATCTCATCGGCTTAAGTGCGATCATGTTATACTTGGAGAACTGCTCGGCCGAGCCGATTTGCTTTATAGAGCCGGTCGTGATACGCGGGAATGGTCTTTCACCCAGATCAGAGTCGGTGACCAACTCAACGCTGTCAGTCGTGTCCGCGTCTTCCAGATAGGAATGGCCACAAGGGTCCATGGTGCGCAGATCCACAGGGGAACTGACCGGGGTTCGGTTCGGACCGACCAGCAGTCGGTTAGCGGGCGAAGTGAGGCTCACGCAGACCGGCGCGCCGGGCGGAAACGCGAACTTGAAAGCATCTTTGCCTTGATTGTTGGCATATAATGTGAAGTTGACTTTCGCGGGGTCGCTGTTGTCCACAATATCGTTCAATTCAAGATACGACCCAACCACTTGATCGGCTGACTGAGGGCTCGTCACCGATCCGACATAGGTGAGCATCTCGGCGCTACCGCCTCCGTGAACGGACATGTTCCAAGTATCATTCACGCAATCCCGCCAGAGCAGGACGGTCGGCTCATAACTTCCTGATGCGGGCGGCTCGCCGCAGGCGTCGACTGCAGCCGCAGCGTTTGCGCTGAGCAAGCCGTTGGTACCAACCATGACGCCAGCAACCAGCAACCGCCTGATAGCGTTAAAAACCTTCGTATGCTGTGACGCACGCAGCAGGTTTCCAGTTGAGTTGGCGATCGTGGAATACTGGATTTTCATTGTGGTGCCCCGCGGGCAAATAGATAGGAGATAGTCGGTCGTTCCGGGCCGCCGATGCTTGCCGCGTGAGCAAGAAACTGTGTAGCCATCAACCCTTGGGAGAGAGTGTAGGGACACCAGCGAAGGCGGGCTGTGATCCGCTTCCGCTTTCTCTTGCGGTCGGTGTGTACCGTGACGGCGTTTGCACTGCTGATAAGGACTGCTTGTTTCGACGAGAGAAAAGCGCTGTGGTAAGGCGGTCTCAGCCGGAGCGCATGATCAAAACACTGATGAGGAGCAGCACGGTGAAGGCAGAAAAACACGCCATTCGTGCGCCTGACGATCCGCCATAGGTGGCTGTCGGCGTGTCGAGGCGTCGGGCAAACCCCGTTGGTGCGCCGGCACGTTGGCGACCATCAGCCCGTTGACGGACTCGCGCCGCTCTGCCGGTCGCCACCGCTCGGTGTTGGGTTGCGGATGCGGTCGGGCGGACTCAACTGATGCTCGGTCAGGTAGCACCATAGCCCAAGCAATCTTCCCTCGACGATCGAATTGGGTGAGCACCGTCTGGATCACACACCGCGCATCGGAGACACTGCGTAACCTTTCGCCTAAGTCGTGGCGTTTCGGATACGACACACATTTACTGAAATGACCGTGTCCTGCCAGGTGCTCCTCGTGCTGACTGGACCACACGCGCCGACAAAATTGCCCTTGGCACGATTCTGGCTAAAGAAACGTAACAAGCCACTCGACGAATCGCGGTTCGTTCTTTATCAATTAAACGTGTTCGAGCGACCTTCAGTCGGGGGTAGCGAGGCAGCACAGAGCGCACCCATGCCCACAGCGCCTGTCCTCGGAAACCCGGCGACCGGCAATGAACTAAACGCCAGCCCGGAAGCCTAATTGCAGGTTCGCGACAGCGTCACGAAACATTGTGCAATCACCGGACGCCAGCGCTCTATGTATTCTTAACTTCTGTTCACTCTACTCACAGGAAGCACCTATATCATGATCACAAGTCCAAGACGAGCAACCTGGCAACGACGCTTCATGGCGTTTACCTCGCTGATCGTTATCGCCTTACTGAATGCCGCCAACGCGGGTGCGCAAATGCAGTTCGAAGACGTTTCTCAGCAGACCATGACGAACTACAAGGGGGAATCTTACGGGGCATCCTGGGGAGACTCGAACGGCGACGGTTGGCCGGATCTCTTTGTCAATCATCATCGGGCCCGTCCGAGCCTGTTTATCAATCAGGGCGACGGCGGTTTTGAGGATCGCTGGTTCGAGGTCGACCGCTGGCGAGCGGAACCCGGGGCCGACCAGCACGGGGCGTCCTGGGCGGATTTCGACAACGATGGCGACCAGGACTTGATCGTTTCGGCCGGTTTTGGGACCACGCTCCAATTTCTTGTAAACAATGGCGAAATCCTCACGGACAAGACCGCTGAGTACGGCTTCAGTACCTACAATGTCGGTGGTCGCCTACCGGTTTGGGTGGATTTCACCGGCGACGGTTCACTCGATTGGGGGCTCGCAATTCT
Organism: Chromatiaceae bacterium; assembly: GCA_013426805.1. Taxonomy (GTDB): domain Bacteria; phylum Pseudomonadota; class Gammaproteobacteria; order Chromatiales; family Chromatiaceae; genus Thiodictyon. The sequence continues at coordinate 35,300 of JACDZG010000020.1, forward strand.
CCGCAGCACGCCGGCCCTGTTTGGCCAAGTTCCCGAACAACCGACCGCGCTGACGTTCACGCGCATGAATGCCGCAACTGGTCAAAAGTGTAAGCAGCTTCAGTATCTCCAACTGGCGGACTTGAACGCGGATGGCGACTTGGACCTGATCTGTCCGGGGCAGGATATTTTCCCCGATAAGGTCTACAGCATGACCACACCCAGCTTCACCGATATCACCGCCATCGTACCAACGGTGACTCAAGCCGTTGATTCGTTCGTCGGCGATTTCGACGGAAACTTGCAAACCGATCTGTTTGTGGTTCGGGGCTTCCAGCGCCCGAGCGGTGCGCAACTCACCGGGCAGAATAACGACGGCATCGAAGCCAGCGTCGTTTCCGGCAAGGCAAACGAAAATGGCTTTACATTCAGCACTCAAGGCGACATCAGGATTACCATTTCCTGGAACAACGGCAACCCGACCAAGGTCTTTGTCGGCTCGGAGGGCTATCGCCTGGCGGTGCAAGATAATGGAATGCTCGTCGCCAACCTCTCTCCCGCGGACCCCGGCAACATCGGTTTGATGTCGCACGACCCGGCGCGCAATCAAGGGGTTTACATCGGCTACGATCCCGAGTCTCAAGTGTGGAAGGTCATGGTCTCACCGGGCAGCAAATGGAACTATGCGTACTTCTTTGTGAATAGCACCGCGACCATCGCAGATCTCAACTTCATCGGCCTTCAGGTTGGCGACCGGCCAATCACGCCCGCGTTTTTTTTCAATGAGGGCGGCGTCCTCACGAACCGCACCAGCGCGGCCGGGTTCGGGCCCCCGATTTCCTGCGTCAGCGGTGCTGCCGGGGACTTCGACAACGACATGGATCTCGATCTCTACCTCGTATGCCGCGGCGCGATCAGTAACCTGAGTAACCGGCTCTATGAAAATCATGGCGACGGTACCTTCGGGCTTATCAGCGAGATCACTGGCGCTGAAGGCCCGGTCGGGCGCGGCGTCGGCCTGGGTGAGAATGTCGTGGTCGCTGATTACGACGTAGACGGGTTCCTTGATCTCTTCGTGACCAATGGCCTGGCGCTTTATCCCGAGGTCAAATTCGTCAATAACGGCGGTACCGACAACATGTTCCGCAACCTGGGTAACGCGAACCACTGGGTTGAGCTCGATCTGGTCGGCACCACGGCGAATCGCGATGCCGTCGGGGCCAGGGTGTACGCGACAGCAGGCAGTGCCGAAAGCGGTATCGTCACGCAGTTCCGTGAGCAAAACGGCGGATACCATCGGTGGGCGCAGAATCACCAGCGGGTCCACTTCGGTTTGGGTGCCAACGCGACTGTCGACATTGAAGTGCATTGGCCAAAGCCCAGCAACCGAGTAGACATGTTTACCGGTCTGTCGGCTGATCGGCTGTACCGGATCACGGAGGGCGGTCTCGTGGAGGAAATCACGCCGACGGCCACTGTCCCGCCGTCCCCGTGCACGAAACCAACCTACAATAAGGCGACCGAGTCCGCCGTATTCCTCTGGAAAGACTGCAATGCTGGAACCTGGCAGGTGCGCGCGTCCCCCGGCGGTCGATCTTTGACACACCAAGGGAGCCTGGTGGCAACGCAGGCGTTCGACTCAGTTACCGGCGTCAGCATTGAGAGCAACGACGTCCTGGACTTCAGCACCGATCCGAGCCGCATCGACTACACACTGCAAGTCAGCGGCCAGGAAGACGGTTTCGACTTCAGGCTCCCGGCTTCGGGCACGGCCTGCTTCACGTCGACCTTACCTGCCGATAGTCCGGTCTATCTCGGCTACGCACGGACGCCGATCTACCCGCCATTCGACTTGACTACGTTTGGTCCCTGCACCAATCTGCCGCCGCAAATTTCGGTTGTCGATATCACTGCGCAGGAAAATGAGCCGACCGGCATGGCGGCAGTGACCGTCAGTTTGTCCAAAGCAAGCACAGCACCGGTGACTGTGTCGGTGAGCAGTGCTGATGGCACGGCAAAGGCACCGAACGACTACACCGCAGTGCCCTCGACGGTCATCACCTTTGCCCCTGGCGAGACCAGTCAGCAAGTGAGCGTCGCCATTCAGGACGATGCGCTGGCAGAAGGTCCGGAGGACGTTCTGATCGTGCTGAGTAACCCGGTCAATGCGACGCTTGCCACCACGACGGCGAAGGTAACGATCACCGACAATGAGCCCTCGCCGTGCGGAGCGCCGACCTATGCTCCGGCAACCGAACGCGGCATCTTCTTGTGGAAAAACTGCAGCGACGGCCGCTGGCGTGCACGCATGACCACGGGAACGCGCAAGGTGACCCATCGCGGTGCACTGCTCGCCGACCAGCCATTTGTCAACCCAACTGGTTTCAGTATCGAGGCAGTCGATACGCTGGATGTCACGTCGGACCGCAACCGCATCACCTACCAGATGACCGGCTCGGCAGGCAGCCAGGACGGTGTCGACTTCTCAGTGACTGAGGGCGCCAGCGTCTGCTTTACGGTCGCTGCACCCGGCGGCGTTCCGATCTACGTTGGTGCCGCGCGGACACTGGTCCAAGCGCCCTTCGACCTTGCCACCCTGGGGACCTGCGGCGCCGTGTTGCCGCCAACCCTATCGATCGCCGATGTGGCCCTGATGGAAAACGATCCAAGTGGTGCAGCCGAGCTCATGCTATCGCTGTCAAAGGCGATGCCGACCGAGGTCTCGGTGGACGTCGCGACGGCGAACGGCACTGCGATCGCCCCAGCCGATTACACAGAGGTCGCCGTGACGACCGTCACGTTCTCCGCCGGTGAGATCAGCCGCAGCCTGGTTGTAGGTGTCAATGACGACAGCTTAGCCGAAGGTGACGAGACCTTTACCGTCGCCTTAAGCAACCCGGTGAACGCCGACTTGAACAGGACGGAAGCGACGGTGACGATCACGGATGATGAGGCTTCGCCCTGCGGCCAGCCGACCTACAGCCCGACGACCGACCGGGCCGTGTTCGTATGGAAGAACTGCACCTCAGGTGCTTGGAGCGCCCGCATGACGGCCGGTGGCAGTTCGATTATTTACCAGGGGAAAATCAGTTCGGACCTAGGTTTTCTCAACGTCACCGGTTTCAACATCGAAGCGGTCGACACCCTGGACTTCACGACTGACCCCAGTCGCATTACGTACCTCATGCGAGGCGATTCCGGCAGCCAGGATGGCGTTAACTTCTCCGCGCCCGCGAGTGCAAACCTCTGTTTTGCGGTTGATGCACCGGCAGAAATACCTGTGTATCTGGGTGTAGCGCGCACCTTGATGCCGGCATCCTTCAATCTGCTGACGCTTGAGTCCTGCGCCATCTCGCCGTAGGCAATTGCCGGAGAATCCTGCACCAGATCGCGAAGGATTTTCGTCTGCCTTCAAAACGCACCGACAGGAGCATAGCCGGGCTATGCTCCTGTCGATCCGACGCGGAAGGTGGGCGAACAGAGGAGCGAGGTGGTATGGGATTTGACAGTAATCGCCTTTCGTCGCTAACCGTCGCGCAACCGGAAGCGATTCGGGCCGTCCTCAATGGCCAGCCGCTGACTGCCGTCGATGAGGTATTCGCGATTACCCGTTCGCCCGTTCATGGGGCGGTCCAGACGATCCACTTGGCCATGGAGCGGTTGCGCATCAGTGCTTTTTTTGCAATCAGGAGTAGACTTATGAGCGTTTCGACAACAGTGCAAACATCGACTCGGTCAGAGAACGCCACGGACAGAGCGCCCGAGGCGTGTCTTGTCCGGCGAGCACTCCTCACCGCAAGCTGCCTCGTATTTTTCTTACCGCCGGTTGTGACGTTCGCTGCGATTGATGACAACCAATTCCAGGAGGCCAGGAATGCCGCCGGTGCTCCACTGATCGACAGCCCAGGAGAAACTTGGGGTGCCGCTTGGGGCGATCTCAACAACGACGGCTGCCCGGACCTCTGGCTGGGTATGCACCAGTATTTGCCGACCGCCCTTTATCGAAACAACTGCAACGGGCGCTTCACGAACGTCATCAACTCCGCGGTGACCGACGCTGCCGCACATTACATGGACGATACCCACGGCGTTGCCTGGGCGGACATGGATAACGACGGCGACCAGGACCTCATCGAAGTCTGCGGGGGCGGCGCGGGCGCGTCCGCCGGCTCTTCGCCGATCCGCAACAACTGGCGGAACAATCTGTTCATCAACGACAGTGGGCAGTTAAGCGAACAAGCGCAAAGCTACGGTCTCGATAACCCACGCGCCCGCTCGCGCACGCCGCTGTGGGTTGACATCGACCGCGATGGACATCTGGATCTCGTGATCGCTGCGCTGCAAACGGCCCCTGATCAATACCCGTCCACCGTTTTCAGACAGGTCGGCGGCGGCGGCTTTGTCGACGCCGGCCTGGAAACCGGATTCGATGCCGGCAGTTGCCATTCCGTGATGGTATCGCATTTGGGGCCTGCTGGAGAACCCGTGCTGCTCTGCGGCGATACTTCGAGGATCACGCGCGCCTTTGACATGTTGTCCACTCCTTTCGTCGACCTGCAGTCCGTGATTGGCACTGCTTTGTTCAACGCTCAACTGTTCGATGTAGCGATTGGGGATTTCAATGGCGATCTGACTCCTGACATATTTGGAGGCGTCACGGCACCCAATCTCGCCGCGGTCATGCGGGTTGGGCCAACCAACGATCGGCTACAAGCCTACCTGTCGTCGAACTCGGCCGAGCAAGGCTTCACTTTCACCGCGCCCGCCGAAGTCCAGATCGAGTTTGGTTGGGACACCGATCTGTCGGATATTCACCTTGGCGCCAATGGCGTGTCACCGTCGGCAGATGCCGACTCGGGGCTGAACGGACCCAACCGCTATCCCCATCATGTCAGGTTGACGTTATCGACCGCCAATGTTGCCTACGCTGGGCTTCCGGCGAGCCGCCCGGCCGGTATCTATATCGGTTACGTGGGCGGCGCCTGGCAGGTGCGGGTCGTCAGAGCCGGCGCCGAAGTGAATCTTGTTGCTCACGCAAGTGGGATTTCCGCTCCTACCGCAATCGGTGCCGTCAGGCTCGACCAGGGCGAGGCCGCAGCGCCTGTCCTGTTCCTGAACGAGGCGGGTGCACTGGTGAAGCGCGATACCGCAGATGCCTTCCTCAATCCCGCGTCAACCATCCGGACCTACGCCCGCTCGCTCGTAACCGGCGACTTTGACAACGACATGGATTTGGACGTTTATATCGGATCAAGCGGTAGGGTGGCGAACGTGCCGAACCAACTATTCGAGAACCTGGGGAACGGGACCTTCCGTCTAGTCCACAACGGCGGCGGGGCGGCCGGTGACACGGTTGGAAGGACAGACACCGTCACCTTGGTCGATTACGATCAGGATGGGTTCCTCGACCTCTTCGTAACCCAGGGACGATATCCCGCACCCGTAGCGGACGCCGGCCAGCAGCAGTTGTTCCGCAATCAGGGAAACAGTAATGGTTGGATATTGATCGATCTGGAGGGTGTCGCGTCCAATCGCGACGGTGTCGGCGCTGTCATCTACGCAACCACTCCGGACGGCAAGATGCAAATGCGCGAGCAACACAACGGTGTGCATCGATACGTTCAGAATTATGTGCAAACCCATTTCGGTCTGGCGATCAACACCACGGTCGACCTTGATATCTTCTGGCCCAGTGGAACAGCAGATCACTTTTCCGGGTTACAAGCCAATCAGATCGTTCGCCTGGTTGAGGGTACAGGAACCGCGGGCGGTCCTCGGCCTACCTGCGGCCAACCCGAGTACGACAAAGCCGCCGAGTCCGAGGTTTTTCTGTGGAATGATTGTGATACAAACCGCTGGCATGTGCGGGTGACCGCTGGCGGCAATGTCAGCAAAATGAAGTACACGGGTAGCCTCACCGGCAGCCGGTCTTTCACTGACAAGACCGGTTTCTCCATTGAGGCAAATGACGTCCTGTCGCTACCACGCTTTGCCCTTAATGTGAACAGGGATGGTCAGGACGGGTTCGACTTCAATATCCCGGCGGGAACCTTGGGTTGCCTAACCCTAACCTCTCCCGTTGGTACGAGGGTTCTAGCGGGACTCAATCGGGTATCGGTCGGCAACGCGGTGAGCTTGCCGAACTTCGGCTCTTGTACGCTACCTTAGTCCGGAGATCCACTCTAACCAATGCGGTAGCCTCTTGATATTTTGATGATTTTCAAAAGATCGCAGGTTCTCCAGGATTTCGGGGAGAAGATGCGATCAAGATGAAAATAGTTGCTCAGGGTTATCGCATCAACATATTAGCGGATACTGCTGGATAACCGACTCGGCCACCCCCATGATTCGCGCTTGTTTCGTTTTGGGGAGATCTGACCAGTGTGCGACTCGGGTATCGAGCGATCCATTGCGCGTCATTTTGCTGCGCTGCGGATCAATGCGACGCAGTTCGCGGCCTGTTTTCGGCAGTGGAGCGCAGCGGTCGCCACGCTGCTTCCCGATGAGATCATTGCGGTGGATGGTAAGACTTTGCGCCGCTCGCACAACCGCGGCAACGGGTTAGCCGCGTTGCACTTGGTCGGTGCCTGGGCGACGGCCAACCGGGTGGTGCTCGGGCAAGTGACCACGGAGGCCAAATCCAAAGAGATCACGGCGATTCCGCGGCTGCTGGAGTGGCTGCAGTTGAAAGGATGCATCGTCACCATTGCCGCCATGGGCTGTCAAACCAAGATTGCCGAGCAGATCACATCGATCACGGGGTGACGACGTCCTGGCCATCAAAGGCAACCAGGAAACGCTGGCCGCCGAGGTCGAGGAGGCCTTCATCGAGGCCGATGCCCAAGGCGATGCCGGGGTCGCTTCGGCGTTTCTCGAGACCGTCGAGCGGGGTCATGGCCGTCTGGAAACCCGTCGCTACCGCCCCTTGGGTGATTGTTCGGGGGTGCCACGCAGCGCCCTGTGGGCGGCCATGAACATGATGGGCACGGTCGAGTCGCGCCGTGCGGTGGCCAGCAAGGTCTCGATCGCGACCCGCTTTGTGAATACGGCTGGCATCCTCCGGCAACGCACGCGGTTTTCTAGATCTCCGCCCCCGGAGTTGCTGTTAGGAAAGCACGCGACCTGAGAACGACGGGTTGACCAGATCGGTTCGGACTAGTGTCCGGCAGCACAGCAACGATACCAGGCGGACAGCCTGACACCAGACGGACACCTTGACCCGGCCAGTCATGCTAAACTTTAGTCACCGCGAGGTCCGTTTGGAGCATCAAGGGTCAGCCGGACTGGTTCAGGCGCGTTTTTTGCCTAGTCGCGGCGAGTGCGGCACTTGGACCAGAAAATCCGTACCGTGTCCGGCTAGCGACGACTTTTCGTAAGGATCGTCCTGCTGGGAGTGTTCCAAGACTGCTCTACAACTCGCTTCAAAAGGCGGAATTCAGACCGTGAAAAGACAGTTGTTTCTGGGTGTTGGCGTGCAGAAATGTGCCACGACCTGGCTTTATGACATTTTGGTTGACCACCCACATCTCGCGTTGAGCAAACGTAAAGAAGTCGACTTTTTTTCTTATCATTATGGTCGGGGATACCAATGGTACCAGGATCAGTTTCCGGCTGATTCAGCGAATCGTATCAACGGCGAACTATCTCCCTCTTACTTTATTGATCCAGCTGTACCGGAACGCGTGAAAACCTACGCGCCCGACGTCAAGATTCTGGTTTCGCTGCGCGACCCGTTGGAGCGGGCCATCTCCAACCACCGTCATGAGGTGCGATTAGGACATTTTCATGGGGACGATTTGTCGTTTGAATCGGGACTTGCCAATAATCCACTTTATCTGGAACAGAGCCGCTACGGAACGCATCTTCAGCGCTGGCTGAAGGTGATTCCGGAATCCAGAATGCTGATCCTGTTTCAGGAAGACATTGACAGCGACCCGCTCGCTGTTGCAGAAGATGTGTATCGATTTCTCGATATCGACCCCGATCACGTGTCGCGCGCGATCGAACAGCGATCCAACGAAAGCCATGTCTATAAGTTTCGCGTAATCGAGCACACGCGTAAAGCCGCGCGCCAAGTCGTTCGCTTCCTCGGAGTGGACGGACTTTGGCGCGCTGGCCAGAAAGTCGGCCTTCAGAGACTTTATCGCCTGGTAAACCGGCGTCCTCCTGACGCGAGGATTCCCCCGGTATCGGCCGCGACCCGAGAGCGGCTGCGGTTCTTACTGGAAGATGAGATTCGTTTGGTCGAGCAGATCACCAGACGCCCTCTGCCCCAGTGGCGATCAGGTTCCGCGACGGCACGAACAGCGATCACGACCGATGGCGAGCTTCACACCTCATTCAATTGACTTTAGGACGCAAAAATGGACTGGACAGTTGCCAGGCTCGCACAATATGCGCGCTGGAGAACCCGAGTCGGCTACCATGACCTGAGAAGACAGGTTGAACTGACCTACGCCAGGTTTGCTGTTGGGTTGCCCGTACGTGACCCTGACTTCATCGGAATCGGTGCCCCCCGGGCGGCATCGACTTGGCTTTATGGCCGTCTGGCTCTGCATCCCGACGTCTGCCTTTCCAAGAAAAAAGAAATACATTTTTTCGACGAAACAGACGTTAAAGAGCGATGGGGCTATGGTCCGGATACGCGGCGCCCGCCCCTCACTCTGGATCTTGACAATCCGCATCACTGGCGTTGGTACCGCAGTCACTTCGGCCATTGTGGAAGCAAACTGACCGGAGAGTTGACACCCGACTATTCGTTATTGAGCGTACAACGCATCGGAATCATTAAAACACATCTTCCGAACCTGAAATTGATATACTCCATGCGCAATCCGGTCGCGCGCGCTTGGTCCAGTATCAGAAAGGAACTCTGGTGGCGGTTCCATATGCATCCACGAGATGTTACCGACGCCGCCGCGCTCGTACGCATGGCGATGCGTCCCGGTCTATTGGCACGTGGCGACTACATGTCTGCAATCAAGCGGTGGGAGACACATTATCGGGGTCAGATACTTTATCTTTTCTTCGACGATATTCTGGAGAACCCAGTCGATGCCCTCGGCAGCGTTTGCGATTTTCTAGGGCTGGACTCGGGCCCGATCAATCGTGCCGCGGGCCACGCCACGCGGGTCAACGACGTGCCCGAGGACGACATCCCGGGAGAAGTCAGAGGCGCCCTGGAGGAGTATTACGCCCCTCAAGCCGCGTTTTTGAGCGAGCGATTCGGAAGATCGTTCGCGCATTGGTTCGCGGTGCCGCAGATCGGCAGCGGACCGCGCATTTGACACGCGGATTAGAGGCGCTTTCTGCGAGTCATTGCCAAATTGCACGTCCGGTAGTGAGTAACACATGACGCTCGGCATCCTGTTGGAAATCTTCAAGAGCCGCCTCTGGCTTATTCTGTTGCTGTCGTTTGGCGCGGCAGGCGTCGCCCTGATTGTCAGCAAGCTAAATGAGCCGATCTACTCGGCTAACGCGACGATCCTGCTCGACTACAGAAAGCCGCTGGAAGGTGAATTGGCAGGCGAGCTACTTCCGGTGGGGATGCAGTCTAGCTACCTTTCCACGCAGGTCGATATCATCAAGAGCCGCCCTGTTGCCGAACGTGTCGCGGCGGAACTCGATTTGACCCATTCGCCGCTTTGGCTAGAGCGATTCACAAGTACCGAAGACGAGCCCGAGAATTTCAGTGGCTGGTTGATCGGGAAACTGATGGAGAATCTACTGGTCACGGTCGGCACTGAGACACGTCTGATCGACATCTGGTTCCAAGACGCCAATGCCGAGATGGCGGCCAAGATCACCAATGCCTACGTTGACGCTTATCGCCACATGATTCAGCAGCTTGGCGGAACACCGGCGTTAGAAACAGCACAGTCGGCGGAAAAGCTGCTGTCGAAATTACGGAACGACCTCGAGCAGGCGGAAAGCCGTGTCAGCGATTATCAGGAACGGATGGGGATCATAGCAACTGAGGAGCGCCTCGATGTCGAGACTGAGCACCTCAACGAGTTGATGCGTGAGAGGCTGGCAGCCGATGCGGGCCTTCGGGCAGCGGAGAGTCGGTTGCAGGAAGCACCCGCGGAGGGCGATGCCGGGAGGCGTGCCGGGCAGGCTTCTTCGGAAGTCCTCGGTAATGAGCTGATCAAGAGTTTGCAGGTTGATCTTGCACGCAAAGAAGGGGAACTCGCCGATCTTGCTACATCGCTAGGCGAACGTCATCCAACGATGCAGAAGCTCCGGGCCGAGATTGCAACCATGCGGGAAAAGCTGGCGGCCGAATCGGATAAGATTGTAGCGGCGACGCGCAACGAGGCGGCTCGCGCGCGGCGACTCTCGGAAGCCGCTCGGCAAGCCGAAGAAGCGCAACGCCAGAAAGTCATCAACTTCAAGCACGTACGAGACGGCCTGCAACCGTTGCTGCGGGAAGTGGAAAGCGCCAGAGGCAACTATGATCGAGCACTTCAAGTCTACAGCGAATATGCGATGCATGGTGAGCTGAGCCAAACCAACATTTCCGTCCTCAAATCGGCACAGGTACCCGTGCAGCCTCCGCCGGCAAATGTGGCATTTAAGGTCGTGAGCGCCTTTGTTGGGGGGCTGGTATTCGCCCTAGGGCTGGCATTGCTCTGGGAGATTGTCGATCGTCGAGTCCGGGGCAAGGAAGCGGTTTCAGGGCTTGGAGACGTCGGCTGTCTAGGCGCACTGCCGAAGGCGTGAAGGCGACGACAGACAAGCCAGCAATCCCTTGGCGTCTTGACTCTGCAGAGACGGGAGAATGTTATGCGGCGCAACGACCTGATTCTGATACTTGCGATTTTCATCATCGGCTGGACGCTCGGCGTGCGTGCCGACCAATCGTACCGGCTCGGACCTAACGATGTGGTTCGGGTCACCGTCTACGGGCATCCGGACTTGAGTACGACCGCCCGAGTAACCGAGAATGGCGGCGTGACATTTCCTATCATCGGTGAGGTATCCTTAGGCGGATTGACCGGCCGGGAGGCCGAGGTCAAGCTCCAGACGCTATTGACTGAACAGAAAATAGTAAAATCACCTCAGGTTACGCTGATCGTCGACAAGTACGAGAGCCAGCGTGTATCGGTACTCGGAGAAGTCGCGCGCCCAGGGATGTACGCGATCACCCGCGGCAGTACGCTGATGGACTTGATCTCGGAAGCAGGAGGGCTTAAAGAAGAGGCTGGTGAGGTCGCTATTTTGACCCGTAAAGACGAAGCGCCTAACCAAGCGCGCGTGATTGATCTGGTCTCGCTCTTGGAAGGTCGGACCAGCACGCCTGAGCCCAAGGTAGAAAATGGGGACCGGATCTACGTCCCGAGGATGGAACAGTTTTACATTTATGGGCAGGTCAACAAACCAGGCGCCTACCGCCTTGAACGCGGAATGACTATCATGCAAGCATTATCGGTCGCCAGCGGACTAACGGACAAGGGTACAGAACGCGGGATCAAGATAAGACGCAAGATCAACGACGGTGTTGAGCGAGAGTTTGCTGCGACATTGACGCAGCGCATCCAGGCCAGCGATGTGATTTACGTCAATGAAAGCCTCTTCTGACACCCCACCGACTGAGATCCCAACACGGGCGACCACCGTTGCTAAAAAAAACGAGGTCAGGGGCGGTGACTGGCTAGCTGAAGTGCGCTGGCCGGACCGGGAAAACGCCCTGGCTCCAGGACGCTTTTTGCAACAAAAACTTGGTGATATCATGGTGATGCTCGAACTTTTGAGCAGCCATGACAGAGACACCGTTCTGGAACAGCAGCCGCAATTGGACCTGCCGTTCGGTCAGTGCTGCCTAAGATTGAAGCTCATTGATGACGAGGGCTTATCTCAGGCGCTCGCGTGGCAATTCGGGTTGCTTAGCCCGGCATCTAAGTCATTCAACTTCGGCAAAGATCTGGTGGTGATCTCAAACCCGCTGGGGCGCTACGCCGATGCTCTGCGCTCGATCGGCGGCCGACTGATGTCGGCTTGGGTCAAGCCGGGTCGGAATGTGTTGGCGATCACCAGCGCCGAGGTAGGCGAGGGACGTAGTCATGTCGCGGCCAATCTCGCCATCAGCCTGGATCAGGCTGGGTGGCGTACGCTCTTGATCGACGCGGATTTTCGCAAACCAAGGCAGCACATCAATTTTGACTCGCCGCAACATCCGGGGCTGAGCAGGCTGCTTTGTGGCTTTGCGCCGGATGAGGTCGTGCGGCGCATACCCTACCTCAATCGCCTCTCGTTAGTCACCTCCGGCCCATTATCCCCCAATCCTTCTGAACTTCTTAGCAGAAGTGACCTTGCCGTGTTTTTGGAGAAAGCGCGCGAATACTACGACATTGTTCTCGTCGACACACCCGCTGCCTCCAACTTCTCCGACGCCGAGCTAATCGCGGGTGCTGCCGGCAATGCGCTGATCATCGTCAGAAAAAACAGAACGCGTGATCGCAGCATTCAGGGACTCGTAAACGCTTTTGCATCAAGAGGAATCGGCATTGCCGGATCGATCTTGAATGTTCATTAGCGTAAGCAACCAGCACATCTTTTCTCGCCAGATAAACGCGCCTGCTCTGGACGTTGGTGACAGACAGGCGATATGCTGCCCAACGGTTCCTGACGCCTAACCGCGGATGGAGGTATGCTATAGACCAAGGGTAAATGCTATTTGGACGCTCTGGAAGTCGTAGTCTCGCAACACACGTGTCGATTCTCGAGATCCTGTGGTATAACCGAGCGAAACTGAAACATTGGATCGCAGTTGCCAATCGAACCATAATCCCAATGAGGCGATATCCTCGACGCGATCGTCGCTCGCCACTAATCTGCTGTCACCCTGGAAGGTCTGATAATCCTGCCGCTGAAAACTGACCAATGCACGCATCGTCGTCTTGGAAGTGATGTTCCAAGCCGACTCAATGCTTACACCATCAATAATTGCGAAGTTTGCGCTCTCGTCCTGTAGATTGCTAAACTCGCGCGATATGGCACCCGCCACCGAGGTTTTTCCGGTAGGCGTCCAAGTCGCTGCCACGCGACCGACCAGACCATCAAAGTCCCGTTCGGGCTGCTGATCGTGAGTCATTGCCTCGTAAGCGATGTTCGCCTCGACCTCGGTTTTAGCGGACGGTTTCCATTCCGCCGCGGGACCGATGCTCATTTGAGTGTAATCGCGCTCAGCCAGATTCCAATACTGTCCATTCGAATAAAGCGCATTGATCCCGAAAACACTCCCAGCAGAACTGACATATTCGAGTTTTGCCCCGGCACCGACGACCGTCTGGTTCAAATCACGACTGACGTCGAAGGAGGTGGTGGCTAGATTTGCCAACCCGCCGATACGCCAGCGGGTCGTCAGCCAGCGATTCACAGTCGCGTAGACACGGTTGCGATCAAGCATATCGTTGGTGGGAACGCTTTCGTTGGCGAAGTCTCGCTGCTTCCGGACATAGGTGTAGCCGAAGTCACCCTCCCAAAGGCTGCCGCGAACCCACTTCCATAGTAATCGAGCGTCTCCGCCGGTATGATCAAACTGGTCGAACCTATCATAACTGACACGATAGATCCGTCCACCGATGAGCAGCCGCTGGCGACTGAAATCAAGTACCGTGGAAAACCCGCCCTCCAGCGTAGCGTAAACGTCTGACTCGCCGCCATACAGATCACGTACAATCACCGCCTCCTCCTCAGCTCGACGCAGCGGGTTGGAGTCGTAGGCAACCGCCACGGTCGCGTACGGACGAAGTCCTTTGACCGTCTCCAGTGGTATCGATGTCTCTGCCGTCGCCGTCTGAGTCCACATCAAGGCTATCAAGGGTACCGCAACGACGAGCAGCCTGCATCCACTGGGCGAGCAGCGCGAGAGGAGGCGAGAGTTCATAAAATTAGGTGCAAGCCAGGTGCATGGTGTACGCTACACAGTCCGATTAGGATACCATGAAGACAATTGGACAGCACGACTTGCGGCAGCACAGCAATGGAGCAGCCGTCTTGCTAAACGTAACACGCAACAGGATCAGCGGCGATCGATCAAGAGGTCAGTACGGCATTGATTTCCACACGCGCTAACTCCGCCGACACACACGTTTGTAAAGCTCCAAGGTATCAACTGCAATGGAATGCCAGTCATATTTGCTGCGCACCCATAACTTGGTCCGATCCCGGTCATCCGCATCTCGCGTTTTCGTAGCAATATCATGCAGACAGCGCGCTAGGTCTTCGACCTGACCGACATGAAAATAGTGTTCTGGTGACAGATCTACTTCCTGATTGGCTGGGATGTCACTGGCGATAGAGGGAAGACCATGACTGAGCGCCTCCAAAAGGGCGATCGGCAGACCTTCATGAGTCGAAGGAAGCGCAAAGACCCCCGCGTTGCCATAGAGTTCGGCCAATGCTCGACCAGTCTGAAACCCGGTGAGTACCACGTCCGGTGAGCGCTCGGCGGCGGATCGGACTCGCCCAACATAGGCGTCTTGCTCACTGAGGCCGCCGACCAAGACGAGTTTCCACCCGGTCAGCCCTGCTTGCGGGAAGGCGTCGATGAGGTCCAAATGACGCTTCTCGGGCACCATGCGGCTCACGTTGAGGACGTAGCGTCCGGGCTCCAAACCGAATGCGGCCAGGGTCTCGCCAGGCGCAATGTCCGGCGGGATGTCGACTCCATTCGGAATGCAGTCCGAGCTCCGGTGATATTTTCGCTGCACCAGATCGCCAATGACACGGGAAATCACGATGCGCGCATCGGAAAAAAGGACTCCCAAGCGTTCGCCCGCTCGCAACAACGCCTTTGCCGCCCTGTTCCATTTCTCTCGGTCGTAGTCCGGTCCATGGTGCGTCATCACGACCCGCAGCCCAAGCAGTTTCGCGAGCGGCGCAAACAGGGCAGGACCAATGGCGTGGATGTGCAGCACGTCCGGCCGCCGCCATCCGGCATACAACACACCAAGAAAGGAGTGCAAGAACGCCTCGGCACCGCTTGTAGACGGACTCCACAGTGAGGTGAAACGGATGCCCGGGGTCGCCCGCGCCACGGCCGCGGCGTCCCAATAGGGCGAGCGAACGATCACTTCGACGTCACAACCCATGTCGCGCAACCTCGGGTAGAGGTGCTCGGCATGGGTCTCGACGCCGCCCTGGATGCCGGGAAAACCGCGTAGCCCCAGTACCATAACGCGCACGGCTGCGACTCCTGTCAGCGGTTGATGAACTCGGCGAGCGGATAGTGCTCTTCCTTGGTCATCAGTCCCCGCTGGACTTTGATCTCCGCCTTGACACTGCGGCCCAGATTGGATGTTCGCGGGACCAATGGCGTCTCCAAAACCTTGTCATAATCAATGTAGGAGGCAAAATCGACTTTGCCGCCCATGGTGACCTTGAGCTTGTTGTAGATCACCCAGGCCATCGGCGAGAGCTTCGGTAACTGCGGTACCAGGCGCGAACGCATCGCGGTACGCGCGGTGGTCACCATCCAGCAGTTCTGCGTGCAGGCACTCACCTTGCCGAGGGACGAGCGGGCCTGTTCGCTGTTCATAATCTCGCTCCAATCCTGGCGCGCCAGATTACCTAAGGGCAAGTCGGAACGAACGTTGCACGCCCAGACGTCGGACCAAGGATCGACGAACGCAAAATCGCTACCCGCGGTGCAGGGAATCAACCGATCGTGGCCAAGGATCTTCTCGATCAGCCCGAGGTTCAGGTAGGCCCGGAACCAGTTCTTAACCTTGTTGGTCTTCAGCATCGCGGTGATCAGACCTTCAACCTCTTTCGCGGTCTTCGCCCGATTGTAGAAGTAGTTGTCGTTCTTGTAAAACTGCCAGGCGTTGTGCAGGGTGGAAGTCGCCAACTCGATGCCTTCGGAACGCGCGAGTTCGTAGACTTTGACCAGTTGATCGGCGTTCTCGTCCTGAATCACCATGGCGAATCCGAGATCGGTCCCGCCGGCCTCACGCAGCATCCTGATGCCCTTCAACTTGATCTGATAGCCGTCTTTCTCACCCCGGATCGCGTTGCTGGTGGCCGCGTCGCCTTCCAGACTGAATCGTACCTTGATGTTGGGATGACGCTTGATGATCGGCACCAATCGCTCTGGATTCAAGCCGTTGGAGCTGATTTCCAGAATTCTTGCCTTGGGATATAGCTCCTCGACAATCTCCGCGAGGTCCCGGCGCAGCGTCGGCTCACCGCCGGAGACATTGAGGTTATCGAATCCGCCAGGAAGTTTCGAAAGCGTCTCAATGGAGACTTCTTCCTTTGGCTCCGTTGGATTTTTCCAGATGTAGCACATCTGGCACCGTGAATTACACCGGAAGGTCGAGATAATCGTTAAGTCCACGGTCGTTTACTCCTGTGGCGTCGTCGTGTCAGAGGATGGATGGCGCGCTGCCCGGATGTCGGTCTGATCAACCAAGGTCCGATAGAGACGCAGCAGCGCGTCATTGTGTTGTTCCAAAGAAAACCGTTCGTTGGCCCTGCGGTGCGCCGCCGCACCATAGCCGCGCCTAAGCTCGCTGTCGTTCATGAGGCGACTCAGGCAATTCTTCAAGGCGTCGCGGTCGCCGGGCGGAAAAAGCAATCCGGTTTCCCCATGCATCACCAGTTCCGGAATGCCGCCGATATCGCTGGCCACCACCGGCTTGCCCAACGCCATGGCCTCAAGCACTGACATCGGACAATTCTCGTACCATTCCGAGGGGACGACAATCAGCGACGCCTGACGAATCGTACTCTCCAAAGCACTACCCGAGAGATGACCAAGATAGCGGGCCTTGGGATACCGCTCACGAACCGACTGCTCCAGCGGGCCGGTTCCAGCGACCATCAACGGGACCTGCTCGGCAATTGCATCCTGGGCCGACAGGAGCGTTTCGATTCCTTTTTCCGGCGACAGCCGTCCGAGATAAAGGGCATATCCCTGATCTTCCGGTGTCGGCGAAGACGCGCTGCACGCGATGCCGTTGTAAATGACCTCAACCCGGTCAGGCGCGAACCGATGCTGCGTGACCGACTGACGCATGAACTCGCTTGGCGCCACGAATCGGTCAACTTTTTCGTAGCTTCCGAGCAGGCGCTGAACCTGCGCCTCGACGAACAGCAGCGCGCTCTTGCCGAGCGACCCATCCGCGCAGCGGTGCTTGAGAACATTGGTGAATTGGTTGCCAAGACAGGCGGAGCAGACCTGTCCATGCTGTAAGCGCGTGTAGACCGGACAAACCGGCTTGTAATCGTGCAACGTCAGCACGACCGGCAGCCCCCGCCGTTTCGCCGCACCGATAATGGATGGGGTAAGCTGGTGGTAAATGTTATGGCAGTGTAGGATGTCCGGCCGTGTGCGATCGATCAGCCGCGCGATTTTGCGCACCGCCTCGCGCGAATGGACCAGTTTGAGGGCCGCGCGCATCCGTGCGCCCCGACCTTCGGCGGTTTCGTAAGACTGGCGTTCCACGAAATCGGCGGACTGAGCGCTTGGCAAATTGCGCGGGTCCTGCATTGAGAAGTCAATGACATCCACCCCCGCCTCGCGCAGGAATGCGCGCTCCTGGAACATGACGGCTTCGGATCCGCCGTTGCGGAAGAAAAACTTGTTGGCCAGCAGCACTCTCACGTTTGCGTTTCTCGGACAAGGTCTTGAAAGGGGGTCGGTGTCGATTGACCGGCCGCACGCGACCGACCCGCGTTCCCGCGGATTCTAGCAAAACGCCAGTCGCCACGGTGTTTCACGCTGATTAAGGCATCGCGTTGCCGGTACCCGCTTGCCCTCCGCCAAGACCGCCGTCGGCAGTCGGGGCCGCCCTTCCGGTGAGCGCGCCTGACATCGGATCGAGGCGGCGACAAGCGGCTGTCGCGAATTAAGCGTGAAAGATTCGTGCCAAGCAACACGGTAGCAGCCCCGGTAGCGACGTCGGCACATGATCAAAGCCGGATGTCCGCGAGCCAACAGGCTCGGCGACCGTAACGCGCGGTAAAGGGCCACGCCAGACACCGAATCCAGGGAAATCCCTTTAATTGTTTTTTCAATGAAATCATAAATGTTGCAGCGCTTCGCATTTCGGACTTGATATTGTTCCGGGAAAACCCTAAGATTCGCCGCAAGCCCGACCAGACTCGGGCAGGTCATGGTGCTGCGATGACGCCAATCCTCGGCGCAACTGCAGGCCCTGGGGTCGAGGATGCGGGAGACTCAATATGGTAAAGCAACGTACGCTGAAAAACGTGATCCGCGCAACAGGCGTGGGACTGCACACAGGCGACAAGGTTTACCTGACATTGCGTCCGGCTGCCCCTGATACCGGGATCATCTTCCGGCGGGTCGATCTGGACCAGCCCGTCGAGATTCGCGCCTGTCCGCACAATGTCGGGGACACCCGACTGTCGACGACACTCGTCAACGGCGATGTCCGCATCTCCACGGTCGAGCACCTCCTGTCTGCCTTCGCGGGCTTGGGGATCGACAACGCTTACGTCGACGTCAGCGCCCCGGAGGTACCGATCATGGACGGCAGCGCCGGCCCCTTCGTGTTCCTGATCCAATCCGCCGGGGTGGAAGAACAGAATCGCGCGAAGCGCTTTATCCGCATCAAGCGCCCGATTGAGGTGCGTGATGGCGACAAGTACGCACGGTTCGAGCCCTATGATGGCTTCAGCGTGGAGTTCACAATCGATTTTGACCATCCGGCCTTCAACGCCAGGGCCAAGCGCGCCAACATCGACTTCTCGACCTCATCTTTCGTCAAGGAAGTCAGCCGGGCCCGCACCTTCGGGTTCCTGCGCGACATTGAGGCGTTGCGGGCGCAGAATCTCGCGCTGGGCGGCAGTCTCGACAACGCCGTTGTCGTCGACGAGTTCCGGGTCCTGAACGAGGAAGGACTGCGCTACGAGGACGAGTTCGTCAAGCACAAGATCCTGGACGCGATTGGCGACCTGTATCTCCTTGGTCACACCCTGATCGGCGCTTTCAAGGGCTACAAGTCGGGACATGCCCTGAACAACGAACTCTTGCGTGCGCTGGTCGCAGACTCGGAGGCGTGGGAAGAAGCAGTGTTCAAAGACGGGGCACGGGCTCCGATCAGCTACGCCCAGCCGCTGGCTCTCGCTTAGGCGATTTCCGGCACAGGATTTTCCGGCAATCGCCTAGCGGTCGGGTTCGCTTGTGACCGGATCGATCGGGAGAGCGCTTTGGCGGGACGCCAGGCGCCGAAAGACTTCGGCAAGCCCCGGATCGGTCATATGCTCGGCGCTGGTCGTCAGGTGAGCGACGACCGCGGGGGACAGCCTGGCAACCCGCCCCGTGGTCTGTCGCGCACTTTGTGTGTCGCGCGGACGCGCCCGAATCTTCACCCTGGTGATCCCCGCCGATGCCAATCCCTGCGACAACTCAGGCGCCAGATAGCGAAGACGGGTCGCCCATACGGCCGCATCCACGGTCACGGTCAGCGTGCCCTCGCTGGCTATCGCCTGGAGGCAATGAGGCCGTGCCCCAGGGTTGAGCAAGTCACGCACCCGCGCCAGCAAACCGTCATCCCGGCGCTGGCACTCCAGGGCGCAGATGACCGCCGGACTGCCGGTAAGCAGATCCCGAACAGGCACGGAACGAAGTCGCACCGGGCGTTTAGCAGCCATTGCAGTCCAGAGTATTGATCTCCTAAATAATTTAAATGATTGATCCAGCGCAACCATTAAGCACATCTCGACGGTCGCCCCGTCAGCTCATCTGTAGTATAAACCCGGCTCTATGTCGATTCACCAACAAGCAGAGGTCAAATGATGTATCACCTCGATCGTAGAAAAACCGTTCGCGGCCAGGTCGTTGTTGCACTCCTGGCGGTCCTGTTGTTCGCTGTCGCCGGGGGTGGCGTCGGATTTTGGCTCGGTAGATACGCCGATATCCCAGCCCTGACCAGCAAACTCACCGTCAGTTCCCGGACCCTGCCAACGATGGCGGACCACAACATGGCGAATGGTGACACGCACGCGCCGGATGTCGACGCCATCACCGCCAGCCTGGGAAACATGCAGGCCGAACTCATGCGGCTCGACGCGCTCGGGGAACGACTGGTCGAGATGGCCGGCCTGAGTGCCGAAGAATTCGATTTTCAGAATCCCCCACCCCAAGGCGGGCCTGAAGAAGGGCTGGCCAGGGACTACACCATCAGAGAGATCGCAAGCGAGTTGGGAAGCGTGGTCGGCCTGCTCAAGGATCGCAAGCGCAAGCTGGAGATTCTCGAAGAGGCGATCATGGAACGGGATCTTACAGCAAAGTCCGTGCCGTCGGGTTGGCCGGTTCGCGCGGGATACATCACGTCGAGCTATGGCTTCCGTATCCATCCGATCAAGGGCCGTCGCCTATTCCATCAGGGCGTCGACTTTGCCGCGCCCTCTGGTTCGCCGGTCGTGGCCGTGGCTGACGGACTCGTGACCTTCAGTGGGCGACGCAGCGGCTACGGAAACATGATCGAGTTACGCCATGTGGATGGCTACACGACTCGCTATGCTCACAATCAGGCCAATCTGGTGCAGGAAGGACAGCAGGTGCGTCAGGGACAAAAGATCGGCGCAGTCGGAGCCACCGGCACCGCGACCGGCCCCCATGTCCACTTTGAGGTGCTGAAGAACGGGGAGCATCTGAACCCGATGCAATTTGCCGGCCGACAGTCACCAGCGATGCTGGTCGCGGCGAACCCGGACAATCCGAGCTAGACCCCGACGCTAACGGCCCAGCGGCCAGTCGCAGGGGCCGCCAGCCCGACGGGCCGGCGGCCTTTCTTGCGTCCGGCACGCTGAAACGCGGATTCGACAAGGCCCTTCGGCTGACCCCGGCGCAGCGGGCATCGCCGAATTCCGGTATCATTCCGGCACTTTCCTCACGGCATCTCTTCCCATCGATGGTCAGTCACCTGCTCAAGAAGCTCTTCGGCAGCCGCAACGAGCGGCTGGTCAAGAAGCTGCTCAAGTCCGTCAGCCGGATCAACGCGCTGGAGCCCGAGGTCCAGTTGCTCTCCGATGCGGCGCTCGCGGCCAAGACCCAAGAATTCCGCGGGCGGCTCGCGGCCGGCGAGGACTTGGAAAGCCTGCTCCCCGAAGCTTTCGCCGTGGTCCGCGAGACCGGTCGGCGCGTGCTCGGGATGCGCCACTTCGATGTCCAGATGGTCGGCGGCATGGTGCTGCATCAAGGCAAAATCGCCGAGATGCGAACCGGCGAGGGCAAAACCCTGGTCGCCACCCTGGCCGCCTACCTCAATGCCTTACCGGGCAAGGGCGTCCATGTCATCACTGTCAACGACTATCTGGCCCGCCGCGACGCCACCTGGATGGGCCGCATCTACCACGCGCTGGATCTCTCCGTCGGGGTGATCAACTCTTCGGGCGGAATGGGGCCGGATACGGCATCCTATCTCTATGATCCCGGATTCGAGGCACCAGCGGGCGGGGGCTACCGCCACCTGCGCCCGGTGAGCCGCAAGGAGACCTATGCCGCGGACATCACCTACGGAACCAACAACGAGTATGGTTTCGACTATTTGCGCGACAACATGGCCTTCACCGCCGAACAGCGCACGCAACGCGTACCTTTCTACGCCATCGTCGACGAGGTGGACTCCATCCTCATCGACGAAGCGCGCACGCCGCTGATTATCTCCGGTCCCTCCGAGGGCAATACCGACCTCTATCGCCAAATCGATGCTCTGATCCCGCGGCTGACCCGCCAGGATCCGATCACCAACGAGGAAGGCAAGCCCGACTTCGGCCCCGGCGACTTCTCGGTAGATGAAAAAGCCCGCCAGGTTTTCCTGAGCGAGGATGGTCACCAGAAAGTCGAGGACATGCTGGTGGAAATCGGGGTCTTACGCGAAGGCGACAGTCTCTACGACCCCGGCAACATCGTGCTGATGCACCATGTCTATGCGGCCCTGCGCGCCCACGCCCTGTTTCAGAAGAACGTCGAGTACATCGTGCGCGACGGTCAGATCATCATCGTCGACGAGTTCACCGGACGCACCATGCCCGGCCGGCGCTGGTCCGAGGGTCTGCATCAGGCGGTCGAGGCCAAGGAGCGGGTGCCGATCCAGCCGGAAAACCAGACGATGGCCTCCATCACCTTCCAGAATCTGTTCCGGCTCTACCCGAAACTGGCCGGTATGACCGGCACGGCGGATACCGAAGCCTATGAATTCCAGCAGATCTATGGGCTCGAGGTGGCGGTCATCCCCACCAACCAGCCGATGATCCGCAAGGACCACGGCGACCTGGTCTATCTGACCCAAAAGGAGAAATACGATGCGGTCACCGAGGACATCCGCGACTGCGTGACCCGCGGTCAGCCGGTCCTGGTCGGCACGGCCTCCATCGAAACCTCGGAACTGGTCTCTAAGCTCCTGACCGAGGCCAAGATCCCGCACGAGGTGCTGAATGCCAAGCAGCACGAACGTGAGGCCGGAATCATCGCCCAGGCCGGCCGCCCCGGCGCCGTCACCATCGCCACCAACATGGCCGGCCGCGGCACCGACATCGTACTGGGCGGCAACCTCGATGCCGAACTGGAGCAGGCCGGCCCGCACGCCGACCAGGACGCCATCCGCATCGCCTGGAAGCAGCGCCATGAGGCCGTCATCGCCGCCGGCGGACTCCATGTGGTCGGCACTGAACGCCACGAGTCCCGACGCATCGACAATCAGTTGCGCGGCCGCTCCGGGCGCCAGGGCGATCCCGGTTCCAGCCGCTTCTATCTGTCGCTGGAAGACAACCTGATGCGCATCTTCGCCTCCGAGCGGGTGGCGGGCATGATGCAGAAACTCGGCATGCAGCAGGGTGAGGCGATCGAGCACCCCTGGGTCACCAAGGCCATCGCGAACGCCCAGCGCAAGGTCGAGGGCCGCAACTTCGACATTCGCAAGCAACTCCTGGAATACGACGACGTCGCCAACGACCAGCGCAAGGTCACCTATGGGCAGCGCCGCGAGTTGATGGACACCACCGACGTCTCCGAGACCATCGCGGCGATGCGCGCGGATATCCTGGAACGCGTGATCGAGAGCTGCATCCCGCCGCAGAGCCTGGAAGAGCAGTGGGATACCGCCGGTCTGGAAAGCGCGCTGGCGGACACCTTCGGCGGTGACTGGCCCATCCGCCGCTGGCTCGAGGCCGACGACCAGTTGCACGAGGAAACCCTGCGTGAGCGGGTCGGCGCCACCCTGGCCGAGCGCTACGCGGAGAAAGAACAGCTCATCGGCACCGCAACCCTGCGCCAGATCGAAAAGGCGGTCATGCTCCAGACCCTGGACACCCACTGGAAGGACCACCTGGCGGCCATGGACTACCTGCGTCAGGGTATCCATCTGCGCGGCTATGCGCAAAAGAACCCCAAGCAGGAGTACAAACGCGAAGCCTTCGAGATGTTCTCCGCCATGCTGGAGGAGATCAAACAGGAGGTCATCGGCACCCTGGCGAAGCTCCGGGTAGAACCCGAGGAGGAGTCGCTCGCCCTGGCCCCGCACCCGGCGCCGGCGCATGAGTTCGCGTTCACGCACGAGGAATTCCGGGGCTTCGACGGCGATGAGACACCGGATGACGCTCCCAAGCGTGGGGACACGGGCGCCGCGCCTGCCCAACCCTTCGTACGCGATGGCCATAAGACCGGCCGCAACGAGCCTTGTCCCTGCGGTTCGGGCAAGAAGTTCAAGCACTGCCATGGCAGGGTCGGTTGAGTCCGCACCATGAGCGAGCAACCCGAACTGCATTTCCTCCCGGTATCCGGGGTCCGTATGGCCGCAACCGCGGCAGGCATCCGCTATCGTGACCGCAATGATCTGGTCCTCTTCGAGTTAGCTGAAGGATCCGAGTGCGCCGCGGTGTTCACCCGCAACGCATTTTGCGCCGCACCAGTCAACCTCGCGCGCGCCCACCTGAACGCGGGTGCCCCACGCTGGTGGCTCATCAATGCCGGTAACGCCAACGCCGGCACCGGCGCCCGCGGCCTGCTGGACGCTGCCGCCACCTGTCAGGCACTCGCTGAACTGACCGGGGCACCCGCCGAGCGGGTACTGCCCTTTTCGACCGGGGTCATCGGCGAGCACCTGCCGGTCGACCGCTTCGCCGCCGCCCTGCCGGGGCTCGTGGGACGGCTGAACGGCGCCAACTGGCCCGCTGCCGCCCGCGCTATCATGACCACGGATACGGTGCCCAAGCTCGTCTCCAGGCAGTTTGACCTTGCTGGACACACCGCGACCGTGACCGGCATCGCCAAAGGCGCAGGCATGATCTGCCCCGACATGGCGACCATGCTCGCGTTTCTGGCCACCGATGCCGCGATCACGCCCGACCTGCTCGCCAGCTGCCTGAACGCTGCGGTGGAGCGCTCGTTCAACGCCATCACCGTGGACGGCGACACCTCCACCAACGACGCCTGCGTCCTGGCCGCCACCGGCCTCCTGGGCAACGACCCCATCAGCGCGGCCGACAGCCCGGACTTCGCCTCGTTCCAGAGCGCCCTGGAGTCGGTCTGCGTGGAACTGGCCACAGCCATTGTGCGCGACGCGGAGGGCGCCACCAAGTTGGTGACGGTTCGTGTCGAAGGTGCCGCCAGTCACGCGGAGGCACGCCAGGTCGGTTACACCATCGCCCACTCGCCGCTGGTCAAGACCGCGCTCTTCGCCTCCGACCCCAACTGGGGCCGCATCCTCGCCGCGGTGGGGCGCGCCGGGCTCCACGACCTGGACATCAGCGGCGTGCGGGTCTGGCTCGGTGACGTGCTGATCGTCGACAGCGGGGGCCGCGCCCTCTGCTACACCGAGAACGCGGGCGCTATCGTCATGCAAGCCCCGGAGATCCTGATCCGCGTGGCCCTGGGTCGCGGCACGGCGGCCGCGGAGATCCTGACCTGCGACCTCTCCTATGACTATGTGCGGATCAATGCGGAGTATCGGTCTTAGGTGATTTCCGGGAGAGGATCGACCGCAGTGGAGGGGCGACTAAAGCCGCCCCTACAGTCGCCCCTTCTTCACGGCTGAGCAATGTGACCCGGCAACAGATCCACGTCATGGCGGGAGCCATCCTCGACGATCAGGGCCGGGTTTTGGTCACGCGCCGCCCGGATCATGTTCACCAGGGCGGGCGCTGGGAGTTTCCCGGCGGCAAACTGGAGCCCGGCGAAACCCCGGAGCAGGGACTCGCCCGCGAATTGGCAGAGGAACTGGGGATCAGCATCGGCACCAGCCGACCACTGATCCGCGTCCACCACGATTATGGCGACCGCCATATTCTGCTCGACGTGTACCGGGTCGAGACCTACTCCGGACTCCCCGTCGGCATGGAAGGCCAGCCCCTGGCCTGGCTGGCACCGGACGTCATGGACCCCGCGCGCTTCCCGGCGGCCGACCGGCCGATCATCAGCGCCCTGCGCCTGCCCCCGCTCCTGCTGATCACCGGGGCGGACCCGCGGGACCCGGCGAATCTCCTGGCACGACTGCGCCGCGCCATCCAGGACAGCATCCGCCTAATTCAACTGCGCGCCCATGCACTGGATGACCGGGCCTACCGTGAACTCGCCGCCCAAGCCTATCCGCTCTGTGCCGCGGCGGGCGCGCGGCTCATCCTGAATCGCGACCCGGCGGCCGTTGCCTCGTGTCCGCGTCACGGGCTGCATCTGCGCGCCCAGACCCTGGCCGCCCTGGATCAACGTCCTGGCGTCAGCGGCGACTGGGTGAGCGCCTCCTGCCACACGGCCGCGGAACTGACGCGCGCCGCCGCCTTGGGGCTGGACTATGCGCTGCTCTCCCCGGTCAAACCTACCGGGACCCATCCGGATGCGCGACCATTGGGCTGGGGCCGCTTCCAGGAACTGATTGAGCCGATCCCCCTACCCGTCTACGCCCTGGGCGGACTCGGCCCGGCGGATCTGGAAACGGCGATCCGCCATGGCGCCCAAGGCATCGCTGCCATCAGCGGACTATGGCCGGTCGCAGCGGAAGGCGGCTGAGGAACGATTGTATGCGTGGTTTAACTTGCTTCTGAATCGTTACTGACCGCTCGTTTCAGTATCATCACCACGCCTCAGCCGGTAAGCGATACTCTCGCGCAACCCGTGATAGAGAAACTGTGGGCCATCGATCAGGTCGCGCTGCCAGAGCTTGCGCGGCTCCATGGCCAAGCGCCAGAGCCACTCGAAACCCGCATCCCCCAGCCAGGCCGGCACCCGTGTCACCTTTCCGCTCAGGAACCCGAAGGCGGCACCGACACCGATAGCCACCGGCACCCGCAGGCGCTCGCGGTAAGCATCGATCCAGCGCTCCTGCCGCGGCAAACCCAGTCCGACCCATAACAGATCGGCTCCCGACGCATTGATCAGGCCAAGATCGGCGTCGACCTCCGCGGGGGTCAGGGGCCGGAACGGCGGCGATCGAACGCCGGCAATGCGATGGCCCGGATAGTCATTGACGAGGCGCCGACTCAGGGCGTCCAGGGTCGCCTCGGTATCGCCATAGAAGAAGCTGGAATAGCCACGGGCATCGGCAGCCAGCAGCAGCCGCTGCATCAACTCGGCACCCGGCACCCGCTCCGGCAGGGGCTGGCCGCGCAAACGCGCAAGCCAAATGGGCGCGATGCCATCCGGACAGAACAGGTCAGCGCGGTTCAGGATGGTGCGGAAGGCGGGGTCCCGATAACCGGTCCAGATGCCGTGGAAACCGGTCGCCACAACATGGTGCGGCCGTCGGGGACGTTCGGCGATCCACCCCTCAATGCGGGCGACCGCATCATCGGTCCCCACGCGATCGATCTGCGCCCCCAGGATCGTCACCTGCGCGCGCGGCCTGGCCTGCGGCAGCCCGGAACCGGCGCTGGCGCTCATCGCGCGGCCTCCGCCGCCGCGACCTGACCCGCGATCCAGGTGTAGGTCGCCGCCAAACCCTCGCGCAGCGGCCGACTCGGTTCCCAGCCAAGCCGGGCGCGGATCAGCCGGTTGTCCGAGTTGCGCCCACGCACGCCTAAAGGACCGGCAATATGCTCGATGGTCAGCGGCTTGTCTGCAATCTCCATGATCATCCGCGCGAACTGATTGATCGAGACCATCTCGGTCGAACCGATATTCAGTGGGCCGGCGAAGTCCGACGCCATGAAGCGCAGGACCCCCTCCAGGCATTCATCAATGGCCAGGAAGGAGCGCGTCTGTTCCCCATCGCCCCAAACCTCGATACTGCCTCCCGGTGGCGCCGCGGCGACCTTACGGCAGAGCGCCGCGGGAGCCTTCTCACGGCCATCGTTCCAACTGCCCTCAGGGCCGAAGACATTGTGGAAGCGCGCGACTCGCACCTGCAACCCGTGGTTCCTGGCGTAGGCGAAGTACAGGCGCTCGCTGAAGAGTTTCTCCCAGCCATAGTCGCTGTCCGGGTCGGCGGGATAGACCGAAGCTTCGACCGTAGTCGGCTCCTCGGGATCGCACTGATTGTGGCGCGGATAGACGCAGGCCGACGAGGAGTAGAACACCCGCTCGACGCCGGCCCGGCGGCAGGCCTCCACCACGTTAAGATTGATCAGGGCCGAATTGTGCATGATCTCGGCATCGTGATCGCCGGTGAAGGTGAAGCCGGCGCCCCCCATGTCGGCGGCGAGTTGATAGACCTCGGCGCTGCCGGCCACGACGCGGGCCACCAGGTCGGGGTCGCGCAGGTCACCGAGAACAAATTCGTCCGCCGCGCTAGGCGCGAAGGGCGGCAGCTTCAGATCCACACCGCGAACGTGCCGGCCCTCGGCCTTGAGGCGTCGCACCAGGTGCGCGCCGATAAATCCGCCGGCACCGCAGACCAGCGCCAGATGATTGCTCATACCAGGACCTCCGGCATCCCCGCGACTGCTAGGGCGCGATCGACGCCACCAACCAAAACCCAACGCTTGCTCATGCTCTTCCTCGCTGAAACCTCACACCGTCAGACCCGCGCGACTGTCGCGCTCCCAGCGGACCGCGCTGACCGAGGCCGGCGATGAACTGCGCCAGCCGCGCGCGTCGCCACTCCGGCCCGCGCACCCGTTCGAGGGTACCGAGATAGGCGAGCAACGGCGCATGCAGCAGCAGATCGACACTGTACAGGGCGGCGGTATTTTCGGGGATGTTGCGGATCGTCAGATATGCCATGATACCGCCAACTTGGAGCAGAAACAGCCACTGCGCATGGTCGCGCGCATAGCCGCGCAGCACCGCTCGGGCGAACAACACCCAGCCCCACAACAGCCCGCCGAGATAGAGAACGGCGCCCGGATAGCCGGCGGCCAGCGCGGCGTACAGCAGTCCGTTCTGCGCATTCAGACCAATCAGGCGGCGATCCGCCTGAGGGCCGAAACCGTGCCACGGCGCCTCCTCCACCACCCGCCAGCCAAGGCGCCAGATCAGGTCGCGACCGGTCATTGATTGCAACTCCGAGAGCCCCTCACCGCGGGTTGCATACGCGGTCAAGTCGCGTAACCAATCCTGCGGAAACAGCCCGCCGGACAACGCCAAGCCGGCCACCAGCATCGTCAGGATGCCCACCAGGCGGGTCCGGCCGCCGAACAGCCAGACCACGAGCCCCAGCGCAAAAGCGGCCCCGACGAGACCCTGGCGGGACTGAAACGACCAGATCGCCAGCAGCGACAGCAGACTGAGTGCCGCCCAGAGCAGGCGCCTGACGCCGTGCCCGCCCAGCGCCATGACCAAACCAATCACCGCGGGGAGTATAGCCAGGCGCGCCATGCCGGTGGAACGTGAAATCGGCCCCAAAGTGCCGAGATCCGCACGATCGACCAACCCATGGGCGGTCAGCCCTCCCTCCCCCTGCACCAGCAGGACATCACGCGCGGCGAACAGCATCCAGACGAACAACAGGGTCGCCATCAACCACATGAGGCGGTTGGTCGCGATCGCCCGCGGTAATGGATCGATGTCGCCGATGGACCAGTCAATGACCAGGAAGACGCCGAGATAGGCGAGCGCCCAATACCAGACAGAAAAGTCAGCACCCGCCAGCAGCGCGGCATTGAGCGAGAGCACGCCATAGCCGATCCACATCCCCTCCGCCAGCGTCGGCACCCGGGTAAGCTGTCGGCGCAGGGGTAACAAGATTGGCCACAGGACCAATGGCAACAGGCAGCCAAGGGCGCGCAACGCATTCATCCAGGAAACCAAGGTCTGCGGCTCCTGTTCCAGATACCAGGGACCGGCGTTGATGGCCGCCCATAAGACGAGCCAACTCAGCAGCGGCAGCACGCGCGCGCCTAGGGCCGGCCTGGCCCGGTCAGCCGTGCGGTGTGACCAGTCCATCCGGCCCTCCTGACTCGCAATACGGGCGACCCTTGCTGGCCGGGACAGCAAGCACCCGTTGATACAACTCCCGCAACGCCCCGGCCTTGGCTGCAAGATCGAAGTCTCCGGCCCGCGCCTGGGCGCCG
Organism: Chromatiaceae bacterium; assembly: GCA_013426805.1. Taxonomy (GTDB): domain Bacteria; phylum Pseudomonadota; class Gammaproteobacteria; order Chromatiales; family Chromatiaceae; genus Thiodictyon. The sequence goes on from JACDZG010000020.1 coordinate 64,697, forward strand.
ACGGCGAGCTGTCGGCGTCCGGGTTCATCTGCCGCGATCCGGCACAATGCCGCCTGTAGCGCGGCGACAAAGACCGCCGGACGGTCGATCGGCAGCCGCATCCCGGCGGCCGGCGTCACCACGTCGGGAAAGCCGCAATGGTCGGGGCAGAGCACCGGCAGCCCCTGACTCATCGCCTCCAGCAACACCGTCGAGGTCAGGTCTTTCAGACTGGTGATGACGAACAAGTGGGCCCGGCGCAGTCCGCCGATCGCCTCTGCCCGAGTCACTTGACCGTGCCAGGTGCAGCGCGACGCAAGGCCAAACCGCAGCGCCTGTCGACGCCAGGCCGCGCTTCGGGGGCCACTACCATAGATATCCAGCCGCCAGTCGAACGCGCCGTCCAATCCGGCGAGCGCTTGCAGCAACAGCGGCAGGCCCTTGCCGGGGATGTGTGCTCCACTCCAGGCAAGCCGCAGCGGTTCATCAGGAGCACGCAACGAAATCGCAACGGCGATGGGTGGTGCCGTCACCTCGCACAGCACCTGGGCCTGCACCCCGTAGCAATCACGCAGCAGTGCCGCATTGCTGCTGGTGGCGGCCAGCAGCGCGGCGGCGCCCCGCGCCGCCTGCCGCGGTGCGCCCGACCAGCGCCGCTGCAGGCCGTTTATCAGATTGCGCAGCCCGAAATAAAGAGCGCCACGCCAGCCCATGGCCCCGAGTAGTGCCGGCGGAGTGTCTTCCAGACCCCCGATCGGACCCCAGACAAAGGGGAGCCCGAGTCGCCACAGGTGCCCGGGAAAGCGGAACCCGACCAGCGTCAGTTGATGCACGAGTTGCGGCGACAGTTCCGCCAGCAGCGGCCGGGCGATGGCGACAGCGGCCCGCTGCCAATGCAGGTAGGACAGGTGTACCAGGGGCCGTAGCGGCGACAGCTCCGCCCAGCGCCAGAAGCGGCGGCGATAGTCGTAGTGCCAGGGGTGATGTGGCACATAGCAGAAGTGCAGCCGCGTAGCCAATTCCGGAGCTTGGCGCAGGCCGGCCAGGATCGCCGGCTCGTTCATCTGGTCGGTCAGAACCCAGGTGTCATGGTACCGGGCAATCGCCAGCACCCAGTTCCAACCCACCGCGCTCTCGGAACCCAGGGTCGGGTTGCAGGCATAGGCACACACCAGAACCCGCGGCGCGGATCCGGTGGGCGGGTTCACCGCCGGCGGCCGGGACGCCACGGCGCTCAGGGCACCAGCTCCCGGTACAGGGCCATCAGCTTGCGATAGAGCACTGCTGGGGCGTAGCCGGCGATCACCCGCTTGCGGGCGCGTGCGCCAACCGCGGCAAGATCCTCTTCACACCCCCAGATCCGGCGCAGCCGGGCGCTCAGGTCATCGGCATCCCCCCGCCGGAACAGAAAGCCGCAGCGGCCATCGTCGAGAATCTGCGGCAGGGCACCGACATCGGCACAGAGGACCGGCTTCGCGTGTGCCATCGCCTCCAGCAGCGACAGAGGAAGGACCTCATGCCAGGTACTTGGCAGCACCAGCAGGCGGGCACCGGCATAGAACTCCGGTAGGCGCGCCGCAGCCAGGTGCCCCAGAAAACGGCAGTTGGGCGGCGCGGCGGCTACTGCGGCAGCCATCCGCACGGTCTCCCCGGCGAAGCGGAACTCGAGGTCAGGACAGCGACGCGCCACCTCGAACAGCAACGCAACCCCCTTCTCCGGGCTGATTCGGCCGACGAAGCCGACATATGAAGTCGGCCCGGACAGCGGCGGCGGTGGGATCGTCACCGAGTTACCGATCACGCGAATGCGCTCGGCCGGCAACCGCGTCGCCAGCAGATCCCGCTGGAACCCGGTCAGCGCGACAAAACGATCGACTTGCTCGAACACCCGCCGCCAACGCGCCACCGCATTGCGGCAGGCATAACCGACGCTCTTCGGCAGGTTTTCCTCGCAATTGCGCCGAATACACCACAGTTCGTTGCCGGTTACGCAACGATGGCAAATTTCCCCGTGGGACGACAACCTCCCGTTGGGACACAGCATCCGATAGTTGTGCAGCGTCATGACCGTCGGCACGCAGAGTGTCCTGGCCTCATCGATCACTGCCGGTGAGATCAGTGGATATAGATTGTGTAAATGTATCAGGTCCGGTCGGAACTCTTGCACCACGTGCCGGAACGCGCGCCGCGCCGACACCGAGTAGATGCCGGCAGCGAAAGCCCGCACCCGCCCCAGGGTCATCGTCTCGACGGTGCTGCTTTCGCGGATAAACGAGGCGACCGCATGACCATGGCCGGCGAGGAGATCGCGCGTCGCCGCGACCACGGCCTCTTCGCCGCTCGGCCGCCCGTAGGCATTGTGAACCAACAGCACTCGCATGGCGTTAGGCCCCTCAGCAGCACCGGGCGGGTGTCGCGGGCAGGCGGAGCGCGGCGATGATGCCTTCGCCAAGGTTGGGACTGAAGGTGCAGGCTAGTGCCTCCACCAAGTAGGGCAACAGCGGACGCCGGTTTGGCAAGCGGTAGTTCAGTTGCTCCACCACCGCGTAGCCGCTCAATTCGACAAGCCGGGCCAGAGTACGATGGGAATAGTAAGCCACATGGTCCTCGTGCACACTCTCGACCCCGGTCGCTACCCGCAGCAGTCGGCGCAGGCAATAGGCGTTGGTGGTAGTAACGAGCAGCAGCCCGGCGGGGCGCAGCAGTGGTTGTGCCGCGGCGAGGAAGGCCCCGGGGCTCGGCAGATGCTCAATCAACTCGGCGGCGACGATGACGTCGAAGGGTTCGATTCCGGGCAGCGCCAGCCTTTGTGCATCGGCCAAGTGCAAATCGCTGGAGCCGAACTGCGCGCGCAACCGGTCGATGGCAGCGGCGGCATTATCCACCCCCACCAGTTCGGCCGCCACCGCCTGCAGCCGACCATGCAGCCAGGTACCGGCCACCACCCCCGGTGACCAATCGCCGGTGGTGGAGAAGTCAACGCAGCCCACATGCAGGACCCGCTGACCGGCACAGTGCGCGAGCAGATAGTCCTCCCGGCGCACGAGTCGCTGCGGCAGGTCGAAGTGGCGCGTGGTCATGCCCGGTCCCTCACCGGCGCGCCTCAACATAAAGCGAACCGGGGCGATATTCGCCGCCGTCACCATTCAAGTCCAGCCCGTAGTCCCGCCAGGACGGGATCCAACTGGTATCGAAACGCTGCACGCTCACCTCCTGAAACTCTAATTCCGACAGTAAGTGGGGCAGAGTCACGCGATCGTACATCCACTGATGGGTCTCCCCGCGGCGCCGGGCGTCGCCGAGCAGCAGCCCTTCAAGCCAGCGACGCCAGGGTACCTGCCGGGAACTGCCGAACGACTCGCGCCGCACCGACTGTTCGAGCAGGTCGGCAATCCGTTGCACATGTCCGGCGCTCGCCACTGACTGGAGCAAACAATATTCGAGGCTGGCAAGATACTGTCGACAGAGCCGCTCCAGGTCCGGCACCACGATCCGCAGCACCCCACCGGACCGCAGCACCCGCCGCCCCTCTCGCAGCAGATCCAAGGCGGCATCCCGGTCCAAATGCTCCAGCAGGTGTGAATGGTAAACTACATCCACACTGGCCGTCCCATAGGGTAAGCCGCGGGAGATGTCGTGTACCCGGATGTTATCCGGCAACAAGTCTAGATTGACACGTCGGCTACCCCGCGCCAACAGCGGGCCGAGTCGGCGCAGGAGCGGATGGCAACGGATACGGAGGTAGATCGAGCGATCCAGGTTGACCACCGCCGGATGGGTGCTGGTCTTGGTACCACAACCCAGATTCAGGATTAACATAGCGTTTACTCCGTCAGCACCTCAAGCGGTCTTTCAAGCTGACCCCCGCTGCTTGAGGGCGGCGATCACACGCGACAGCTCCGGCACCAGCACGGCCCAGTCGTAGCGGCTGACGACCTGGCGCTGACCGCAGGCCCCCAGTTGCCGCCGCCGGTCGGTGTTCCGCAGCAACTCTATTAGAGTTGAGGCAAAGTCCGCCGCACCCTCCGCCAGCAGGATCTCGATACCGGGCTCCAACACCAGACCCTCGGCGCCCTTACGGGTTGCTACCACCGGCACACCACTCGCCAGGGACTCCAAGATCTTCAGCCGCGTCCCGGAGCCGGAAAAGACCGGCGCTACGCTGATCGCGCAACCCCGAATGAACGCGGGCACCTGATCGTCCGGGAGCAGCCCGGCCACCCGCAGCCATGGACGCCGATAGGGTACCGGGCCGCCGGTGACGGCCAATTCCGCGGTGGGATACTGTGCCAAGACCCGCGGTAGAACGGCAGTCACCAGGAAGTCGATCGCCTCCCGGTTCGGTGGATAGGCATAGGAGCCCATGAACAGGATCACGTCTTGCCCCAACCTATGCGGGCGGCGACCAGCGGCGCTCGCGCCATCGGCGTCCCTGGCGAAGCGCCGACTATCGACGCCGTTGGGCAACAACAATGGCACCACGCCATAGAGCCGCTGAAAGGCGTCGCGGTCCCGCTCCGATACCGCAAAGGACTGCGCAACGCCGCGCAACACTCGCCCTTCGGCCCAGCGGGTAAGCCACTGCGCAAGCCGCCCATGGCGTTGTCGGCGCAGTTCGTACTCTACGTTATGGGCATGATAGAGCACGATCAGCCGCGGGCAGTGGCGGCGCAGCCGCGATAGTAGCCACCAGTGGTAAAGCACCCAGGAAGCCCCCTCCAACACGACCACCTCGGCCCCGGTCTGCTGCACCAGCCTGACGACCCGCCGCGCATAACCCGGTATCCCCAGGAGTTTGCGCCAACCCCGGTCGCCGAACAGACGCAGTTGCCGCACCGGCAACCTGCCGGGAGTCAGAAAGCAACGCGCCTCGGGACCCGGCTGCACCAGCAGCCGCGAGCCGGGAAGGGCCTCGGCGAGGGCACAAGTGACACTTCCGGCCCCCCCCGACGGCGGCGCCGCAGCGAAAAAACAGATAAACGCGACCGACACCTGCAATTCACCCTGGTCCAAGCAAGGCCGGGCAGAGCCTGCCGATGCGCGCCAGATGCCCGGGCTGCAGGAACCAGTGGTTTACCCCCTTTGAGTGCTCGGCCCAGGGGCGCAACCACCCGTCCTCCATCATGAAGACCCCGTAGCCCAGCCCCGCCAGCAGCGTGATCACACTGGCCCGCTCCGACGCCGACGGTACCGCCGCGGGTCCGCCGATCTCAACCAGCAAGGCTGGTCGACAACGGCGGATGGTCTCCAGGCCGCCCTGCAAACAGGGGATTTCGTGGCCTTCCACATCGACCTTCAGCAAAGCCACCGACAGCGTTCGCAGCAGCCCATCGAGAGCCACGGCCGACACCCGCTGGCTGCGGGGGTCGGGCTGCGCAGTGACCTGAGCCAGATAGTGATTAGCAAGCCCATACCGATCCCGCGGTACCGACATCCACAGTTGGCCATCCGCATCGCTCGCCGCGACCGGCAGCAGCGTCAGGTTATTGCAGCCTGACTCGGCGCCCAACCGCCGCAGCACGGCATAGGTCCAAGGCATTGGCTCCAAGGCCAGAACCTGACCGAGGCGCCCGACCCGGCAGGCGCAGGCCAGACTATAGAGCCCGACATGGGCGCCGACATCGACCACCCGGTCACCTGGTTGCAGCAGCGCCAGGCACACTTGGAGATCCGGTTCCGCGTCCGGACCCAGCGCGGCGAGTAATCGACGATAATGCCCAACCGCCAGCCGGGCGGCCAGCCGCGGCGGCAGATGATCGCTGACCCAGTGCCCGAAGTGGCGCGGGAATTCCGTGACCATGCGGCGCGCGCGTTGGACCAAAAACATCGCGAATTCACCTCCAATTCTGAACGAGCGGCAAGCCGGTCGCCGGCCTGACATCCGCGGCCCAGGTCATGCAGATCATGGGGCTTATCCGGTCCCCAATGCAATAACCAGCACCACGACCACAACCAGCAACGGCGCGCCAACCGCCCGGAGCGCCGACCACCCAAGGTCAGCGTTGGTACGGCGCAGACAATGCAGGGTCCATGGCAAGGTCAGGCACCATGTAAACAATGAGATGGACGACGCGACAGCCGCAATCCCCAGCGGCAGGCCGGCAACAATCGCCAGGCCCTGGATCACCGCACTGCCCAGCGCCCAGTGGCGAAAGCGCTCGCCTTCGCCGTGACTAATAAAGAGCCAGCCTGCAGAAGCGATCAGAGGCTGCAGCACCAGGGTCGGGGATAGGTTGCGCAGCACCGTGACCACTGGGTCCCACCGAGGCCCAAAGACAATACTGACGATCTGCGGCGTGAATAGCATGACCGCCAGCGCCATTCCGGCACTACACCAAGTCAATACCGCCAGGATTCGGCTGAAGGTGACCTGGTAGCGCGCTTGATCGACACTCAGCCGACTTAGGATGGGCACGATCACGTCGTGAAGCGGCCCGGTGATTTGCGAGGTTGGCAGCATGTACAACTGATAAGCGCGACCGTAATAGCCGAGTGCCACAGGCCCATAGAGAACGCCTACTCCGATCCTGTCGATTTGACGCGAGAGATACCCGAACAGGGTCACCCCGAGCAGATCGCGGCCGAACCGCAGCATGGGCCGTACCCCACAGCCGCGCACCGGCGGCCCTGGCCGCCAGTCGGAGACGACGACCAACCCCACCAACTGGACAGCCGCCTGAGCGATCGGCATGACCACCAAGGACCAATATGCGAGCCCCCACCAAGCCATTACCAGCGCCAGTAGCACCGATAGGGCAAGCCCGACGATGTCGATCATCATCAGCACGCCCAACTGCATTTGCCGCAGCAGCAGCGCGCGGTAGTGGTCAACCAAGCCGCCGATCAGGAACAACGGGGCACTCAGGAGCGCGATCTCGGACAGTCGGGGATCGCCATAAACCCAGGCGATCAGTGGCGCCGACAACACCACCGTCAGCGTCACCAGTAGCCCAAATCCGAGGTTGATCCAGAACAAGGTGCTGAACTGGGCCAGGGTGATCTGTTCCCGCTGCATGATGACCGGCGGCAGACCCAGATTGGCAAACAAACCGATGATCCCGGTAAGCGCACTGACCATCGCAACCAGTCCGAAGTCGGCGGGTGTGAGCAACCGCGCCAACAGGACCATACTGGCGACTTGGAGACAAAACTTGACCCCCTGCGCAGCCAGTACTAGCGCCCCGGCACGCAGCGAGCGCGCACCCGTATCGGCGTTCAGATGTGTAGTTCCCGGTAACTACAACCGAATGATCCCGTCATCGTCCTCCTCGACCAGCGAGATGCCCTCGATCGAACGCTCCATCGCCGCGCGCTGCGCACTACCGCCCTGAAGTTTGATCATGAGCCGGACCTCGTTGGCTGAGTCGGCCAGGCGCAGGGCGTCTTCGAAGCTGATCTCACCCTCCTGGTAAAGGTCGAACAACGCCTGATCGAAGGTGATCATTCCCTGCTCTTGCGACTTCTTCATCAGTTCCTTGAGCTTGTAGACCTCGCCCTTGCGAATCATGTCGGCGGCCAGCGGCGTATTGATGAGAACCTCCACCACGGCGCGCCGTCCATGACCCGATTTACGTGCGATCAACTGCTGGGCAACGACAGCCTTGAGATTCAGCGACAGATCCAGTAAGAGCTGGTTACGCGCATCCTCAGGGAAGAAGTTGATGATGCGATCCAATGCCTGGTTGGCATTGTTGGCGTGCAAGGTGGCCAGCACCAGGTGTCCGGTCTCGGAGAAGGTCATGGCATATTCCATGGTCTGGCGGGTGCGAATCTCGCCGATGAGGATCACGTCCGGAGCCTGTCGCAGCGTATTCTTCAACGCCACATCGAAAGACTGGGTGTCGACCCCCACCTCACGCTGGGTGATGATGCAGCCGTCATGATCGTGCACGTACTCGATCGGGTCTTCGATGGTGATGATATGGCCCGTACTATGGCGGTTGCGATAGCCCACCAAAGCGGCCAGCGAGGTCGACTTGCCGGTGCCGGTGCCGCCGACCAGGATCACCAGGCCGCGTTTATACATTGCAAAATCACGCAGCGCGGAGGGCAGCCTGAGTTCCTCGATGGTGGGGATCTTGGTCTCGATACGGCGCAGCACCATGGCGGCGGCGTCCCGCTGAACCAGGGCGCTGACGCGGAAGCGGCCGAGCTTGGGCCGATCGATCGCGAACTGACACTCGTTGGTCGCCTGAAACTCGGCACGCTGACGCTCGTTCATCAGCGAATGCACCATGTCGTGGGCCTGTTCCACACTCAGCGGCTGCTTGCCGACCGGATTGATCACCCCGTCGACCTTCACACTCGGCGGCCAGCCCGCGGTAATGAACAGGTCAGAGCCTTTCTTATCCACCAGCGTGGCCAGCAATTGCTCCAGCGTCTGCCTCAGGTCCATGGACAATACCTCAATCGTGGGTTGACGACTTTGGGCCGGCTCAGCTCACCCGGCATACCGCGGAGCGACTCCGCGGACAACGGTTGCGATCATAAAAAGTCGTCCTTGTTCTGCGCCTTACTGCGGGCGTCCTTCCGCGTGATCAAGCCTTTTTGCATCATTTCTTTCAGGTTCTGATCCAGCGTCTGCATCCCGTGAGCCTGGCCGGTCTGAATGGCCGAGTACATTTGTGCGACCTTGGCCTCGCGGATCAGGTTGCGGATCGCCGGCGTGCCGATCATGATCTCGTGGGCGGCAATCCGCCCGCCGCCGATCTTCTTCAGCAACGTCTGGGCGATGACCGAGCGGAGCGACTCCGAGAGCATGGAGCGCACCATCTCCTTTTCCGCCGCCGGGAACACGTCGATGATCCGGTCGATGGTCTTGGCCGCGGAGGTCGTATGCAGGGTGCCGAAGACCAGATGACCGGTCTCGGCGGCGGTCATCGCCAGCCGGATCGTCTCCAGGTCGCGCATCTCGCCCACCAGAATGATATCAGGATCCTGGCGCAGGGCGGAGCGCAGGGCCTCGCTGAAACCCAGGGTATCCTTGTGCACCTCGCGCTGGTTGACCAGACACTTCTTGCTGGTGTGCACGAACTCGATCGGGTCCTCGATCGTCAGGATATGGGCATACTCGTTGTCGTTCAGGTGGTCCACCATGGCCGCGAGGGTGGTCGACTTGCCTGAACCCGTGGGCCCGGTCACCAGCACCAGACCCCGTGGGACATTGACGATATCCTTGAAGATCTTCGGGGCGTTCAGGTCCTCCAGGCTCAAGACCTTGGACGGGATGGTACGGAATACCGCCCCGGCACCACGTTTCTGGTTGAAGGCGTTAACGCGGAAACGCGCCACGCCGGGAATCTCAAACGAAAAGTCGGTCTCCAGAAACTCCTCGTAATCCTTACGCTGCTTGTCGTTCATGATGTCGTACACCAACGAGTGCACGGTCCGGTGCTCCAGCGCCGCGACATTAATCCGGCGCATATCCCCGTCCACCCGAATCATCGGCGGCAGGCCGGCCGACAGATGCAGGTCGGAGGCATTGTTCTTGACGCTGAAGGCAAGCAGTTCGGCGATGTCCAAGGCGTAACTCCCGTTGGATGCGAGGACCAGTAGCGCGCGCCGTCGCCACCCTCTGGGGCCCGCCGCGCGCGTCAGTACGCCAAGCATAACGCGAAATGGGCGAGGATTACGGACCAGCCGAGCGATTGCCGGGCGTGGCGGGGAGCAGGCGGGGCGGAGGTGGGGTTGGAAGCCCGTGAGTCCGGCCAATCACTGTCTGGTCCGACGCAGGCCGCGTTACGGCGCGGCGCTCAAACGTCGCAGCCCATGCCCGCCTGCGAGAGGATCGGTTGCCGGTGTTTCGATCGGCTCGCAAGGGCTGGCCGAACCAGGTGCCGTGGTGTTGCCGCCCCTTGGTCCGGTCCCCAGTGAATCCCCGGAAGGACTCACCGGCGCAGTGGCCGCCCGCTCGGCATCCATCTGCCGACGCGCCACGTCCGGCTTCACCACCAGCCCCGGCGCATGGGCATCGATCAGGGTCAGCATCTGGCCGCCGCGCAAGCCCTGGTAGCGGCCCGCAGCCCTGAAGCATAACCCAGTCGCCGGCTGACATCGGGCGTCGTCGGCACCGGTCGGCGCTGGCGTTGGCCGTTGCGGGGT
>JACDZG010000292.1 GCA_013426805.1 Chromatiaceae bacterium
GATTTTCATACCCTTGGAGGTGCAAACTCACCGAGGGATGGAAAAGATGCCCGAAGATCCTGCCAAGTATGAATTTAGCGCAGATGCCGCGCGGTTGCTACTCGACGCGCCCTGGCCGTGGTGCGGCGGTGCCTGGTGAAGCACCGTGCGCGCCTGGAGCGGGCGGAACAGCTGGGGGCGGCCGAGGCACGCTTGGCGGGGGGAGAGCCGTTGCGGCAGGTGGCTGCCGCGCTCGGCGTGCCCCGCAGTACCTTGCGCGGCTGGCGCACGACGGCGCCGCCGCTGGAGGGCCTGCCGGCAGCGGTCGCGACCGCCTTGGCGACACCCGCCGGGATGCAGTGGTTGTGCCGCCTGGTGACGGCGTTGCATGTGGTCATCACGCTGCGCGCGGCAGGTGGCGTGCGGATGGTCTGTGAGTGCCTGGAGTTGAGTGGTTTGGCGGCGGTGGTTGGGGCCTCTTACAGCAGCCAGCGGACGGTGAATGTGGCGGTGCAGGAGGCGGTCGTAGCGGAGGCAACGGCACAGCGGACCGCCCTGGCGGTCGGTATGCCACCACGCGAGGTGGCGTTGTGCGCGGATGAAACCTTTAAGTCTGGTCTCTGCTTGGTGGCCATCGAACCGGTGTCGAACTCTATTCTGGATGAAGGGTATGCAGCGGATCGCACTGCGGCGACATGGCGGCAAGCGTTGGAACAGGCGCTGGCCGGATGGCCGGTCACCGTCATCCAAGGAACCACTGACGAGGCCGGGGCGTTGCGGCATCTGATCGAGAAAGACTTTGGTGCGGCGCATGCTTCGGACTTATTTCATGGTCAGCATGAGGTCGCCAAAGGAACGGGATTGCACTTGGCCCGCCAGGTCAAGCAGGCCGACGCCGCGGTCGCGACCGCCCAAGCGCGCTTGGACGCTGAGCGGGCGGCGCAGCGCGCCTTTGCGGCGCAGCCACACCATCCGCGCGGCCGACCACCGGACTTCGCGGCCCGAATCGACGCGGCCTTGACCGCACTGGTGCAGGCCGAAGCCGAACAGACGCAGGCCCAGGCGCGCCAAACCGAGGCCCGTGAACTGATCCGCGAACTGAGCGACATCGATCATCCCTACGACGTGAAGACCGGGGCGGTGCAATCGGTGGCGGGGATCGCCGCCCGTTTCGAGCGGGTATGGACGCGTTTGTCGGGTCTTGCCGACGCGGCTGACTTGCCCACGCGCGCCCGCGAACGGATCGCCAAGGCGCAACGTCTGACGGTCCACTGGTTGGCCTACCTCACCTTTTTCTTTACCACCCTGCAGGTCCGCGTCGAGACCTTGAACGTGGCGCCCGAGGTGGAGGAAGCGGTGCTCACCCAACTGATTCCGGCCCTGTATCTGGAGCGGGTGGCGGCGCGCAGTCCCCAGGCCGAGACCCGTCACCGACGGGCGGCGCTCAGTGCGCAGTGCCTCGAACCGTTACGCCAGCCGACCCATCCACTCCAGGCCCTGCCGCCCGCCACCCGAGCACACCTCGAAGCGGTTGCGAGCGGCTGCGCTGATCTGTTCCAACGCAGCAGTTCCTGCGTAGAAGGGCGTAACGGCCAGCTCTCCCTCTATCATCACGGCTGTCATCGCCTCAGTGACCGCAAGCTCGCGGCCCTGACCGCCATTCACAACGATCATATCCGCCGTCCCGACGGCACCACCGCTGCCGAACGCTTTTTCGGTCGCAGCCACCCGCCATTGTTCGAGTTGGTGCTGGCCCGTGTCTCCCGGCTCCCACCCGCGCGGCGCCGACGACCGCGTGTCCCCAAGCCCGCCTACCTGACGCCGCTGGCGGCGTGACCGGGGTGGGCGGATTTATGATCAAGGCC
>JACDZG010000293.1 GCA_013426805.1 Chromatiaceae bacterium
TGGGTCAAGCCCTTATGCGCGCAGTGGCGCGAGCGCCTGTGCGCCACGTCCGGGGCGGCGACGCCATGAGCAAACCCTGCCGCCGCCCGTCACGGGCGGCCATCAAGCAGCAACGCGCGGACAAGAAACAGCAGGAACAGGCGCTACGCACTCAGCAGCGTCAGGACGGATTGATCCCCCACGCACCCGCACCCTTGCCGAATGGCTGTTCGGCATACGCCACCATCGCCGCGGAGCAGCAGGCCCGCGAGACCGCGGTCAGCGGACAGGTGCGCGTCCTGCGCCGGGAGTTGCCCGCGTTGCTCGCCCGTCTGGAACAGATTCCTGACCCGCGCCAGCCCAAGAAGTGCCGACATCGGCTCACCGTGCTGCTGCTCTACGGACTGCTGATGTTCGTCTTTCAGTTTGCCTCCCGGCGCGCGGTCAACCGGGAGCTCACCCGCCCACAGTTCGAGGCCAACCTGCGGCTGCTGTTTCCCGAACTGGAGACCCTGCCGCACGCCGACACGCTGTTTCGGCTACTGCGCGACATCGACGTGGCCCACCTCGAACAGGCGCACATCGATCTGGTGCGCCGCCTGATTCGCGCCAAGACCTTCCGTCGCTACCTGATCAACCACGCCTATCCCATCGCCATTGACGGCTCCCAGAAGTTCACCCGTGATGCCCTCTGGGAGGAGAATCTCCTGGAACGTCAGGTCGGTGCCGCGGACGCGCGCCGCCCCCAGTACTTCGTCTACGTCCTGGAGGCCAGTCTGGCCTTTCACAACGGCCTGGTGATCCCGCTGCTGAGCGAATTCCTTGAATACGCCAAGGGCGATATCAAGGCCGACAAACAAGACTGCGAACTGCGCGCCTTCGCCCGCCTGAGCGCCCGGCTCAAGGCGCTGTTCCCGCGCCTGCCGATCCTGCTGTTGCTCGACGGCCTCTATGCCAACGGACCGGTGATGCACTGCTGCCGTCAGTTCCATTGGCAGTTCATGATCGTGCTCAAGGACAAGGATTTGCCGACGGTCTGGGAGGAGTTCCACGCGCTGCACGCGCTGCCGCCCAACGGCTGCCAGCGCCACTGGGGGGAGCGTCGCCAGCGCTTTTCCTGGGTCAACGGCATCGACTATGCGTTCTCGAACCAGGGTCGCCACCACCTGCGTGTGCATGTGGTGGTGTGTGAGGAGACCTGGGAGACGATCGATGCCCAGGGCGCGCGCCTGACCAAGACCGCCCGCCATGCGTGGCTCTCCAGCGCCCCGCTCAGCCAGGAGAATGTCCACGAACGCTGCAATCTAGGCGCCCGCCACCGCTGGGGCATCGAGGCCGGCTTCTTGGTGGAGAAACATCAGGGCGATCAGTACGAGCACGCGTTTGCCCTGGACTGGAATGCCATGAAGGGTTATCACTGCCTGATGCGCCTGGCCCATGTGTTCAACACCCTGGCGCGCTTCGCCCGCCACCTGCGTGACCTCTATCGACAACTGGGCGTGCGCGGTGCCATCGCTTTCATCCGCGCCTCCTGCGCCGCCCCCTGGCTCGACCCCGCGCGAATGCGCCGCCTGCTGGCCCAGCCGTTGCAGCTTCAGCTCGAATAAGCGCCGCCGGGCACGGCGCGGACCCCGGCCGCCGGCAACCACCGGTGCCGGCAACCGCTTGCCTGGCCCACCGTGGCGCACGCCCGCGACCGGTCCGACCACCTTCCCAGCACCCGCCAGGGCGTCCCGTTGCCACCCCTGGTCAGGGCCAACCCACCCCGCAACAGCCAACGCCAGTGCCGACCGGCGCTGACGCCGCCCGATGTCAGCCGGCGACTGGGTTATGCTTCAGGGCTG
>JACDZG010000294.1 GCA_013426805.1 Chromatiaceae bacterium
CCCGCCCTGGAGTCAGATAGCGTCGAGCTGTCAGTTAGTTTTAAACGGCACTAATATCATGTTGTTTTATAATCACTTTCACTTACAGAAAAAATGCACTTAATTAATAGATTAGCACAGATATTTATTCTCCTTCTAGTTTGCTTTTTGGCTCTCCTGAATCAAGAGGCAGCCGCGCGAAACAACGTGAAAAAGGAGCCTGGGATTCTTCATTTTCTCAACTCCCCTTGGGATGGTGATCTCGAAGGTATGCTTAAACGCCGCCATATTCGCGTGCTAGTGACCTACAGCAAAACCAATTTTTATTACGACGGTGCTGCTCAACGTGGCATTACAAGCGATGTTTTTCAAAAGTTTGAGAAATGGCTTAACAAACGTCTAAAAACAGGAAACTATCCAGTTTTCGTAAGTTTCACTCCTGTTGCTCGATCAGATTTGATTACATCTCTTCTAGCAGGAAAAGGAGACATTGCGGCTGCTGGTTTGACTGTTACCTCTGACCGTTTATCCATGGTGAATTTTACCGACCCCTTCTCCTCTGATATCAAGGAAGTGGTTATTACAGGCCCCGACTCTCCGGAGATTAATACTATCGACGATCTTTCCGGGAAAACTCTGTATGTTCGCCGTTCTAGCAGTTACTATGAACATTTAGCTGAGTTAAATAAAACCTTTCATGCCAAAGGATTGGTCGGCATCAAAATCATTGAAGCTGATGAAAACCTAGAGAGTGAGGATATCATGGAAATGGTCGCAGCAGGGTTAATTCCCATGACTGTAATCGATGATTATCGAGGGCGCCTGTGGGCTAAGGTCTTCTCCGGCATGCGTGTCCGTGAAGATCTCGTGATTGCAAAAAACCAAAAAATTGCTTGGACAATTAGGAAAAGTAGTCCCAATCTAGCTATGTTGCTTAACGAATTTATTAGCGAATATAAAAAATCTGATGAATTAAATGCGTTAGGGAAAAGATATTTTTCTCATTCTAGATATTTGCGCAACCCAGCTGGCAGCGAGGATATGCGACGATTTAAAGATGCAGTTAATTATTTCAAGAAATATGCCCATCAATACGAGATGGATTACTTACTAATCGCGGCTCAAGCATATCAAGAATCTCGTATTGATCAAAGCAAGCGTAGTTCACGAGGAGCTGTCGGTGTCATGCAAATCCTTCCGAATACAGCAGACAACCCTCCGATTTCATTGCCGGGGATAGAACGAATAGAGACAAATATCCATGCCGGAGTAAAATATCACAGATTTATAATAGACAAATATTTCAATTCTCCTGATATCACTCCACTAAATCGGATGCTCTTTGCATTTGCAGCCTACAATGCCGGACCGGGAAATTTAGCAAAAATGCGAAAATTAACAAAAAAAATAGGGCTTGATCCGAACACATGGTTCTCCAATGTCGAAATAGCTGCGGGCAAGGTCACCGGTTTTGAAACAGTTCATTATGTGGGCAATATTTATAAATATTATGTTGCATACCGATTAATAATGGACAGAATAACGGAAAAAGAAAGGTTGGAAGATGAGCGCAGTTATTAATCTGTTCGTTCATTGCGGATCATCAGTTGCAATGCGTTTCATTGAATCAGCTGGTTCCCCTCTAATTGTGAAGTACAGAACCGTGTAACTCACAGGCTCTGTTCTTTGATCAGCCTGGAATATCGATAAAGAAAATTTATAATTATCGCCCTTTTCACCTTTCACTTACCCCTCATCAAATCAGATATTTTATGGCTGGATACAATTAGTTTTTCCAGCATTCTGACAGTTGACATAACGAAGGCGTTTAGCCCAGTACCG
>JACDZG010000122.1 GCA_013426805.1 Chromatiaceae bacterium
ACAGCGACAAGAAAACGATCATTACGGTAGGGGGCTCAGGAAATAGTTCTGAACCTAATAACTGGGATGATGCGAAAAATCCTGCGAAAGGTTCTGGTTCGACTATTAAGTTTAATGCAAACAAATTAGGCAACTTAGGTGATGGTGTTCAGCGAGACCCGGAATCTTCTTTGGCTCATGAGGCTTATCATTCTTATGAAATTTCAGAAGGAAAGCTGACTACTGTGGACATGCAAAAGAATGCAGAGGTTAATGCTACCGCTGCGGAGAACGAGCATCGATTCAGCAAAGGATTGGATCAGAGAAAGAAATACGGGGCATGGGATGTGCCACAATATATAGAAACTAAATAAACCAACAAGATAGGGTGAGAAATGACTGATAGATTTCAATTGATTTTTAACAACTGGGATACGAATTTTACGTTTCCGTTCGTCGTTCACAAAATCCAGCTCGATACAATCTACATTGATCCTATCTGGGGACTAAAAATCGAAAAAGTTGTGGCTAACGGACAACTGGTTAAACCACAAAAATATCAGGCCCTATTGGATGACGTAAATTTTGGAAAAATCTTTATCCGCGATACTTTTATTTATCAGGTCCGGCGTTTAGATATGGTGTTTGCCAGTCAATTTAATGAAAACGGAGATTTTGATCTCGAAAAATATCACCTACCCGAAAACGCTACTTCTATCATCATAGAATATCGATTACGAGAAGCTAGCCATAGCTTAGGATCAATACTAACCATCGATTCTACATTAGGTTAATAACTTGCTTGATATGATGGCCAAAGTCAGCAAGCCAAGTTAAGGCGAAAAGGGCCAGGCTCAATTAAGCTGGCAGGAAGACAAAGAATAGCCTAACAAGCGGCCTCAATAGCGAGCCAACGCCACGGGGGTCGTGCTAATTCTCAGCGTCATCAGTGGCGCGCGCCGCTTTAGGCCGGACGTTGGACTAAATAATAATAGAAACAAGCGCCGACCTGAGTCATCGCGCACCCGACGGCGGCTGATCTCAGCCGTCGTCCGCGTTGGCAGCTATACTATTGGCATGAACAGCCACGCTGCCAACCCCGGCGCCGAGGCGGTGACGGCGGACCCGACCCACCCCCCGTTTGAAGTCGGCGACCTGTTCCGGGACTACGGTCCGGCCTATCGTGCCGAGCACGCCCTAACGCGCGAGCAGAGCACGGCCCTGACCGCGCTGGCCAACTGCCGGACCAAGGAACTCGGGGGTCACCTTGAAGAATGCGACCAGTGCGGCCATCAGGAAATCAGCGACAACTCCTGCCGCAACCGTAACTGCCCGAAATGCCGCGCCAGCCAACGCCGCACCTGGGTCGAAGCACGCGCCCGCGACCTGTTGCCCATCCAGTACTTCCACATCGTCTTTACGCTTCCCGAAGCCCTGCTGGCGCTGACCCGCGACAACCGCTTGCTGATCTACAACCTCCTGTTTCGCATTGCCGCCGAGACCCTGCAGACCTTTGCGCAGAACCGCTGGGGCGGGCGCTTGGGGATTCTCATGGTGCTCCACACCTGGGGCCAGACGCTCAACGACCATCCGCATGTGCACTGCATCGTCACCGGCGGGGTGCTGACCAACGACGGTCGCCGTTTCATTCGCGCGCCGAAACACTTCCTGTTTGCGGTCAAAGCCCTGTCGCCGGTGTTCCGGCAGAAATTCATGGAAGCCCTGGAGGCGCTGCAGGTCGCAGGGGCGCTCAACCTCACGCGCCAACCGCAGTTGCAAGATGCGCACGGCTGGGCGGCACTGCGCCAGGCCCTCTACCAGCACGCGTGGGTCGTCTACGCCAAGCGCCCCTTCGCCGCACCCCTCGACCGCAACCGACCCGCGCGTCAGCCTGCCGACCGCATCGGCCGTCCCTGGGACTCCGCACGAACGCCGACACCCAGCGGTTTCGGCCCGGTCACCGCGCGTCAGCGGGCTCCTTCCGGCCCCAACCGGTCGTTCCCCAACCACTCAAACGCCATAGACGGGGTGTCACGCCTGACTTAGACTTCGGTGATGCCCCACGTCCAACCACGCGTTCAACGCGGCGCCCGAAAGGCCAGCGGCGGCGGCCTGCTTCGTGCTTTGACTCATGCCTCTGGGTTGCTGCGGGTGTTGCGGCCGGGCGCCGGTTAACGCTAAACGTTGTCCAAGAAGATTGAAAATTGCGGGCATGCGCCGGTAGAAGAAAAGTGCTTGGCTAACAGAGGCATTGAAATTTTGGAATCGGTCGCAGGGCCAAAAGATCATGCAACAGCCAAATTCATCTTCCGCAGAGCAGACCTTCTTCTTAAATGGTCTATGAGAGCCAAGCTGGAGACATTTATGCTAGTCATACGAGAGCATCAGTGGGCTGCTCTACAGCAGTCTAGCTTCGACCGATTCGTCAACACCATGATCGCTATTCTGCGCAGGCGGTTTCCTCAAGAATCGACGGTGGCGACCGACCAGCAACTTCGTGCGTTTGTTGAGAATCAGATTGAGCGCGCTGCGGCTTACAAGATATCTGATCGCCATTGCGTTCGCGTCTATATCGAGCTAGCTGGCTGCTATGGTTGGTATTTTGACACGAAGCTAGGCTGGGCAAGCTCAATTCTAAATCGACATATACTAAGTGAAAGAACAAAGACCGACTGGTTAGAGGAATACGTAATTTTTTCGGAAATATGCAATGGAAAGCTTTGATTCCAACCGACGTGCTGCGATCAAAGCGGCGAACAAGGATCTGTGGGATAATCATCCTGAACTAGAAGGTCGGCAATTGACATTGGGGCCTAGCGATACTCGCCTGAGACGGGAGTGGATGGAAAGTTACCAGAAAAAGCTAAATGAATATGAGTCGCCCTTCGAGGAAAGCCATGACTTTGGAGCCGGCACACCGAAAGAAATAGTTGTATCCTGCAAACAAATCAGCGCGGATCCAAATCAAACAATACTCTACTTAGGATACACCGTCGTTGTCGGTTCTCAGCACCATACTTTTGTAATCGCCGAGAGTCCAGAGACCGGCGAAAAGTATATTACGAGAGCAGGGCCAAGCGCGAAAGGTCCGTCGCAGTCCAGTGGCGCGTCAACGTCGTCAGCCTCCGGAGGCTCTATTTCCGGATCATCAGGGGAAGGCAGTTCAGGCGGATTCGGCTTTGGAACAATTCGAGCACAATATGGTAAGTGGAGCGAAACGCTAGCGTTTGATAGGCCTTCCAACACCGTCAAGCAACAATATGTTGGGACTGTCGATATTCCATATTCTCAAGTTATCAGCCGGATGAAAGAATTTGCTCGAGTGACGAATGAAAATGGAATCCCGTATTTCCCTACAGGGCCGAATTCCAATTCCTATGCTTTTACTTTCGTTGAGAGTTTAGGCATAGCGCGCCCAGCCCCGACCCTCTCAGCGCCGGGGCATGACATGGGTGTCCCCGACAAAGATTTATCATATTTCCCATGAAGTCGGCGATTTTTACCACTCTGCTGTTGGGTCTATTGGTGTCGTGTATGCCAGAGAAACGAGATATGAGCGTTATCGAGATTCAGCGGATCATCGACACGTCGTTGCAAGCGGGCGACAGTTTCGAGCGGATTGAGGAATTTATGAAGAATAGTCATATGCTTTACGATTTCGATTACCATGAGAGTCGGTTTCAAGCGAGAATCGACGACGGTCAAGTCGATACTGATAACATAGCGATTTACATCTATGTCGATATTGACGGAAAGTTCGTAAACGCGCATGTAGAGCGCGTTTTTACTCACTTGTGAGCAAAGAAATGGGAGAGACATCGGATTTCTCACGCATTCTTATCGCCACCAGCAGAGACAAGAGCCTAACCTACGCCTCAAAAGCGAGCCCGCGCTACAGGCGTCGTGCTAACTTGCAAGGTCACCAGTGGCGCGGGCCGCTTTAGGCTGCGCGTTGGACAGCGCAACCGAGGGGCATTGTATGGGACAGCCAGCGACACGCTTGGGAGACTCCACGAGCCACGGCGGGGCTATTATCAGCGGCAGCGGGGACGTCATCATCGACGGCATGCCCGCTGGACGCTTGGGAGACCCCCACGCCTGCCCGCTCCCCGGCCACACCGTCAATGTGGTTGCGAGCGGCTATACGAACATCCTGATCAACGGCATGCCCGCCGCCGCAATCAGCGAGATCTGCGCCTGCGGCGCCTCTATCATTACGGGCTCTCCCACCGTATTTTATGGTAGAGAGCACGGCAGTGCGGCGTGACCGGGACCCGGCAATGCGATCACCGACATCCTTGAACCGTACGATCACTTCTTCATCCTCGTCGATGAGAGCACCGATGAGCCACTTCCGGACATGGCATATCGTATCGTCACGGGGAAAGGTCAAACCATCGAAGGTGTCACCGATGCATCGGGTCGCACGCGACTGGTGGAAACCGGGAATGCACCCGATACTCTGGAGTTATATCTTATCCCGCGGAGAAACGCATGAAAGAAGGGACAGTGCGGCTTGGCAATGTCGCGTAGTCTAGTGGGTGGAAAGCCCACCTGGGTAATCGTGAGCCGCGAGCCCAGTATCGAGCCTGGCGGCGCGAACGGTAACGGGCGTGTCGATGCGTAGGCGCGAAAGCAGGCGAGGTGTCAAGGGAACGGGTGGAGCCGACCTTGAAGGTGTTGAGCCCCGAAAAATTTGGTGGGTGAGTGCCGACGGGTTTGTCCCTCCGGCAGGCAACAACCGGTACCGCGCCATGGCGCGCGGTGCCGGTGCTCCCCGGGGTCCTAGGCCATATCGAGCCTGACATTGAGAATGCGCGGTAACCGAGGAGGTCCGTGTCTCGGTCCGCTGGATGCGGGCACCCGTGAACAAGCTTAAAAGGCGAGGACGCGGGCGGCGGGGTGCGGAAATCGGAGCCACCTAGAGTAGTGTCGATGCCCGGTAATGCGGGGGCAGCGTTGCGGGTGGCGGTTTGAGACAGCGTGCGGATGATACACGGCCCTACACCGAGAGGACTCCGTCCGTGACAACTGCTTTAGGCACGCTTCACTCGGTCGGCGGGCAGTGCCCGTGGGGCAAGTTCGTAAGCGACCGGCGTTCCGAGGAAGCGGGCGCCGGAAGTTGATGGGTTCCTGCGCCCATGCTATCGGGGATGACTCAAGCTGGGAGCCGGATGGTGTAACACTCCAAGTCCGGTTCTGCGAGGAGCCGGGAACGAATCGTCGTATGGCAGAGATAGTGTGGCACCGCCGGGAAACCAGGCGGCAACAGAGAACACAAACTTCGGCCTAAGCGACGACAAGAACCCGGCTTACTCCCCGATCTTGACTTGGGCACAAGTCAAGACCTGACCCCATGACTTGCTTGGTAGACTGGCTCCGGAACTTTGCGAGAGTCCAAGCCATGCACGCGCACCAGAACACCCGCCCCAGTCTGTACGAACAGTTGGAAGCCCTGCCGGAAGGACTGACCGGGGAAATCCTCAACGGTCAGATCTATACCCAGCCGCGCCCGAGCGGCCCGCAGGTGTTTGCCGCGTCTGAGTTGGGCTATGAACTGCTCGGTCCGTTCGAGCGCGGACGCGGGGGCCCCGGCGGCTGGTGGATCGTTCAGGGACCCGAACTGCACTTCCTGCGCAACACCGAAGTCGATGTTCCAGACTTGGCCGGGTGGCGGAAGGAGCGGCTACCCAGGTTTCCGCGCGACCATCGCTTCACCGTGGTGCCGGATTGGGTGTGCGAGATTCTATCCCCCTCGACCGAAAGCAAAGACCGCAAAGTCAAGCTGCCAATCGACGCGCAGTATGGGGTTCCCTACGCTTGGCTGCTCGATCCGGTCGCGCACATCCTGGAAGCCTGCGTCTTGAAAGACGGCGCTTGGCGGGAGATTGGCCGCTTCGCCGGCGCTGCGGCGGTCTCGGTGGCACCGTTCGAGGCGGTGACGATCAGGCTTGATGACTTGTGGGCACCGACCGAGTAGAGGTCTTGGTCATAAACCCGGCCACCGCGCGATCGGCACGGTCGTCGGTCCGCACAGCGGACCCTACAGGTTACGGTGTTACCGTAGGGTCCGCTGTGCGGACCGTCCGCGGCTTTGTTCACCAAGACCTCTTCCGTGATGGCCATGATCATCATTCCGGCCACAGTGCCGGCAGCGAGGTTGTTGGTCCGCGGAGCGGACCCTACGTGCTGGCCCGCACCGGGGTCGCCCAGGCGCTCGGTGACTGGCTGGTGGCTCGCGGCGGACGCCGCCCCGCCCGGTTGGTTGCGACCCTCATGCTGATCGTCGGCGCCCTCGGTTCGGTGATGTATTCGACCGGGGTGGTGGCGATTTTCATCCCGGTCGCGCTGCGTGTCGCCCGTGCCGCCGGTCTTTCGCCGGCGCAGGTGCTGACGCCGGTTTCCTACGCGGCGTTGATGAGCGGCATGCTGACCCTGGTGGCCGCCGCGCCCAATCTCATCGTGAATTACGAGCTCACCCGCACCGGCGCCGCCGGACTCGATTTCTTTACCCTGACTCCGATCGGACTGCCGATCCTGCTGCTCGGGATCGGCTATCTGCTTGTCGCGGGGCGCTGGCTGCGGCCGGCCGCGGCGGACGGCGTCGGCGCCGCTGATCGGCCGGCCGCTCCGCGACCTGGATTTGCAGGGGGCCGAAGGACTGACCGTCATTGCCGTCGAGCGCGTCGGACGGCTGCGCGCCGCCACCATCGCCCCCGATCCCGACACCGAGTTGGCGGCCGGCGACACCCTGCTGCTCGACAGCCCGACGCTGATCGCCGATGCCGACGGCCGTTGCGCGCGGCTCGGACTCGAACGCCTGCCGCTGTCCGGGGCCTACTTTACCGATCGCGCCCAAGTGCTCGGCATGGCCGAGATGCTGCTGCCGGCGGACTCGACGCTGATCGGCAAGACGCTGGCGTCGCTCGACTGGGCCGCGCGGCAAGGGTTGGCCGCGGTCGGGCTGCGGCGCGGGCGTACCGCGATTCCCGCCCCGCGGCGCGCTGGCGAGCCGCTGCGGGCGGGCGACACCCTGCTGCTGGTCGGCACCTGGGCGGCGATCGGGCGGCTGCGCGCGGGCGGTCATGATCTCGTGACGCTCAATCTGCCGCGCGAGTTCGATGAGGTGCTGCCGGCCCAGGGCCGCGCCCCGCACGCCTTACTGGTGCTCGCCATCACCGTGGGGCTGATGATCTCGGGATGGGTTCCCGCGATGCATGCGGCGCTGATCGGCTGTCTGCTGATGGGTCTTCTTGGCTGCATCGACCTGGACAGCGCCTACCGGTCGATCAGCCTGCGCACCTTGGTGACGATCGCCGGCATGTTGCCGTTCGGGATCGCGCTGGAGCGCACCGGCGGCATCGATCTGGCGGCCGGGGCGCTGGTGCAGTTGCTCGGCGATGCCGGCCCGCACCTGATTCTCGCCACCCTGTTCGCGATCACGGTCGTGCTTGGGCTCTTCATCGTGGCAGCGGCCAATGCGGTCCTGACGATCCCGGTGGCGCTGGCGCTGGCCGCCGAACTCGGGGCCTCGCCCTATCCCTTCGCCATCATCGTGGCGCTCGCCGCGTCCTCGGCCTTCATGACACCCATTGCGCCTCCGAACGCGATGGTCGCGACCGCCGGCGGCTATCGCTTCGCCGATTATGCGCGGCTGGGGTTCCCGCTGGTGGTGCTGGTCATGGTGTTTGCGGTGACGGTGGTGCCGTGGCTCTATCCGCTGTACGAAAGCCGCTGATCCGGATCAAACCCCGCATGCGTCCGGTCGTCGAGTCCGGCGTTTGCACGGCGGTATACAGCAGTTTGGATGGAATCAAGGAGGGTCCGTAGCCGGGCGTGACATCCAGCAGCAGCACCAGATCGCGTGCGGCATCGTAACCGCCGATCGGCGAGAAATGGCCGATCGCGACCCCGAAGATGGGTGCCCGGTCGAAGTTGATGATCAAGCGGTTTGCGGGGTTGTCGGCAGCCCGGATCTGGTTCAGGAACGCCTCATAGGCGAGGTCCCGCAACACCGTCACCTCACCGATGCGGCGTTGCGCAATGCGCGCGGCGAGCGCGTCCAGCGTCATTCCCTGCATGCGCATACGCAGCCACCCCCAGTGATCGCCATCGAACAGCGTTCGCTCATCGGTGATGGGCGCACCGATCGAGGCCAGCACGTTCAGGGCGCTCGCGGGGCCGCAGGATGAAGGTGACGCTTGGGTCTTGAAATGACCGAGGTAGGCGCGGGCGACCGGGCCGGAAAACGCCGCGCTCTGGGCGGCCTCGCCAACCAGGACGCCGGGTGCATACCGATCTGTCTTCAGCGCCCCCTGCCTGGCCCGCGACCGACGATCTCCTGGCCCGCCGCACGCTGCGGCGTATCGCCTGGCGGCTGCTCCCGTTTCTCGGCCTGTTGTACATCGTCGCCTACCTCGACCGGATCAACATCGGCTGGCACTCCGACCGGCGCGGCGAGCGGCGTTGGCATGTCGCCGGTTCGCTGGTCTTGGCGGCGGCCGGGGCTGGGCTGGCGGCGGCGACCCAGACCTTGCCGCTTGCGCTCCTGGCCTTTTCAATCGCCGCGATCGGCGTCTGGGGTGTCATGGGGCCGTTTTGGGCGCTCGCGACCGCGTTGCTCAGCGGCACGGCGGCCGCTGCCGGGATCGCGCTGATCAACGCGCTCGGCAATGTCGGCGGCTTTCTGGGGCCGTACCTGATGGGTTGGTTGAAACAGACGACGGCCTCCTTCAGCGCGGGGCTGACCGTCGTTGCCCTCATCCTGCTGGCGGGTTGTGCGTTGGTCCTGCTGCTGCGGCTGCCGCGGCAACCGGCCGTTGCGGCGGACGTGTCAGCGGGGTCATCCGATCCGGCGGCGCGACGCTGAGTGGGCGCCGGTGGCTGTGCATTCTGAGATAAACACGATGCGGGGAATATCCGGATCAGGCCCTTTTTTTCAAAGGACGCTGGGATATTCCGACACACTGCTAGAATCGGAATCTCACGACGCCTCGCGTGCGACTGCTCCTGACCACCATGTTCAGACTGACCCAGCTCTCAACCGTTGGCTACCGTGCCTTCCCGGACCGGCTCGACCTCGAATTGCGCCCGCTGACCCTGCTCTACGGACGCAACAACGCCGGCAAGAGCGCGGTGCTCAGGCTGCTGCCGATCCTCGCCGACTCGGTGGCCGACGCTGCGACCTCGCCCTTCGACATCGGCCGGATCGCCGGTCCGGGCGCGAGCTTTCTGGATGTGCCGGCTCGTGCCGGCGCGGCGGCGGCGCTCAAGCAAGTGACGCTGGCGCTCGACTGGATGGATGCCGACGGGCAGCGCGCCCGCGACACATTCGTCCTCAAGTATATCGACGAGGCCAACCAGACCATCGTCGCGAACTACCGGTGCTCCTCTCCTGGCGCATCGACCTTCAATATGGCCGCACAACCCTGGCCGGAACACGAGACCTATCGCGTGACCGCGGGTGGCGACGGGTCGATGGATCAGACCATTGCGCCCTGTTTCTCCGGGCTGGTCCCGGCGGCCGACCCGGCCCTGCCGGCGGCCCTGGGCGGCCTGCGCGAGCGGTTGCTCGGCCTGCGCGGACAGATCCAATGGCTGCATTCGGTGCGAGGGCGCTGGCCACGCCTGGTCACCAGAACGGGCCGCCGGTTCGGCCTGCTCGATGCCGACGGCGCGAACGCCGCCGAGGCCGTATTGACCGACCAGGCAGTATTCAATGACGTGGCCGCCTGGTACGCTCGGCCTGAGATCGGTCGGCGCCTGGAACGGGCAGACGCGGCGGTCGGGCAGCCCATTTACCGGCTGCTGCTGAATCCGAGCAGCGGACCCTTGCGCGACATCGATCTGCTCGATACCGGTGAGGGCATGATTCAGGTGCTCCCGGTCCTTGTCGCCGCTGCGCTGGCCCGCGCGCGCGGCGCCGCCGGCATACTCGCCGTCGAAGAGCCGGAGAGCCATCTGCATGCCAATGCCCAGCAGGCACTGGCGGACCATTTGTGCAAGATCGCGGCCGGCGCGAGCGCGCCGACCATCGTCATCGAGACCCACTCGCGCGTCTTGATGCTCGGCGTGCAACTGGCCCTCGCCGAGGAACACTTGAAGCCGACGCAGGTACGCGCCTATTGGATCGACCAGGAGCCGACCGGCGAGAGTATCGCGACGCCGGTCGATTTCGACCGGCATGGTCGCCCGCTCAAGGGTTGGCCGCAGACCGCGTTCGACGAGGATCAAGCGCTTGCCCGCCGTCTGCTGGATCGACAGTTGCAGGGTGGCGCCTACGGCTGACCATGCGCGTCCTGATCGATGCCGCGTTCTTTGCCGGTTCCGAGACCGAGGACTTGGCGTTCCTGCACCTGTTCGCGCTGGCGCGCGATGGTCGGCACCTGCTGCTGACCGCACCCACGTTCGGGCCGGCTGGTCCCCGCGAGGTGCTCGACTGGCTGGCCGCTCTGCCGGAGGCATGCTGTCGGCAGGTCCGGCAAGTGCTGGAGCAAGGCGTCGCTGCCGCGAGCGGATTGCCGGCGGATGCGGTGGGTATCAGGTTGGTGGCCGGGACTCGTTCCGACTGGGCCGCCGGTCGGCTCTGCCTGCCGGACGCGCTGCGCCTGCTGCAAACGCCGCTGGGCGTCATGGTCGAGAACCGGCGCGCGGACTGGCGCTTTCTGCTGGCGCTGGCGCCGCCGGTCCAGCGCGACCGATTGCGGCAGGCCCTTGACCGCGGCTGGCTGGAGATTCTGCACGCCGGTGGGCTGGGGGAAATGAAGGCATGGCTTGAAGCGCTGCTGGAGCACCCCTTCACGTCGGTGAGCAACGCCACGAGGTTATTGCGCTTGTGGGTGATGTTCGACCGCGATGCCGAACGCGCCGATCCCAGCCAGCCCTCCCACGAGTCCATCGCCATGAAGACTTTGTGCGCAGCCGCACCCGCGCGGCCCTGGCCCTTTGGCCACTATCAACTCGGTCGGCGTGCCATCGAGAACTATCTGCCGGCTGCGGCGCTGCACCATTGGCAGGCGGAGAAGTCCGGCGCCGAAGGCAGAAGGCGTCGGGAGGTTGTTGATGCGTTCTGCAAGCTGCGTCGAGACCAACCCGCTGCTGCGCGGCAATACCACATGAAGTCGGGCCTGTTGGCGGATCTATCCGATGAGGCGAGGAAGGATGTCGAAGGGAAACCGCGTCGGATTCAGGACTCCGATCTTGTGCGTTTCAGCGGGTTGTCCGCTGCGGACCGTGCCACGCTCAAGGATCTGGGCAGGCTCGTTAGCGAGGCGCGTCGGATCCAGGACGCCGATCTCGATCCATTATTCCAGGGGTTGTCCGATCCCGACCGCGAGGCGCTCCGGAGGGGATTTGGGAGAAACATCGCGACCTATCTGGAGCATGTCGGGGAAGCGGATTTCCGCCGCGAATTCGAGCGTCACCTTGCGCCGGGCGAGCCCGACCGCGAAACCATCCTGTACTCCTTGTTCGCGAGGCTCTAGCCGATGGCCGGATTGTTCGAGACCCCTCAGGTACCCCGGCTGCCGACCCTGCTCGCGGAGGTCAGGAGCGGCGCGATCCTGATCCCGAACTTTCAACGCCCGTTCGAGTGGGACGATGATCGCCGGCTCGATCTGCTCGACAGCGTGGACAAAGAGATGCCGATCGGGGCGATCCTGGTCTGGCGGACCCGCAAGCACGCACTCGCTTGCCTGAAGACCCTCGGTGCCTTTGGTCTGCCCACCGAGCCGGGTCCGCAGACTCCCCGCTCCTACCTACTCGACGGCCATCAGCGCCTTGCGACGCTGTATGCGGCGCTGAGCTGGACGGATGATCCAGGGCCGTTGCTCGCGGCGGGGGTGCGCTGGCCGGTCTGGTACGACCTGGCTTTCGAGCCCGGCGACCGGCCGTTTCGTTTTCTCCCGCTCAACCGGCAGCCGCCGTCGACCTGGCTGCCGATGTACGCCTTGCTGGAGCCCAAGCGGTTATACGAGCAGCAAAAGCGCCTGCTTGATGCGGGCCTCGACGAGGAGTCCCAGCGCGCGGAACTGCTCGCGAACCGCTTCAAGGACTACCAGATCCCGCTCGTGCCCCTGGTCAGCGAGGACCTGCGCCTGGTCACCGAAACCTTCGTGCGGGTCAACAGCGGCGGCAAGCGGATGAACGAGACCCACATGGTCCGGGCATTGGCATCTGCCGACGACTGCAAAGTCGAGGGCAAGATCGAGGCACTGCGCGCGGAATTGGAGCCGCAGGGTTGGGGGGCGCTGGACGAGCAGATCCTCCTGAATGTGCTGAAGGTTCGCTGGGGGCTGAACATCTTGGACGCTGTCCCGCGGGAACTGAATGTACTGGTGCAGCAGCACGGCTGCGACCGGGTATTCGACGAATTGCGGCGGGCAATTGGATGGGCAGTTATGCTACTCGCGGATCTCGGCGTCCGCGGTCCGCAGGCGCTGCCCTATGCGGCCCAGTTCGTCGCCATCGCGGAGCTCGGCCGCCGCTTGAACACCGACGAACCGGATCAGAGCCAATACGCGACGGTGAACCGCTGGTTCTGGGCCACGACCTACGGCGAGTATTTCACCGGGATGCCCGGCAACCGCATTCGCGACACGATCGATGCCCTGTGTCAGGCCGTGACCGAGGGCGGCGACCCGATTCCGTCCGATCTGGTCCGCGAGGTCGACCCGATCCGTACCTTCAACTTCCGCGCCACACGCAGCAAGGCGCTGGCCTTGCAGATGACCTGGAAGATCACGGATGGACCATTGCGGGAGCACACGCAGCGCGCACTCGGCGAGCAAGGGGTGGACGCGGTCCATCGGCTGTTCGCCTGGCGCGATGCGACACGGCCGGAGAACCGGATCGTGGCGTTGCTTGAAGAGCTGCAGTGCTTGCAGCGCGAGCTTATGCCCAGCATGGACGAGCTTTTGTTCGGGCCATGGGTGGATCCGAGTGCTCGGTGTGAAGCGAACCGCCGCGCGCGAGGCCGCCTCCTGAGCGAGTATCTGATTCCGCCGGATGCGCCAGTCGCGCTCGATGTACCGGGAGGTGAGATTGCGGATACCGTTGAACGCATCCTGACCGACCGCCGGACGCTGATCGACGCGCTCGAACGCGCTTTTCTCGACGGGATCGGCATGACTCTCGTCAGCGACGGGGCGGCGGAATAATGGGCGGCGTGGGACGCGTGGTTGCTGCAAGGTTTTGATTGCGTCAAGAAGGGGAGTCGCTGGCGGTCAAAGAGGGAGGAGAATTCGCATTCTATCTCCAGGTGGGCCGCGTCTTCCGGCGCGCTCGCCCGCAGAAAGACCGCCTCAATACCGAGCGCGTTCGCGGCACTATCGATCAGCGTTCTGTCCATGACTCAAGCCGCTTTGGCCCAGTGATCCATCGGGTAGATGACGTTCCCGGTGCTCTGGTAGCGGAGTTTGGCCGGTCCAATTCAGGGTTTCATCCAGGCCGCGGGCCGGATCCACAGGGTCCTGCAGACAACCCCCGGTGCAGGGCGCCGATGCCAAAGCGCGCATGGATGCGATCGACCGCGACCGTGAGACGCCGCTCCCGGTCATTGTCCGCAGGGCGCTCGGCCGCGCCGTCGAACAAGTCCGGCTGGACCGGCTCCGGGGTCCCCAGATCGGCGATCCCCAGGCCGATCAGGCGCACCGGCTTGCCCTGCCAATGGCCGGCCTCGTAGAGCGACCAGGCGGCGGCGAACAGGGTGCGGGCGTCGTTGCTGTGCCGCGGCAGCCGCCGCCTGGCGGGTGTGGGTCTCGAAGCCGCAGAAGCGAATCTTGAGGGTGGCGGTGCGCCCCGCGATGTGCTCTTGCCGGGCTGCGGCGGCGACCTCGGCCGCCAGCGCGCGCAGGGTGTCGCGCAGGACCTGGGGATCGGCCACGTCGACGCCGAAGGTGGTCTCTGTGGAAGTGACCGGCGGGCGGCACGCTCCCCGACCCGATCGGAGGCAATGCCCCGTGCCTGCTGGTATAGGCTGGTGGCGGCGCGCGGTCCCACCTGGGCCTGCAACTGGATGAGCGACAATCGGCGCAGGTCCGCGTGCGCCATGCGCGGGCGCAGGTAGACCGCGTGCGGACAGCGGCGGTGGGCCTCCTGGATGGGCATGGCCGAGTGGATGCCGAAGCGGCGCGCCTCATAGGAGCAGGTGGCCACCACCCCGCGACCGCCGGGCTGGGCGCCGACCACGACCGGTACGCCGCGCAAGGCCGGGTTGTCGCGCTGCTCCACCGCGGCATAGAAGGCGTCCATGTCCAGGTGCATGATCCAGCGTGTGGGGCCGGTGGGAATCCCGTCCGTGCCGGGGACCGCGCGGCCCATGCCCGTCCGTGTGCTCCCGGCAGCGATCAACTACGCCCGCCGTGCGTGGGAATGGGAGATCCCGAATGCGGTGGCCGGTCGGAAGCTGAGAGAGCCGGAAGAGCGAGTGCGGTGGATCACTCGGGATCAAGCCAAGCGGCTGTTGGAGGAAGCCGGCGGCGGTGATCCGCAAGCGGAACATCTAAACGATTTCATCCGGTTGGTGCTCCATACAGGCTGCTGCAAGGGGGGAGTGCCGGGATCGGGTGCGTGTGGATATGGCCGCAGGTTTGATCTACCTCGGCGCGGAGCATGACGTTCGCTATGCAGCAGTCTCGCAAAAACGTCGGTAACACTCTGGCGGCGCTTCCCGATCACAGTCGCGCCAGGGCATCGCCGATGCGCCGCACGCCCTCGTCGAGGTCCGCCGCCTCGCCTGTATAAGCGAAACGGACATGGCGATCCGGAATCCGCCATGTCACCCCTGCTTTCAGCGCCCCCTGCCTGGCCCGCGATCGACGACCTGCCGGCCCGCCGCACGCTGCGGCGTAGCGCCTGGCGGTTGCTCCCGTTTCTTGGCCTGTTGTACATCGTCGCCTACCTCGACCGGATCAACATCGGCTGGCACTCCGACCGAGCCGGCTCAGGGGCTTTCGGCAGAGGGCGAAGCCTGTATCATCGCCATTTGTGTCCGCTCTTCAACCCCCAAGAACCCACATGACCCCCGACGAGATTTTCGAAGCACTCGCCACCGCCGGCCCCGGCCGGTTCCCCCGCACGGCACTGATCGCGGCCGTTGAGCAGCAGCAGGCGGTTACACCCTTGTTGCTCGACGAACTGCGCCGACAGCTCGACGCCGAGTTCGCGCCAGCCATCGCGACCGACGGCTATTGGCGTCACCACTTCGCGATTTACCTGCTGGCCTATTTCCGCGAGCCGGCGGCCTATCCGCTGTTCGTGCAGATGGGTGCCTTGCCCCGCGAGATCTTGTTCAACGCCATCGGAGACACGGTGACCGAGAACTTCGGGAGCCAATTGGCTGCGGTATGCCACGGCAACACGCGCGGCATCGAGCGCCTGATCGAAGACCCCACGCTCAACGAGTACGTCCGAACCGCGGCCATTAGCGCGCTGGAGATCCTCTTCGCCATCGGGGAGCTTGATCGTGACGCGCTGCAGAATCGCTTGAGCCGATTTGCGACACGCTGGCTGGACGCGGCGGAGGCCGGGGAGGAGCCTTCGGACGCGACTGCTTGGGTCTGGGCCACCCTGGTCTGGCTTGCCGCCCGCATTGATGCGCAAGAACTGGTCCCTATGATCCGTCGAGCGTTCGAGCTCCAACTGGTGGACTACTCCCTTGACGGGGGTGCGGAGCGCTTCGAGCGAGTCATGGCGGAGCACCGGAACCGCCCGAAGCCCTACGAGCCATCGCACGGAGTCAGGCTGCCCGGACACCCGGTGGAGGAGTTGGAGCGCTGGTACTGCTTTCAGGCCCCAGCGCAGCGGATACCCAGGAGCTTCGACGGGCGCCCGGTCGTCCCCCGAGTGCCGGCACCCGCGCGGGCCGCCACGAAGGTGGGCCGCAACGACCCTTGCCCTTGCGGCAGTGGCAAGAAGTACAAGAAATGCTGCGGTAACTGAGCGGCCCGAAGAGGCCCGAAACTACAACGAACACCTTGCGAAGTTGTAGACCACCAGGGCATTGCCGCCCAGCGCCGCGGG
The DNA here is from genome assembly GCA_013426805.1 of Chromatiaceae bacterium. GTDB lineage: Bacteria > Pseudomonadota > Gammaproteobacteria > Chromatiales > Chromatiaceae > Thiodictyon. The sequence goes on from JACDZG010000122.1 coordinate 16,000, forward strand.
CAAGGGTGTCACGCGTAGACCCCGTAATCCATGCGGGTGAGCAGCGTCTTGACCAACTCCGTGCCCTCGGAGCTTTGCAGCAGGTCGATCGGCCGGCGCTGATCCAGTCCTATGGCCGGGGCCGCCAGCCAGCGTTCGGCGGCCTCCTGTGAGCCCAGGACCTCGATCGCCCGCTCGGCGACCGCGGCCAGCCGCAGCGAGCGGTCGCTGGCATTACTGTCGAGCGGCCGGTCCGCGGTCTTGGCCCGCTGCAGGGTGCGCTCGCTGATGCCCATGGCTTTGAGCACCGTGTCGCGGTCGATGTACAGGAAGGACGCCATCAGCTCGCGCGCTCGGTCCACCGGCAGGCCCGCGGTCACCAGGTCGTGCGCCTGCAGTGGGCTCAGGCCCTTGGCGAATTGAAACATCGTGGTCGCAGTCGTCCGGCGGCGCGGCAGGCGTAGGTGGCTGGCCGGCTTGCGCCTGCCGCTCCCCGTCGGGGCCCCGGCATCGACCTGGCCAGCGGCTCGCTCGACCTTCCGGCCTGCGGGATCCGCGCCGGGCTTGGCGGGGATGGTCTTAGCGGTCATGTCTGTAGGCCTCGTTGGCGACAGGTGTCGCGACATCATAGGACACTTGCCGCCCCTGCGCGAGCGGCTAGTGCCTGGTTCCGGCGACGGGCGCGAAGGCTCAATTATGGGTTCCAGACTGCTGAGTCCGGCTCGCTCTAAGCGAGATCTAAGTGTAATCTAAGTGTACACTACACGTTAGGGCTCAACCAAGCTGACCGACCGTTTTCCGCCGATGATCAACCTTCTTCTCGTTCCCACGCTCCAGCGTGGGAATGCCGTCCGGCCGCTCCAGCGGCCCGTGGCACGACGCGACGGCTTCCGCGTCGCTACTTGCTCCCACCCTTTCCTGGCGATGAATCAACGGGACGCATCGAGTTATGACGGATAACGACCGAATCTCTATGCTGAAGCGGCGCCTGGACGCCTTGCGCCCCTGGTCCAAGGGGGCCTTGGAGTCGCTGGAGGCGTGGTATGAGGTGGAGCTGACCTATACCTCGAACGCGCTCGAAGGCAATACCCTGACACGCCAGGAGACGGCACTGGTGTTGGGGCAGGGGATCACGGTCCGGGGCAAGCCGCTCAAGGACCATCTTGAGGCGATCGATCACCAGGATGCCTGGCGCTTGGTGCGGGTACTGGCGCAACGCGGGGCGCCGATCGTGGAGTACGACATCCGCCAGATTCACGCCTTGGTGCGCGGCCGCAGCGACCGGGACGAGGCGGGTCGCTACAGTCAGCGCCAGCGCATGATCATCGGCTCCCTGGCGGTGCTCCCATCGCCGGCCGAGGTGCCGGTGCTGATGGGCGATTTCGCCCGCTGGTTGGCGGCAACGCCGGCGGATCCGGCAACGGCCGGTGAGGCCCACTATCGACTGGTCGCCATCCATCCGTTCACCGACGGCAATGGACGTACCGCACGCCTCTTGATGAACCTGATCCTGTTGCAGGCCGGATTTCCCCCCGTGGTGATTGCGCCGGAACAGCGGCCGGACTATGTGGACGCGCTGGAAACCCGCCATGTCAGCGGGGACACCGCTCCCTGGCAGGCCTTCATGGAGGCGCGACTGATCGAGAGCCTGGAGCGTTATCTGGAGATCCTGGAGAAGGAGCAAGGTCCAGCGGGGGCGGAGGCATGATGGCGGTGCTCAAGGTTCTTCAACGGCTGTTCAGCATCGGCACCTGCGCCGCGGACGATGGGGCTCTGGCGCCCTTGCTGACCGGCCTGGCGCACCTGAGCGCGGACGGGGGCCGCTGGGTGATCAGTCGCCAACTGCTGGGGCTGAGATAGAACCTGAGCGGCGATCGGGAGGCAATCGCGGCGGTGTTGGCCACCCAACTTGAGATTCGCACGCCCTGGGCGCGGCTACTTGCGGCACGTGCCGTCATGGGCTGAGGAGCGCCTTGGTCAAGTCGGCGAGACCGAGCTTGAGGAGTGGGGTGATCGCGTGCTGGAGTGCCGGAGCCTGAAGGAGGTCTTTGGCGGATCGGCTTGAGCGAGCGGGCTATCGGGTGCGGCGAGCTAGCAGCCTGTCGGACTTTAGGCGATTTCCGAATAAGACGCTATCAAGAATCA
>JACDZG010000123.1 GCA_013426805.1 Chromatiaceae bacterium
TCGGCATCGCCTTGACCGACCTGTTCACCGGCCGGCCGTGGCGCGTGGAGCTGGAAAAAGAGTTGGCGCTCAAGAGCCAACGGCTGGATGTGCTGATCATCGAACGGCTGCCCGGCGCGGCGGCGGTCACGGAGGCGGCGGCGCTGGCGGACCTCCCCGACGGGCTGGAGAGCCTCACCGCCCACAATGTGCTCAGCTTTAAATCCAAACAGGAGGCGCTGGATGGCTGGGCGATGGAAGAGCTGATCGGCCACTACGTCACTTACCGCAAACTCGCCTCCATTCAGGCACGCAGCGGCCCGCCCGTGGCCGAGCCTCCCGCCGATCCGGAATCGTCCCCCGCCGCCGAGCGGCTGCTGCCGGAGGCGGCCTTTCGCCTCTATGCGGTTGCCACCCGCCATCCCGCCAAACTGTTTGCTCAACTGGCGCCGGGTGCCCAGCACCCCGCGGCCTGGCCTGGCGTCTACGATCTCGACTGGGGCAGTCGCCGCATCCGCGTGATCGTCCTGAACGCCCTGGCCAAGCACCCGCGCAACGCCCCGTGGGAACTGTTCGCCAGCCGGCTGGATCGAATCCGCTATGGGTTGGCGCACTATCGGCCACGCAACCTGGCGGCACACCTGCTGCGCTATCATCTGGCGAACGTCCATCAACTGGAGCTGCCCGACATGGCTTATACGCTCGAAGACTTCAAACTTGAAACGTATCGAATGCTCATCGACGATTTTCACGCGCTCAGCCTGGAAGATCGCCAAGCGCTGCTGGAACGGATGGATGTTGCGGACCGTTTGCGTGGGTTGGACGCTGAGGAACGTTTGCGCGGGTTGGACACTGAGGAGATCTTGCGCAGGTTAGACCCGCAGGAGCGTTTACGCGGGTTGGACGCTGAGGAGCGTTTACGCGGGTTGGACCCTGAGGAGCGCTTACGCGGGTTGGACCCCGAACAGGTCAAAGCGTGGCTTAAGCGTACAGGGCATTAGCGCCGGCGAGGGGTCTGCGCTCATCAAAGCGGGTGTGATCGGAAGTGGTATGGTTTGTTTTGGCCGCGCCCCTCCGTAGTCTGTTGCAACGCGCGCTTGCTTGCGCGCATTTCCCATCCCCGATGTAGAATCCCGCACCGACTTCACTCCGAGGGACTCATGTTGGACACCAAAAAGATACCGCTGGCAGACCTGCTGATCGAGCTGCGTCGCGAGTTGGAGGAGGCGCGCCGCGCGGGCGAGGATCAGAACTTGCGCTTTCGCGTCGAGTCCGTCGAGGTCGAGCTGAAGGTGACCGTGTCTAAGGATGCCGAAGCCGGTGCTGGCTTCAAGTTCTGGGTCATCAATGGCGACGCGAAGGGCAAAATCGCCGCCGAGTCGGTCCAGACCCTGCGTCTGAAGCTGGACCCGCTGGTCAGCGATACCCAGGGCAACCCCGTACCGCTCGATATCAACGACGAACGCAGTCTTGCTCCTCCAGTGGTCGACGAATGAGCGCGTTTTAGCGCCGACCTGGGCCGCGCCGTCGCATGGACAAGCCCGACAAGGCTCTAATCGTGACGGTCCTGGTGCCGACCCTGGATCCAAAGCGATCCAGTAACGGACCCTGGGACGGGTCGATCGGCACCGGCTGCGCCTTGGATAACGGCCTCATTCTCACGGCGCGTCATGTGGTCAAACCGCCCAATCGCAATCCGGACCACCCCATCAAGGTCCGCTGGTACGCGCTGCGCGACCAGTTCGACCCCGCAGGTTGGGTCGACCTGGACCCGGACGACGCCAAAGCAATCCGCTGGACCGGCGAGGGCGACCTCGATGCCGCGCTCTTGGTCTGTCCTCGTCCCGAGCCGCTGCGCGACATCCCCGCTTACCGCCTCGCCGCCGACCCACCGGCGGGCCTCCCGGCCTGGGAAAGTCGGGGCTTTCCCAGGGCCAGCGCCGTCAACGCCAAGGCCGAGCCTGGGGACTTCCATGGGAAAGTCATGAGCATGTCCGGCATCGGCGACCGGCTCCTGTCCTTGTCCAGCGAACTGAAGGCAGGCGACGCCCAACAGGATTGGAGCGGCGCCTCCGGAATGCCGGTGCTGGTCGGCGATACCCTCGTCGGGATCATCAAGGAGGCGTCCGCCAACTACGACAACCGCGCGTTGAAGGCGGTGCCGACCTGCCTCCTGCGCGCGCAACCGGCCTTCATCGAGGCGGTCGGCACCAATCCGGCGGAGTTGTTCGACCAAGCACGGACCCTGATGTTGCGGGCGCTCGCGCAGAGCGACACGGCCACGGACGCTTTGGCGCGCCGACTGGTGCCGGGCTGCGGCAGCTTGGAGCCTTGTCGGCAGGCGCTCGCCGAGTGCGCCTTGCGCCTGCCGCTCGATCAGCTCGTCGACACCGCCCTGGAGGTCAAGACGGTTCTCCAGGCGAAGGGCGATGAGCGCGGGGTCCGGACCCTGATCGATTTCGTCCAGGCTATTCTGCCGACCGGCACCGATCCGGCCCAGGTGATGCCGCTCGGCGCCTTCGACCCCGCGGCCGGCTGCGCCTTGATTGCGCTCAAGGCGCACTCCCCGACGCTGATCGAGTTGCTGATGGCCGCCGCCGACCGCCGCGGTGCCTGCTTCCGCACCCTCGACAATGACCGCGAGCACCCGGTGGGCCATGGCCTCGTCGGGCATGTGCTGGAGCATGGCCGCGACCCCACCGGCGCGCAGCGGCTGCGCGACCTCACCACCGAACTGGTCGCGCTCTTTGAAGCGGAGTTGACCGACAACCTGGATCAGGCCCTGTTCGGCCATCTCAAGTGTGTCGTGCCCGACGATTGGCAGAACCCCGATCCGGACTTGACACCTGAAGAACGCGCCGCCTTCGATCAGGACCTCGTCGAAGAGATTAATAAACGCCTATGCGACCGGGCGCGGCGGCATCAGGCCGACGGCGGCCGGTTCACCTATTACCTGCTCGTCGATACACCCAAGACGCTGAGCGATCAAGAGCGTGAGCGCCGCGACACGGTGTTGCTGCGGATCGCGCAACGCTTTCCCTACCTCGCCGTGCTGTGCGCCGCGCCCCGGCCCAAGCTCCCCCTCCGCGAGCTGACTCCCTTCGGCAGACTCCATAGCCTGCTCTACACGGAGCGATCAAAGCCCTGATGGACAGTGAGTTTCTCCCGATCCGCGACGACCATGTCGAAACCCTGGCCGCCCCCGGCGGCCAGCGCCCGGCCTATCACTGTTTCGAGCCCGATCAACAGCGGGCCATCAACGCCGCGCTCGCCTGCGGCCGGCCGCTGCTGGTGCGCGGCGAGCCCGGCATCGGCAAGAGCCAACTGGCGCGGGCCGCCGCCAAGGCGCTCGGGCGTGCCTTCATCACGCATGTGGTGGATGCGCGCACCGAATCGCGCGACCTGCTGTGGCACTTCGACGCCATCGGCCGGCTGGCGGAGGCCCAGGCCATCGGCGCACTCCAGCCGCGGCTCGAGACCGCCGGCTGCGACGAGAAGGGCCGCCAGGCGCAGATCGAGACGGCGCTCACGGCCCTGCGCGACCGTCTGCGGGTCGACCGCTTCCTGCACCCGCGTGCCCTGTGGTGGGCCTTGAACTGGGAGAGTGCCGCGGCCCAGGCCGCGGTGGTCAGCTCGCTCGCGGCCGAGCAGCCGCCGCAGCCCGACGGCGGCGATTGGCACCGGGGCTGCGTGGTCCTCATCGACGAGATCGACAAGGCCGAGTCGGACGTCCCCAACGGCCTGCTCGAAGCTCTGGGCGCGGGCTGTTTCACCCCTCAGGGACACGCCGAGCCGGTAACGGCCGTGGGGCCGCCGCCGCTGGTGGTGGTGACCACCAACGAGGAGCGCGCCTTGCCGGACGCCTTCATCCGCCGCTGTCTGGTGCTGCATCTGGCCTTGCCGCGCGAGCCTGAGGCGCTGGTGGCCAAGCTCATCGAGCGGGGCCGCACCCACTTCGGCGACATCGATGGCCGGCCTCAGGTCCTGCCCGCGGTGCTGGCGACCGCCGCCGACCTGCTCGCCGATGATCGGGCCGAGGCCCTGCGCCGCCAGTGGCGACCCCTGCCCGGTCAGGCCGAGTATCTCGACCTGGTCCGGGCGGTGGTCGTGCAAGCCCGCGGCGATCTGGATCGGCAGGCGGCGCTCATCGGCCAGGTGGCGAACTTCGTGCTCAAGAAACACCCGGATGCGGTGCGCGCGGCTCCCGCGACCCCGTCATGAGCCAGGGGCGGGCGGGGCGGGCGGCGCTGGGCCGTGCCGACCTGGTCGCGGCCCTGGCCGCCGAAGACGATGTCACCGCCGACTTCATCGGCGCCCGGCTGGGGCTGCACCGTGAACCAAGGCCGCTGACCCACCCCACGGTCGAGCCACCGCCGCGGCCCGGCGACGTTGCCCCGCCGACCCAGGCAACGGCACCCGCGCTCGCCATCGCACCCATGCCCCCTGCGCACTTCTGGCAGCCCGTCTCGGTGGTCTTCCTGGACGCGGAGGATGAATCCCCGGCCGCCGATCCCCCGAACGCGCCGTATCTCGGCTGGCGCAACCCCCCGCGCGGCCTGCCGCGGTATCAGCCGCTGGCCACCTGGTCCGAACTGAACCCGCGGCTGCGCCGGGTGCTCAGCGACTACCGCGAGGGCCGCGCCATCGACCTCGCGCGCACCCTGGCCGGCCTCAGCCGCGGGCACATCCTCACCCGCTTTCCCCGCGAGCGCCGCCGCCGCTGGGGTCCCACCCTCATGCTGGTGGAAGACGACAGCCGGCGCCTGATCCCCTTCCGACTGGACCGCCGCCTGGTGCGGCAGGCGTTGCGCCGGCTGTTGCCTGCCCACGCGCTCGGCCGCGCCCTGGTGGACGAGGGCACGCCCGTGCCGCGCCCGACCCCCGAGTCCGCCCTGCCGTGGCCGCCGCCGCCCGGAACCCTGGTGCTGGTCTTGGGGGATGTCGGCAGCCTGGCCGCCGCGGGTGCCGGGTTGCGGGCCGACTGGTTGGCCCTGGGCCAAGGATTGCTGGATGCCGGCTGTCACCCCCTGGTGCTCTTCCCCGGCGCGCTGGAGCGTTGCCCCGCGGACCTGGCCGCCCGCTGGCGCCCCCTGGCCTGGGAACGGCCCCGCGGGCACGACGGCGCCGCCGACCGCGAGCGCGCCGAGCGTCTGCTGCGCCTGGTGTCCCCGGCCGTGCGCATCGAGCCCGGCCTGCTGCGCGCCGCGCGCCTGTTGCTCGCGCCAGAAGAAGCCGATGCCGCCACCGAAGCGGATGTTTGGCAACACCCGGCGCTGGTCGGCGACTCCGCGGCCGGCGCCACCATCGCGCCCGAGCAGGCCCGCGCCTGGCGCGAAGCCGTGGTCCCGCCGGAATGGGTGCCCCTGCGGCGGCGTCTGCTGCGGCTGATGCGGGCCTGGCGCCGCGACCTGCCCCCGGAGATCTGGTTCGACGAATTGCTCAATGCCGATCCCGCCGCCCGCGCCACCGGCCCGGACACCCCGGATCTGGATCCTCTCGACGCCGACCTGGCGGATGCCCGCGGGTATTTCCAGGCCTTCTGCAGCGAGGTCGACCTAGACCGGATGGACGCTTTGCCCGGCAACGATCGCGACTGGCTGGCGCGCATCACGGAGCGCTCCACCACCCATCTGTGGTCCGATCCAGTGGTGGGGCGGGCGCTGGCCACGCGCGCCAACGCACTGGTCCGGGAGCGGCCGGAAGCCCCGGCCGACAGCATCCGCGTGAGTCAGCTTGCGAGCAACCAGCCCGCGGAGCGCTGGCACCTGCTGCAGCGCGGGGCCGAGTTGGTCGCTGTCTCGGCGCCCGCGGTCGGGGCGAGCGGCATGAGTCCCGTGACCCTGATCGACACCAGCGCGGGGCGGCTGGAGGTGCGGGCGAGCGACGGGCGCCGCCCGGCCGGGTTCTGGGAAGACGGACCGCCGCCCTGGGCGGACGACTGGGGTTGGGACGACCAGGGTGCCTGGATCGACTTTTCGGTACCGGACCCGTCCGGCAGCCGCGTCGTGCAGCGCCTGCGCTGGATCGTGCCGGGCACTTTCCTGATGGGCTCGCCGGAGGATGAGCAGGGACGGTATCCCGACGAAGGCCCGCGACATCAGGTGACGATCGGCGACGGCTTCTGGCTCTTCGACACCCCCTGCACCCAAGCGCTGTGGACGGCCGTGATGGGCGCCAACCCGAGCCGGTTTCAAAGCCCCGGTCGGCCGGTCGAGCAGGTGAGTTGGGAGGATGTTCAGGGATTCATTGCCCGCCTCAATGGGCTGGTCCCCGGACTCGATTTGACCCTGCCGACCGAAGCCCAGTGGGAACACGCCTGTCGGGCCGGGACCGACAGCGCACTCTACACCGGCCCCATCGACATCCTGGGCGAGAACAACGCCCCGGCCCTGGACCCGATCGCCTGGTATGGCGGCAACAGCGGGGTTGGTTTCGAGCTGGCCAACGGGTGGGACTCGTCCGATTGGAAAGAGCAACAGTACCCCAACCCCAAGTCCGGCAGCCATCCGGTCGGCGAGAAACTGCCGAACCCCTGGGGTCTCTACGACATGTTGGGCAATGTCTACGAGTGGGTCGCGGACCATTGGCATGACGACTATTCCGGTGCGCCGACCGATGGTTCAGCGTGGCTTGATGCCACTGGCGCGTTCCGGGTGGTCCGCGGCGGTTCCTGGGGCGACCGCGCGCGCAGCTGCCGTTGCGCCTACCGCGGCAGGTACGCGCCCGCTGACCGTGACGGCCTCCTCGGCTTCCGTTGCGCCCGAGTTCAGGTCCCAGGCGGGCCGGCAGGCGCCGGAGGCAGCGGAGCGCCCGGATCGGGTGCTGCCCGGCCCGCGGAGCGGAACAGGCCGGGCGGCACCCGATCCGGGCGCGGAGCGGACTTCGGCGGGTCGGACTCTTTGCGCCTGGACAGCGCCACACCCGCCGCAAAGGTCCTGCCCGACGCCCCCGCGGTCGAGGTGCGCACCGAGCGCGCCATCCTCACCCTGCGCCGGACCCCGCGCCCCGCCTGGGCCAGCGCTATGGGCCGTGACCGCTACGGCCTGTGGGCCGAGATCGCCATTGAGCCCGACACGGGCGGCGGCCAGCCGGTCATCCAGCGCCTGCGCTGGTGCCCGCCGGGGCGCTTTCTCATGGGGTCGCCGGACGATGAGCCGGGCCGGTGGAGCGGGGAAGGTCCGCGCCATCCGGTGACGCTTGGCGCGGGCTATTGGCTGTTCGATACCCCCTGCACCCAGGCCCTGTGGGCGGCGCTGATGGGCGAGAATCCAAGCACCTTTAAGACCCCGGATCGGCCGGTGGAAAGGGTGAGTTGGGCCGACGCGCAAGGCTTCGTCGCCGCCCTGAATCAGCGTCTTGCGCACCTTGGGAACGGCGACGAGCACTTCGTGCTGCCGAGCGAATCGCAATGGGAATATGCCTGCCGCGCCGGCAGCGAGTCTGCGCTCTATACCGGCCCGATCGAGATCCTGGGCGACGCCAATGCTCCGGCCCTGGACCCGATCGCCTGGTACGGCGGCAACAGCAATGTCGGGTTTGAACTTGCCAACGGGCAAGACAGATCTTGGCTGAAGGAGTTGCAATACCCTGAGGGCAAGGCCGGAACCCATCCGGTCAAGGGCAAACTGCCCAATGACTGGGGTTTTTACGACATGCTCGGCAACGTTTGGGAATGGATGGAAGACGCGTGGCATGACGGGTACGATGGCGCACCTGCGGACGGTTCCGTTTGGCCCTCCGATGCTGCTGGCGCGTTCCGGGTGGTCCGCGGCGGTTCCTGGGGCGCCCACGCGCGCGTCTGCCGTTGCGCCTACCGCTACGGGTACGCGCCCGCTGTCCGTGACGACGTCCTCGGCTTCCGTTGCGCCCGAGTTCAGGTCCGTGAGCCGGGCGGGCCGGCCGCGGAGCGCGCCGGACCTGCCGCTGCCCGGCCCGCGGTAGCGGATCAGGCCGGGCGGCGGCAGGTCCGGCGTGCGGAGCCGGAGCGGGTGGGGCTGTGGGGCAGGCTGAAAGGTTTCTTCGGCGGATCGGAAACCCCGTAGGGTCCGCTGCGCGGACCAACACCCTGCGCACCAAGGTTTCTTCGGCGGATCGGGATCCTCGTAGGGTCCGCTGCGCGGACCGACACCCTGCGCACATCGGCAAGGTCCATCGAAGGCGCTCGGGGCGACTGAAGTCGCCCCTACAGGTCGGTCAATCGTTTTCCGCTCCGGACCATCAGGCCCGGGTTTTGCCCATCGACAACGACCGCGCTCAACCGACGAGGCCCCCATGCAACTGCGTTTCTTCACCGTTCCGATCCATGGCGGCGACGACGTCGCCGACGAGTTGAACCGTTTTCTGACCGGTCATCGCATCCTCGCCGTGGAGCGGCAGTTCAATCAGAACGGCGGTGCCAGCGCCTGGGCCATCTGTGTGGCGTTCGAGCCGGCCGGCGAGGGCCGTCCGCAGGGCGGGCCGGCGGCCGCGCGGCGCGGCAAGGTGGATTACCGCGAGGTGCTGAACGAGCAGGACTTCAATGTCTATGCGCGCTTGCGCGTCTTGCGTAAGGAGCTGGCCGAGGCCGAGGGGGTCCCGGCCTATGCCCTGTTCACCAACGAGCAGCTCGCGGAGCTGGTCACCCGCCGGGTCAATACCGCCGCGGCCATGCGCGAGATCCCCGGCATCGGCGAGGCGCGCATCGAGAAGTATGCCGCGCGCTTCCTCGCCGTACTCGCGGAGGCCCTTGCGGTACTCCCCTCGGCCAATGGTGCGGCCACCGGCGGGGCCAATGCGCCGTAGCCCGCTTGGTCTGGAGGCCGTGGCCGATTGGCACAATCTGGCCGCCGCCTTCCATCGCGCCGCGCTGGGCCGCAGCACGCGGCCCGAGGTGCAGCGGTTTGCGGCGCGGCTGGAAACGGAGCTTGCGCACCTGCGCACCGACATCCTGTCCGGTGGCATCGCGGTGGGCCGCACGCGCCGGTTTCGTATTCACGACCCCAAGCCCCGCACCATTCATGCCCCGTGCTTTCGCGAGCGGGTGTTGCACCATGCCCTGATGGCCCATGTCGGTCCGGTGCTGGAGCGCGCGCTGGTGGCCGATACCTTTGCCTGTCGCACGGGCAAAGGGGCGCTGGCCGCGGTGCAGCGCGCCCAGCACCACGGCCGACGTTGGCCCTGGTGGGCCAAGATCGATATCCGGGCCTACTTCGCGAGTATCGATCACGGGATTTTGCAGGACCTTCTGGCGCGCCGCTTCAAGGACCGGGACCTCCTGACCCTGCTCGGCCGGATCATTGAGGCCCATCGGGATGGGCCGGGACGGGGCTTACCCATCGGTGCCCTGACGTCCCAGCAATTCGCCAATTTCTATCTCTCGGGTCTGGACCGCCTGCTGCTCGAAGGGTGCCGGGTGCGCGGTTTCGTCCGTTACATGGACGACCTGGTGTGGTGGGGCGACAGCCGCGACGCGGTGCGTGAGGGGCTGGCGGCGGCGCGTGCGTTCGCAAGCGAGCGCCTGGCCCTGCAAGTGAAGGAGCCGGTTGCGGTCGGCCAAAGTCAGCAGGGGCTTTCGCTATGCGGTTATCGCATCCTGCCGGGCCGGCTGTTGCTGTCGCGGCGGCGCAAGATGCGCTATTCGCAGTGCCGTCGGCAGTGGGAGGGCGCCTATGCGGGGGGCTTGATCGATGCGCGGACCCTCCAGGCCGGCTATGCCGGGGCGCTCGCGATCACGCTGCATACCGATGCCGCGGCGTGGCGGCGCGAGCAACTGCGGCGGGTACCGCTTGCCGGGGCGCTGAGCGGGCTGTAAGCTCGCTGTGCGGGTGGGGGGTCGCCACTGGCGCGAACCGGGTGGTCCGCGGCGGTTCCTGGAACAACCACGCGCGCAACTGCCGTTGCGCCTACCGCAACAGGAACGCGCCCGCTGACCGTAACGACAACCTCGGCTTCCGTTGCGCCCGAGCTCACGACCGGACCGGACGGTCCGGACCTGAACAGACCGCCCTCCCGGGCGCCGCATGTTCGGCGTCCAAACGCAAGGCCCCCGGCGTGTCAGTAGTGCGCACCAGCGGTGCGGCGAACCCTCGCCGGGCGGCCGTCTCCTGTCCGGCCTCATCGGTGCATTGATGCTGCCTACCGCCCCGCCGCGCTCCATCGCCCCCTCCCCACACCCTTTGGTCAAGGCCGCCGCGCCCGCCTGGGCCAGCGAATGGGGAGAGGACCGCTTCGGCGTCTTTGCCGCCTTCAGCCTCGGCGACCTGGTGCAGCGCCTGCGCTGGATTCCGGCCGGTGTTTTCCGCATGGGCTCGCCGGAGGACGAACCGGGTCGCTTCAAAGACGAGGGTCCGCAGCATGTCGTGCAGATCGGGCGCGGCTTCTGGCTGTTCGATACGCAGTGCACCCAGGCGCTGTGGACCCGGGTCATGGGCGAGAACCCCAGCCGCTTCCAAAGCCCGGATCGGCCGGTGGAGCAGGTGAGTTGGGACGACGTGCAGCGCTTTCTCGAACGGATCGAGGGCGAGGTGCCGGGGCTGGGCCTGCGCCTGCCGACCGAGGCGCAATGGGAACATGCCTGCCGGGCGGGGACCGGGGAGGCACTCTACCAGGGACCGATCGAGATTCTGGGGCAAAATAATGCGCCGGCGCTGGACCTCATCGCCTGGTATGGCGGCAACAGCGGGGTGGGGTTCGAGCTGGCGGACGGGTACGACTCCTCGACCTGGCCTGAGATGCAATATCCCAATCCCAAATCCGGCACGCATCCGGTGGCCGGCAAGGCGCCCAATCCCTGGGGCCTTTACGATATGCTCGGCAACGTCTGGGAATGGTGTGCCGATGGAGCACGCACCTATGACGCGCGGTGGGAACAGGACCCGATCGGTCCGCTGGACGCTGGCGCGGACCGGGTGGTCCGCGGCGGTTCCTGGGACTACCACGCGCGCGGCTGCCGTTGCGCCTACCGCGACAGGAACGCGCCCGCTGACCGTGACGACAACCTCGGCTTCCGTTGCGCCCGAGTTCAGGAATCGTGAAGCCAGGCCGGCCGGGTGCGGAGCGCAACGCGTGCGTGGCGGCGCGCCCCCGCGGAGCGGAGGGGGGCGCGCGGCCACGCAGGCGTTGCGCGGAGTAGAATTGTGCCATTCCGGCTCCCACGCTCCTGCGTGGGAGCAGGTGCGGGCGCTCCGCGTCCGGCGCCAAGACCGGACGCGGAGCGCCCGCCCGGCATTCCCACGCGGAGCGTGGGAACGAGAAGCGGGTCCGCTGTGCGGACCGACGCGCCGGTGTCGAACTGGGTTCATAAGGTATCGCCCGCGCGGGGAGGCTCGCCGGTCTTGCGCGTCATCAACCGGTCAAACGCATCCAGATCGGCGCGCGCCTGGCGTTCGGCGAAATAGGTTTCGGCTTCGATCATGGCGAGTTTTTCAGCCACGGCGATGCTGACAAACTGGTTGATGCTGATGCCCTCGCGCTTGCTCACGCGCTCCACGCCGGCACGGATGGAGCGCGGCAGGCGCAGGGGATAGATGCTGAGTTCGCTCATGATCGGATACCTTGAAAGAAATCTGCAGGAACGGGCCGGGTTGCGAATACGCCGGGCCTGACCGCATCGAGCACATGAACGGAGAAGACCATGCCTATGAGCTACCAGCCCTATATCACGCGCGACCCTGCCATTTGCGGCGGCGCGCCAGTCATAACCGGGACCCGCGTTACCGTGCAAACGGTCTTGGCCAGTCTGGCGGAAGGCATGGACACCGAGGATCTACTGCAGGATTTCCCGACGCTCAGCGGTGACGCGATCCGTGCCGTCATCGCCTTTGCCGATTAGGGGCGACTGAAGTCGCCCCTACACAGATGGCGGTCGTCCGTAGGGTCGTGCAACTCCGCTACATCGCCAAATCCAAGTCTTCCTGCACCTTGGCGACCCCGGCCAGCGCGCATTCCTCATCGGTCTCGCCGGCCGGTGCGCCGCTGACGCCCACCCCGCCCGCCAAGGCCGATCCGCCGACCAGGATCGGCACCCCGCCGGCGGACATCACCAAGCCGTCGATGCGGCCGATGGGGCTGTTGGCGCGGTCTTTCATGGCGGAGGTGGCGGCGTTGAAGTTGACCGCGGTGCGCGCCTTCTGCTCACTGATCGGCACCGTGATGGGCGCGGCGATGGTGTCGCGCAGCGTGACCTGCACCGTGCCGTCGCGATCCACCACGGTGACGCCGATCTGGATGCCTTTCTCGCGGCAGGCGGCGATGCTGCCTTGGGCGATCTTGAGCGCGGTCTCCTGCGACAGGCGTTTGACCTGAATCACCATGGGCTCCGCGGCCGGGGCGGGGGTGCAGACGGCGATCAGCGCAAGCGGGATCAGCTTCTTGAACATGGGGTGCTCCTCGGGTGACGGGATACGACAACGATTGTATTCGTTGTTTAACTTAGGTGAATGACTCTGGCTCCAACGCTCCAGCGTGGGAGCGAGCGAGATGTCAGAGATGAATACAGATGTTTTTCTTCATCTGTGACCATCTGTGACATCTGTGACATCTGTGGATAAATTCGCGTGGCCGCTTTGGCCGGAACGGCGATCAAGGTCCGAACAGGCTCACTCAGCCATAACGCCGCTCGACGTAGTCATCCACCATGCGCTTGAATTGCGCGGTGATATCGTCGCCCTTGAGGGTCGCGACCTTCTCGCCGTCGACGAACACGGGCGCCGAGGGGCGCTCGCCGTTGCCCGGCAGGCTGATGCCGATGTTGGCGTGTTTGCTCTCGCCGGGGCCGTTGACCACGCAGCCCATCACCGCGACCTGAAGGGTTTCCACCCCCGGATAGCGGGAACGCCAGTGCGGCATCTGCTCGCGCAGGTACCCCTGGATGTCCTGGGCCAGGTGCTGGAAGGTGTCGCTGGTGGTGCGTCCGCAGCCGGGGCAGGCGGTGACCATGGGGGCGAAGGAGCGCAGGCCCATGGTCTGGAGGATTTCCTGCGCCACCTGCACCTCGCGGGTGCGCGCCTCCCCCGGTGCCGGGGTGAGCGAGACGCGGATGGTGTCGCCGATGCCTTCCTGCAACAGCACGGCCAGGGCCGCGGTGGAGGCGACGATCCCTTTGGAACCCATCCCGGCCTCGGTCAAGCCCAGATGCAGGGCGTGGTCCGAGCGGGCGGCGAGCATGCGGTAGACGGCGATCAGATCCTGCACGCCGCTCATCTTGCAGGACAGGATGACGTGGTCCTTGGGCAGGCCCAGCTCGACCGCGCGCGCGGCATTGGCGACCGCGGACTCCACCATGGCCTCGTGCATCACGCGCTCGGCCGACAGGGGGGCGGCGCCGCGGGCATTCGCATCCATCATGCGCACGATGAGATCCTGATCCAGACTGCCCCAGTTGACGCCGATGCGCACCGGCCGGTCATAGCGGCAGGCGATCTCGATCATGGTGGCGAACTGGCTGTCGCGGGTCGCGCCGCTGCCCACGTTGCCGGGGTTGATGCGGTATTTGGCCAGGGCCTGGGCGCAGTCCGGGTAGTCGGTGAGCAAGCGGTGGCCGTTGAAATGGAAGTCACCGATCAGCGGTACGCTGCAGCCCTGGGCGTCCAGCGCGGCGCGGATCGGCGCCACCGCGCGGGCGGCGGTCTCGGTATTGACCGTGATGCGGACCAGCTCGGAGCCGGCCGCCGCCAGCTCCGCCACCTGACGCACGGTGGCCGCGACGTCGGCGGTGTCGGTGTTGGTCATGGACTGGACGACGATGGGGGCGCCGCCGCCCGCGGTCACCGGCCCGATGCGCACCGGGACCGTGACACGGCGCTGGATCGGGGACTGGATGGAGGAGGGGACTGAACTCATGCTGACCTCGCCGCCGTTGCGGCACGATTTCTTGAATGAAAACCTAAACGAAGAATGTCCCCGGTGGGAGCGGCGTCCCGCCGCGATGCGGCGCCGCGGTGACCTCGCGGCTTCGCGCCCGGCCCGTCGCGGCGGGACGCCGCTCCCACAGGGTCGCTGCGCGACTTATACGATAAAGCCGCGTCGTAGGGTCCGCTGTGCGGACCGAACCGCCGTGGGACCCGCGCTATCTCGCTGCCGTCTGGGACCTCGATCGTCGTAGGGTCCGCTGTGCGGACCGCACCGCCGTGGGACCGCACCGCCGCGGGACCGCGCCGCCGGTGTTGGCCGCGAGGGGTGGTCCGCGAGGGTTGGTCCGCGAGGGTTGGTCCGCGAGGGTTGGTCCGCGCAGCGGACCCTACGGCAACGGGGACCGCAGCCCCTGGATGATCGCAATATAGTCCGGGTCCTCCTGGGCAATCACCCCGTGGCGAATCAGGAAGTCGATCACCACCAGGTTGCAGTTGAGCTTGAACTCGTCGGTGTCGCGGACCAACCGGGCCACTTCCGCCGCCGGCATAAGGGTGAATGACTCGACCTCGCCATCGGTGCAGTGCGGTACGAAGGATTCCGGCAACTCCAGGTCATAGCAGTACATGAGATCCGGTTTCAGCCCCCGCGCCGCGTCACGGCAGTAGGTGATGGCGCTGACGGGTACGGCCTGATCGGCGATGACGGTCGGAATGGCCGCCTCCTCATGACACTCCTTGCGCAGATTGTCCCGCAGGCTGACGCCGTAGGGCAGGCCGCCGGCGACCAGATTATCCAGATGTAGCGGCGAGACCCGCCGATTGGCCGACCGGCGCCCGACCCAGAGTTGAATCTGCTGTCCCGGATTGCCGCGCCCGGTGCGCACGAAGCCGTTCAGGTGCTGCCCGAAGGCGCGGACGCCGAACCAGGGTGCCGCCGCGCGGTCGATCAGACAACGCGCCTGATCGCGCCGGTTCGGGGTCACGGCATAGGGCTCGCCCTGCAGGGGCTCGATCAGCCCCGTCGCCACCAGGATGTCGACCACTTCGGCCAGGACCTCGGAGCGTTCCGCCACCGCGGCCGGTGCGCCGTACCAATCGACCCGCGCATCATCGACATTAAATTGTTCCGGCCAGCGCTTCAGGTGCGCCGCCAGGGTACGCCGCACCGCGCCGACGCGCTCGCCCGCCAGCATCCAGGGTAGAAAAGCGGCCGGGTTGCAGGCGTTACAAGCCCGAATCTTATCAAGATAGCTCATGAGTGTGCCTTGGCGTCATCCCATAGACGCTCCATCTCGGCGCGCACCTGCGGTCCCGGCCGCGCGCCCTGCGCGGCGAGCCCCGCCTCGAGGTGCGCGAAGCGCCGCTCGAAGCGCTGGTTCGCGGCCCGCAGTGCCTGTTCGGCATCGACTCCCAGATGGCGCGCCAGGTTGACGCAGGAGAACAGCAGGTCGCCGACTTCGTGTACTCGCTCAGTCGGATCCGTCTGTTCGGGGAGGGTCGCGTGACATTCGTCCAATTCCTCGCGCACCTTGTCGAAGACGCCGGCGATGGCGTCCCAGTCGAAACCGACCGCGGCGGCCCGCCGCTGGAGTTTCTCCGCCCGCACCAGGGCCGGCAGGGCGGCAGCGACGCCCGCCAGGACGCCCTGCGCCGCGAGAGGGTCGCCGCCGTGCGCCGGCGCCGCGCGTCCACGCTCCGCGGCCTTGGCCTGCTCCCAGTGCTGCCGCACCGCCGCCGCGTCGCTCAGGTCCGCGTCGCCGAACACGTGCGGATGGCGCCGGACGAGCTTGTCGCAGATGGCGCGAACCACATCGGGAAAGGCGAAGGCGCCTTGCTCCTGCGCCATGCGCGCGTGAAAGACCACCTGCAACAGCAGGTCACCCAGTTCATCGCGCAGGTCTTCCAGCGTGCCGCGCTCGATGGCTTCCGCGACCTCATAGGCTTCCTCCAGGGTGTAGGGCAGAATGCTCCTGAAGGTCTGCGCCAGGTCCCAGGGGCAGCCGCTGGTCGGGTCGCGTAAGCGGGCCATGATGGCCAGCAAGGTGTCGATGGAGGTTTGATCAGACATGGCATTCGGTCCGGGTGGTGGCCGGTGATCCGGGGTGCGGCGGCGCGCCGCTCATGGCGCCTGCTTGACGACAGTGACCAGCCGGCTGTCGGCTACCTCGCTGTATTTTGCGCAATCCCCCGGTGCCGAGTTGAACCGGTTGAGCGTGTCCAGGGTGCACCGTCCCGGGTCCGCGACCTCGATGCGGCTGACTTGCTTGCATTGCAGTCCTTGAAAGGTGATGTCGCGATAGGTCTGTTCGCTCGGCCGCAGCTCCGAGAAACTCTTGGTCTGGGTGTCGTAGGGCACGTTGCCGTCGATGATTGCCGTGAGTCTGAACGACAGTTCGCTGATCTTGTAAGGCAAGTTGTTGGTCAGGGTGATGCCGTACTTGCAGGCATGCGGGAAGGCCTTGCGGGTATGGATGCTCAGCACCGCCGCGGGGCGGGTGCCGTGGGTGACCGGCGGGTGCTGTTGCAGGTCCGGCGGCGCGGCGGCCGCGGCCTTGGCGATCAGCCCCATGTCCGTGGCCATATCCGCGCAGCCGCCAGTCGACAGGAGCACCATCAGGCCGAGCACGCCAAGCACCCCGGCGGCGGATGGATTGGCTCGAACAACGGACATGACACGACCTCCAGCGGGACTGCGACAGATTCCGGGCGCGGCGCGCGCGGCGCGGCCGGACCGCGGCCGTCAGAACTGCCCGGTGCGCAGCAGCACCAGGGTACAGGCGTGCTCATGGGGGATGCCGGCCAGCTGCAGGGCGGTCTCCAACTCACGCGACTCGGCGCCCGGATTGAGGATCACCCGTCCCGGACGCAGGTCGACGATCGCCTGGATCTCGTCTTGGACGCGGTTCGGCCCCATGTACAGGGTCAGGGTATCGACCGGTCCCGCGATCGACGCCAGGGAATGAACCACCGGGATATGCTCGATCTGGTGTGCTTTCGGGTGCACCGGAATGACCCGATAACCCTTCTCCTTGAGGAGCTTCACCGCCTGGAACGAATAGCGCACCGGCTTGGGGCTGGCCCCCAGCACAACGACCGTATGATCTTCTGGTTTGCGTAGCCCGTGCACCCCATTACCCCCTTGCCGGAAAACCAGCATGTTAGCGGAAGCCGTAACCGCAGGTCCATGCCGGCAAGCGATTCACCAGGAGTCAGACCAATGTGTGGACGCTTCATTCAGTGCTCCGACCCGCAGACCTATGCCGACGCCTTCGACCTGGAGGCGCCCGCGGCCGCGGCGGGGGAGGTGCGACCGCGTTACAACATCGCCCCCAGCCAGAACATTCTGGTCATCCGCGTCGGCGCCGACGGCAACCGGCACCTGGACCTCTTGCGCTGGGGCTTGGTCCCCGCGTGGTCGAAAGGCCCGGACAACCGCTACTCCATGATCAACGCCCGCGCCGAGACCCTCACCGAGCGGCCCGCCTACCGCACCGCGTTCCGCGAGCGCCGCTGCCTGATCCCGACCGAGGGTTTCTACGAATGGCGCACCGAATGTGCCGGCCGGCAGCCCTACCTGATCCGCCGGACCGACCGGCGGCCTTTCGCCATGGCCGGACTCTGGGAGCACTGGGCCGGCAACGCGCAGACCGGCCCCATCACCTCGGTCACCATCATCGTCACCGCCGCCAACGCCGTCATCGCGCCGGTCCACGACCGCATGCCGGTCGTCTTGAGTGCCGCGCACCATGCCGCCTGGCTCGACCCGGCCGGGCGCGACCCCGCCGCGCTGCAGGATCTGCTCCAGAGCGCGCCGGCCGCCGACTGGACCCTGGAGCCCGTCAGTCGACGCGTCAACCATGTCCGCGACGACGGCCCCGCGCTCATCGCGCCGCTGACGGCGGATTCGATATATTGATTGACAGCGCAGCCGATCATCGGCATATTACCGCGCTCGGCAACGGCCGGCTCAGTGGTGCCGTTCACGATCAATCAGCCCGCAGGCATGCGCGGCTGGATAACGCCTCCACGGACGGGGCACTCAGCTCAGCGCCCGTAGCTCAGTTGGATAGAGCACCTGGCTACGAACCAGGGGGTCGGGAGTTCGAATCTCTCCGGGCGCGCCATATAATCAACGGCTTAGACTCAGTGGGTCTAGGCCGTTTTCGTTTGAGTCACCATAGACTCACCATAGACTCACCATAGACTCACCACGCGGAAGCAAGTCGGCTCCGGCCTAGCAGCCTGTCGGACTTAGCCCCTAGGATTAGGGTAGGAGTCAACATCAAGG
>JACDZG010000124.1 GCA_013426805.1 Chromatiaceae bacterium
GCGTCGGCGAACAGACGCTTGAATACATAGTCGTTCTTGGGGTCGAGCAGGTCGCTCATCGCAACGGGTCCAGCGGCGTGGGTCGAGTGTCGAGCATAGCACCGTCGCTGACCGGCAGGGCACCGACCATCCTCGACAGGCGCAAAGCGGACGGTTGAAATGCCATTCCTGTCCTCCGATACTATCATTTGCTACGAGAAGGAACGATCCCCATGAAACCTTCGGTTGCCCTCGACTTTAAACGCTCTGCTGTTCGCGAGGCGGCAGGTCGCTTCCGCACGGCGAACCCCCGCATCTTCGGTTCGGTCCTGCACGGCACCGACCGGGACGGCAGCGACCTCGATCTGTTGGTCGATGCACTGCCCGGTGCCACGCTCTTCGATCTGGGGGGCCTGCAAGTCGAGTTGGAAGCGCTCTTGGGCGTGCCGGTCGATCTGTTGACACCCGGCGATCTGCCGCCGAAGCTCCGCGCCCGGGTCCTTGCCGAGGCGCGGCCGGTATGAACGAACTGCGCCTGCCCGACTATCTCGACCACATCCGCCAGGCGGCAACGGATGCGTGCAGACGGCGCTTCCGGAGCTATTGAAAAACCTGCCGGCCATGCGTGATGACGCTGACGATGACGATGCAGACCGCGAGGTTCTCCGCCAGGACGAGGCCGGACCCTGAGCCGCGGTTTGAGGTTGGGCCTCCTGCGTCGACGCAGCCCACGCGCTGCGCGCGGCGGGGGAAGGCTCCCCCGCACCCCCTCCGGAATCGGAAGATCAGAGCGTCAGAGTCCAGAGTCACCAGAGGACGGAGCTGAAGAAACTGGGGCAGCACGCAACACGACACGAAAACCCAAGTAGTTGTACCGATTGTCGGGCTGATACCTGCGGCGATAGGCACAACGCGCGTAATCTCGACGGTTGCTGCACGAACCGCCGCGCACGACCCGCCGTACATCGTCATCCGCGTTGAGCGCCTCGCGCTGCGGGTCATCCGCCAGATACGGATAGGCAAAATCAGGCTTTTCCCAATCCGTACCCCACAGACTGCGGGTCCATTCCCAGACGTTGCCGATCATGTCGTACAGACCAAACCCGTTGGCCGGAAAGCAGCCGACGGCCGAGCTGTCGCCGATCTTCGACTCGCCGAAGTTGGCACGATCCGGGTCAGGGGTATCGCCCCAGGGAAATACCGCGTCGGCCAGCCCGCCCCGGGCCGCCTTCTCCCACTCCAACTCGCTCGGCAGCACGACCTGCCACCCCTGCTCCCGCACCAGGCGGGCGGGCTCGGTGTCGGCCAGCGCTGACGACCCGGCCAGCACCGCGTTCAGCCAAGCGCAATAGGCCAGTGCCTCGCGCCAGCTCACCCAGCGCGCGGGTCGGTTGTCCGGATCGCGCAGGGCATCGGCGTTGCCGAGCTCGAATCCCTTCGGCTGGCAGAAGGCATGCAACTGCGCAACCGTGACCGGGTAGCGCGCGATCCAGAAACCCGGCGTCGGGGTCGGTTCGTCGTTGATCTCGCCCGTACCGATGTCCTGGCCGACACTCTCGCTGACCCGTTCGCGGCGCGCCTCGCGCGTGCCGATCCGAAACCCCGGGTCGGCCGGGATCTGCACGAAGCCGAGCAGGTCATCGGTCGGCAGATAGAAACGCTCGGAGTCGAAACGGGGATCGCCCAAACGCGCAAGGAGGTCGCCGGCCAAGGCGCGCTGCACCGCGGGCAGCCCACCCTGGTCCGGATGCACCGGCAGCAACTCGGCAATCCAACGGGTCACCCGGTCGGCGATGGCGCGGGTGCGCTCGCTTTTTCTGATGGCGCCGAGCCCGATCTCCTGCAACTGCTGTCCGGCGAGCATGGCGCAGGTCCAGTCCGCCGGCTCCAGCGACTGCCGTTTGCGCCGTTCGGTCACCGAACAGCCGCCGATCAGTTCATCGGCGGCACTGGCGCCGCGCTCGGCCTTGGCCACCCGGGCGGCGAGCGCCAGCACAACGTGCCAGTGATCCGGGGCGGCACGGGCCAAGCAGAGGCACTTGTCAGGGAATTCGTCTTGGGCGGCCAGGTGACAGGCGGCGAGGAACTCCTGGAAGGTGCGGTGCGGAAAGGCGAACTGCCGCTCGCCGTCCTTCTCGCCCTGACCGATCAGGAGCCCGGCGCGGTTCTCGATGTACTCGACCACGATGGCGGCTTTGTCCAGGCTGTCGTTCAACAGGGGCTTGAAGGCGCGCAGCAGCCGGCCCTCGCCGATGTCGGCGGTGCCGTCCGCGTTGGCGGGCGACGGCCGACCCGCGGCGGCCTCCGCGTGCACCTTGAAGGCGAGTTCTTCGAGGACCTCGCGCAGGTCCGAGAGCTTGAGGCTCGGGATCGCCAGTGCCTGAAGCAGCGCCTGGTCGGTGCCGATCTGCCGGTTCCAGCGCAGCATCAGCAGGTCGACCGACTCGTCGTAGAGGTCCGCCCGGTCGTCCGGGAGCCGGCCGCGGTTGGCGTGCAGGGTCGCCATCAGAGTCAGCAGCAGCGGATTACTGGCCAGCGGTGCCAAATCCGGCCGATGCCGGGCATCAAGCAGATCGGCCATCTTGCGCTCGCCATCGCCGGGCGAGAGCCAGCGGCGCTGCACCAGCGCCCGGTACCAGCCGCGGACGAACTGCTCGATCCGCGCGTCGTCCAGGTCCGCCAGGGCATAGACCCCCTGCCCCGGGTCCGTGCCGCCGGGCCAGGCGTAGGGCCTGGCGGTGAGCAGGAAACGGCACTTGGGGCCGGCCGAGCGCATGAGCTCGCGCACCGCCGCGAGCACGCGCTGCTGGGTTGCGCCGCTGCCGCATTCGTCGAGTCCGTCGAGCAGCATCAGCGACCCGCTGGTGCGGCTGATCCGCCGCACGTACTCGGTGGTCCGCTCGGACATGCCGTAGCCGGCAGCGTGCAGGTCCGCGGCGATGAAGTCCCAGAGATCGCCCGCACGGGCAGGCCCATCCCCAGGCGGGAGCCGCTCGGCGAAGCGGCGCAGTACCACGCGAATCGGGAACAGTCCGCCATGGGTCCAAGACGCGTCCAACCGGTCGAGTTCGGTGCCGTGGCCTTGCCAGGTCTGGGCCATTGTCAGCAGCAGGTTGGCGCCGAAGGTGCTCTTGCCGCTGCCGGGCTTGCCGAGCAGGGTCAGTTCGCGGTGGTGGGCAAGGGCCTCGAGAGCGGAGACAGGTCGCTCCTCTGACCGGCTGTCCTGGTCGAGGGGCTCGCGCCGCTGGATCACCGGGTCCCGCGACAGCCACCGCGCCAGGCTCATGTCTTTGGGAATCGAGAGTGTCGTATCCAGGGGCACATAGACATCGGCGAGCTTGAGCGGCTCGCGCCCGGTCTCCTGCGCGCCCAGATCGATCTCGCCGAGCCGCAGCCCCGCGAGATCGGCGGCCAGGGCGTGCAGATAGTGGGCGATGACTGATTGGGCCTCTTGCGGGTCCTCGCCGGTCTGGACGATCTGAGTGAGGTGCCCGATGTAGTCCCGGCCGATGACATGGCCGCCGCGGGTCTCCACCGCCCCGCTGAAGACCGCCCCGCCGGCGGTCTCGATCTGGGTGCCGGTATTGATGTCCCCGCTGTTGTCTGCGGTCTTCACCGCCCGCTCGCCGAGCGCGTTGCCGCCTTGGGCGGCTGCGCCGGTGCCGGAGACTGTGCCGATAAGGGCGGCCTGCCGCGCGGCGGCCAGTTGCGCTTGCAGCTCGGAGACCTGACGCTGTAGCGTCTCGATAGCGTCCGGTGTCAAGGGTTGCGTTGTCACTCCGGGTCGCTCGGCCCGCTTCCGATGGAAGCGGCGGCGCCGCCGGTATTGATTTGAGTGCCGGTATTGATGTTGCCGGTGTTCTTGCCGCGCACATGGACAGCGCCTTTGCCGAGCGCAATGGCCCTGTCGCCCTGGGCGATGGCCCCGTCGTCGCGGAGCTCGGCGCGATCGCTGTCGCCGCTCTGCAGATTGAATTGGCGCAGGCGCGAGCCCGCGCGCTCCGGGCTGACCTCGTGAACCGCGGTACCCTCCGGCGGGCGCGCTCCGGAGTCGAAGTCGCCCAAGGTCGTTGCACCGCGGAACAGCGACACGGCGAAGGGACCGACGCCCTTCAATACGGTCAGCTCCGGTTCCTGGGTTTTTCCGTACCTCTGCTCCGCCGCCTCCTTGACGCTGTCGTAGAGGTGCACATAGAGATCGAATGCGCTGACATAGCCGCGACTGCCGCGCGTCCCCTCGCCCCGCAGTCCATCGACGAGTGCCTGGGTGAACAAGCTGAGCGCGCCGGTGCCGATGTAGGACACCTGCTGGTCGCGGCAGGCGGTGATGACGATCCGGCCCTCGCCCGTCGCGAGCAGTGCGGCGGCCGTTGCGCCAGGCAGCGGCGTGTCGCCAAAGGTCGGCTCCGCAGGCCCGAGGGTGGGCGACAATGCGCCCGCATGGCAGGCATTGACCAGGAGCAGCAGGCGCTTAGCCTTGACCGCGCGCAGCCGCTCCAGCAACTCGCTGTCACGCAGCCCGCTGCCGCTCGCGACCTTGCCGTTGTGGATGCGGGTGTCGTGGGTGGTGAGGTAGTACTCACCGTCGTCGCCATAGCCGCCGTGGCCGCAGAAAAAGAGCAAGACCGTATCGTCTTCGCCAGCCTGGGCGGCGAGGTCATCAAGGGCGGCGAGGACGCCGTCGCGACTGGCCGACGCGTCGTGCACTACGCTGACCCGATCCGCGGGATAACCGCAGTAGTCGGGGTCGCGCAGGACCGCGGCGACCGCCCGCGCGTCGGCGGCGCAGATCGGGACATCGAGCCAGGGCGCGTGCCGGTACGTGCCGACGCCGATGAGCAGGGCGCGACCTTGGGAGAATGCCATGGGAGCCTCCGGATGCCTGTCGGGGGAGCGGGGTGCCGCCCGGCGGCGGATATCCCGATTCAAGCGGGTGATTCTAACGCGGGGTGATCGCGCGCGCGCCGTCCGGTGACCGGTCGCCAGCAGGTTGGGTGATGCGGTTCGAGTACTCACCGCATCCTACGGGCTCCCGCTCCGGAATCGGAAGATCAGAGCGTCAGAGTCCAGAGTCACCAGAGGACGGAGCTGAAGAAACAGGGGCAGCACGCAACACGACACGAAAACCCAGGTTGACGTACCGATCGTCGGGACGATTCCTGTCGCGATAGGCACAGCGCGCGTTGACTCGATGGTTGAGCCACGAACCGCCGCGCACGACTCGTGTAATATCGCTCTTTGCATCGAGTTGCTCGCGCCTGGGGTCAAGCGGGTCATACGGATACGCGATGCCCCACAGGCTGCGCGTCCACTCCCACACGTTGCCCGCCATATCAAGGCATCCAGAGGCACTGGCACCGTTGAGAAAAATACCAACCGGTGTCGTCGTCCCGAATCCTGACTCGGCGACGTTGCACAGCGCCGCATCGAAGTCATCGCCCCAGGGGTAGGCGCGTGCGTCGTCCGCACCGCGAGCCGCCTTTTCCCACTCCGCCTCGCTGGGCAGGGTGATGGGTTTGCCGGTTACTTCGCCGAGCCAACGGCAATAGGCCAAGGCAGCGTGCAAATCGACCCCGACCACCGGATGGCCTTCCTTACCGATCGGCGGGCGCTTGCCGGTCCAGCCGTCGGGCGGTTCATGGTCGGTCGCCTGGACGAACAACGCATACTGCGCATGGGTGATCGGCACCCGCGCGATGGCATAGTCGGGCAAATGAACACGATGGGCTTCCGACGGCTCGCCCATGGTGAATTCGCCCGACGGAATCCGCACCCACTCGGGCTCGCCATGGGGTCGTGTCCAGAACCGGTTGCCGCCGATCTTGTCCAGTGCCTCGGCCGCGGCGATCCGTCGGCGTGTGGCTGTCTCCACGCGCATGCCGCGGGTGAGGAAGGTCTGCACGGTGCCGAGTGCACCTTTCCACACGCGAGCCTCCAACTCGCGTTGCAGCCGGCCGCGCAGATCGGCTTCCAGATCGCCGACGATGCGGTTCGCGCCGGCATCACGCACGCAGTCGGCGGCCAGCACCAGGTTGTGGTAGAGCTCGGGCTCGGTCTTGGCGTCGGCGATGGCGCGGATCAGGCGGGTGGTCTTCTCCTTGCTCTGGGTGCTCAGATAACCCGCCGCGAGCAGGATCACCTCGCGCCACCAGGCGTCCGGGCAACGGCGCAAGGTATAGGCGAGATAGTCATCGCGCCCGGCGATGGCGAGCGCGGCCAGGTATTCCTGGAAGGTGAGATGGGAGAAGGCGTAGGTGCCCTCGGCACGCGCGATCAATAGCCCGGTGCGCTCCTGAATGACGGTGAGAAACCGGGTCACCGCGGCATCCAGTGCGCGCGCGTCCGGCACGGCACCGCCAAGCTGCGCCTTGAGCAGGTCCCGCAGGGGGCCGGCATCGATCTCCTTGACGGCCTGTTCGTGCATGGTGAGCGCCACCTGCTGCAACACCAGCCGCCGCTCGCTGATGTCGAATGGCCGGTCATTCAGAATCAGCGATTCCTGCACGCCGCGCGCCTCGTCCCATTTGCCGAGCAGCACATCCACGGCCTCTTGATAGAGTTCGGCGCGACGGTCCGGCAGCTTGACCCGATCGCGATGGATCAGGGCAATGACGGTGAGCATGAGCGGATTGATGGCCAGTTCACGCACCCGGTCGTTGTGATCGATGGCGTCCAGCAATTGACGGGTCTGCTGGAGCGCGAGCGTCTCGGCGTCCGCGCCCGGACCCAACTGCCCGATGGCCACCAGGCGATGCCATTGCGACAGGAAGACGCGCACATCGTCCATGGTGAAATCACGAACCGTGGTGGTGGCGTAGCCTTCACTGAGCCGCGAGGCGTCGCTGTAGCCGACGATGCGGCTGGTGACCACATAGCGGCAACCGGCATAGGCGCGCGTGAAGGCGTCCACCAGACCGGCGACCCGGCGGCGCAGCCCTGGGTCCGCGACCTCATCCAGTCCATCGAGCAGGATCGCGGCGCGCCCGGTGTTCAACCAGTGCTCGAAGAAGTCGGCCGGCACCTCGATCCGCTCGTTCTTCAGCCATTGCACCAGAAACCGCAGCAACAGCGCATGGCCGTCGGTGCCGTCGTCCTGCGGGTGATGCTCCGCCAGATAGCGGCCGATCTGCCGCAATGGCAAGACGATGGGCAGGGTCCCGGTTTCATCGAGCCCGAGTGTCTCCGCGACGCGGTGCGTGCCCTCAGCCAAGTCGCGGGCATAGCGCAGCGCCAGATAGCGCAGCAAGGTGGTCTTGCCGCTGCCGGGGTCGCCCAGCACGACCAGGCGCCGGTGCGCCGCCAGGGCCGCGTTGACCGTGATCTGCGTGGTATCGCCCGGCGGGGTTTGGTCTTGACCGCGCTGCCGCTCGCCCGGTGCCAGTGCCGTTTCGTCGGCCAGCCAGGCCACCTGGGTCCGCTGGTCGGGGTGGCGCGTGGCGCGCAAGGTCACATAGATGCGATCCAGCTCGATGTTGACGAGTCGGCCGCCGGAACGGATGCCCTGCAATTGGAGATAACGGTTCTGGCTGATCAGCGTTTGCAGATAACGGCCGAGTGTACTTTGGCGCTCGACCGCGGTCATCGCGACCGGTGCGTCGCCGATGACCACGGTGGCTCCCTGTTCGGCGTAAACAATCTGGGCGCCTGGTGCGGCGGTGAGGTCGCGGCCGGTGTTGATCGGGCCATGGTTGTCGCCGGCGATGGCCAGGCCGCCAGCGCCGACGGCCACCGTGTCCGAACCCTGGGCGATGGCGCCGTTCGCCGGGGCCGGGGCGGTCATCGCCGCGGCCGCGGCGTCGAAGGTGGCCTGATCGATCAGCCCGGCGTTGAGCGCGGATCTGAGCTGTTCCAAGTGCGGCGGTCGCGGTCCGGTCATGATGCTCTCCTCGACATCGGCGGGTTTGAAACCCGCCCCTAGGTCCGGATATCAGGTCCGGAGGCTATATCATCGGCTGGTCGGGCGGCAACATCCGGTTAGGCGGTATGGAGGGGTCGTGCGCGGCGGTCCGTGGTTCAACCTCCTGAAAGTCAAGCATTGCAGGCCTATTTGCGGGCACGCTCGATATCAATCATGCTTGACCCGTTACCGTGTGTCGAGCCGGTTTCACTGACGATCAGCCGTGCACACCAGCCAAATCGAGGACCAAATCGAGGTCATGAGATGACGAATCACCGGAGAGTCACAATCGACCCGAATGTCTGCGGCGGCCGGCCCTGCATCCGGGGCATGCGCATTCGCGTCTCGGACATTCTGGGAATGCTGGCGGCGGGCGCCTCCCAGCAGGAGATCTTGGAGGACTATCCCTATCTGGAGGCGGCCGACATCGCGGCGGCACTGGACTTCGCCGCCCGCCAGACCGACCACCCCATCTTGCTGGTGGCCTGAGCCGTGCGCTTCCTGGTCGATGCGCAGTTTGACGCACTGTTGCCCGACATTGAGCGGGCGCTGTTGGCCGGCGAGAAGCTCATCGAGGTCGCACCCCGGGACCGGGGGTGACCCAACCCCAGGCCGATGAGCAACCGCTTCTCCTCCCGAGCCTGAGTCATAGTTCCAGCTAGCTCCCGCCAAGACCCTAGGGCGGAAAGTTGATCCACAGATGACACAGATGACACAGATGACACAGATGTTTTTCTTCATCTGTGTACATCTGTGACATCTGTGGATAAATCCTGGCGGTCACTTTGGTCGGAACGCCGATCAGGGCCGACCAGTTACGAACCCCGCGACCGCCTACTCGTCCAGCAACACCACCGCCAAAGCCGCGATCCCCTCGCCGCGGCCGGTGAATCCCAGGTGCTCGGTGGTGGTGGCCTTGACGTTGACACGCGCCGGGGCGCAGCCCAGGTCGGCGGCGAGCAGGGCGCGCATGGCGGCGATGTGGGGGGCCAGCTTCGGGCGCTGGGCGATGATGGTCAGATCCGCATTGTGCACCGCGAGCCCCAGCCCGCCCAGGCTGGTCATGACCCGCTGGAGCAGGATGCGGCTGTCGATTCCGGCATAGGCCTGGTCGGTGTCCGGGAAGTGGTGACCGATGTCGCCCAGACCCGCGGCACCGAGCAGGGCGTCGCAGAGTGCGTGGATGGCCACGTCGCCGTCGGAATGGGCGGCCAGCCCCTGGTCGTGCGGCACCGTGACACCGCACAGAATCAAGGGGCGCCCGGGGGCGAAGGCATGGACGTCGAAGCCCTGACCGATCAGCATGAGCGTGCCTGCATGTCGAGATAAAAACGCGCCAGGGGAAGGTCCTCGGCTCGGGTGATCTTGATGTTGTCCGCGTGCCCCTCGATCAAGCGGGGGCTCAGTCCGCTGCGCTCCATGGCGGAGGCGTCGTCGGTGACCAGATCGCCGGCGGTGATGGCGGCGCGCAACGCGTCGCGCAAGGCGCCGAGACGGAACATCTGCGGGGTGAAGGCGTGCCACAGGGCCGCCCGATCGATGGTGGCGCAAATCCGGCCGGCGGGGTTCGCACCCTTCATGGTGTCGCGGACCGGCACGCCCAGGATGCCGCCCACCGGATCGTCGGCGAGTTCGGTGATGAGCCGATCCAGGTCGGCCTGCCGCAGACAGGGCCGGGCGGCGTCGTGCACCAGCACCCAGTCGGCCAAGTCGGCCTCGGCCGCCAGGTCATCCAATGCGTTCAGCACGGAATGGCAGCGCTCGGCGCCACCCGCCACCCGCCGCACCTTGGGATGAGTGGCGTAGGCCGTGGCCGACCAGAAGCCATCCTCGGCACCCAGCGCGACCCGGACTCCGCTGATCCGCGTGTCGGCGAGAAAGGTGTCGAGTGTCCACTCAATCACCGGCCGCCCCGCCAGCTCCAGATACTGTTTGGGAATGACGGCACCGAGTCGCCGGCCCACGCCAGCGGCGGGCACCACCGCCCAGAGTCTTGTGGTATTCAATGAATGGCCAGGTGCTTTGATTGACGTTGATTCGCGTGCAGTTGCAGCGGTGACGGCCCGTAGGGTCCGCTGTGCGGACCGACGACCACGAGATCGCGCGTTTGCTTGCCGGCAAAAACCTCATTTCGTCGGCACCGCCGCCTCCACCTTCGGCCGCTCGATCACCTGGATGAAGGCCTCACCCGGTTTGATCATGCCCAGTTCGCCGCGTGCCCGTTCCTCCAGGGCGGCCTCCCCGGTGCGCAGGTCCTCGACCTCCGCCTGCAGTTCCTGGTTACGCATCCGCAGGCGGTCCAAATCCTGGCGTTGCCCGGCGATTTCCTGTTGCAATCCATGCAGATCCGCGAGGCTCCCCGCCCCGACCCAGAGCCGGTATTGGAGAGCCACGACCAGCGCGACCAGGACGACGATCAGCAGGCGCATGAACGGGCGCGGCAGGGTGCCGACCGCGGACCAGAGCCAACTGGTCCGCGGTACGGCTGACTCACAACCAGCGGAAAGCGCCGCGTCCGGCATAGACCGCCTCGTCACCCAACTGGTCCTCGATGCGCATCAACTGGTTGTACTTGGCCACCCGGTCGGAACGCGACAGCGACCCGGTCTTGATCTGACCGGCCGCGGACGCCACCACCAGGTCGGCGATGGTGGTGTCCTCGGTCTCACCGG
The DNA here is from genome assembly GCA_013426805.1 of Chromatiaceae bacterium. Taxonomy (GTDB): domain Bacteria; phylum Pseudomonadota; class Gammaproteobacteria; order Chromatiales; family Chromatiaceae; genus Thiodictyon. The sequence goes on from JACDZG010000124.1 coordinate 10,549, forward strand.
AGCGGTGCGAGACCACTGCCGTGTAACCCGCGGCATGGGCCATGCCGATCGCCTCCAGGGTTTCGGTCAAGGTGCCGATCTGGTTGACCTTGATCAGGATGGAGTTGGCGATGCCCTTGGCGATGCCTTCCTGCAGGATCTTGGTGTTGGTCACGAACAGGTCGTCGCCGACGATCTGCACCCGGCTGCCCAGACGATCGGTCAGGCGCTTCCAGCCGTCCCAGTCGCCTTCCGCCAGCCCGTCCTCGATGGTGATGATCGGATACTGGTCGACCCAGCCCTTGAGCATCTCGATCACGCCGTCGGAATCGAGCTTACGGCCCTCGCCTTCCAGGTCGTAGACGCCATCCTTGTAGAACTCGGAGGCGGCCACGTCCAGCCCGAGATAGATATCCTGACCGGCCTTGAACCCGGCCTTGCCGATCGCCTCCAGGATGACCTCGACCGCGGCCACGTTGGACGGCAGGTCAGGGGCGAAGCCGCCCTCGTCACCCACCGAGGTGGCCAGACCCTGGCCTTTGAGGACCGACTTCAGGGCATGAAAGACTTCGGCACCATAGCGCACCGCCTCGCGGATACTGGGGGCGCCCACCGGCAGGATCATGAACTCCTGGAAGTCCACGCTGTTGTCCGCATGCTGGCCGCCGTTGATGATGTTCATCATCGGCACCGGCAGCCGGTAGGGACCGGCGGAGAGCGAACGGTAGAGCGGCAGGGCCTTTTCCTGAGCGGCGGCATGGGCGGCGGCGAGCGACACGCCCAGCAGGGCGTTGGCGCCGAGCCGGCGCTTGTTGTCGGTGCCGTCCAGACTGATCATGCAGCGGTCGACCGCCGCCTGATCGGTGACCTCGAGACCGAGCACGGCCTCGCGCAGCTCGCCCGCGATGTTGGCAACCGCGGTGAGTACACCTTTGCCGCCGTAGCGGCTCTTGTCTCCATCGCGCAGTTCCAGGGCCTCGCGGGAGCCGGTCGAGGCACCCGAGGGGACGATAGCGCGGCCAATGGCACCCTCGGCAGTGATGACATCGGCTTCCACCGTGGGGTTGCCGCGTGAATCCAGGACTTCACGGGCACGGACGTCGACGATCTCAGACATGGCGCGGATCTCCAGTTAACGAACAAACAGATTCAAGGGGTAACATATCAATCAACGGGACGGTCAGACGACGGACACCAGACGTCCGCCGGGGCTTCAGCCCGCGGGCGGCCGGGCATCTGACCTGTCCTCATTCTTCTACCTCGGTGTCCTCCCTGACACATCAGCGTGTAGGATGGGCAGAGCGAGCGCGATGCCCATCCGGCCACCGCGACGCTTGAAGATGGGCATCGCTTGCGCTCTGCCCATCCTACCGAAAGGCCCGGCCCAAACAAACCACAGCACTTCCGATCACAGCCGATCGCCCCAGCCTACAAGTCAGCTTCCACGAAACCCGCGGATTTTACCAGCCGGTCGATGTCGACCAGGGTCGTCAAGAGCTCGCGCATCCGGTGCAGCGGCCACGCATTGGGGCCGTCGCTCAAGGCGTCCTCCGGACGGGGGTGGGTCTCCATAAAAATCCCGGCGACCCCCGCGGCCACCGCGGCGCGGGCCAGCACGGGCACGAACTCACGCTGACCGCCCGAGCAGGCGCCCTGCCCCCCCGGCAACTGCACCGAGTGGGTGGCATCGTAAACCACCGGGCAGCCGGTCGCGCGCAGTACCATGAGCGAGCGCATGTCCGACACCAGATTGTTGTAACCGAACGAGACGCCGCGCTCGCAGACCAGGATGTGATCATTGCCGACCGCGCGCGCCTTGTCCACGACATGCTGCATGTCCCAGGGGGCGAGGAACTGACCCTTCTTGATGTTGACCGGCCGACCCTGGCGGGCGACCGCCTGGATGAAATTGGTCTGCCGACACAGGAAGGCAGGAGTCTGGAGCACATCGACCACCGCCGCGACCTCGTGAAGCGGCGTGTCTTCATGGACATCGGTGAGGATCGGCACGCCGAATGTGGCGCGCACCCCGTCCAGGATTTTGAGTCCGGCGGCCAGACCCGGCCCGCGAAAGCTCGCCGTGGATGAACGGTTGGCCTTGTCGAATGAGGATTTGTAAATGAACGGGATGCCGAGCGCGGCGGTGATTTCCTGCAGGGTCCCGGCGGTCTCCTCGGCCAGAGACGCGCTCTCGATCACACAGGGACCGGCAATCAGGAACAGCGGGCGGTCGAGCCCGACCTCGAATCCGGCAAGCGGCATCATGGGGTATCGACCCCCACCCGGGCCTGCGGTTGCGCCTTGCGCTGATCGAGTGCGGCCTTGATGAAACCGCAGAACAGCGGGTGGCCGTCGCGCGGCGTGGAGGTGAACTCGGGGTGGAACTGGCAGGCGATGAACCAGGGGTGATCCGGAATTTCGATGATCTCGACCAGGCGGTTGTCGAGCGACCATCCGGACAGGCGCAGCCCCGCGTCCTGCATCAGGTTCAGGTAACCGTTGTTGAACTCATAGCGATGCCGGTGACGCTCGCGGATCTGCGGGCTGCCGTAGACCGCCCGCGCCAGGCTGCCCGGCTCCAACCGACAGTTCTGTCCGCCGAGCCGCATGGTGCCGCCCAGCTCCGACTGCTCGTCGCGGGTCTCGACCTGGCCGTGCTCGTCGCGCCACTCGGTGATCAGCGCAATCACCGGGTGCGGCGTCTGGCGGTCGAACTCGGTGCTGTGGGCGCCTTCCAGCCCGCACACGTCGCGGGCGTACTCGATCACGGCGACCTGCATCCCGAGACAGATCCCGAGATAGGGCACGCGCTGCTCACGGGCAAACCGCGCGGCCAGAATCTTGCCCTCGATGCCGCGCTCACCAAAACCGCCGGGGACCAGGATCGCGTCCAGCCCGACCAGGCTGGCCGTGCCGTCACGTTCCAGGTCCTGCGAGTCGATGTAGACCACGTCCACGCGGGTGTCGGTATGCACACCGGCGTGGGCCAGCGCCTCGGACAGCGACTTGTAGGCCTCGGTCAGGTGCATGTATTTGCCGACCATGCCCACCCGCACCTGGGCCGCGGGATGGTCGAACCCGTGGAGCACCCGGTCCCACTCGCTGAGATTCGCTTCACCGACCTCGAGACGGAACTGCTGCACCACCAGTTCGTCGAGCCCCTGGGCATGGAGCAGACGCGGGATGCGGTAGATGTTGTCGGCGTCCGCCGCGGAGATGACGGCGTTCTCGGGTACGTTGGTGAAGAGCGCGATCTTGCGCCGCTCTTCATCCGGAATCGCCGTCTCGCCCCGACACAGGAGCACGTCCGGCTGAATGCCGATGGAGCGTAACTCCTTGACCGAATGCTGGGTGGGTTTGGTCTTGATCTCCCCGGCGGTGCGCAGAAAAGGCACCAGGGTCAGGTGCATGAAGAGCGCGTTTTCGCGGCCCTCCTCCACCCGCATCTGGCGGATCGCCTCCAGGAACGGCAGCGACTCGATATCGCCCACGGTCCCGCCGATCTCCACCATGGCGATGTCGCAACCGGCGGCGCCGAGCCGGATGTTGGCCTTGATCTCGTCGGTGATGTGCGGGATGACCTGCACGGTGCGGCCCAGATACTCGCCGCGGCGCTCCTTGCGGATCACGCTGTCGTAGATCTGACCGGTGGTGAAATTGTTGTGGCGGCCCATGCGGGTGCGCAGGAAGCGCTCGTAGTGGCCGAGATCCAGATCGGTCTCGGCACCGTCGTCGGTGACATAGACCTCGCCGTGCTGGAACGGACTCATGGTTCCCGGATCCACATTGATGTAGGGGTCCAGCTTGATCATGGTGACCTTCAGGCCGCGCGCTTCCAGCAAGGCCGCCAGTGAAGCCGAGGCGATGCCCTTGCCCAGCGACGAGACGACGCCGCCGGTTACGAAGATATACTTGGTCATAAGCGGTCAACGATGCGATGAACTGATCCAGGGCTGAGCCCGATTATCCCCGACACGCTACCAAATTCGCCGCAACCCCTCAATGCGCCCTCTCGATCGCTGCCGCGAAACCGGTGCGCCGCCGGCGATCGGCCGGGGCGAACGCGCGTCGGCCGGCGGCGCAGACGCTCGGGTTGCGCCAATAGTTTACCTATCAAATCGGCTAACAGGCGCGTATAGTGCGGGGGCGTGTCAAACCGAATGAAACGCAGGCCAGGTCACGATCTCCGATCGGCGACCGCCTCCCACCCGAATTACTACTCCATTTATCAGGAGCATCGACAGATGCAAAAATTGGCCAAGTTGATCAGTGTCGTCGCCATCGCCGGCGCGGCTGCTTTTGCCGCGAACACCGCGCAGGCCTGGGGCGGACCCGGCGGCTGGGGCCCCGGCGGCGGCAACAACAACGGCGGCGGTTGGGGGGACGGCAGCGGCATGGGCGACATGTGGAACGACATGATGGGTGACGGCTCCGGCGACTTCAACATGAATATGAGCGGCAGCGGCGCCGGCACCGGTCGCGGCTATGGCCGCGGTTACGGACGCGGCGACGGACGCGGCTACGGCAACGGTTACGGCAATCAGGGTTACGGCGGCTATCCGGGCTACGGCTACGGCGGCGGCTACCCCGGCTATGGCTACGGCGGCGGTTACCCCGGCTACGGCGGCGGCTATCCGGGCGGCGGCTACGGCGGCGGCTATCCGGGCAGCGCTTACGGCGGCGGCTATCCCGGCTACGCGGCGCCCATGGCCCCGATGGGTCCGATGGGTCCCTACGGCGCCCCCCCGGCTCCGCCCGCCCCGCCGGTCGCCGAGACCAAGTAACTAGCAGGCGTCCGCGACGCCACCGGCCGCGCCCACCAGGCGCGGCCTTTTTTTTGCCTGGAACCTGCGATTCGACCAACTGTTGCCGCTCCGGTTGCCTCATATGATCGTCCGGGACAAGTGCGAATCGACTTTGACTTGATCCAGATCAAAGCTTGCCCTCAATATAGAGCATTGAGAACACGCCAACTGGGGGCAGCCGCCTTGAACCAGCGCAACATCATTTCGTTTGAGACGCTTCGGGTCGCCTGCAAAAATTGTTCGGTGGGCGCCCTATGCCTGCCCTTGGGGCTCGAACCGGAAGACATCGGGCGGCTTGAAAACATCGTCAAGCGGACCCGCCCGCTGCACCGTGGTGACTTTCTGTTCCGCGACGGCGACCGCTTCCGCTCGCTTTACGTGGTCAAGACCGGCTCGGTGAAAAGCTATGCGCCCAGCGCGGAAGGCGGCGAACGCGTGCTGGGCTTCCATCTGCCGGGGGAGATCATCGGGCTCGACGCCATCGACAAGGACGCCCATGCCTGCTCCGCGACGGCACTGGAGACCTCCGCACTCTGCGAGATCCCCTTTCCCCGACTGGAAGAGCTGTCCACCGTGATCCCCAACCTCCAACGCCAGATGTACCGGCTGCTGAGCAAAGAAATAGGCAACGAAACCGAGATGCTGCTCCTGCTCGGCAAGAAAAGCGCTGAAGAGCGGCTGGCGACCTTCGTGCTCAACATGTCCAAGCGGCTGCAAAAGCGCGGGTTGTCGCCAACCGACTTCCATCTGAGCATGTCACGTCATGAAATCGGCAACTATCTCGGACTCGCGGTCGAGACCGTGAGTCGACTCTTCACCCGCTATCAGGATGACGGGCTGATGGTCGTCGACCGCAAGCACATCCAACTGATCGATCTCGACGGGCTGGAGACCCTGAGCAACGGCAGCGGCCCCACCCGTCAGCAGCAGCGCAACTAAGGTGATTTCCGACAATTTGGATACCTGTCAATGTAGGTGCGACTTCAGTCGCACCTGCGTCCGAATCGGTGCGACTGACGTCGCACCTGCATCCGAGCCGGTGGTGGGTGGCATCCGGTGTTCCGGAAATCACCTAAAGTGATTTGCGGGCGAGGATCTACCGATGTGTAGGGGCGACTGAAGTCGCCCCTACAGTCTTAAATTCCTGGAAATCGCCTAAGTTCTAAGCCACAGGCACCCATCCGCACTGGCGGCGTCGATGGCGGCAAGCCGAGCGGCGTGAGCACGTTGCGCCGCCTCCCCGGCCGCGATGACCGGCAGCCGCTGCCGCCCCGGGTCGAGCCGGCCGCGCTGATTCGACAGGCTGCGCTGCCCCGGCTCAGTGCCGGCGTCCCCACCCAGGTGCATGACCACCTGACCACCGGTCATGGCCAGATAGACGTCGGCCAGGATCTCGGCGTCCAGTAAGGCGCCGTGCAAATCCCGATGCGAGTTGTCCACGCCATAGCGTTTACACAGAGCGTCCAAGCTGTTGCGCTGCCCGGGATGCAGCCGACGCGCCATCAGCAAAGTATCGTTGACTTCACAGAGGTCGCTGATCCGCGTCGCATCGGCGCGCCACCGCACCAGTTCGTAATCCAGAAAGCCGATATCAAAGGCGGCGTTATGGATGATCAGCTCGCTGCCGGTCACGTAGCGCAGGAAATCCTCCGCGACCTCCGCAAACCGGGGCTTATCGCGCAGGAAGTCGTTCTCGATCCCGTGGACCGCGACCGCATCGGCGTCGATCTCGCGATCGGGCTGAAGATATTGGTGGAAATTGTTGCGGGTGAGGCGGCGATCGATCAGCTCGACGCAACCGATCTCGATCAGACGATGACCTTCACGCGGGTCGAGCCCGGTGGTCTCGGTGTCCAGAACGATTTGGCGCATGGGCAGGGGGACTCCTTCGGACCGGATGACGGAAGAACGCGGGAAACGCGCGCGAATGAACGCGAAAAATCAATTATTCGCGCTCATTTGCAGACTACAGTGCGCCGCGCGGGATGCCCTGATTGGCCAGCCGATCGGCGCGCTCGTTGTCGGGGTGACCGGCGTGACCCCTGACCCAGTGCCAGTCGACCTGATGCGGCGCCAAAGCACCGTCGAGCCGCTCCCACAAATCGCGGTTCTTGACCGGCTTGCGTTCAGCGGTGACCCAGCCGTTGCGTTTCCAGCGGCTCATCCACTCGGTCACACCGCGCTTGACATACTGCGAGTCGGTGGTGATCGCGATGCGGGTCGGGCGCTTGAGCGACTCCATCGCCGCGATCACCGCCATCAGCTCCATCCGGTTATTGGTGGTCTGGCGCTCCCCGCCGCACAGCTCCTGCTCGGTCTCACCACAGCGCAGCAAGGCCCCCCAGCCGCCCGGCCCCGGATTGCCTTTGCATGCGCCATCGGTAAAGGCATGAACAACCTCAGTCATCGACACTCCCCTTCATCATTCCCCATCCAGGCCGCCACCGCGGCGGTCAGCTAAACACATAACGTTCGCACCTGATATCCAGACAGACCTTCGTGTAGGGGCGGGTTTGAAACCCGGGCCTAGCAGCCTGTCGGACTTTAGGCGACTTCCGAATAAGACGCTATCAAGAATC
>JACDZG010000125.1 GCA_013426805.1 Chromatiaceae bacterium
CCGCCCCCTGGGGCGGCATCACGCTGGGCGGCACCGCGGCCGGCAGCATCATCCGCCATGCGCGCATCAGCGGTGCCGACATCGGTATCGTGCTTTGGCGCGGAGCCGTCCACGAGATCCGTGACAACCTGATCACCGGCTGTGGTCAACGCGGGATTGAAATCAACTACGGCGCCGCGCGCATCGAGCACAACCTGATCGTCGAGAACACCGGTCACGGCATTTACGCCTACGCGGCAAGTGCGCGCGTCCGCTACAACACCATCGATTTCAATGGCGCCATGGGCGTCATTTTCTCTTACCCGAGCGCTGGGACCGAACTGAGCGACAACCTCATCACCCGCAACCAGACTGGCCTCCACTGGTATGGCGGGGAGCAGCCCCAGCGCGGTCATAACAACCTCTGGGGCAACGCCACCGACTACCTCGGTCTAACCGCGACCGAGACCGATATCAGCAGCGATCCGCTCTATGTCGACCCCGCCAACGGCGATTGGCACCTGGCCGCCGATTCGCCGTCGAAGACCGCCGCCGGCAACGGCGGGGAGATCGGCGCCTACGGCGGCATCTTCGCCGCCGTTCCGCCGACTCTGAACCCGGTAACGACCCCGGTGACGGCGGCGCAGCAGGTATTGTCCGGCACCAAGGCCGCTGGTACCGGTGTCGGCATTAACGGCAGCCTGGTCGCCCCCATCGACGCCGCGACGACCTGGAGCGCGACACTGCCCCTCGCCGAGGGTCTGAACGTCATCACCGTCTACGGTATCGACGCGCTCGGCCAGCGCAGCGACACGGTTCGCGCAGCGATCCGCCGCGACACGACTCCGCCCGGCATCGCCGGCTCCACGCCGGGCGACGGTGCGCTGATGAACGCGGTGTTCAATCAGCTTCGCCTGGAGCTCGTCGATACGGGCTCCGACGTCGACTTCGCCGCGGCGATCGATGGCGCAACGGTGACCGGTGCCACCTATGGCGTGATTGCGGGTGTCTGGCAGCGGGAGGGCCAAGCCGTGGTCTTCGTCGCCGATCAGGCATTCTTGCCGGACAGCTATCAGGTGACGCTGCCCCTGCGCGACCTGCCCCTCGGTAACCAGACCGCGGGCGGGATCAGCTTCCGGGTCGATGCGGCGTCCATCATCCCGCCGCGACTTGTCGAACTGCGCGTTGACGGCACCGCGCTCGCGGCGGGTGCCGTGCTCACCACCAGCCCGATCCAACTGTCGGCGCGTTTCAGTGAGGCATTGCAGGCCAGTACGGTCAATGTCACCGGCGCCCTGGCTCTGGACGAGGCCGGCGCCGATGGCCTCTTCGGGACCGCCGACGACACCCGCCACCCGTTGCTGCCTGACCCGAGTTACGACAGCGGCACCGTCGTGACCCTGCCGGTGCCCCTGGCGCCGCTGCCCAACGGCAGTTACCGCCTGTGGATCGATGCCACCGTGCGGGACCTCACGGGGGATGCGCTGGATGGTAACGGCGACGGCATCGCCGGTGACGCCTTCGAGCGCCGTTTTACCGTCGCGGTGCCGACCCCGCCCTATGCGGACCTCGAAGTGACCAACGTCGCCGCTCCTGCCGAGGCGCGACTCGGTGCGACATTCGCGTTGCGCTGGACCGTTCGCAACCACCCCGTCAATGGCCGCGACCCAACCCCCGTGGCCGCCTGGAACGACCGGGTCACTGTAAGCACCGACAACGTGCCGGGCAACGCCGACGATCAGGTTCTGACCACGCTGCGGCACACCGGGGTGTTGGCGGTGGGCGGCAGCTACGAGGCAAGCGCATCCCTGACGTTGCCGACAGCCTTGCGCGGACAGGTCTATCTGTTCGTCGAAACGGATACGTCCGGCGAGGTGTTCGAGCTGACCTTCGAAGGGAACAACGCATCCGGACCTGCCGCGGTGACGGTGACCGGCGGCGACCTCCGCGCCGGCGGTTTAGCGGTGGCACCGGATCGCGGTCTGGAGTTTGACGGTAGCGATGACTCGGCCGAGGTTGCCAACACCGGCGGGCGCTTTGACCTGTCCCAATGGACCATTGAGGTCTGGGTTGAGCCCTTCGATGCCGACGGCGGCGTCCCAAGCGACGGGCCCATCGTCTGGAAGGGCAGCGTCAATGGCGGCAATGCCACCGCGTTTGCGCTGGCGTGGACCGACGGCCGGTTTGTCGCGCTGCTCGGCGCGGACGACGGGACAGTCCATGAGATCAGTTCGGCGCCACTGTCCGTCGGGCCGCGCTATCAGGTCGCCGCCAGCTACGATGGTGCGACCCTCGCGCTCTACATCGACGGCGTGCTGGAGGGCACCCTGGACGTGGGCGCCGTGACCCCGCCGATCGGTCCGGCGCCGCTGCGTCTCGGCAATAGCCGCAACCTTGGCCTCGCCGGTGACGGCGCTTTCCACGGCGTCCTTGGCGGCGTGCGGCTGTGGGCGACGGCCCGCGCCGCGGCTGCCATTGCCCGCGACGCGACCCGCCGGTTGCACGGCACCGAGGCGTTCCTGGTGGGTGACTGGCGTCTGGATGAACCTGAAGGGGCGACGCTGATCGACCACTCCGCCAATGCCTTCGACGGCCAGCTCGCGGATGCCCCGGCAACACCCGCGCGGGTCGGGCTCGCGCCGCTGGCGTTGCCGGTCGCCGAGCCGGGCAATCAGATCGAGATCGCCTGGCGCGTCGACAACATCGGTGACGCGGCCCTGGCCGGCGCGCAACTGGACCGCCTGTGGCTCTCCGCCGACGCTGATCTGGATGCCGATGACACCCTGCTGGCCGGCGTCGACAACAGCGCCCGGCTGCCGTTGGGCGCCGGGCAGGGCTATGCGGGCGAGACCCTGGTCACGCTGCCCGCGACGGGACTGCCCTCCGGTGATTACCACATCATTCTGGTGACCGATGCCGGCCAGGTACACACCGAGCTCGACGAGACCAACAACACCGTCGCGGCGGGGCTGAGCATCGAAGCGCCGCCGCCGGTGGACCTCGCCGTCACGGGCGTATCGGCACCGGCCGAGGCCCTGCCCGGCACTCCGGTGACGCTTGCTTGGCGCGTGACAAACCACAGCACCGCGAGCGCCACCGCGCCCTGGACCGAAGCGGTCTATCTCTCCAGCGACGCGACGCTGGACCCCGACACCGACCGGCTGCTCGCTGCCGTCACGGTGACCGAGTCCTTGGGACCAAATGCAACCGCGAATCGTGAGCACAGCTTTAGCTTGCCCTTTGCGCTCGGCGCCGCGGGCAGTTGGTACTTCATCGTGCAGACGGATCGCGACGAGGTGCTGAACGACGGCGACCCGGCGAACAACGCCGCCGCCGCGGCAGCCTCGACCAACATCCCGGCCCAGTTGCGGGTGCAACTGTCGCAGTCCAGCGTCCCCGAGACCGGTCAGCCCGTCACCGGCACCGTCGAGCGCAGCGGCAGCACCGCGGTGTCGCTGGTGGTCGCCCTGACCAGCAGTAGCTACCGTGAGGCGAGTTTGGACCCGTCCGTGGTCATCCCGGCCGGTCTCACCAGCGCCGGGTTCAGTATCTATCCGGTACAGGACGGCATCGTCGACGGCGACCAGACCATCGAACTGACCGCCAGCGCGGACGGTCACGGCCCCGGTAAGGCCCCGCTGATGGTGCAGGACAGCGGCACGCTGGTCGGCGACTTCCCGGACCTGGAGGTGACCGATATCACGGTGCCGGACCAGGCACGCAGCGAAGAGCACGTCGATATCGGCTACCGGATCGAGAATACGGGTTCGGCACCGGCGGAAGGTGCCGATGCGGACCCGCAGAAGGCCATCCCCGGTACCTGGACGGAGCGCGTCTGGTTCTCCGACGACCCGGTTGTCGGCAATGACGTGCTGATCGGCACCTATGAGTTCTCCGGCGCGCTGCCGGCGGGCCAATTCTACGAGCGCACCGTCTCCGCCGAATTGCCGCGGACCGAGGGTGCCTTCTGGGTCATCGTCGAGGTCGATGCCAATGCGCGGGTGCTGGAGACGGACGATGCCAACAACACCCTCATCTCCGGCGCCCCGGTGGCGGTCCGGCCCGCCTACACCGCAACCGTGCAGACCGACGTGGAGACGGCCCTGGCCGGGGTTGCGGTGCCGCTCAGCGGCAGCGCCCAGGACGCCGACACCGGCGCGCCGGTGCCCTACCAACTGGTCAATATCCACATCGGCTTGCGCGGCACCACGCGCATCATCAGCGGCCTGACCGACGCCACGGGCAACTTCGCGGTGGACTTCATACCGCTGCCGACGGAGGCCGGCGAATACACCGTCGGCGCCGCGCACCCGGGCGCCGCCCAGGCGCCGGTGCAGGACCGATTCTCGCTGTTGGGTCTGAACGCCGACCCCGCCACGGTGCGGCTCGACACCGTCGAGGGCAACACCGACGTCGGCGACTTCTTCGTGGAGAACCAGAGCACGGCGGCGCTGACCGGCCTCGCGGCGGTCGCGGTCGGGCTACCGGATGGCCTGGATGTGACTGTCGCGTTCCCGGAAGGCACTGACCTTGCCGGTCAGGGGCGCCTGCCGTTTAAGGTCAGCGCCACGGCCCGCACCGGCAGCACCGGCAACGGCAGCTTCACGATCCGGGTCACCAGCCAGGAAGGCGCGCTGGTGGAGATTCCGGTCGCGATGACCATCCGCTCGCTCGCATCGCGGCTAGTGGTGAGTGTCGAGCGCATCAATGCCAGCATGGTCACTGGCCAGCAGCGCGTCATCAGCCTCACGCTGACCAATAGTGGCTCCCTGGCCACCGGTCCGGTGGCGGTGGAGTTGCCGGACGGGATGCCGTGGCTCAGCGCGACCCCCGACATGCTGCCGTCCCTGGCCCCCGGCGAGACCGCCGCGGTGACCCTGTCCCTGACCCCGACCGCGGCCCTGGGGCTCGGTGAATACACGGGCCAGATCGACTTCACCGGCGACGACAACGGCGCGACGCTGCCGTTCAGCATCCGCCATGTGGCGGACGGTCGCGGCAGCCTGCGTGTCTCGGTGGTGGACGAGTTCTACTTCTATACGCCGGCCAAGCCGCTGGTGGCCAGCGCGGCGGTCGAGTTGGTCAATTACTTCACCGGTGCAACCGTGGCGACGGGGACCACCGGGCCGGACGGCACCCTGTCCTTCGTCGATCTGCCGACGGATTACTATCGGCTGCGGGCCGACTCACCCAACCACGCGGCCAATGAAGAAGTCGTGTTCGTGGAGGCGGGGCAGGTCAACGAGCAGCAGCTCCTGATCAGCCGCGAGACCGTGCGCTACGAGTTCCGCGTCGTCGAGGTCCCACTGGAGGACCGCTACAAGATCGTCATCGAGACCATCTTCGAGACCGACGTGCCGGCGCCGGTCATCGTGATCGAGCCGAATCCGATCGACCTGACCGAGATCCTGGTTGGCCCGGAAGACTCGGCGCAGTTCACGATGACCATCCGCAACGAGGGTCTGATCGCCGCCGAGGACGTGCATATCGATTTCCCGGCCGACCCCCGCTACACCTTTGCGCCGCTGTTGACGGAGATCGGCACGCTGGCGGCGAAGAGCTCGATCACGATTCCGGTCGTGGTGACGAGGAATGCGCCGGTGCCTGCTCCACTCGCCGCGTTAGGCTTGAAGGCCATGGCCGCCCCAGCTTCGTCTCCCGCAGGCTGCGGTGATCGTGCTGTTCCAATCAGGGCGGTCCATTGGTGCGCAGGCACGCCGGTTGAGAAGACCTATTACGTTCCGATCATTACGGGGTTGGGGTGCTTCGGGGGCCCCGGAGGTGGCAGCACGACGGCTGTCGGCTCTGGCTCCATCGCCGGGCTATTAGCCGGTCAGCAGTGGCTCGGGAATGGATGGAATTTTTGGTATCCCAAGAGTCCTGGGAGGCCGCCTGGGAAAGACGCCCCGTGGGGTGGTCACTACCAGAATCCGCCGAGCCTGAAGAACCTTGTCTGCAACGTGTGCGTCAATGGGTTGCTCGACACGGCCCTCCAATGCGCGTCGGGGTTGAAACCGGTCACTGAGCCGGCTAACTTGTTGGGGTGCGGCAGCGGTGCATACGACTGTCTCAACAACCATGAGAACAATCCGATGGCGTCGGTGGGGTGTCTGGCAGGCGCGGCCCTCCCGTGCGTAATAGATGGAATAGAGAGGCTATATCCTGGCTGGGGCTGCCTACTTACGGCAGTCAATGCGCTAAGCCAATGCGTTGTATCGGTCTTGCCTTTTACTGCGCAGATCTCGCTATCCCAAGCTATCATCGACAACGAGATCACCCGTCTGCGCGCCAGCGCCCAAACCGATTCCCTGTTTAATCCGTTCCTAGATCAGGTGGAATTGCTGGCGGAATCCCTGGCCTACCTGGAGGTGCTGTATGGCAATGAGGTCTGGCTGACGCAGGAAGCCGTCGCTGGCACCGACACCTTCACTAAGGCACTGTTCCAGCGCACCCTCAACGCCTCCGAGGACGGGCCTCAGATCAGCGCCGCCGAGCGTGCCGAATTGCTAGCGTCCCCGCTGCCGTCCGGCGTGAGCGAGGCCGACGCCGGGGCCTTCATCGATCGCTGGAATCGCACCCTCGACTATTGGTGGGCCGGCATCCTCGATGCCGCCGATGTCCCGGCCGGTTGGAGCCCAGACTTCATTGCCCGTGATGCCCTGGTTGCGGCCTTGGAGCGCAACGAGAACGCACTGGAACTCGCCAAGGCCGCCGGTCACGAGGGCCCGATCTCGGGCGCGTTAGCCGAGGCCGAGGCCATCGACGCCATCGACTTCGGCAATGTCGGCGTCTGCGCCAGGGTTACCTTGCAGATCCATCAGGACCTGGTGCTGACCCGCCAGGGCTTCGAGGCGTCTCTGGACCTCTCGAACACCACGGCGGCAGCACTGACCGATGTCTCGATCGCGCTGGCCTTCACCACCGCCACCGGCGAGCCCGCCGACGAGCGCTTCAATGTCACGGCGCCGCTGCTGGTGAACCTTGGTGCGGTGGACGGCACGGGACGGCTCGATCCGCACAGTGTCGGCTCGGTGGTCTGGACCCTCGCGGCGAATCGCCTGGCCGCACCGCAGACGGAGACGACCTACTATATCGGCGGCCGACTGCGCTACACGGAAGACGGCTATCCGGTCAGCATCGACCTGGCCCCGGTGCCGATCAGGGTGCGGCCCGATGCGGACCTGACGGTGCAGTATTTCCACCAGCGCGACGTTTATGCGGACGATCCGCATACCGAGCAGGTGGAACCCAGCATCCCGTATTCCCTCGGGGTCATCGTCAAGAATACCGGCGCCGGCACGGCCCGGGCCGTGCGTATCGAGTCCGCACAGCCGCAGATCGTCGACAATGAATATGGGCTGTTCATCGACTTCGACATCATCGCCTCGCGGGTCGGCAACCGGAACCTGACCCCCTCGCTGACCCCCTCGCTGACCGTCGAGTTCGGCGATATCGGTCCGTCGCAGGTCGTGGTGGGTCAATGGCTGCTGACCTCGACCTTGCAGGGTCACTTCACCAACTACAGGGCCGTATTTACCCATGTGGACCCCCTCGGCATCCTCGACCCCATCCTTGGCGAGGTGAGCATCCATGAGGCGATTCGGGCGGTGAACGTGGTCGGACCCCTGGGCGACGGCCTACCGGACTTTCTGGTCAACGAGGCGCTGGACCCCGCCGATCTGCCGGACATCCTCTATCTCAGCGACGGCAGCACGGCGCCGGTGCTGTTGCCCCAAGGCGCTGCCGCCGTCGATCATGCACCGACCGCTGAGGTACCCACGGTCGTCCTTACCGCCGACCTGGGCAATGGCTACCGCTATCTGCGCCTGAATGACCCCGGGGCTGGTTTGTACCGGCTGACCCGGGTCACCCGCTCCGACGGCATGGAGATACCCGTGGGCGTGAACGTCTGGCAGACGGATCGCACCTTCCCAGGGGTGCAGCAGCCACCCATCACGGAGGATAAGCTTCACTTGCTCGACTACGGGAGCACGGGCTCCTACACCCTGACCTTCGAGCCGCACGGGGTCACTATCGCTCCGGTGGAACATCAGCATGGGGTCGAGGGCCAGCGTCTGAGCTTTGACCTTGGAGCCACCAGCACCCGCGGTGCTTCACCGGCCCTGCGCGGCGCTTCGCTGCCGGATGGGGCGGCCTTTGCCAGGCTTGCCAATGCCATTCCGGGGACCAGCCGGTATCGGTTCGAGTGGACACCGGCAGTCGGCGCTGCCGGGGACTACAGGCTGGAGTTCACCGCCGATGACGGACGGCTTCAGGCAGCCGACACCGTGCTGCTGACCGTGTGCCCGGCGAGCGACACCGATTGCGACGGCATGAACGACGACTGGGAGCGTCGGCACTTCGGCAACCTGAGCCGTGACGGGACCGGGGACTTCGACGACGACGGGGTCACGGACCGCGATGAATTCAATCAGGGTACCGACCCCACTCTGAAGGACGCCCCCGGCGTCCCCGAGATCACCCAGCCAATGGACGGGGCCCAGGTGGTCACCCTGCAACCGCTGCTGGCGGTGAACAACAGTACCCATGCGGCCAGTGCCGCCATCCGCTATAGTTTTGAGGTCTATGCCGATGAGGGCTTGACCAGCCGGATCGCCGCGGTGGCCCTGCCCGAGCAGGACCAGACCACCAACTGGGTGGTCGACACGCCGCTGGCCGATAACCACTGGTATTGGTGGCGGGTGCGCGCCTGCGCCGAATCCTTGTGCAGCGAGTGGGCCAACGCCCGCCTCCTGGTCAATACGGCCAACGATCCGCCCGGCGCCTTTTATCTCTCGTCGCCCGCCGATGGGAGCGACGTGGGGACGCACCAACCGACGCTGGCAGTGACGAACGCCCTCGACCTGGACGGCGATCCGGTTACCTACCGTTTCGAGGTCTTTACCGATGGTGGCCTCACGACGCGGGTCGCCTCGGCCGATGGGATCGGCGCCGGACCGGATGGAACCACCGGGTGGATGGTGAATCGACCGCTTGATGAGAATACCTGGTATTACTGGGACGTGACCGCCATTGACCCCTTCGGCGCAGACCGCCGTTGCGAGGACTGCGGCAGCTTCTTCATCGACACGGTCAATACGCCTCCGAGTACTCCCGACATCGTCTCGCCCGCGGATGGGGCCAGGGTGACGCAGTATGCACTGTCGGTCCAGATCGCTAATGCACTCGACCCGGACGATCTGCTGCTCGATTATCACTTTGAGCTTGATCGCGCGGCGACCTTCGATAGCCCCGAGAGGCGCTACTCAGGGCCGCTGGCTGGCGAGCCGGATGGCACTACTGCCTGGCCGGTCGGTGGGCTGGTGGAGAACGCCACCTACTTCTGGCGCGTGAAGGCGGACGATGGACTGGCTCAAAGCAACTGGGCACAGGCGCAGTTCCTGGTCAATGCCCTGAACGAGCCGCCGTCGACACCGACCGTGCGCAATCCGGGCGACGGGGCCTGGGTCGACCTGATTCGGCCGCGGCTGGTGCTGAATCCCGCGACCGACCCGGACGGAGATCCCATCCGCTATCGCTTCGAGCTCTACGGTGACGCGGCACTGACGACCCGACTCGCGGAGTACACCGCCGGTACAACGCAATGGCAGACCGATTTCGACTTGGCGGACAACACCTGGTACTTCTGGCGGGCGCAGGCGCAGGATGACCAGGGTCTGGTCAGTGAATGGACGGAGCGGCAGGGTTTCTTTGTCAACGACAACGGCTTCGATGATTCGCCAACAATCACCCTGGTTCAACCAGCCGAGGACATCCGGCTCGGTAGCGGTGAGGTGCGCATCGCCTGGGTGGATGCGGACCCGGACAGCAACGCCCGTATTCGTCTTTTCTATACACGACAGGGCGAGTCCGGACCAGCGGTGACGATCGCCGAGACGATCCCGGAGGACCCTGACGGCGAGGCCGATGGCTGGCTGTGGGACATCACCGGGTTACCGGCCGGAACCTATGAGATCGGTGCGCTGATCGAGGACGCGAGCGGTCAATTGGCGGTTCAGGCACCCGGTACGGTTACGGTCGACACGCTAAAGCGCGGCGGCATCACCATAACCCGGATCAGTCAGCCCAACACGACCGAGGCCGGAGTCAGCTCAAGCGTTAGCGTCACGCTCGACAGCGCACCGACGGCGGATGTGAGGGTACCCCTGCGCAGCAGCGACACGACGGAGGGTCTGGTGTCGCCTGATACCCTGACGTTCACCCCGAGCACCTGGTCGACACCCCAGACGGCGGCAGTGACGGGAATCGACGACTGCGCGCCGGACGGCAATGTCGACTACCAACTCCTGATCGGCCCGGCGACGAGTGCCGACCCGGCCTATGACGGGATCGAACCGCAACCGCTGCCGCTGACGAATCTGGACAACGATGCATCGGGAGGGCACCCGACGCTGCACATCTGCAACTACACGCTGATCGACAAGCAGCGTTACGGTCGGCTGGAGTACGATTACAGCTTCCGCGTCCAACTGACCAATACCGGGGATGCGGTGTCAGGCGTCGTCGCGAGCCTTGGCTCGACGAACCCCGTCACGACCGTCATCGACGGACAGGTGAGTTTTGGACCGATCGGGGCTGGCGCAACGGCGCTCTCTACCGACACCTTCACGATCCGCCAGAACCGCAGCTATCCATTCGATCCGGCGGCGCTGCAATGGCAGGCGAGTCCGCAACCATGACCAGGTCAACCAACAAATCAGACGGGGCCACAATGCAATACGTCGTTCGGACGGCAACCAACAAAGAGGCTTCGCCGACTTGGGTTGTGGCCTCTCTGTTCTTGATCGGGCTCTTGATCTCAGTCAGCCCGAGTCATGCCACCACGATCCAGTTCCTCGCGACTGACCTCACGAACACCATCCCAGGCGAAGACCTCTGGCGCTATGACTACCGCGTCGATAATCGCGCCTTCGTGATGGATGAGGGCTTCTTTATCGAGTTTGACTACAATATCTACAGCAACCTTCAGTTTCCGCCGCCCGTGGTTAATAGTGACTGGGACCCTCAGGTGACCCAGCCGGACCTTATTCTCATGGATAATGGCATCTATGATGCCTTGGCGCTCATCGACATTCCGTCTCTCACCGACTTGTTCTCGGTGATTTTCGTTTGGAGTGGTGGCGCGGCGGCGCCGGGCTCCCAGCCGTTCACCATCTACGACACGGCCTTCAACCCCGTCGAAACTGGTGTCACCACACCCGCGGTGCCTATTCCGGCCCCGACCCCGGCCGTTCTCATTGCATTTGGTCTGTTTGGTCTGGCCGCAAGGCGGCGGTTCCCACCGAAGACGCCTTCGACGACGCCCTGGAAGGCGCGCTCGCCTTCCGCGACGGCGCGTCGGTGATCGAAGTGGCACTGCGTCCGGACGACTGCTCCGCGGCACTGACCCGGCTGTCGGAACGCTTGCGGGATGTGGTGCAGCAGAGCGAGTGAGGCGGGTGGCTGGCGGGCGGCCGCGGGCGGTCCGCATAGCGGACCCTACGGCAGGGCCGCGACCCGTAGGGTCCGCTATGCGGACCGACGCCCGTGCAGTTCGCGCGGTGGTCGGGCGGGCCGGGCCTTTCGGCAGAATGGCCAGAGCGCAAGCGATGCCCATCCTCAAGCGCCGGGGTAGCCGGATGGGCATCGCTCGCGCTCTGCCCATCCTACATGGGTCTGCGACCACCGCACCCTTCCCTGCGGTCTATCCTGATCCGGACTGGAGTTCCTCCCAACTCGGATAGCTCAACCCGGGTATCCGCGGGGTGTCGACCCGAAATCCGCGGTGACGGGCGTAGCCCTCAAAGACGGTGATCTTGTAGGCCAGTCCCTCCGGCATCCCGATGTCCCCCCAGTGGTGGCGCCGCTCCCAATCCGCAGGGCTGCGGATCAAGGGCCAACCCGAGACGGCGAGCCACAGGGCGAAGGTCGGGGCGACCCAGGCCCGCGGTTCTTTGTGCCCCTCGGCCGTCGGCTCGGCGAGCGCCTGCTCGTCCCACACCAGCGTGTCGCCCTGACGCCGCGCCGTAATCACCGCGTTATCATCCGTCGCGTCACCGAGCAAGAACGCGATGCGCGCCGGCGCGATCTGCAGACGATAGGGCGGATCGTCGAAATAGCGCACCAGGCTCAAGCCATGTTTCCAGTTGGCGACCCAGAATCCTTGCCGGAGATAAAACCGGACGGCTCGCTGCCACAACCAGTCGGTCTCCAGGCGAAGACCGCCAAGCCCCAGGTGGCGGGCGATGCCCTCCAGCGCGGCGGTCACCCGGGCGCCATAACCGCCGCCGCGCGCCTCGCGGAACAGATAGAGGCTCGCGATCCAGAGATTGGGTTGACCCCAGCCCGGATCGCGAATGCTCAGTGCCGCCGTCCCCAGCAACCGGCCGTCGACGATCACCCAATAGGGGAGATAATCGAGCAGGTCTGTCGGATCGCCGATGCGCTCACCGCGGGCCAATCCCTGCCGGGCCCAGTCGCTCATCGCCTGATCGGACAGTGAGCGGGGGTCCGGCGCGTTGTCCAGTCGATACTCCAGAAAGCTGCAGAGTTCGCAGGCACGCCACAACCGACGTTGCGCTGCTGCGGCCGGATCGACTGGTTTGAACAACGGCAATCGGGTCAGGCACGCGATCAGCGCGGCGCGCAGCGCGTCCTGCGGATCATCGGAGTCGATGGTTGGAGGCAGAGACACGTGTTCCATGAACCTGCGAATGAGCGGTTACGGCGGGGTTGAACGCGACTGCGCTGGTTCGCGTTGGTTGGTATGACTCTAATCCGCGGAGGATAACCGGTCGGGCGACCGCTGGCTACCCGCTTCGCGCCGGCGTCCAAGGCTTGCGTTTCGGTCGTTGATGGCCCGGACGCGCGTCGTCGCGGGCAGCTTCGCTCACCGGAACCTGGAGTGCCCGCGGAGTCCGAGATACGTTACACTCTGGAGCGGAAGCCGCTCGGGGCCGCCGCCGCTCGACCGGTTGAACCACCGCTCGGCTGCACTGGGATAGCGTCTTCGCACCTGAGGTCCACACAGACCCGTGGTGTAGGGGCGGGTTTCAAACCCGCCACTATGTGCCAAGTTATCAGGTGCGACGGCCCTATCACCGGACACCAAGCGCCACCGCACCTCGCCGAGGACTGATGACCGTGGTCAAAGCCCGCGCCGATATCCTGATCGAACGCTCGCCGGAGCACGTATTCGCTTACGTTGCCCGCAACTTTTTTCTGAACTATCCCCACTGGTCCCCGGAGGTCAAGCGGCTCGAGGTGTTGACTGCCGGCCCGTTGCGGGTCGGCAGTCGGGCGCGTCAGGTGCGCACCGATCAGGGCCGCGAGACGGAGTCAACCTTTCGGGTCACGGCCCTGGAGGAGCCAAGCCGCATCGAGTTTGCCGAGACCACGAACCTGTTCCGCATCAGTTATCGGCTGACGCCGGTCGACGGACACTCCCACCTGGTGTTCGGCTTCGAACTGACCCGCCTGGAATTCTACATGCGTCCTTTTGAAAAGCTGATCCGGGTCACCATTCAGGAGGGCGCCGAGCGGGTCGTGCGCAACATCAAAGGATTGGTCGAGCGCCAGTCGGCGCCGCCGGACGGGGTGGCCGGCGCGGCTGGAGCACCGCGCGTCTAACCGAACCGTTCTCTACCGACAGGAGTAACTCATGGACTTCACCGCCGAAAAAGACCAGGGCACGATCCCCTTCGTGCTGTCCCAGATCCTCGACACCGTCGTCAATGGCGTCACCTTGTCGGACCCGGATCAGCCGGACAATCCCATCGTTTACGCCAATGTGGCCTTCGAGTTGATCACGGGCTATGACCGCAATGAGATCCTCGGCCGCAACTGCCGTTTCCTCCAGGGTACGGATCGCGACCAGCCCGAGATCGAGCGCATCCGCGCCGGGATTCGCGATCGGCAATCGGTCACCGTCACCCTGCGCAACTATCGTAAGGATGGCTCGCTGTTCCATAACCGCTTCACCATTCGCCCGCTGTTCGACCCCCAGGGGCAGCTCATCTATTATCTCGGCATCCAGTACGATGTGACCGATCAGGTCGAGGCGCAGGAAGAATTGCGGCGGCTCAACGCCCAGCTCGAGGCGATGGGCGAGCGGCTGGATTAGCGCTGGGGGCTGCCCTAGCCTGCGGGCCATGATCGCAATTCCAGCCAAAGCGAGGACTCGGATTTATCCACAGATGTCACAGATGTTCACAGATGAAGAAAGACATCTGTGTCCATTGGTGGATCGGATTTTCGCCCTAAGGCCTCGGCGGAAACTGGCCGGAATGCTGGGCAAGGCGCCGACGCGATCGGCTGCTCAATCCTCCGCTTGCGCCTGATCCCGAAACTGCAGAGATGCCAGCCGCGCGTAGAGCCCGCCTTGCTGCATCAGTTCATCGTGAGTGCCGTCCGCCGCCACCTGACCGTGATCCAGCACCAGGATGCGGTCGACCTTGCGCACCGTCGCCAGGCGGTGGGCGATGACGATGCTGGTGCGTCCTTTCATCAACTCCTCCAGGGCCAGTTGCACCAGCCGTTCGCTCTCGGCATCCAGCGCGCTGGTCGCCTCGTCGAGCAGGAGCAGGGCTGGGTCGCGCAGGATCGCCCGCGCGATGGCGATACGCTGGCGCTGTCCGCCCGACAGCCGCACGCCGCGCTCGCCGAGGAAGGTGTTGAAACCGTCCGGCAACCGGTCCAGAAACTCGCCGGCATGGGCGGCAGCGGCGGCGCGGCGGACCTGGTCATCCGACACGGCCTCCAACCCGTAGCGAATGTTCTCCCAGGCATCGGCGCCGAAGATCACCGGGTCCTGGGGAACCACGGCGATTTGCCGGCGCAGGTCGGCCGGGTCCAGTTCACGCAGGTCGACCCCATCGAACCGCACGGCGCCCTGGATCGGGTCGTAGAAGCGCAGCAACAACTGAAACAGGGTCGTTTTGCCGGCACCGGAGGGACCGACCAGGGCGACCTTGGCGCCGGGGGCGATGGTGATCGACAGGTCTTTGAGCACGCGCAGGTCAGGATGGGCGGGATACGCAAAACCGAGATCCTCGAACGCGATCCGGCCCTGGACCGGCTGGGGCAGGGCACGCGGCTGCGCCGGCGGTTCGATCAGCGTCGGCGTGGCGAGCAGTTCCATCAGCCGTTCGCTGGCGCCGGCCCCGCGCAGTAGTTCAGCGGCCAATTCACTTAAGGTCCCGACTGAACTCGCGACCAGCACGGCATAGAAGAGGAACGCGGACAGCTCACCGCCGCTCAACCGCCCCGCCAGCACCTCACGGCCGCCGACCCACAGCACCACGCCGATGGCACCGAAGGTGAGGGCGACCGCGATGGCGGACAGGGCGGCGCTCAGGCGGGCACGCTTCACGGCCGTGCCGAAGGCCGACTCCACGCGCTCCTTATAGCGTGCCCGATCGATCGGCTCATGACAGAAAGACTGGACAGTGCGGATGGCGTGCATCACCTCGTCCACGTAAGCCCCCAGGTCGGCGATGCGGTCCTGGCTGGCGCGGGAGAGGCGGCGCAGGCGATAGCCGACCAGCCACAACGGCAGGATCACCAGCGGCGTGCCGAGCATGACCAGCCCGGTCAGCCAGGGGCTGGTCAGGGCCAGCATGATCAGACCGCCCAGCACCAGCAGCGTGGTGCGCAAGGCCGAGGCCAGGGTGGAGCCGACCACCGTCTGCAGCAGGGTGGTATCCGAGGTCAACCGCGAGATCACCTCCCCGGTGCGGGTGGTCTCGAAAAAGCCCACGTCCAGGCTCAAGACCCGGGTGAACACGGCGGTGCGCACGTCGGCAATGACCCGTTCGCCGATCCAGCTCAGCAGATAGGAGCGCACCATGATCGCCCCTGCCATGGCCAGCACCACGGTAAGGAAGAGCAGCAGGGCGTCGTTCAACGCCGCCTCGGAGCCGGTCTTGAGCCCGGAGTCGACGACCTCGCGGATCACCTGACCAAACGCGAGCACGGCCCCCGCGGCAACCAGCAGGGCCAGGGCGGCGATCGTCAGGCGCCCCAGATAGGGCCGCACGAAGCGGAGCAGCCGCAACAGCGGCCCCAGGTTGCGGGTGGTCGGCCGCCGGGGCGGTGCGGGCGGGGCAGGGCGCATGGAACAACCTTACTGCATGGTAAAATAGAGGGTTGAAGTCCCTTATTTTACATTAACCTACAAAAATAATCCAGAATACTGCCGGCGCGCGCGGTCGGGCTTTGATCAGCGTGCCGGCCGGCGGCGCTCGGTCCGCACAGCGGACCCTACGGTAACACCGTGACCTGTAGGGTCCGCTGTGCGGACCGACCACCGTGCCGATCGCGCGGTGGCCGGGTTTTTCACCAAGGCCGGTTCAGGGCACGACCGTGTAGGGCTTCACCCGTTGGTTGTTGGCGTCGTGGGCCTCCGTGCTGACGCAGGTGTGATCGACGAAGGCGCGCAGTGACTTGGCGGCGGCCGCTCCGGCGGGGAGGCCGTCGAAGGTCAGGGTCCGCCTGGCCCCGGCGGCCAGGGTGCCGACGGGGACCGCGGCGTCGCCCGCGGCGCCGCAGGCGAGGACGCCCGGCTGATCGATCCAGAGGGCGAGCGCGCCGGCGTCACCCGCGGCGGTGCCGCGGTTCTGCACCGTCACGGCGGCACTGAAGGTCCCGTTGGCGGTGGGGCGGTTGGGCGTCGGGTCGATGGCGGTGATCACGAAGTCCGCGATCGGCTGGGCGAAGACCCGGTAGCCCTTGACGGCCTGGTTGTTGGTCTCATCGGGTTCCGTGGTCAGGCACTGGCTATCGATGAAGGTCCGCAGGGTTTTGTACCCGGCGGTGCCGGCCGGCAGGCTGATCCGCACCGTCTGTTTGGCGCCCGCGGGCAGCAGGCTCGCAAGGCTGATGTCAGCGTCCCCTGGGGCATTGCAGCCTTGGCTCTCGCGCTGGTTGGTCCAGACGCGCAGGGTTCCTGGGGTCCCGGCCGCGGTGCCCCGATTCTTCACGGTGATCGCGGCGTTGAAGGTTCCGTCGGCGAGCGGGGCGCTCGGGCTCCGGGTGACGTTGGTGACGGTGAAGTCGGCGTCGGAGGCAAGCAGTCCCCCGACCGGCACGGGACTCCAGCGATCCGTGGTGGTGCCGTCGCCGAGCTGGCCGTACCAGTTGGCACCCCAGGCCCAGAGGCTGCCGTCGGTCTTGCGGGCCAGGGTGTGCCACTCGCCGGTTGACACGGCCGCGACCCCGGTCAGGACCTGGACCGGCGTTGAGCGATCGGTGGTGGTGCCGTCGCCGAGTTCGCTGGACCTGTTCCGCCCCCAGGCCCAGAGGCTGCCGTCGGGTTTGAGGGCCAGGGTGTGATATCCTCCGTCGGCTAACACGGCCGCGACCCCGGTCAGGACCTGGACCGGCGTTGAGCGATAGGTGGTGGTGCCGTCGCCTAACTGGCCGTAGAAGTTGTGTCCCCAGGCCCAGAGGCTGCCGTCGGTCTTGAGGGCCAGGGTGTGCCACTCGCCGGTTGACACGGCCGCGACCCCGGTCAGGATTTGGACCGGCGTCAGGCGATCGGTGGTGGTGCCGTCGCCGAGCTGGCGGCACCGGTTGGTGCCCCAGGCCCAGAGGCTGCCGTCAGTCTTGCGGGCGAGGGTGTAATAACTGCCGGCTGACACGGCCGCGACCCCGGTCAGGATTTGGACCGGCGTCAAGCGATTGGTGGTGGTGCCGTCGCCGAGCTGGCCGTAGGAGTTGTAACCCCAGGCCCAGAGGCTGCCGTCGGTCTTGAGGGCCAGGGTGTTCCGATCGCCGGCTGACACGGCCGCGACCCCGGTCAGGATTTGGACCGGCGTCAAGCGATTG
>JACDZG010000295.1 GCA_013426805.1 Chromatiaceae bacterium
CGCGCGGCCAGTTCGACCGAGGTCAAGAACGGCTGCCCCTGCGGATCGAAGATCTCCAGCGTCTCACCGCTCAACGCAAAGCGAATACCCAGCCGCGGGCTGACCCAGCCCTTCAAGTGGGACATCCGCCGCAGCCGCCCCTCCTGGCGCAGCCAAACCTCCAGCGTGTTGGGCGCGGGATCATAGACGTAGTACTCCTCAACCCCATAGGCATCATAGAAGGCCAGTTTGTCGGCCATCTCCTTGACGCTGTTGGCCGGAGAGAGGACCTCAAAGACCACCTGCGGCGCAATGCCGCCCTCTTCCCACTGTTTGTAAGAGCCGCGGCGACCCTTGGGTCGGCCGACGGCGACCATCACGTCCGGAGCCACGGGTCCCGTGATCCGACGGTCGGGAACCGGATACCAGAAGAGATCCCCGGCGACGAAGACCTGCGGGTCCTGTGCAAAAAGGATCTCAAGGTTCTCCTTGATCTTGACCAACCACTCATACTGCTCGGTATTCTCCGCCATGGGCTCGCCGTCGCTCTCGGGATAGGGATCGTCGGGGTCGAAATGTGCGAGCGGATTCATCGCCGCGGTCCTCCGCTGGGGGTTGGCGTCAGTCGGAAGTGTAGCCTAAGGCCGTCATCCGTAGGATGCGGTGAGGAACGAACCGCATCGCAGGTCGTGCGGGTCAGTGATGCCGTTCAAGTGCTCACCGCATCCGACGCATGGCGAAATGCGCGGGACCGGGCGGGTTCCCGCTAATCTTCAGAATAACTAAAAAGGTACACGTATCCTTATCAAGTCCGGTTATCGTAAGCAACGACAGCTCATATTCTCGGCTCCATTGAGGCCCAGCACGCCAACACCCGCCTGCTCGACTTCCCCGACCACCTGGCGCACCTCTCGCGCTATGCCCGCGCCGATAAACTGCTGGGGGCCGACGGGCTGATCGGCGGCCCGCTCAAGGCCATCGAGGCCCTGCAGGACGTGCCAGCGGCCTGGCAGGCGCAGCTTTACTATGTCGTCTTCGAGCACCTGATGGCCGAGCCGCTGACGGTCATGCAGGACCTCCACTGCTGGCTGGGCTTGGCGCCCGCGCCCTTCGACCCGGACCACCTGCCGGTGCAGCCTCACGAGAGCGACAGTCACTACCGCTGCAAATATCCGCACCGCACCTTCAGCCGTCTGCAACCGCCGGCCCCGCACCCGGTGCCGCCGCGCATCGCCCGCGAACTGCAACGCCAGTTCGGCGACGTCCGGCAGCCTCAGTTGGGCGATCATGACCGCCAACAACGGCAGCGCGCCGGATGCCCCCTACCCGTCCGGTCACCCCGGCTGTGCCTCCGCCAATGGCTGTCGGGCGGTCACGGTCAGCACCGCCAGCGGCACCAACCGCTATAACCTGGTCGGCAACCCCTTCCCCTACAATGTCGACTGGGCGCAGGTGCGGGTGCGCGTCGGCGAGGCGGTCTATATCCCCAGCCAGGCCGTCGGCGTGGCCACCGGCGTGGCCGCGAGCGGCAACGCCAGTCCGCCCGTCCTCGGCAACCAGATCTGGATCTGGAACGGCACCAGCTATGACACCTGGTCCGATACGTCGGTCCCCACGCCCGGCAACCTGCAGTATTTCAAGTCGTTCTGGGTCAACGTCCTACCCGTGGCGGCGGGCAAGACCGTGGAACTGCTGATCCCCGCCGAGCCGAGTTCCCATGCCCAGGCCGCCCCACGCCGGCCCTGGTATCAGGGCGTGCTGGACTGGGTGAT
>JACDZG010000126.1 GCA_013426805.1 Chromatiaceae bacterium
GATGTTGAAGATCTCTCTATATTACAGTATGTTGCTAGCACCTTTAAAGGGCTGGAGTCACCAGGTAAGCGTACATGTGCCAATAGGCGTTCCACCAGCTCCGGGATGGATTATAAATAACGTCCCACGAGAACGGCCTGTTCAGGATGCTTGTCTGGGTGCGAGCACGTTCGCGATGATATGCGAGCTCGCTTTGTTGGCGTTCCGTAAGCGCTATTTCGTCTTTTTCCAAAACGGTATACCACCAATCCTGAGATGCGGTGTTTTCTTTCGTTTCTGCGTTTATATGAAAACGCCACATGTCTTTCGGCCATTATGGAAGGTCGGCGCGAATACTATCGTCTGTAGACCATTAGTATTCAGCATGGGATCATTTTGTTATGGATACGACTCTTCTAGTGTTTGGCGAAGTTATCAGTCGGCTTAGGCGAAATGCAGGTCTCTCTCAAGAGGATCTTGCAGACCTTGCCGGTGTGCATAGGACATACGTTAGCCAACTTGAGAGAGGACTGAAATCACCTACGTTAACGGTTCTAATGAAGCTTTCCAAAGCGCTCGACATACAAGCAAGCAGTGTATTGGTCTTATTGGAGCAGTCGCTGAATGAGGTATCGGGTTCGTAGAAATTTTTCGATCCAAGTAGGTTTTGATGTAAACCATGACCATGTTCACGCGGCAGCGCAACTGACTAATGAGATACTCAAAGACTTGCCGGCGACACTTTACCGAAGCCTTGAGTTCAAAACCGTTAGTTCGGTGATTGGCTCTATTTTCTGCGACACACTTGCATAAAGAAACGGAGGGAATCGTAAATCCGATTGAAAAGGGACATCCCGACTTGGTCCCGGCAACAGCGGCGAATGCTACGGAAGCAGAACTGCGAAATTATCCCGCCGGGCTGGAGATCAAATGTACGGTCGGAAGTATCATGCGGGGTGCTAATCTCCGTGCCGGACAGCAACGTATTGAGAAACTTAGCGGTATTACCTGGCAGGCACACCACCGAGAAGTGATCGCATTGATGGGTCTGGTATGGGATTTTGCGAACCGGCACGATGAATTCTTTTTTCCGGCGATCACCGGAATCTTTTATTCTGATGATTTGGTTGAAGCTGACTGGGGTACGATCAGCGGTACCACGGGCCGAAACACAAAAGTCTCCGGGATGATCGCATCCGGAAAAGAGAAGATGGCATCAGGTTGGGTTCTGCTTCTTGACGAGCAGGCGTACCTAAAAAAGTTTGCGAAGACATTAGGTACGCCTAATTGACGGGGGACACTGAGAATCGATCGACATCTTTAATCAAATAAATCAAGTTGTAGCGCGTGCCTGGTCGGTCTGTGATACAGCTTCTCAATACTGAGTTTTCCTGCAACCCCCGGCAGGGTCACCAGCGGAAGAAAAGGAAGATAGTCGCCGTTTTGTCCCTCGCAACAAATGAGTTGACCGCGGCGCGCGAGAATCCATTGACTCAAGCGTGGGTAGTCCAGTTCATTGCTGCCATGAGCATATCCATCTCCTGGTGCGTCTTTGTAAGGTGGATCTACAAACCAGGTCGCCTCAATATCAGGTGCAATTGAATAATCACCAACTATCAATTCCCAGTGCCTCACTTTGTGCAGACTAGATGCCATTACACGTTTGCTGATTTCCCAATTTCGCTCAAGAACAGGTGTAACTTTTATGGTTTTGTACTTAAAAGCCATTTTTGTGGCTGCGTGAACGATATGAAGGAACTCTGAACTCTTTTCTCCTACGTGTAGGTTAGGGAGTGCAAGTATTGCGGCAGGTGTGGCCTCCGTGATTAACCACTGCCAAATATCGGCAACACGTTTATCTTTTTCAATCAACACTACTTCTTTTCGCCAATTGTCACCATGCAACGAATAAGATGCTGCACCTGCAAAGGGCTCAACAATGACGTCGTAAAGAGGCAATGGGTAGTGCTTGGCGATCTGTTTTTTGCGCCCGTAGTAATAAAACATATACGCTCTTCGCATGATACCGGAAGTCGAATACTATTGTATTCGACGCGGAGAGGAATGTCAAGTCGCCAACAGTGGCATCAGGCAGATGTCTGCCTAAATACCGGAAATCTTTTCTTAGACTAATGTCAGTGTTGGGCGTGCTGGACAGATTCGGTCTGGGTCCTAAACCCAGCTATCGATGTGTGCCCGGCCGCAAGCCGACGCACCAGCAATCCGTCGAGGTGAACGCCAGCCTGGCTGATCGGTGAACCTGTTATCACGCCATGCTGACCGCCCCGGTCTCCTCCTCCAGCAAGGCCGCCAGAGCCGGCAGCAGCCGTCCGATCTCGGCGTCCAGTGCGGCGAACAGTTCGGGGGCGCCGCTGGGGTCGACGGACCGACTCAGAGTTTCCAGCGCCTGCGCCAGTCGGGCGGCTTCGTGTGCTCCCAGATTGCCGCAGGCACCCGCCAGGGCGTGGGTCTCGGCGCGGATGCTGTCATTCGCGGCATCAGTCACCGCGCGACTGAGGATCGCCACTCGCTCCGGCAAATCAGCCAGCGCGGCCTCGATCACCGGTGTGATGTCGCCAATGGCTTCGCGCAGGTCGGCGATGACCGCGCGGTCGAGGGTCGGTGCAGCGCTTGTCGTCATCAGGGATGCCGCGGTCGGCGCGGCCCGCGTCCACCAGCGGTCCAGGGTGGCGAGCAGGTCCGGGGCGCGGATCGGTTTGGGCAGATAGTCGTCCATGCCCGCGGCCAGGCAGCGGTCGCGCTCCGCGGGAAACGCATGGGCGGTGAGTGCGACCACCACCTGATGAGGCCCGCCCGCGCCCTGCGCACGCTCGCGTTCACGCAACGCGCGGGTCGCGGAGAGTCCGTCCAGGACCGGCATCTCGCAATCCATCAGCACGATCTCGAACGACAGGCCGGCCAGGAGGTCGAGTGCCTCGGCGCCGTGGTTGGCGATCCGCACCGTGCAGCCGGACCGCTCCAGGATACCGCGCAGCACCATCTGGTTGACTTGATTGTCCTCGACCGCCAGTACCCGGCAGCCGTCCAGGCGAATGCGCGCCGGGGTACGTGCGACCTCGGCCGGGTCGGCATGACCGCCGCCGAACAGGTGGGACAGGGTCTCCAGGAGGAGGCGGCGGCGCACCGGTTTGACCAGGGTGTCATCGGCACCGAGTTCGCGGGCGCGTCGCGCCTCG
This sequence comes from Chromatiaceae bacterium, assembly GCA_013426805.1. Classification (GTDB taxonomy): domain Bacteria; phylum Pseudomonadota; class Gammaproteobacteria; order Chromatiales; family Chromatiaceae; genus Thiodictyon. The sequence goes on from JACDZG010000126.1 coordinate 3,177, forward strand.
CCCGTCTCGTCCATGGAGGTCTGCAAGACCACCCGGACCCCGAGACCGCCGGGGTCCGCGCGCAGCCAGGTAAGGACTTCCAGTCCGTCCATGCCGGGCATCCTGCGGTCCAGGAGCACCAGATCGAACGGCGGGTCGGCGCCGGGGGCGGCAATCAGCAGTTCCAGTGCCTGGGGTCCGTCCGCCGCCTCGGTGCAGATCATGGACCAGGCGCGACACATGCAATGCAGATAGAGCCGGTTGGTGGCATTGTCGTCGACGATCAGCACGCGCCGTCCGGCGAGCGCCTTGACATCGGCCATCCGCCAGGGCGGCGCCGCCGCGTCGGGAGACGCCTGTTCCAGGGGGATGACGAAGCTGAAGGTGCTGCCCTGACCGCGGGTGCTCTCCAGGTCCAGGGTGCCGCCCATCATCTGGACGAGCTGGTTGCTGATGGCCAGCCCCAGCCCGGTGCCGCCGAAGCGCCGGGTGGTGCTGTTGTCGGCCTGCCGGAAGGCTTCGAAGATGTGCGCCCGCGCCGCCGCGTCGACGCCGATCCCGGTATCGCACACGGCGAAGCCGACCCGCGGCGCCAGCGGGTCCGGATCGTCCAGCCAGACCCGCAAACCGACCTCGCCGTATTCGGTGAACTTGATGGCATTGCCGATCAGGTTGATCAGCACCTGGCGCAACCGGGTGGGGTCTCCCACCACCGAGGTCGGCACCTCCGGCTCGACGTGGCAGATCGCCTCCAGACCCTGTCCCATGGCCTTGCCGGCCAGCATCTGCATTACTTCCTCCGCCAGTTCCGGGAGGTTGAAGGCGGTGCGCTCCAGTTCCAGGCGTCCGGCATCGATCTTGGAAAAGTCCAGGATGTCGCCGATCACCCCGAGCAACCCCTCGGCCGAGTTGATGCCGGTGTCTACGTAATGTTCCTGCTCGCTACTCATGTCGGTACCCTTGAGCAGCTCCAGCATCCCCAGGACGCCGTTCAGCGGGGTTCGGATCTCGTGACTCATGCTGGCCAGGAACTGGCTCTTGGCATTGGCCAGTTCCACCGCCTGGTCGCGCGCCTGCTCCAGCACCTCGGCCTGATCGGCGCTGACCGTCACGTCCTGCACCAGCACCACCCGGCCGCCGCTCTCCTCGGCGACGGTCTGGATGTTGAATGCGCGGCGGCGGCCGTCCCGGTCGGTGCAGCGATGGGGCAGGGCGGCGACACCCTGGGGGTCGAAGCGGTCGAGCCCGCCGCACTCGCGGGCGAACCGGTCCATGGTGGCATTGAACGCCTTGAAGCCCTCCGGGGTCGCCGACATGACCCCGATATCCAATGCCTGGGTGGCGGCGAACAGGATGTCCAGATCCTTGGCCTGCCGGTTGGCCCGCAGGGTGCGCATGATGGAGGCGATGCGCATCAGGAAGATGTTGATCGGGTCGTCTTTCCAGATCAGATCGATGGCGCCGGCATCCAGGGCGTCTTCGATGACTTCCTTGCGCTGGGAGTGCATCACCACCGTGATGTCGCGCGTGCGGTCATCCTCCAGCAGCGCCCGGCAGAGGGCGTCGCCGTTGCCGCCGGGCATGAAATAATCCACCACCGCGAGCTGCGGCTTGTGGCGGCGTGCCAGTTCCAGGGCGGCGGCCATGGAGTCGGCGATCAGGACCGCGTAGCCGTTGTTGCGCAGCAGGTCGCCGTATTTGGCGCAGACCGTCGGTGAGTCGTCCACGAACAGAATGGAGCCGCCCAGCGGTTCGCGGCTTTTCAGGAGCTGGCGGGCGCGCCAGTCGCCCATGCCGCCCGCCTCGCTGTAGGTGGTCAGGAACTTGCGCATCCGATAGGGCAGGAGCGTCAGATCCTCCTTGAGCTGGATGTCATTGTTCGGACGCAGGCTCGCCAGTTGGTAGGCTCGGTCGTCGGGCTGTTCGGTGAAGATCATCACCGCGAGGGCGTCCAGGCGACGTTCCCCGGCGATGCGCTCCAGGAGCTCCCAGCCGTTCATCCCCGGCATCAGCCAGTCGAGCAGGAGTCCGTCGAAGGGTTGACCCGCTTCCAGCGCCTCACCGAGCATCCGATAGCCCTCCTCGGCACCGTCCGCCGCCGCGCACCGCAAGCCGGCCTGGGTCAGCGATTGGGTACAGACCGCCCGCATGGTGGGTGAGTCATCGACGATCAGGACGCGGAACGGGGTCTGCAAAGGCGTTTCCTCAGGCATCCGCGTCTCCTGGTCGATGCGGTCGCAGCAGTCCCAGGCTGGGGTGATGCGGGTCGTGCCGTTTCACTTCGCGCAGATAGCCCTGGGCCAGGTCCTTCAGTCCTTTTTTATGCAGCAAGAGACCCATCAGGACCAGCGCCTCCACCTGATCGGCCGGGGCCAGCTTCAGGCCGCCGGCCGCGGCACCATGGAGCAGTGATTCAGCGATCTCCAGCGCCTCGAAGTCCTCACCACAGTCCGCCAGCACCCGCGCCTTGCCGAGCCGGGCGAGCGGGTGGCCGGGGTCGGCGGTCAGGACGGCGTCGAAGGCGCGCAAGGCTTCGGCAAAGCGCTTGGCGCGGTAATGGACTTGGGCCTGGGCCAGGTGGGTGGTCAGCGCCGATCCCCGTAACGGCACCGCCGGGGCAGCCCGCGGCGGCGGCCGCGACACCGGGGACGCCGCGGGTCCACTGGCCCTGGTTGGCAAGGGGGCCGGGATCCGGGTTGGCGGCGGGGTCGACGCGCCGCGTGACGGAGCATCGGCGACCCGGCCGGTCCGCGGCCCGGATGCGGATTCGCCCGCGGCCGGCGCACCCAGGGGACGGAAGCCGACGCAGCCGTCGAACTCCTGCATCCGAAAAGCGCCCCGCGGGATATTCCACTCGGCATGATCGACGAACAGCCAGCCGTCCGGGACCAGCAGCCGGCCCAGCACGGCCAGGGCGTCGACCGTGGTCGCGGCGTCGAAGTAGATCAGCAGGTTTTCACAGAAGACGATGTCGAAGCGGCGGGCCAGCACCACTTCGGCATCCGCCAGCAGATTGAGTCGGCGCAGTTCCACCCGCGGCAGCAGGGCCGGTTCCAGTTGCCAGGCGCGGGACCCCGCCGGTGTGAACCAGCGCCGCGCCAGTTCCGGGTCGGTGCGCCGCAGGGCCAGCGGACTGTAGAGTCCGCGGCCGGCGTCGGCCACACAGGTCGCCGAGATGTCGCCGCCGACGAGTTGGACGGACTGCGGCGGGATGCGGTGTTCTTCGCACAGGATCGCCAGGCTGAAGGGCTCCTCGCCGCGGGCGCAGGGCAGAGAGAGGATGCGCACCGGCTGACCCGGCCGCCGCGCCAGCCGCTCCGGGATCAGCCGGGTGACCACCACCCGCATCTGCTCCAGTGCGCGAAAAAAGTAGGACTCGTTGGTGGCGACGGCGTCGATGAAGGCCTGGGGCGGGAGCCCGCCGCTCAAGAGTCGTTGCAGATACCGGGCCGGGTCCAGCCCATGGCGCTCGGCCTCGAGGCGCACCGCCAGTTCGACCGGGGCCTGATTCTGGTCGGTGATGCTGATGCCCGTGCGGGTCCGGATCCAGTCGCGCAACGGCTCGGCGACGCAGCCTGCCGGCGACTCCGGACGCGCCTCCGCGGCCGGTGGCGACGTGGGTCCGCGGTTCATCGCCCGTCCTCGATCCAGTGGGCAATCAGGCGAGCCAACTCCGGCAGGGCCTGGCCATGGGTGACGATCCCGCGACGGATCGGTGCACCCGGCATCCCGTCCACCACGGCGGTGGCCGGGTCCTGCACCAGCACCCGGCCGCCGGCGGCCTTGATCAGGGCCAGACCCTCGGCCCCGTCGTCCCCCAGTCCGGTCAGCACCACCCCGCAGATCGGCGCTCGACCCGCGGCCGGAGGGACCGTCCGCGGACCGGCCACCGCGGCCGCGAGCGATGCGAACATCCGGTTGATGTTGGGGCAATAGACCGCGTCGCCGGCGGACTCGTATTGGAGTCGCCCGCCCGCTGACAGGATCAGGTTCCGGCGTCCCCCGCACGCCAGATAGACGTGACCGGGGAGCGGGATTTCACCCGCCCGGGCCACCGCCGCCGGGTGTCCGGTCTCCTCGCTCAGCCAGAGTGCGAGTCCTTCGGTGAACTCCGGGTCGATGTGCTGTGAGACCAGATAGACCGCCGGGAGCCCGCGCGGCAGGGCGCCGAATAGGGTCGCGAGCGCGCTCGGCCCGCCGGTGGAGCTGCCGACCGCGACCACCCGCACTGCGGCATGGCGTGTTCCGTTCCCGGCCGGCGCCGGCGCGGTGCCCGACCGGGTCGCGCCGCCGGCCGGCCGCGGCGGCGGCACCGCGACCGTACCGGCGCCGGACCGCAGACTCAGCACCGTGCGCATCTTGCGCAACAGGCTGGTGCCGGCCGTGAGTAAGTCGGCGCGGGTCACGCTCTCACCCGGCCGCGCCTTGAGGCTCGGGGTGTGGGTGTAGTCCAGCGCGCCCTGTTTCAGGGCGTTGAAAAGATAAGTGGTATTGCTGCGAATGGTCGCGCTGGAGATGAGGATACGCGTGGGGCAGGCGGCCATGATGCGGCGGGTGACCTCCACCCCGTCGATATCGGGCATGTGCAGATCGAGTAACACCAACTGCGGCCGCAGGCGGCAGACCAATTCCACGCCGGCCAGGCCGCCGGTCGCCTGCCCCAGCAGCCGAAAGCCGCCGTCGGCCGCAATCACGGCCGCGGTGACCGCTCGCGCCACCGGCGAGTCGTTGACGATGACCACGCCGGCCGGTGACGCGACGGCATCCGCGGTACGCGGGGCCGTGGTACTCATGGTGCGCGACCGGGGGTCCAGGCGGGCCGCGGCGCCGGCGGGTCGGTGCCGCCGCCGGCTCCGTCCGCCGCGAGCAGTTGGGCGACCAGCGCCAACATGGCATCGGTGTCGAACTCGGACTTGGTGACATAACGATCCGCACCTGCCTCCAGGGCGCGGTCACGGTCTTCGGTGCGGTCTTTATAGGAAACGACGATGATCGGCAGCCGGCGGAAGCGGTCGATGCCGCGCAGGGTGCGGATCAGTTCCAGTCCGTTCATGCGCGGCATGTCGATGTCGGTGATGAGGATGCGGTGATCCCCCGCCTTGGCCTTGTTGAGCCCGTCCACCCCGTTCACCGCCGTGGTCACCTGGTAGCCGGCCTGCTCCAGGAAGTGCCGTTCGACCTCCCGTACGGTCACCGAGTCTTCCACCACCAGGACCTGGGCCGGTGTCGTGTCCGCGGGCGCCTCCGCCCGGCCGGGACCCTCCGTCAATTCCGGCAATGGTGCCGTCAGCGCCGCGCGCGCCGCCGCCGGATGCAGGTGCCCGACGCCTTCGTGCAGGTGTTGCAGCAGGTCCGGAACATCCAGGATCAGGGCCAGACCGCCGTCCTCCAGCAGGGTGAGTCCGGAGACTTCCGCGACCTTGCCCAGACGCTCGTCCAGCGGCCGGGACACCATGTCCTGCTCGTCCACCACGGCCTCGACCAAGAGTGCGCAACGGCTATCCCCCTCGCCCAGCACCAGCAGGTGTTTGCGCTCCAGGTCGGCGTGGACCGGCGCCAGCCCGAGGATGGCATGGAGCTGGACCAAGGGCAGGGTTTCCTCCTCCAGGTGCACTGCCAGCCGTCCGGCGATTTCACGCAGGTCGACGGCGGCCAGGCGGCGCACCCGCGCCACCTCGCCCATGGGGAAGGCGTAGCGCTGGTCGCCGAACAGGGGGTGGCGTCCGCCCACCACCAGCAGGCAGCGGGTGAGCGACAGGCTCAAGGGGACCAACAGTTCGAAACAGGTGCCGCGGCCGGGTTCGCTGCGCACGCCGACGGTGCCGCCGGCGGCCTCGATGCCGGCCTTGACGATATCCAGCCCGAAGCCCCGCCCGGACGTGGCTGAGACCGTGGCCGCGGTGCTCAGACCCGGCAGGAAGAGGAACTGCATCCGCTCCTCGGTCCCCATGTGCGCCCAGAGCGCGGCCGTGGTGTGACCGGCCGCGATCACCGCCGCCGCAAGCCGCGTCTGGTCGATGCCGGCGCCGTCGTCTTCCACCCGGATGCGCATCCGGGAACCCAACTGGCGCGCCTCCACCAGGATGCGCCCGCTCGCCGGTTTCCCCCGGGCAGTGCGCGCCGCGGCCGGCTCGAGGCCGTGATCCAGCGCATTGCGCAGCAGGTGCAGCAAGGGGTTGCGCAACTGCTCCAGCACCGCCCGATCGATGCGGTTGTCGATCCCGTCGAGTTGCAAATCGACCCGCTTGCCCAGTTCCAGGGCCAGATCGCGGGCGAGTCGCGGATAGTCGTCCAGCAGATCCCCAAGCGGCACCAGGCGCGCCTGGGTCACCTGGTCCGCCAGGCCGTCGGCCAGATGCCGCAGCCGGCCCTCCATCCGGTCGTGCGCCGCGGTGAGCACATCCAGTGCGCCGGCGCCGGCCGACAGCCGCTGGGCGCCCTGGCGCAGCGTCTCCTGCAAGGTCTCCCGGTCCAGGTCTTCGCTCAGGGCGGCCGCCACCAGACGCTCGATCTGGACCCCGGCGCGGGCCTGGGTCCGTGACAGGACCCGCAATTGGTGACGCTGCCCGGCCAGGGCCGCGACTGCCACCGTCAGTTCGCCCGAGAGCCGGTGCAGCCGGTCGAGTTGTTCATAGTCGAGCCGGGCCTGACGCCGTGCGGCCGGGGCGGGCTCGACGCGCGGTTCGTCGGGTGGGTTCCCGTTGGACTCGGCGGCGGATCCGGCGACCGGCACGGCCGTGACACCGACCGTGGGCTCCGGCGTGACCACGGGAGCCGCGCCGCCGACGGGTGCGCTGGCCGCGGCCGACCCGGCGGCTGACGGGATGGGGGTCGGGGGCGCGGCCTGGTCCGCGGTCTGCTCCGTCGGCGGGTTGCACGGGGGCAGGATGCCGCCGTCCCGGTAGCGGGCGAGTGGTTCCAGGAAACCGGCGAGCGGTGGGGGCTCGGCGCCGCCAGCGATCCCTGCCAGCACCGTCTCGATCCAGCACAGGCCGCAGAGGATGAGCGCGATCAGGTCGGGCGATGCCGGGACCGCGGTGCTGCCCGCCGCCTCGTGCTCCCCGTGGACCAAGTCCTCCAGGGCCCCGGCCAACTCGCGCACCGGATCGCAGCCGACGGCGCGGGCGGCGCCCTTGAGGGTATGAAAAACGCGGCGCAGGTGAGCGTCCCAGGCCTCGGCGTCGACCGCCGGGTCGGCGAGCCTGGCGCGCGCCTGCGCCAACTGTTCCTGCACCTCGAGGCGGAAGATGGCCAGCAGGTCGAGACCGGCGACCCCGTCTGCCGCGTCGGACGACTGCAGCATGGCCGGGTCCGGCAGCGGTGCGGTGTCCAGCGGCGCGGCCTGGTAGTCGTCCACCCGCGTCAGGAAGGTGGCCAGGTCGGGGAGTTCGAGCGCCGCCAGCCGCGCCTCCAGGGTGGCGCGGGTCAGGTCGATGGCGAGCAGGCACAGATCGACCACCGCCGGGCGGAACGGCGCGGTGCCGTCCAGGATGGCGTGGAACACATCCTCCAGGCGATGGGCGATCTCCCGTTCCTGATCGAAGCGCACCGCCCGGGCGGCCCCTTTCAGGGTATGAAAGACCCGCATCATGGCCTCGACCTCGGTCCGGCCGGGCAGGGCCTGCTCGCAGGCCAATGCCAGCCGGGTCGCCTCTTTGAGGTTGGCTTCGGCCTCGGCGCGAAAGATCTCGGTGAGGTCGTTCACGCGCGGCGGTCCACCGCGGTGCCCTGCAGCAGGGCGAGTTCCGCGGGTTCGAGCAGGCAGGAGAGGCGCAGCTCTTGGGTCAGACGGCCATCCACCGGCCACAGGTCGCCGAGCAAGGCGGGGGCGCCAGCCGCCGTCAAGACCGGTTCGCGGCGCGTGCCGGCTGACAGGGTGCGAATCCCCGTGACCGACTCCACGATCGCCCCCAGGGACACCCCGGCGGCGGAAAAACACAGGATGCGGTTGCCGCGCTGCCAGCGCCGCCCGGCCGGACCCTGGTTCGCCGCGGGCGCCGGACCGCGTTCCAGGCGTTCCGCCAGATCGAGGACCGGCAGAGTGGCGCCGCGCAGGTCCAGCACCCCGGCCAGGAAGACCGGCGCCTGGGCCAGGGGGCGCAGACGCGCCGGCATCAGCACCTCGTCGAGGGCCGACAAGGGGGCCAGATATTGTCCGCCGCCGGCGGTGAAGAGGAGTGCCTCCACGGGGGCATTCAGACGCGGAAGACCGAGACGGCGCTCGCGAGCTGGGTCGCCATGGCGTTCAGCTCGTAGGTCACCGAGCGCGTCTGGCCGGCCGCCTTGGAGACCATGTTGGCGGAGGACAGCATCTCGGTGGAGGTGGTCTGGACCATCCGCGCGGATTCCGCCTGGGCACGGACCGATTCCAGGATCATGGTCATCTGCTCCTGGATGCGCTCCATGGCGCCGTGGATGGCAGCCAGCGCCTGGCTGGAGTCGCCGACCAGCGCGACCCCGTGGTGGATCTCCTCGGAGGACTTGTCCATGGCGAGCGCCGAGGATTCGGTCGCACGCTGGATGTCACGCACCATGCCGCTGATGTTGCCGGCGGAATCGATGGAGCGGTCGGAAAGTCGGCGGATTTCCTGGGCGACGACTGAAAAGCCCTTGCCCATCTCGCCGGCCTTGTTGGCCTCGATGGAGGCATTCAGCGACAGGAGCGTGGTCTGGTCGGCCACCATCGAGATGGTGGAGACCGCCTCGTTGATATCGTCCATCTTGTCGTTCAGGGCCTTGATCCGCTCGGCGGTCTGCCGGGTGGAGGTGCCGATGGCATCCATCGAGGCCATCATTTGGGTGGACTTGTGGTTACTGTCGGTGACGATCCCGGCGATTTCATTGACGTTGCGGCCGACGGTCTCGGAGGAGGCGACCAGGGTGGCGGCACTTTGGGACATCTCATTCAGCGACGCGGAAAGTTCATTGACCGCGCTGGCCTGTTCGGCGGAGGAGGCCGCCTGCTCGGTGGCCGCCGCCTGAATTTCGTTGATCGACGATGAGAGCTGCAGGCTGGCCCGCTGGATGCGCTGCACCAGGGCGAGCAGGTTCTCGCGCATTTGATTGAAGGAGTCCGCCAAGGCACCCAGTTCGTCGCGGCTGGTCACTTCGACCGCATCGCTCAGGTTGCCGCGGGCGATCTGGTGCGAACCGGCCATCAGCGCCTCGATGGCGGCCACGATGGGCCGCGGCACCGTGAGCAGCACCAGGATGCCCACCGCCAGCCCGACCCCCGCGGCCCCGCCGACCAGCCAGAGGGCGGCTTGCCCGGTGACCCGCAGGCCCGCGCTCTCTGCGTCGATATCGCGCCAGGCCGAGGCCGTGAGTTCCTCCGCCAGGGCGACGATGCTTTCGGTCGCCCCGGTCAGGGTTTCGCGTTCCGTCTTGATCCGCGCGGCCACATCCTGCCCCGCGCTGTCGTTGCCGGTGAGCCGGGCGCCGGTCTCCCGCCATTGGGCGGTGTAGCCGGCCAAGGCTTTACGCAACTGCGCCAGGGGGTCGTCCAGGCCCGCGGTCTGGGCCGCCGGGCGGACCTGATCGAGCCGGGCGGCGAGTTCCGCGGCCGCCGTGCGGGCGCTGTCCTGGAGCAGCGGGTCATGGGAGTCGAAAAAGATCTGGAGTGCCACCCGCTCTTGCAGCAGGTCGATCGTGAAACGGTCCAGGGCGCGCGCCAGTTCCAACCGCCCGCCGCTCTCGGTCGGCGCGTGCGGGCCGGTGCCCGATCCCCAGGCCGCCGCGGCCAAGGTCCGGGCCTGGTCGATCACGGCATCCAGGCGTTCAGCCAGGGCCTGCTCGCTCGCCGCCAGGGCCGCGGCGCGCTCGGTCTGGCCTTGACGCAGGGCGGCAACGGACTTGACCTGGGCCGTGAAGCGCGCTTCAAAGCGGTCCAGTGCCGTGCCGAGCGCGGCCTGCTGGGCGGTTACGTCGGTGCCGGTGGTGGATTCGATCAGCGCGGCCAGCGGCTTGAGCCCGGCAATCTCCTCGCGCACCCGGGTGGCCAGGCGCATGACTTCATCGCGCGCCCCCTCGTCGTCGAGCAGCAGATAATCCGCCTGAGCCAGGTTCATGCGAAAGACGGCGCCCTTGATCGCCTCGCTGACCCGCGCCAGATCGGCATGATGGCCCAGTTCCGGAATGCCGTCGGAGCTGATCCCGTCGATGGTGCGGACCGCGACCAACCCCAGCAGGAGGATCACCAGGGTCAGGAGTCCGAGTGAGAGATTGAGCTTGCGTTTCAGGCTCATGCCGCGCAGCACGGCCCGCCCGCTGCTGCCGCCGGTCCCCGCACTGCCCCCGCCGCGCCCCCGGCCCACGTCCGGCTCACGGCGGCCGTGCCCCGCGCCGCCCGCATAGTGGGCCGGTACGGTTCCGGCCAGGTCGCCGAACGGCACCCCGCTTTGCACCCCGTCGGGTTCCGGGACGACGAATTCACCGGTGCGTCCCTCGTGGCGCGGTTCGTCATGTCCCTGATCACGGTTCAGATCCGCGCGGGTGTCGTGCTGATGGTCGGCGCTCATGGTGCTTGCCTTGGCAATCGCTATTTGGTTGGCCTTGAGTTGGTCGCGTCCTGCCCCTGGCCGCCATCGAGGTCGAGCAGACCGGGCGACCAGGCCAATTGTAAATGACTCCTTACTGTGCCACAGAGTCCCCGGCGGACAAAGGGGTAAGGCGATTTCTATCAAATCGTGTAAATTGATCGTTCGGCAAACGCCTAGAAGTGGCTGAAGCTGCCCGCGCGTAAGGGGGTGAGATCGAGCCGGGAGAGGGCGCGTCCGCGATGCTCGGCCAGGCCGTCGCGCCAGACCAGATCCGTGGATTCGCCGCTGGTCATGGTCTGGAAGAGATCCGGGTCCAGTTCCTCCACCGATTCCACTCCATCCACCGGCAGACCGGCCCGGCGGCCCCGCCGGTCGCGCACGACCAGGGTCCGGTTGGCGGTGCCCAGCCGGTAACCGGCGGCGACGCCGAGGATGGCCGCGGTGTCGAGCAGGGGCAGCAACTCGCCGCGGATATTGGCGAGCCCCAGGATCAGGGGGTTCACATGGGGCAGGGCGATGCCGGTCGTCACACAGGCGACCTCGTCGAGGTCATCCAGGGCGACGGCGAAGCGCTCGCCGCCGACCCGCACCAGCACGAAGGGGCGCAGGGCCGTCCGGGCAGCCGCGGCGGATTCGGCATAACGCGCGGTCCAATGTTCCAGGTCCAGATCGGCCAGGTCGTCGAGCGCAGACTCCGGGAGGTGGGCAGGCGTCATGTCGGTTCACTCGGGGCGATAGGCCGGCGGGGCATCCTCCGGTGTGCGTTTGCGGTGCTCCGCAGTCCTCATGCCCGAAAGCGGAACTGGAACCAAAAAACGCAGACCGAAAAAGGCTATATCCTGTGGTGGGCTGATCGGAAATTCACGCTCAGGCAGACGCGTTCAAAGCGGTCGAACGCCGGCCGTGCATGCGGCGCCTGATCAGCGAGCAGTCGGGCACTGCCTTCGCCGACCAAGGTAACCCCGATGCGCGCCAGGGGCAAGGGTTGTACGTCGCCGATGAGACGCCCGTCGCGTGCCGCGCACAGGGGCGTGGGCACGCGGGGAAACCCCTGACGGGAACAATCAGAACGCGTCGTCCATGGTTCTGCAGTGAATCGAGCGGACGGCCAGGAGGAGGCCATGCAAGATCAGCCCGGCGACACTGAACAGACCACGCAAACGATCTTCTACGTCGGGTCGGATGCCGGGCTGCCGCATCGCATCCGTCCCTTGCTCGATGACCAGGGCCTGCGGCTGACGGCCTGTTCCGACCTCGATGCGCTGCGCACCCAGTACCGCGTGCGCGATGGGACAGCGCTGATCCTGGACAGCGCCTTGCTCGCGCCCGACCAGACGGTCCAGTCGTTCATCGCGGAACTGGCGGGGGACGGGGCGCCGATCCGCAATCTGGTGGTCATCGCCCACACGAAGGACATCGTCGTGCGGCTTCAGGCGCTGCGTGCCGGGGCCGCCGCGTTCTTCATCGCGCCGGTGGCGAGTCGTGAACTGGTGGAGCGGCTGCGCGCGCTCTGCAGTCCGCACGCGGCGGCCGTGGGCCGCGTGTTGGTGGTGGAGGACGACCCCATGCAAGCACTGGTGGTCGAGCGCATCCTCAGTGGCGCCGGGTATACGGTACGCACCCAGGGTGACGCGTTGCGGGCGTTGGCGGTGATCGAGGACTTCCAGCCCGAACTGATCCTGATGGACCTCAATATGCCGGGAGCGAACGGGGCCGAGCTGACCGCCATCATCCGCGAGCACGACGCCTTCGCGTCCGTCCCTATCCTCTTTTTGTCCAGCGAGCGGGATCCGGTGCGGCAGAGCGACGCGCTCAGCATGGGCGGCGATGCCTTCATCGCCAAGCCGATTCGCCCCGACCTCCTGATCAAGGCCGTCACCCAGCGGCTGGATACGATGCGCGCGGTCCGCGGCCGGCGGCGGCTGGCCGAACACCTGGACCCGATCACCGGGCTGACGTCGCGCCATTATTTCGTGAGTTGTCTGGAACGCGCCATCGCCGAGCCGGGCATCGGCGAGGCCGGCAACGGCCTGCTGCTGGTTGCGCTCGACGGGGCGAGCAGCATCGATGAGCGGATCGGCACCGGCGGGGCCGAACTGGTCCGGGCGCGCCTCGCGGAGATGATTCCGGCGCGACTGGAGCCGGGCGAGCTGGCGGTGCGCCTGGACCACCATCGTCATGCCCTGCTGTTGCGCCGCCACGGGGCGGATGCCCTGCTGGCCGCCGCGGACGGGTTGCGCGCGGCGGTTGCCGCGGCGCCTCTGCGAGTCGGCGGCCAGTCACTGACCGTGCGGATCAGCATCGGCATCGGGCTCTTTCATCCGGCCGCGGGTGACGCCATCACGGTGATCTCGCGGGCCGAAAAGGCGTGTGCGCAGGCCCAGGGCGAGGGTGGTGACCGGGTGGTCCTCTATCGGCCGTTCGTACCTGGGCCGGGAGATTCGCTGCATGAACAGCGGATCGGGGCGCTCATCGATCGCGCGCTGACGGGCCTGGATGCGGACGGCGGTTTTCGGCTGTTTTACCAGCCGATCGTCGCCGTGCAGTCACCAAGCCGGCACCTGATGGAGGTGCGCCTGCGGCTGCTCGAGCGCGATGCCGAGTTGATCCCGGACGCGGACTATCTGGCCGTTGCGGGGCGCGGCGGGCGGCTGTGCGACATCGACCGATGGCTGCTGCTGCGGGCGCTCGCGGCCTGTGCCGTCCAGGCGCCGACCCAGCCGGACCTGCGGCTCCTGATCCCGCAGCACCTCGATACCCTGGCCAGCGACGGCTGGGTACTTTGGTTTCGCAACCAGTTGGTCGCCGCCGGACTGACACAGCAGCGCCCGATCATCGAGGTCTGGCTCGCCGATTTGCTACGGCGTCCCGATGAAGCCGCCATCCTGTTGCGGATGCTGCACAAGCTCGGGATCAAGGTGTGCCTGCTGGATGTGGATCTGACGGCGGCGGCCAGGGATCTGGTCATCGAACTCCACCCGCCGCTGGTCAAGATCGCGACCGCCACGCTCCACCAATCCGCACCTGACGCGTTGCTGCGGCTGATCACGCGCCTGCACCAGACCGGGGCTGAGGTGATCGTCGGCGGCGTCGACGACCCGACGCGGGTATCTGGGCGAGCGGCGCAAATTATGTGCAGGGCGCCCTGATCCAAGAGCCGCTGGCCGATTTGTCATTCGATTGGAGTGAGACGGTGCTCGATGCGGAAGGCGCCGGTTAGCGGCCAAGCACGGCAGGTTGGGGTGAGGAACGAACCCCAACATCCCCGGACGCAGATCGTTGGGGGTCCCTTCGTCACCCCTACGGCCCTTATGCCATCGCCAGCCGCATGCGCCACCAGCGGCCACAATGAGCCCTGAGATCTCCTCGCGGCGACACGGAAGAAAGAGAAGAAGTCCTCTCACAAAGACACAAAGGCACAAAGAAGAGAATACGGTCATGGCTTTTTTCTTTACTTTTATTTGTTTTCTTCTTCGTGTCTTTGTGCCTTTGTGAGAGCATCTCTTTCTTTTTTCCAGCACATTTCCGCGTCTCTGTGAGATAACTGAAATGAATTTGATCGTCGCCCGCAAGGTCATTCTGGAATTGAAATCCATCGAGTGCGTCACGAATGCGCACAAGAAACAATTGCTCACCTACCTGCGCCTGACCGGGATGAAGCTCGGCTATCTCCTGAACTTCGGTGAAGCCTTGATGAAAGACGGCATCACCAGAACCATCAACGGCCAACTCGGGTGAACAGAGCCTCTCACGGAAACACGGAAGAAAGAAAAGAAATCATCTCACAAAGGCACAGAGACACAAAGCAAGAGAAATCAGGATAATATTGTGAGCACGGTAGGTTGGGGTAAGGAACGAACCCCAACATCCACGGACGCAGATCGTTGGGGGTTCCTTCGTCACCCCTACGACCCTGAGGCCATCGCCAGCCGGGCCTTGGTCATACACCCGGCCACCGCGCGATCGGCACGGTCGTCGGTCCGGGAGAGTAGACCGGCCCCTCCCCGCGCTTCAGGTCGAA
>JACDZG010000021.1 GCA_013426805.1 Chromatiaceae bacterium
TATGACGAACGGATATAGGTCGTCGGTCCGCGCAGCGGACTCTACGGATCAATGGCTTGCCGTAGGGTCCGCTGTGCGGACCAAACTATGACGAACTGATATAGGTCGTCGGTCCGCACAGCGGACCCTACGGATCAATGGTTCGGCGTAGGGTCCGCTGTGCGGACCAAACTACTTTTGTAGTGGTTGGCAGATCAGAGGCAAACGGAGGTTGGCAATGCAGATCGGTGATGTCGTTCATTTTGAAGAAGGACAGTTCTTCAACGGCGCGGTGCAGCTCGGTTGGGTACTCGATGAGCCCGAGTTGGCGCAGGTGGTCGCGCGCGCCTTCGTTTTCCATGGGCCTCGCTATCATGGTGCGGGCACCGCGGAGCAGGATGGCATCGCCGCTGCGTATCGGCTGAAGGACACCGCCGGCTTTGTTTGCGACCTCCTGCGCGTCATGGGGGCGGCGGCGAGCGGCCAAGAAACCAATCCCTACTGGTTGGCAGTGGCCGGGTACGGGTCCGGCAAGTCGCATTTGTCGGTCACTATCGCGGCATTGCTCGCGGATCCGGATAGCGCGACCGCGGCTCATATACTGGCTCAGGTTGGCAGTGCCGACGCCGACTTGGGCGCGGACCTGGGCCGACGCCTCACCGCACTCGGCAAGCCGGTCCTGGTGCTGCCGCTCGACGGTTCTAAGGGGTTCCACCTGGGTGCCGCGCTGAGCCGGGTGGTCTTGACGCGGCTCGCGGCGGCCGGCGTCGATGCGGATGCGATCCGTGCGCTGTCACCCCGGTTTCAGACCGCCGAACAATTCGTCGAGCGCAACTTCGCGTTCCGCACCGACGCCTTGTCAGCGGTATTGCCTGGTCGAGATGCAGCAACCATCTGCGCAGCGTTGCGGGACCAGGACGAAGGTGTATTCGACGCCGTCAACGCTGTCTACTTGGAGGCGAATGGACACCCGATTCCTATAGAAGGCCAGGAGTCCGCGCAGGATCTGATGGATGCCCTGGCCCGTATCTACTGCGGCGAGGATGGACCCTTCTCACAAATCCTGATCCTGTTCGATGAGTTGGGCCTCTATCTGGAACATGCGGCGGATCATCCGGAGCGGGCCGGGGCGCGGGTATTGCAGGAGATCTTCCAGGGTGTGCAGAATAACCACAACAAGGTCCAGTTCGTCGGGTTTATCCAATACGAGCTAAAGGCGTATCTGAAGCGCTTTAGCTCATCAGATCTCAAAGAATTGCAGCGGTACATCACGCGCTTCGACGCGGCCGAGAAGTGCTATCTCTCGACCAATCTGGAGACCCTCTTCGCCCACCTGATCCACAAGGATGAGGCTGCGCTCAATGCGCTCTGGGGACGCGCCGATCCGGCGGACCAGGGGCGCCAAACTTGGCAGCGGCTGTCTGCCGCGCTACCCGGATTCGACCGGGTCGCGGTCTGGAGCGACGAGGGCCAGTTTACCCGTGTGATCCTGCGCGGTTGCTGGCCGCTGCACCCGCTGGCGGTGTGGTTTCTCACCCGCCAGCACGATCTGGTACAGCAGCGTTCGGCGCTTGCGTTCGTCAAAGACGTGACGGAACGTTTGCGTGATCAGCCCGCCTTGGACGGCACCCGCTTACGGCAGATCGGTGCCGCCGGACTGGTGCTGGACTACATGCTGCCGGACCTGGTGGCCGCGGAGCGGGGGGGCGGCGGGACTGTTGCCGAGACCCTTCAAGGGCTACTCACCAAGTATTCGGCGATCCTCGATGACCCCCAGCGACTGGTCTTGGCGGGCATCGCGGTACTGGACAAGGCACACATTGGACGCCGGAGCCAACCCACGGTCAATGCGCTGCTGTGCGAGGCAACGACGCTGGACGAAACGCTGGTTAGCGCCACGCTATCCGCGCTCTCGGCGCTGGGCGCTGCCGAGTGGAATCCTGACCTGCAGCGCTACGAACTGCTGAGCGACGGCGCGAGCCGAGCCCAATTCGAGCATTGGCTGCGAAGTCAACGACAGGCGATGTCCGCCGACGCTATCCGCCAGGTGTTCGTTAGTCCGGAGGCAGCGGATTGCCCGACTGGAGACATCCGGCCTGATTTTGACCGAGTCCATGACATCCGGACGCCGGACTGGATCTTCAGCGCGCGTCACGCCCACCTCGGCATCATTGAAAACCTGATCCGACTGGCGTTCGACGAGTGGCGCCAGGCGACCCTGCCGACGGATGCCAAGGGCAAGCTGCTCTATCTCTTTCTGCATGAGGACGACGACCCCCTGGAGGCGGACCAGCGCGTGGCGGCGTGCTTCGACCTGGAATTGCGGCGCTGCCAGCTTGACCAAGCCCCGATTTGGGTGATCCTGATCGCGGATCGACAGGGCCGCATCGCCGATCACTTGGCGCGGTTGGTCATCCTCAATGGGAAGGTGTCCTCCGCTGACCAGGAGAGCTTCCGCCGTTTCATCCCCGATGAGCGTGAGCGCAGTCGGTTCGTCTTAAAGGAGACGGTGCAGGATGCCCTGATGGAAAGGCGCTATCGGATTGCCGGCTTTACTGAGCCGCCCGGTGATCGCCTCGCCGAGACCGCGGGTAAGATATTTTCGACGATCTATCCGAAGACACCGCCCTTCCCGTTCGATGGCTTCAGCACGGCCAACGGCGGCGGCGCGCGCGATGCGGTTGAGGTGGCCAAGGCACTGATGGCGGGCGGCGTGAATTATCCATGGATCCAATCCAAATCGACTCAGTTGCGTAATCGTATTGAATCGGTGCTCAACCAGAGTTGGCAGGTACTGAATGCGAATGGCGAGCCGGGTGTCCCTAGAGCGCCGTTGCTGAAGGCATTGATCGAGGAGATGGAGCAGGCACACGAGCGTGATCCGTCGTGTACGCTCTTGGCGACTTACCGACAGCTCATCGGTCCGCCCTACGGCTTAAACGCGTCATCGGCGGCCATACTGCTTGGCTTGTTCTTGGGTTTGCGCCATCCCCAGCGCGCTGTTGAATATGCCGGGCAGCAAGTGCTTCCCGCCAACTGGATCGCGCAGGTATTTTCAAATCGGTCCGGTCGGCATCACTTTGACGAGGTGACGCTGGGGGCCGCGACATTACGATTCTTCGATGGGGATGTGGAAGCGCAGTGGCGGGTGTTTCTGGATGAGTGGGAAGCGGTGGAACGCTACGACACGAAGTTGACATACGCCCGAAAGGCGAAAGAGACACTTGTTGTCAAACCGCTGCCGCCGACCCTGGCGCTGGACTACACCCGTCTGCACGCGGATGCCGATCAGGCAGCCGTGCGGATTGGGGAGATGCAGCGCGTGATCAGCAAGTTGCAGGAGGAAATCGAACGGGCGGTCAGGAGTGCTAGTGTTCCGCACGCACTACAGTACGGCGCTAAGGCTCTGGAACTGAGTCGAAAACTGGCCACCGAACAGCTATGGCCAAGGAGCCTGGAAAAAGAGTTTGTCGCATTCGCCGAGATTGCCGAGGAGTTAGTCGCCAGCGAGGTCGCGAACTGGGTGCCGGGGCGGATTTGCCATAATCCACAGCAGGTCAATGAATTCCGGCGCCGTACCGAGTCTGAGGCATCCTGGCTGACCGCGCTGGGGTTCGTTGCGCAAGCGCAGGCACTGACCGCGCAGGCGCAACGCTCCATTGCGAGGGTGGAGGAGCTTCAGCGGCATACGTTGACACTGGCCAAGTGTGAAGACTACCCACGCCAGCCGAACCCAATGAAGTCCACATCCGTGCTCCAACTGCGTGCGGAAGTCGATCAAGGTGATGAACTCGCCGCAAGCCTGCAGTCTATCCAGGCGTTAGCTACAGCCGAAAAGGATGCGCATATCAGTCTGATCCGGCGCCGCCAAGCGCAGTTGAAGGAGGCCATCGCGCAACGTGAAACTGAGCTTGGAAGGCTCGATGACCTGCGACTCGACAGCGAGGAAAGTGTGCGAGAGGCGCTGGCGACCGTCGAACGTCTACGGCAAGTTTTCGCCGGGACGAAGCACGAGGGCGCGATGATCAACGATCTGGCCATCGTGCTCAACCGCCTATTGGCAGACGTTCAATCTTGGGAATCCGGCAGCGTCAGCGTCGAACGCCTGGCCGAGATCCTGCTTACGCTTGCCAAGCATCAAGTGGCTGATTTCCGCTGCTGGGCGGAACAAGGCGACATCGAGCCGCCGCCGCAGTGGGACTTGGACGCAATTTACCGCTCGCTGGTGAACGAGCGCGTCGCCGCGGCCAGCCGACGGTCCGCGGACTGGCTACGGCCAAGGACCGCGGGGGAGGGCAGCATCGCAACGCTGGACTTGGTCGCCTGTGCTTCGCTGGAGCGCGAGCTGATCGAGGCGCCGGCCTATCTCGCGGACGCTGACCGAGCGGAAGCGATCCGCCTGCATGAAGCGGTGCAACAGCGTCAAGCACAATTGCTCGAAAAGGAGCGATTTCAGCAGATGGCAGGGTGGCAGCGCCACTTCGTGGAGTTCAGCGACGTGATCACGCTCGACCGCCCGACGGTTGAGCATTTGTTTAGTCTATTGGACAGTCCTCCCTGTCCCCTGCGATCGGAAGAACTGTCATGGCAGCGTGAAGTCGCGACCCGTCTGACGGCTCGCCTGGACGAACTCAGCCTTGATGACCTCGTCGCCCGCATCGAGCGCCTATCGCCGCTCATGCGCCTGGCATTATTCGACCGGCTGTCTCGATTGATGACGTCGTAGCCCACCAACTCGATCCGATCGGGCAGGGAGTGATCTGTGTCCGGTCCGCCGACACGCCTCGCAAACCCGACCGCTGACCCGTTCTTGAGGTTACCGCCCCATCAATCGCGCCAGCCCGTCCCAGCCGAGTTGCACGGCGAACAGCGCGAGTACGATCCCTAAGGCGCGACAGGCCAGGCGGTATCCCCCGCCGGTCAGACCCCGCCCCCAACGCGCGGTGAGCAGCGCCAGCACCACCTTGGTGCCGACGAGCAGTGTATAGAAGGCCAACAGGAACCACAGGGCCAACCAGGGAGATCGGTCCGCGGCGGCGGCCAGCAGCGGGCCGCCGAGGGTGATCCAGAACAGCCAGGGGTGTGGGCTCAGCAGGTTGACCGCGATGCCCCGCCCGAGCGCGCCGCCGGCTTCGGCACCGCCCGGTGTGGGCAGTACGGCGCGCCATTGCGCGAGCGCCAGGTGTGCGACCACCAAGGCTCCGCCCAACGACAGCGTGGCCAACCAGGGGGACCGGGGGTCAAGGCTGCCGGCCAGGCCCCAACTGAGTGCGACGATCGGCGTGTCGGTGAGCAGCGGGGCGAGCGCCACGCGGATTCCGGCGGACGCACCGCCGCGCAGGCTCTCGGTCATCACCAGGGCGAGCAGGGGGCCTGGCGCGAGTCCCGCGCCGAGGCCGAGCAGGACTGCTTGCAGAGTCATCGCGAACATGCTGATGGAAGCGCTGTCGGTCGTCGGTTTTTTGGGGTTAGCGGTGATCGCCGCAATCAGGATTTGCCACGGGTTCCGTCAACAGGCCCTGTCCAACACCCAGGCGGCTGAGGATAGGCTTCCGCCGCGGCGCCGCGCCGGGGCTTGCCCGCTGACATGAATGGTTTCATAGTACAGCTATGACTTCTGTTGTCGCACTCTACGATGCCCTGACCGCGGCCCCCGACGATCGCGCCCGTGCCCGGGTGATCGCCGAGGCGTTCGAGCGTCTGGAAGAACGCTATCCCCACCTGCCGGATTTGGCCACTCAAGGCCATGTGCGGGAGGCCGAGTTGCGTCTGCAGAAGGAGATCGCGCAGGTGCATGCCGAGTTGAAACTCGACATCGAGCAGGTGCGCAGCGATCTGCGGGCCACTGAACTGAGCCTGAAAAAGGACATCGAGCAATTACGGGCCGAACTCAAGCTCGATATCGAGCGGGTCCGCGGCGAGGTGGCGCGCACCAAGATCGACTTGCTGAAATGGATCGTTCCGCTGATGTTTGCGCAAGTGGCCGCCATCGCTGCCTTGGTGAAGCTCCTCTGAATTGAGGCTCCAGGTTGCACATCCGGGCCGCCTGACGCGGAACCAGCCCCCGCCGGTATCAGCTGACGAGCCAGACCAGGGACCATGCCCAGACGCACACTCTTGATTGGTTACGGCGGATTCGGTCTGGATGCCATGCAGCGGCTGCTGCATCAATCCGCGCTGCGCGGCGTGCTGCGCTGGCGCGAGACGCAGACCGGCGGGGTCGCCTCGGCCCAGCGTCAGCTCGAAGATCTGGGTTTGCTGGCGCTGCCCGACCCATTCGACGGCGCGGTCGGCACCGCCGCCCAGGCCGCGGCCGGTGCGCCCCAGTTCCTGACCGACCTCTACCGCCAGATCAAAGTGCTGCCGGCCGATGCGTCGGCTGTCGAGGGTGGGGTCGCGCACTGGGTGCGGCGCGCGGCCGATGCGCTCATGGCGCAGGGCGCCTTCGATCAGGGCGACCTGGTGGGGCTCGACCTGATCGTCCTGGCGCGTCCGACCGTCCCCGAGACCATCCCCCATCTGGACATCCTGCTCCAAGATATCCTGAAAACACTCGCCGACTCGCGCTTCTTCCAGGTTGCGGTGCAGGGCGCGGAGAATCTCAACTGTATCCTGGTGCTGGACTTCGACGACTATTGGCTGGGCGCCGGCGCACCGGAGGCGGTCGCCACTGCCGAAGGGTTGCGCGCGGCCTTGCGCAATTCCATGCTGGGCTGGGAGCGCCGACAGGCCCAGCGGCTGGCGGCGGTCGACCGCTGTTATCTGGTGGACGGCCGCACGGCGATGGGTCATCGTCCGCCGCCGGTGCGGCTCGATGAGGTGGTGCTGTTTCTCGAACTGCTGTTGTTCGAGGGGCTGCGCGCCGTCAGGCAGGGGCTCTTTCAGCAGCAGTCACTGGCCCAGCCCATTACCGCGACCTTTGGTATCCGTCTCCTGGAAGAAAGCACCCTGGTGCTGAGCCGCGAGGCGGCGGCGACCTTCGGACGGCGCTGGCTGGATGCCCTGATCGGGGATCAGGAGCAGTGCCCGGACCGCGCGGCCCGGCGGGTGCAGGAGACCCTGGAACCCTATCGCCGCCGGACCATCGAGCAGGGTATCGACGATGCCCGTCTGGAACAGTTGTTCGCGGTCGGCGGCACCCGGTTGACCCAGGCGCTGATGGCGGTGCCGGACCGGCAGGCGGCGGACTGGCCGGAGCGCCTCCGGGCCGTTTTCGAGCGCGAGCGCCAAGCCCTGGCGCAGACGCTGGACCGCGCCGGCTGGGAGATCGTCAGCGCGCTCAAGAAGGCGCACTTTCAGGACCTGGATCAGCAGGTCGCGGCGGCGGTCGAGGCCGATCTGCATGACGCGCGCGCCCCGGCCTCGCTGCGCCTGGTGCGCGAGGCGATCGACAGTCTGCACGATGAGGGCCGTCTGGGGTCTGACGGCTTGTTCCCGGAGGCCGCGGTCGACGCCGATCCGCTGCGGCGCCTGCGGCTGCTGCACCGGCGCTATCGTGATCACTCCGACGAATGGCTGGCCCGTCAGGGCCGCGCGCTGCAATGGTTCTGGCCGCTGTTCGCGCTGGTGCTCGCACTCGGCCTGGCACCCCTGTCGGTGCGGGTGGCGGGTCAGCTCAAACCGCCCGGTCCGACCTGGCTGAATGGCTGGCTCGATCAGGCGGTGACCACGCTGCACACGGTCAATCAGCCGCTGCTCTGGACGCTGGTGTGGCTGCCGCTGCTGTGGCTGCTGTTGGCGCTGCTGATTCAACCGCTGATCACCGCCCGCATCGCGCGCGCCCAGCGCTTTTTCACCAGCGCCGAGCGCGGACGCTTTCATGACCATATTCGCGACCTGCTGGCGCCGCTGCGCGAGTCTTTGCTGGAGCGCGTGCGCCGTAACATCCGCTCCAGTCTCGCCAACGACCTGCAGAAAACCCTGAGCCGCATCGGCGAGCGGCTCGCCGAGCGCGGGCGGGAGATGGACTGGCTGCGCCGTCAGCTCAACGAGTTTCTGCGGCTCAGCAGCCAGCCGACCACCCCGGTGCGCAAATGGGTCAGCCGCGACGGCGCGCTGGAGACCATGCTGGAGGCCAATCCGCCGATCCGCGACCGCATCTGCTATCGACAGGAAGCGCTGCCCCAGCCCTTCGCCGGCTGGAACGCGCACTTTTGCGATGCCTTCCTCGACCCGCTGCGCTTCATCGACAGTCTGAGCAAGCCCTATGCGGACGGCTATGAGCACGCCTTGCAGCGGCGTGATGCCGGTGAGGATCTGCCGCTGCGCCGCCGCGAACTGATCGATTTCATCGACCATAGCCGTCTGGCGCCGGCCTGCCGGTTCATGCAGGACACCGGCGTCACCGATGAGCAGCGCTGGTGCATCACCGCGCAGCGCTGGCGCAGGGTGCCGGGCATGGTCGAAGAATTGAACAATCGGCTCGGGATCATCGCCGAGGACATCATCCCGGCCCGCGATCACGCGCGGGTCTATCTGCTGGTGCTGCAAACCGGGGTGGCGGCGGTGAACCTGGAGCGGGAGCAGGTATGAGTCAAGCCGCGCGCTTATCGGCCGGGTCGCCCCGCGGCGCGACGCCGCTTCCCTGGGGGTGGGGCCAATGAGCCTGGTCGCCGCGTTGCCGGTCTGGCTGATCCCGGTTGCGGCCTTCGCCGTCGCGCTGGGGTTGGCGTTCGCGCTCAATGCCCTGGTCATCGCGCGGCGGCCGGACCGCGACAGCGGCGCCTTCTGGAGCCCGGTCCTGGTCTGGTGCGGCGGCTTGCTGGCGCTGTCGCTGCTCTATGCCTGGACCCTCCAATGGCTTGAGGCGGTCTGGTGGTTCAAGGGCTGGCATCCCTTGTTCGACGCGACCGGACTCAAGGTCGCCCTGCCGGGGCTGCCCGCTCTGGAACTGCCGGTGCCGACGCCCCTGGGCGCGGACGGGCTGCGGCTGGCGCATCCCGAGTGGTGGGCGCTTGCCATGCCGTTCGCCGTCTGGTTCGCGGTGATCCTGATCCGGCTCCTGCTGCCCGCGGCGCAACGCGGACCGGAACAGCCGCGCCCCGGCGGCTGGCTGGCCGGTTCCGCCGGGTTCGCGTGTTCGCGGCACTGGGTGGGGTATGCCCTGGCGTCGCCGCTGTTGCTGCTGCTGGTCTGGAGCGCCGATCAGCTCGGCGAAGGGCCGATCCAGGCGCGTGCCGCACTCTGGGGGACCCTGGCCGTCCTCGCCGTTACCCTCATCGTCCTTGCCTTCAGTCGCGGCCGGGCGGGCGCCGCGGCAGTCGAGCCCGCGGTGGCGCCGGCGCCTGAAACCGACGCCGACGACTGGGTGGACGCGCTGCGCCGCCGCGGCTTTGCCGTCACGCCGCTCGCGCGGCTCGAACCCAGTCTTGAGGGGATCCAGACCCAGGACCCCGGTGCCTGTGCACTGCTCGACCAATGGCCCTTCCTGCGCGAGCGCCAGGTGGCCCCGGAGCTGGTCGAGGCCGTCGCCGATCTGTTCGGCGCCGGTGTCGGCGGGCGCCGCCATGGGCTGGACCGGCTGATCCTGGCCCCGGACGATGCCGGCCAGTTGGAGACCCTGGCCGCGGCCATCCGCCTCACCCACCTGCGTCTGGAACTGGTCACCCTGGTGATCTGTCCGCGGGGCGCGACCGCGCTCGCGGAGCGTCTTGCGCCCTGGCTGCCGGGCCGCGAGCTGATCCAGCTGCCGCGGGCCAATGCGCCCATCGACACCACGGCCATGGTTTGGGTGCTCACGGCCGGCACCCTGTCGGATCAGTTGGCCGACCTGTCCGATCATCCGCTGCTGCTCAATCGCATCGGTCTTGTCGCCTGGTGGGACCTGGACGCCTATTCCGGCGTCATGGCCGCCAACTTCTGGGCCGTCTCCCATCGTCTGCACCGGCTGATCAAGGGTAAGGGCCGGCAGGAGACCCGCTCGCTCACCTTCGCCCGCTATCACCAGAGCCACGAGGCCAATTTCGCCGCCTTCGCCGCGCAGACGCTGCCCTATGACTACCAGGCCGAGGATCGGGTGGTCGTCGCCCAGCGCCGACGCCATCCGCTCTGTATCCACCTGCTGGAGCCGACGGCCGATCTCAAGCCCGCGGACCTGGTCGCACAGGATCATTGGGACCCCAGCCTGTTGGCCGCCCGGACCTCGGTGGAGGCCGGCTGGCGTACCCGCTTCGAGCCGCCGCGGGGCCTGGATCGGATCAAGGCCGCCGACTTCCTGCAACAGCGGATCGACGGCCGCCGCCTGGCGCAGTGGCTGCCGCCGGGGCCGGCCGACGCCGGGGCGCGGATCATGGAAGCGCGGGCCGAGGACGTGCTCGCGCTCGGTCAGTTGCTCTCCCAGGGCGGACGCTGTATCGAGTACCTGCCGGCCCATCATGTCGGTGTGCTCCTGCCGCCGGGGAACCCCTATGTGCGTCGACTGCTGCTGCGTCTGGAGCAGGATCCCGCGGCCTTCTTCCGCCTGGTGCGCCGGTTGGTCCCGGGTGTACCGCAGCCGGCGATCGTGCGCCGTCATCTGCTGCTCGCCTTGCGTGAGATGGAAGCGGTGGCCAACGGCCTGCTCACCACCTTTCAATGGCGCGACAGCATCCTCGATCCGGTCTTGGAAGACCTGGCCAACCATCACCAGATCGAACGCCGCGACGTGCGCTTTCTCGACCACGACAACCGGCTCAAGGTCGATACCGGCTATACCAGTTCGGTCGCGGAATATCGCCCCGGTCCGCTGGACACCGTCGGCGATCAGTTGGTCTCGATCATTCTGCGCGAGGCCGGTGAAGCGGAGGAACTGCTGCTGCGCATCGACCCGGAGCGGGTGACCATCGTCGCCTATCCGCGGCGTGTCTTTCAGGTCAAGGGCCAGACCTTCCGTATCAACGCCTGGCCCGGCACCGATGCACAGGAGATCAAACGCCGCGGCGTGCTCTATTGCACCCGTACCGATGACCCGGTGCTGACCTGGCGGGTGAGTGAGCCGCGGCTGCGCCGCACCCTGGTCGACCCCAGCCAGAA
This sequence comes from Chromatiaceae bacterium, assembly GCA_013426805.1. Classification (GTDB taxonomy): domain Bacteria; phylum Pseudomonadota; class Gammaproteobacteria; order Chromatiales; family Chromatiaceae; genus Thiodictyon. The sequence goes on from JACDZG010000021.1 coordinate 10,990, forward strand.
CCAGGCGTTCTTCGCCAACAATACGCTCAATAAGGTCGTCATTCAGACGCAGTACGCGGAGGAGGTCAGCGGCCTCATTGAGGTCCGGCGCGATGGCCAGGGCGATTTACAGTCAGGCGCGAGGCACCGGAGCGAGACCGACTGGGGCGAACCCATCGAGAGCCTGACCTTCCCGACCAAGGGGCTGATGCTGCGCTTTCTCGAAGAAGATCTGGCCGAGCGCGCCGCCGCCCTGCATTCCATCGCGCTGGCCTTGAGCCAGGTCCTGGCGGTGCATGTTGGTGTCGAAGAGGACGCGGTGCGCGTCATGGCGGCGGAGAACCTCAAGGTCGGCCGCCGCCGCGAATCGGGTCTGGTCATCCTTGACCTGTATCCGCATGGCATTGGCCTGATCGATGCGCTGAACGACGACGACGCGCTGTTGCGCCGCATGCTCGAGCACACCCGCGACTGGCTCGCCGAATGCCCCTGCGCCAGCGAGTCCGGCTGCGCGCTCTGTCTGCAATCGCCACCGTCCATCGCCGCGACTCGCTATTCAGTCGACCGTCATTTGAGCCGGCGCGAGGCGGTGGAGGTGTTAAGGCAGGTGTTGGGGGATTGATGCAGCGCCCGCAAATGAACGCGAATACGATGCTTGGGGCCTTGAGCATCGTTTCGGCCATCGAAACCATCGGTGCGGCGCCGTCGGGTGGGGATTTAGCAACGGAAGAATACGGACAGGCTTCGATCATCGTTCCAGCCCGCTGCAATCACTCCGCACAGTCAACCCTATTTTTTGTCGAAGGGGGATAAATCTCTACGTTCCCGAACGAAGAAACAAGTGGCGGAATGTTTGTGCTTACGAACGTGGAAATGCCGAGAAATGCATTACCATTCGTCGTTCACGAGGATATTGTCTTAAGAAAGGCAACCTCGCTTGCTACCCGCCTTCGGGCAGGCGCCGAGGTTTGCCAATCTGCACATTTGTACATAAGATCGCAGTCATGGAGATTGAGTTTGACCCCGAGAAAGCCGCCGCCAACCCCCTGCGGCAAGACGGCGTCACGTTCGATGAAGCTGCTGCCGTCCTGCTCGATCCCTACGCGTTGACGCGCGAGGACACCGACGCCCAAGACGAGACCCGGTTGGTGACACTGGGTATGGGCGCCAGGGGGAACATTCTGGTCGTAGTTTGGACCGTGCGCGACGACCGCATCCGTCTGATTTCCGCATGGAAGGCCAACCAACCGCAACGCAATCGCTATGAGCAACAATTCTGACCCACTGTTCGACCGGTATGCAGATTTGGACTTCGCCGACGGCAAGCCGGTGGCCGAGGTGCCGGCCTTGGCACGGCTGCAAGCCGCGGGGCGGCAAGTGGCAGATCACCATGCGCGTGGATAACGCCGTGCTCGCGGCGTTCAAGGCACATGCCGTTCGCACCGGAAGCAGCTATCAAACCCTCATGAACGAAGCCCTGCGCCAGTTCGTCGAGGGTCAAACGCTGGCCGATGTCGTGCGCGAGACCATCCGCCAGGAGCCGCATCATGGGCGAACCTGAGCGCCAGGTCGATGCGTCCGTGGTTGGTCGCGTCGGCGTTGGTCATCGTTCCGGCCAGTTCCACTTCCCGCCAGTCGAACCTAGCCCGTTGATCCTCGCAGCTAAACCGAGTCCAACGCGAAATGCGTAATTTTCATGGTGTGTTCGGCCTTGGGGATTTTACCAACCGCGGTGGAGACACGGTTTAATCGTTCGAGCCATTCATCAAGAGCCGCTTCAGCCGCTCGACTTCGGCAAGCGCCGCGGCTTCGCGTTGCAATGCCGCTTCGGTCTGCGCATGTGCCTGCTCCTTTTCCCAGCGCGCCCGCTCTTCGGCGGTCCGCGCCTGCTCCGCGGCGGCTCGCGCCTGCTCCTCGGCAGCGCGCGCCTGCGCCTTCTCCGTCCGCTCGCACTCCAGTTGCGCCCGCGCCTGTTCCGCCGCCGCGCTCAGTTCGGCGATCTGCCGCTGAATACTGCGCTGCTGGCGCAGGAAGTTCTGGCGCGCCTGGTAGGCATGGTAGGCGCGCTCTTTCTCTGAAAAGGCCATCAACACGCTCATGGCTTGTTGCATCTCCTCGGTTTGCATCCAAAGGGGCAGCGCGTTCTCGTCGAGCCGCTCGGCTTCGGTGAAGAAGCGCAGCCAGCGCTCCATCTCGTTGGCCACGTCGTCGGTGTGGGCCTGGCTGCGGGCGAATTTGCCAAGCTCCAAGAGATAAATCCCGCCGTGGTCAAGCAGTCCGCGGCCCTGTTCGTCGCGCATCCGGAAGCGGTGGGCGTAGCCCAGCACGTCGCGCAGCAGGGTTTCGCCGAGCAGCCAAATCGAATAGGTCGGCTTGAGTTCGCCGTAATCCTGACCGTCCTTGAGCTGGTCGCTGTAGAGATCCGCCCACCCGTACAAGATACGGGCCAGGAGATCGGGCACGGCCAGCAGTTGGATCTCGACCTGGAAGACCCGTTGCCGGGCGTCGCGCGCCTTGACATCGACGATGCTGAGTTTGTCGTCGAGAAACTCCCGCTCATTATAGGGGTCGAGGATCTCGACCTCGACCACCGGGCAGGCCAACTCCGCCCCTAGGACCGCGTTCAGGAAATGGATCAGCAGCCTACGATTCGCCTCGGCACCAAGCAATGCTTTGAAGACGCAATCGATTTTGGGGTCGATGGGGTGGCGCATGACGAGACTATAGCGCAGGCTCGCCTGAAGGCAAGTCTTCATGACCGAAGCCCTGCGCCAGTTCGTCGAGAGTCAAATGCTGGCTGATGTCGTGTGCGAGACGATCCGTCAGGAGTGACGTCATGGCTGAGTACGAGGTTACGCAAAGTCCGCGATGCGGGCATTGAGCGCCGGGCGCGAATGCAGCACGCCTTCGGCGAAGCTCAGCCGGATCACCGGATAGTGTACTGACCAGTCCCAGTGCGGGTGGATCATGAGGCCCCGGAAACAACGCTCGTTGCCGGCAAAGAGTTCCCCCATGGTGTCGGGTCATAATTGAGCCTGGCCCCTTTTCCTTTCTGTCCCCCGGAATTTCGGACTCGGAGAATTAAGTGAACTGTCCCCGGAATTCGCGTCGATCGATCTCTTGAAAGATGTCGTCCGCGGCGCGTATCAGTTCTTGGTCCGACGGGGCCTCGTAGGGCGTCTCCGGGGTGTTGCGAAGAAGTTCCAACAGAACCTCGCGCCGCTCTGCCTCAGCTAGCGCGGCGAACGATTGGAGCAATTGACGGGCGGCTGTGCTCATGATTGACCCATAACGTTTGGCGGCAAGGCGCCAGGGACGGGATCTGGTGCCAGGCTCGAATACATCTGCGCTGCGGCAAGAGCCCGGCTCTTGGCCGGCGGCATCCGCCAAGCCGCCAACGCGGCACTCAGCCGGAACTCCCGTCGATTGCGCCGGTTGCGAAGCCCCCGCGGAGTTTACCGCCACTGCACGGGAACACCGTGGCCGTCTGCGTCCTAGAATACTGGCACCGAGCGACTCTTTCGGTACTGGTTCAGCTTGAATCCAAAGTAAACCGCTTATAATCAGTAATCTACGGACGCCCACACGTATCTCGTTCTCCTGTGAGTATCACCTATCGCATTATTTCCACGAAGATGATGCAGAGACTCCCGCGGAGCCAACGTGCGAAGACGCACCGCAAGGCTCTGATAAACAAAATCACTGACAAAGGGTTGAACTCTGGGGCAAAAGGAAAGACCTGACCCCCACCCGTGTGCTTTTCCCCCTTTCCCCCTTTCCCGCCGGGTCCCTTTCCTGCCGCGTTCATTTCTCGCGGAAGGTGATTCGTAGTCTTGGGGCTTGGGAACAAGCCATGCCTACGATCAGCGCTCGGTTGGATCGATCACCACTGCCCCTACGCCGGGTGCGAACGGGTTGCACACGGTCAAGCGGCCCTCGAACACCTGTCCGTCTTGTAAGTCCTCGGAGTAGAGCTTATCGCAGGCGGCAGCGAGCGCTGCCGAGATGATCAACGCATCCCAGTGCGAAATCCGATAGCGTTCGCCGAGTGTGATGGCCGTGCGCACCATTCCCGCTTCAGGTCCACGACCTCGCACCTGCGCAGCAGGATGGCGGCCAGCCGGCCGGCGGTTTGGCGAGGCAGCCGCATCTTTCCCAAAGCGACATTCAGGAATTCGTTGACGACCTGAACGCTGATGACCGGGCGGGCCTTCATGACGGACAGCGCTACGCGCCGCCGCGCTGGGTTCGCGTCGAGTGTGTAGACCGCGATATTGGTGTCAGCGAAGGATCGGGCGGTCATAACACGCCTCCCGATCAAACTGGCCGGACCAGGCTCCGGCCAGCTTCTCAAACTCGTCCCACTCGTCATCGGTGCCGTCCGACAGCGCAGAATTTGTTGGGGCCAAAACGCCCTTGTGTTTCAAATGCCCGATGAAATCCAGTACCTCCCGAGCCTGGGCCTCGGGGAGCGTCTTGATCTGCTCGTACGCCAACTCTGCAATGTTCATGGCTATTTCTCCCGGCTCAGCGCCAGCATTCGAATTTCCTTAGTCGCCTTTACCGACCTGACTAAATTGGCTCATGATCGATTTCATATGCCTCTACGAGATCGCCAACCACGGAAACGAGCGAGTAAAGAGGATGTCCGGCATCGTCTCGGACGACATCGAGCAAGTCATTGAGGAAAGCCGTGACCTGCTCATAATCACGTTCCGACTCAATATGAGATATTGGTGCCGCCGACCTGAGCGCTTGCCAAGCGGGAACGAGCTTTTCAACATCAAGCGCCGCGTTCATTTCTTTCTCCAGGCATTTCTGTCGTACTCCGTATGGGTCATGACTTGGCGAACATAAAGCCGCCGCTTATCATAGTGGATCACGGTAACGATTCGATACTTGTTGCCACCCACATCGAACACTGTGAATCCATCGACGTAATCTGCGGAGCGGAATGATTGCCGCAGCTCGGGAAAAGACTCTGCTGCGAGTTGACCGACTTTCCTAAACCACTCATCCAAAGCGGGTCGAGACTCCGGATGACGTTCCCAGAATTCTCTTATGGGCTTCTTTGAGATGACGCGCATAGTTATTCCTGAAGACAAAAAAGGGCTCTGACCCCTTTTCCGCTTTTCCGTAGTCCGCAGGCCGCAGACATCGGCATCGACGTTCTTCCCGGCCACCCCTTGAAGCGTCAGTGTCCTCACGGCAGATCGGTCAGCGGAATAGGATAGGCCTGCTCGGCGGGATCGACCGCCGCCCGCTGGGCCAGGTCGACCCACCGGCCCTGGTCGCCATAATAAACACTATAGCGCCGGATTTTCTTCTTCAACTGGTCAATGAATTCGACCTGCCGCATGGTGCCCCAGCGGGTCCAGGTGTCCTGGGTCAGGGTGAGTACGTCGCTCTTGTAGGGGAGGCCCTGGAGGTATTCGCCGAGCAGACCCAGGTCGGCCAATTGGGTGGCTTTGTCGATGCCGCCGGCGGTCGGGTCGACGCTGAATTTGGCGGCGACCGAGGCGAGACGGTCGAAGAAACGGCGCGAACTGTCGTCCGCGTTCAGATCGGATTCGGCGGCCTCGACGATGCTCTTCAAGACTTGCTGCAGGTCTGAAAGCTGGTCTTTGGTGAGCAGGACGCGCACGTCGACCGCGGTGATGGAGGGGTCGGCGAAGTCCTTGTCGCTGATCCAGGCCTGGAAGACTTCCGGGGCCCGCGTGCCCTGGACCTGACCCAGATAGGCCAGCCGGGCGGCATGGCCCAGGCTGTCGACGATGGCGCGGATGCGCGCGGCCTGGTCGTCGTCGGGTGGTGCCGCGGCGCCGGCCGGTCGGGTTGCGGTCTGGCCGCTGCCGAGCGGCCTGGGTTTGGGGTCCGGGCTGCCGGTCGCGCCGGCGAGGTTCTCGATCAGGCGCCCGGCATAGACATCGATGGCCCGGCCGAAGGCGGCGACGCTGCCGTCGGGGATGGGGAAATAGGCGCTCTGCTGATTCAGCGCATTGTCGGACAGGGTCTGGTACTGGGCGGCGGCGCGCTCTGTATCGTTTTGGCGGCGCGCTTCCGGGGTCAGCAGATGCAGGACGGCGATCGAGGTCCCGGTCTCGGCGGCGATGCCGCGGATTTGGTCGGCATTGAAGCCGGTGGTGGACTGGACGGGCTGCCCGGTCGTCGGGTCGCGTTGGCTGCCGTCGAGCGCCCCGGCGTCGGTGATCAGGATGAGATGGCGCTCGGCGAAGCGCTGTTTCCAGTCGGGCGTGTCGAGCGCGGTCTTGAGACCAGCGTAGGGGTCCTCGTCGAAGTGGTCGGTGGAGATCCGCGCCTCATCCAGGTCGCGGACCCTGGTCAGGAAGTCCTGTCCGCCCTGGACCTGGGCCGGGTTGACATAGGTGCGGGCGACGAATTCGAGTGCTTGCGTCTTGGCCGGGTCCTGGGACGCGGCGCGGAAGGCGACCAGGCCGAAGGCGACCCGATCACCCAGCCCGGCTTGCTGGATCTGCTTATAAAAGCGCGCGATGGCGGCCTTGGTTTTGGCGATATAGGGTCCCATCGAGACCGTGGAGTCGATGACGAAGAGGACGGCGGCGCGATAGTCCGTGCCGGCCAGGGGCGCGGCGCCTGGTGCTGCGGTTCCCGCGGGTGCGGCGGCCGGATCGGGCAGGGTGACCGAGGCGACCTTGAGTGCCCGGACTTTATCGCCGGTGGCGGCCCGGTATTCGGCGAAGTCGAGGATCGGCAGCAGGTAGAACTGTTTGCTGAAGTCGATGAAATTGGCGGGTTCGACGGCCAGGACCCGCGGGTCGGGTTGGCCCTGGGCGACGCTGGTCCGCAGGGCCTGCGCCGCCGGCCCCGGGCCCGGGCTGTCGAGGATCGCCCGCAGATCATCCCAGTCGCGCAGGAACAGCATCGGCTCGCGTCCGGCGCCCTGGTTGGTGAAGGCGAGCGTGAGTTGCTGTTTCCAGGGCACGGTCTGCGCCGCGGGCAGCCAGCCGAGGATGCTCTGGTCCTGAATGCCCGTCCCGACCTGTAGCCACTCCTGCCCGGCGCTGTCCTGCCGGGCGAAGACATAGAGTCGGGACAGGGCCTTGATCAGCTCCTGCCCCGAGGTGCCGGGGGTCGCGGCGATCATGGCGCCCGGTCGGGTCAGCACCCGCTCGTAGATATCGCGTTTGCCCTGGGGGTGCAGCGGCTCGGCGGCCGTGGCCGGCGCGCCGGCCCCGATGGCGAGCAGGCCGATCAGCAGCCAGGCGAGCCGGTGCCGCGCCCGGACCGGGGTCCACGACTCCCGGCCAAGGACGATCATTCGGTGTCTGCGTCGATCCGTTTGGCCGTTCATCAGTGTTCTCCAAGTGCCTCAAGCCGCCGTTGCGCCGCGTCATCGCCCGCCGCGGCGGCCTTGCGCAGCCAGTCGAGCGCATCCTGATAGATGGGTCCAGCGGCCGCCTCGCCGAGCAAGAGTTCGCCGTAGCGCCGCTGTGCTCTGGGGATCGCTTGCTCAGCCGCCCCTTGATACCAGACCAGCGCGCTGTCCGGCTTGGGTGCGGGGAAGCAGGCGGATGACTGAAAGCCCTCGGGGTCATAGCGTCGACCCAGACGCTCGGCGAGTCCCGCGTCGCCTTTGGCCGCGTCGATGAAGAGGCGGATGGCGGCCTCGCAGTCGCCGGTCTGTTCCGCCTGCTCGGCGCGGGCGAAGAGGTCTGCCGCGGGGAGGCCCCGGCGTTTCAGGTCCAGGTAGAGTGCTTTGCCGGTCCCGGCGGCACTTGCTGATGTGCCGGTGCGCCCGGTCGCGGTTTCCGTTCCCGCCGGGGTCGGCGGCACCCGGTCGATCGCCAGATAGGCCCAGAGCAGGCCCCCCAAACCGATGATGACGAGGGCCGACAGCGCCAGCCGCCACTGGATTCGGAAGGGGACGGGGTCTGGGTCCGGCACCCTGGCATCCAGTGTCCCCGCCGGCGTCCGCGGGATGGCCGGCACCGCGTTGACGGCCTTGGTCCAATTGAGCGAGGGACCGGGTCCGCGAGCTGCCGGCGCGGTGCGGCCCTCCGGCGATTCGAGGGGCGCGGCGGCACCCGTGGCGGGCGGGGCCGGCGGACCCCAGTCCGGGATCGGGCGGGCGCTGGGCTCCGCTGCCGGGTCTTGGTCGACCGTATCCGTCGGCAGGGCAGGAGCCGTGACCAGGACCGCAAGCGGCGCACTCTCCGCGAAGTTGCCGCGCCGCAGATGCACCCGCAGCGGGGTGGCGCCGGCCGCACGGATCCCCGCGGTCAGCGCCGGGCCGGCGTCGAATCGGGTTTCCGCGGCGCCGCCGTCCAGTCGGGCGCAGGGATGCCAACTGGGGGCCTGAGCCCACAGCCGGTGAACGGTCAGGTAGCTGTCGTCAGCGCCGCGCTGCACCGCGACCAGCACCTCGGGCCAGTCCTGCGGTACACCGTGAACGACCAGGGTCCCGCGGTCCGGCGGGTCGGCTGAGAATGCGATCGTCAATGGCATAGTGCGAATACTCCGTGATGCTCGTCAGCGGTTCCTCGCGGCAGGCTAGGCGGGATCGGTGGACTGCGCTGTCGCTTGTCCACCAGACGACCGCAACGCTGTTCAAGGCCGGCCCCTGCGGAAGGGCCTGCCGTGTCGATGGGCACTATTCTAGTCGGTCGCGCGCTGCGGCGGCGGTCGACGCAGCGCCGCGCGGGGAGCAAAATCAGCGCACGGGATCGATGCAGGGCCGACGTGCCTTGACGAGCAGAGACGCGATGACGCAGATGAACCGAGTGATGACGACAAGAAAACCGGAGGTCGAGGCGTTAGCCGGTCGACAGCGCGTCTGCGCGGCCCTGGTCCGGCTAGAGCCTCGACCTCGAGTGCGCGAAACCCGGGCGCCGGCCGGAACGATGATCAACGCCGGGGTGGACGCATGAGTCGGGTATTTCGGATGATCATCTGCGCATTCCTCCTCCATGGCGGCGGCGCTATGGCGGCATCGCGCGATCTCGGCTCGACCGGCGACCATGTGCGCGTCATCATCGATACCTCCAAGTCCATGTGCGGCCCGGCCTGCGGCTGGCCGGAGCCGGCCAATGACCCGGGCCGACTGTCGATCCTCTCGACCATCCTGCTGCATGACTTGCTGAAGCCCGATCCCGATAAGGCGGACAATCCGGACAGCTTTGCGGTCATCCCTTTCGACAATCAGAAATGGACCGGCGCTCAGCCGCCGCTCAGCACGGCGACGCCGCGCCGCGCCGGGGGCATGGCCGCGCGCCCGGCCTTCATCGCGGAATTGAGCGCGGCGCGGCTGCCGTTCGATACGATGAATACCTATTACGCACCGGGCATCGCGCGCGCACTCGCTGACCTGCCCCCGGTATCGAGCCGGGACAGCGCGGCCATTACCCGGACCATCGTGCTGATTACCGACGGCAAATCGGTCAATCCCGAGGGTGACCGGGCGACTATCGAGGGGCAGTTGCTGTCGGCACTCGCGGCCAGGCAGGCGCGGCTCTATGTCATCATGTTCGGCCCGGAAGCCGAGCAGTCCGGCCGGCCGTTCTTCGCGGCCATCGAGCGGGCGGATGAGGCCAATGTGGCGGCCGGCCGCTATGCCGAGCGTGCCTTTCCCGGCTTCTTCATCATCCTTACCGGTGATGAACTGCCCGCGACCATGATCAAGCTCTTTTCGGAGAGTTTCGGCTATCTGCACTTTCCGGATGACCGCAAGGATCGGATCGGCACGGCGACGCTCGGGTTGAATCTGCATCGTGATGTCGGTCCGGCGGAGGCGGCGGTGGTGGCGCTGAAGCTGGATCCGGTCGGGCTCTCCACGCCGGCACCACCCGACTTGGTGCTGCTGCCGCCGCCCGGCGGAAGCCTGATGAAACAACACCAGCTCGCGGCCAGTGCGGCCGGCGGCAGCTATACCTTGCGCTGGGAGTTGACGCCCTCGCCGGGGGAGTATCCGGTGCGGATCGAGGGTGGCGGCGACGTGTCGCTCTTCGTCTTGCGTCCGACGAACCTGACCGTGGCCCTGCGTGAGCATCGCGAGCCGCCCGGTGCACGGGAAGGCGGCGCGATGTCCTGCCTGGCGGCGGGGGCCTTCGTCACGATGGCCGAGCGCCCCTGTCTGCTCGATTTTCTCGTGACCTCGGCCGCCGGTACCCAGGGCATCCCGGCGACACTGAAGCTGACGTATTGGCTCAAACAGCCGCGGCCGGATGGCGGGTCGCCCTGGAACATCAATGACGCCGATGGGACCGGCATCGCCGACAGCCATCATTGGGATGATCCGGCGGCCGGCGGGCGGCGTTATTGGTCGCAGACTCAGTTCACCAGGAATCAGATCGTCGGAGCGGAGATTGAGCCCCATACCGTGCATATCACCGTGAATGTCGACCGGCAGAATAAGACGGTGGCCATGCGCGGTGCGGATGATCCATTCGAAGTGCTGGTCTATCCGCGGTTGGGGATCGCCGTGCAGCCGCCGAGCGGTACGCTCAAGAATCAGGCGAGCGGTGCGCTCGGACGCGGTGAACGGGCCTGTACGCGTTTCATCCTGAGCGAGGATTACGGCACTGGTCTGGAGAGCGCCAAGGGCAATCCCGGCTTCAATGTCCGGGCCTCGCTGATCGCGGACGCCGGCGCCATCACCGGCGATCTGCGCGGCGCGCGCTTTACGCTGGACGGCGAGGGAATCGGCTTCCAATCGGTTCAACCCCAGCCGCGTGATACGTGGTCGCAGAGCAAACAGCGGTCGCTGGAGTCCTTGGTGCGTCGCGGCGGTGTCGGCGGCGAGCATGCGCTCTGCGTGACGCTTGGCCCCTATGCGGACGGGGACCCGCTAACACCGCCGACGGTCAAGCTGCGGTTCATCCTCGATCATGCACCCTATGATCATTTCAAAGTGATCGACGAATTCCAGACCACGGTGCTGGTCGCGCGGGCGCCGGATCTGCGCTGGTCATCGTTGCTCCCGTTCCTGCTATTGGCGCTGGGTCTGCTGCTGGCGCGCCTGCTGCTGCGCCCGCGCGTGGCCTTGCCGGCGGACTTGGGCTATGCGGTTGCCGGTGCGGCCAATCCGCAGCGGTTCGTGGCCCAGCACCTGCCGCGTGCCCATCCGCTGCGGCTGCTGTTCGCGCGCAAGGCGGAACGCCAGGTGACGGACGGCCAAGGCGCCCTGCTGGGCTGGGTCCGCCCCGCGGCGGATGCGCTCTATGGGCTGCGGCCGGCGCGCGGGGTCAAGGTCAGCAGCAGCGACGGCGTGCCCTTGGAGCCCGACCGGGCCGGCATCTACCTGCTGCAGGTCCACCAGGCTTACCAATTGACGACCAGCGAGGACAGTCTGTGGTTCCGGATACAATTCCTATGATCCCGCGGCTGTCGCTCATGCTGTTCACGCTGGCCCTGCTGCCGGCCGCGGCGTTCGGACAGGCCGACCCCGGGGTCAAGCCCAAGCCGCAGCGGCACCTGGCCGTCGTGCTGGATACCTCGACCTCGATGCGCGAGGCCCGCAACGATCGGCCGCGGCTGGCCATTCAGGCGATCAAGATCCTGGCTGACATGCTGGGTCCGGACGATGACCTGACGCTCGCCTGGATGCCCGACAGCCCCGACTGCGTGATGCAGCCGGAACCCGGTCGGCGTCTTGACTTGCAGGCGGGTGATCGCGAGGGTTTCAAGCAGGCGCTGGATGCGCGGGCGACCTATGGCGGACCGACCAATTTCATCGTACCGCTGCTGAGCGCCAAACAGGCGCTCGAACAGTCGCGCGCGTCGGAGCGGCTGCTCATCGTCATCGCCGACGCCGGCCGCGACTCCTGCCGCGCGGAGAGCAATCAGGTCCTGCAAGGGCTGCGGGAGGCCGGGGTGCACACCGCGTTCGTCGGTCTGGGCATCGGCGGCAAGCTGCCGCACAGTGAGTACGACATCCCCACGACGGCGCAGACCCCGACCGAACTGCTCGCCGCCATCGGCCTCATTTACCAGCGCTTTCTGGGCGCCAAGGCGCCGGATTCCGGTGAACTCGCTCCCGGCGCGGCGACCATTGCCGCCAAGGTGGCGCCCTTCGTGCGCGAGGCGTTCCTGCTGGTCGCGGCGCAGGGGCCGGTGGGCGATATCAGTGCCGATGCCGATAATCCGTCGGCCGCGGGGGTCGAACTCGGCTACCGGTCGGGCGAGACCCGCGGTCGCGATGACCTGACCCGCGGCTATCGCATCGTGCGGCTGGTGCGGCCGGCCGCGGGGACCTGGCGGTTCACGGTGAGCGGGCTGACCAGCGCGGCCGGCTGGTACCTGATTCAGGACTTCTCGGTCAGTCTGCGGGTCAACACGCCGCCCACGGCGGCTCAGGGCGAGCCGGTGCCGTTGACGCTCGAACTGATCGACGACAGCACCGGTCAACGCATCCCACGGCCGGAGGAAATCCCCGGACTCGCCGTGGAGGCACTGATCGACGGCTCCCGCTATGCCTTCCGGGACGATGGTCAAGACGGCGACGCGAGCGCCGACGACGGCGTGATGACCGCCCGGGTCCAGTTCATGAAATCGGGTGCCGCGACCTTCTCGGTACGGCTCGCCAGCCAGTATCTCGAAGCCGAGCAACAGCAGCGCACCCAGGTCGCCTCGGCCGCCTGGAAACTGGCGATCCTGACACCGCCTGCGACTTTCATCGGCGGGACGATTCAGGTGGCGGTCCAGATTCAGCCGGCTGGAGTGGCGGCAGCACTGACACCGCCCGATCTGGTGCGGGCGCGCCTGGGCGACAATCAGCTCCAACTCGGCGATGACGGCCGCGACGGTGACCAACTGGCCGGTGACGGGATTTACGCCCGCGACTGGATCCCTGATCAGGTCGCGGCACTGGAGGTCACCTACACCCCGGTGGGCGGCAGCGAGTCGGCGGCGGCTCAGGGGCACCTGGACGTCAAGGGAACCATCCGCTTCGGTCCGCCCGGCGCGCTGGACCTGGGGCGGCTCACCAGCCGGTCGGTCGGTGAGGCGTCACTCGATCTGCGCTTCGTCGAGGTCCGCGGCCAGTTCGACTTGAAAGTCTCCAGCGACTACGCGCGCGGCCGTTCGGTGCTGGAAGTCGACCTTGGCCAGGGCTTCACTGAGCTGAACGCCCGCGGGCTCGCGCTGCGTATCCAGGAAGGCGGCAACCAGCGCTATCCGTTACGGCTGCGGGTCAACAACTGTCCGGAAGGCGTGACGGCGGGAGCCGAGCCTGCCGGGCGTGTGATCCTGGAGACGATGGATCAGTTGGGTCAGCCGTTGCGTGCCGAGATCCCGATCCGCGTCGAGATCATCGCGGATGCCTGGCTGCATTGCTGGTGGCCGGTCATCGCCGCCATCCTGCTGGGGCTGCTGGCCGTGTTCATCCTTTACGGCATCCTCAGCCCCGCGCGTTTCCCGCGCAACCTGGCCGTGATCCTCTCGCCGGAATCCGACATGGACGAGGGCTACCCATTCAATATCCGCTCCCAGAAAGGCGCCCGCAGCGGCTTCTACCGCAATGCGCGGATGCACATCACCACCGACTTCCAATTACGCCGGTCGGCAAACGGTGCCCTGGCCCGACTGCGCGCCGATCGGCTCGGCGTCTTCATCCAGCCGCTCCCCGGCAACAGCGTCCTGCACCTCGACGAAGACAACCGGTGGGAGCCGTTGAGCACAGAGCAGGAGACGCGGGTGCGGTTTTCGACACTCTACAAAAACCCGTCGGAGACCTTGTTCTTTGAATTTCGTAATCTCTGAATCATATACCCCAGCAGCCGGGGACACCGGCAAACGGAAGCTGATCGCGCAGATCCGCATATCGTTGCCCCTATCCGGTCTCGGGTGGTTGATTTCCTTATCCGCTATACGTCAGTTGGACCGCATCTGCGCCAGCAGGCCGGCGATTGCTCTGTGCACTCGGCCCGATTGCAGGACTTTCTCTACGGCTTCCTCGAATGCATCCTGATCCGCGCACTCCATGCGTTCCTGTTCTGCTTCCACCCAGGCAGGGTAGAGCTCGATACCGTGGGTGACCGTCAAGATCTGGAAGCGATAGTTGTTGAGCGCAGTGGCGACGAGATGCATGGTCACTTGGAACCCTCCCCTAGTGTACTGGTCCACGCGCGTGTCTGTAATTAAAAGACCGTTCGTGGCCCGTGCCAGCAGATCCCCTTGTTGCCTCAGGATTGCAACCGGTGCGAGAACCGATGGCCCAATGGGCAGGGCGCCCCACAGGTTTTTGACGGCTCGACCCTCAGTCGGTTCGGTTTTCGTGGGCATCGGCTGGGCCTCGGTTTAGGTTCTTACGTTATATAGCGCTTACTGGGATAATGTACTGCAACCAGAAGAATCGGCTTTCCCAATGGCGGATCAATCGTGCGAATAGACCAGTAATCGGTATACGGCATTCCGCGAGCACCAAAATATCGGCGTCGTGAATGTCGCACAGTTGCCTGAGCGGCGCGGTCAGAGGCTTCCTGTTGATGTTCCAAGAAAGCACGCGAACCATAACGAATCCTTAGAAGTGTCATCGCGTCGTCAGCAACGCGGCTCAACCGGGCTCAGGTCAAAAGCCGTCATCCACCACGTACTCGACGGTGTAGGAGCATCCCTGCGAAAGGCTCGTTTCAGCAAGACCTATGAGCAGGTGCAGCAGTACCGCGATATGCCTTTCAACCGCGCGCTTCTTGTCGCATTCCCTGTCGTCGATCTCCTCAGGCGATGTTGACCATGTCCGCCTCGCCGAAGCGCCGCTGCCGCATAACAGCACACAAACGGTCGACGGCCTTCGGGCCTGACCGGCGGCCCAGCCGGGGCCGCCATCCCTGGCGGCGCAGACCCGTGTCCGATCAGGCGGCGTTGCGCGCCGCGGACGCGCGCTTGCTCATCATCGCGGCGCGCATCATGACCAGCACGAACAGGCTGGCAACGAAGCCGATGCCGGCGACCACCAGGCTCGCCGTCGTGGGATTGGTTTGCGCATCGGCGATGTGGAAGATGTCGCCGACCAGCCCCAGCGCCGGATTCGCCGTGGGAACTGCGATCACATAGGCACAGAAGGCCAGGAACAGTCCAAAAACCAGCAGCTTGAGGTCCATGTGCAGGGCGGCCAGCACGGTGCCGAACGCCAGCAAATAGATCAGCACCGCGGTGTATTGCTGCGCATTCATCAGGGCGCGGATGCCATGGGTGTTCAGGACATAGAGTAGTGCGATCAAGGCGCCCCAATGCACCGCCTGCTTTATTACGTACCAGATCCGGGAGTTGCCGGAGAGATAGGCCTGGCTCCAGCCGGAGACCAGCGACACGACCGCGACGATCGGGATAAAGATCTCCCAGTAGCGGAAGGCGCCTTCCATCTTCGATTCGCTCAGCCAGAACAGCAGCACGGCAGCGGCAAACAACACCAGTAGCGGGAAGGCCGCCAGGATAAATGGCATTGAATGATCGGACCTGCGCTGCGCGCTTGCCGGCTTGTGGGCTTTTTCGGGGACTAGGGTTTCGGACACGAGGGTTTCTCCAAATCGACCTGTGGTTGGGTAGAGACCGACGGTCGGATCAGCCAGGGCACAGGACGACCAAGGCTCGGAATCGCACCACCAGCGGGCACGCGACCGTCGGGGCAGATGATCTCAGCGATATGTTGCGCGTTGTTCCTAATCGCAGTTTGCGGGCAGTGGGCGTGCTGGACAGGCACCACGGCAGGCCGCCGCGATGTCAAGTATAGAGACCTAACGTTCGCACGGTTAGACTCATTACAACAAGAAGGGTTGCGGCGGTCTGTGCGGCAGCAAACAGGCGTCCAACTTCACCGGTTCCCACGCGGGTCGACGGTGTGTCGCCGCCGCCCCGGCACGCCATGTCTCTGCCGCCGTTCGGGCTCCTGTCGGCCGGGTCGCACGACGTCGGCGCCGATCGGGTCATCAAGCCGCCCTGCCGGCGTCGGTTGTGCGCACAGGTCGGCCAGTCGGAATTGCGGACCCAGGCGATCTTGCGTCCATTTGCGGACCGCCCCCTCTCCTCTTCATACTGGCGGGTATGCCGCCCGACTGGAGCCCGCCATGACCGATACCACGTTCGACATCCCGTTCAAGAGCCCGACGATCCCGGCCGCGCTGACCGCGGACACGCGGATCCCGTTCCGCTGTTACCCCGGGATTTCGTGTTTCAACGCCTGCTGCAAGCAGGCGGACGTGACCCTGGCCCCCTACGACATTCTGCGCCTGAAGCGGCGGCTGGGGCTCACGTCCACCGCGTTTCTGCGCGACTACTCGGTCCCCTTCCAGATGGACGGGGACGGGCTCCCGGGGGTCAAGCTCAAGACACAGGATAACGGCACTTGTTTACAACTCGATGGAGACGCGGGCTGCGGGGTTTACGCTGACCGCCCGACGGTGTGCCGTTACTATCCGGTGGCGCTGCTGGCGCTGCGTGAGAAGGGCTCGGCGGAGTCCGAGGAGCGCTATTCACTGGTCAAAGAGGACCATTGTAAGGGTCACGCCGAGGAACGGGAGGTCAGCATCGGCGACTACCGGACTGAGCAGGGTTGCGCCGAGTACGATGATCACAACCGCGAGTGGTACCAACTGCTGCTCAAGAAAATGTCCGCCGGACCCACGGTGGGCAAGCCGCCGCAGACCAGCCTCCAGCTCTTTTTCATGGCCTCTTACGACGTCGACAACTTCCGCAAGTTCGTCCTGTCCGCGGGCTTCCGGCGCACCTATGTGTTGCCCGACGCCTTCTACACCGTGATCGAGCAGGACGACGAGGCCCTGCTCGCGTTCGGTTTCCGCTTGCTGCGTCAGGTGCTGTTCGGTGAGCGCACGCTGGAAGAGGTGGCCAACGCCTGGGAGCAACGGGTGGAGCAGCGCCGGGACGTCTGGGATGCGCGCAAGCAGGCGGAGATCGAGCGACGGCTGGCGGACGAGGATAAGAAATATGCCGGTGACGGGGGTGAGACGCCGTGCGGCGACAACTGACCGGTGCGACTCCATGAGCGACTCCATGAGCGACTCCATGAGCGACTCCATGAGCGAGACACCCGACCTCGAGCGCCTGCTCACGCAACGGCTTGCGGCGACTGCCGCCTTGCTGGAGCGGGTGCGAGCGGACACGCCGCTGCTTGCCGCCACGGTGGACGCTGCCGCCAGGACGGCGCGCGCCATCCAGGCCGGGGGCACGATTTTCATCTGCGGCAATGGCGGCAGCGCGGGCGAGGCGACGCACCTCAGCGGCGAGTTGATCGGCCCCTTCCTGAACAAGACCCGGCGGCCGCTGCCGGCCATCGCCCTGGGCTTCGACACCAGTGCGACCAGCGCGGTGGCCAACGACTTCTCCTTTGCCGAGGTCTTTGCCCGCCAGCTCGCCGCGCTGGCCCGGCCCGGCGACGTGCTCTGGGCGCTCAGTACCAGCGGGCGTTCGCCCAATATCCTGCGCGTCCTGGAGGCTGCCGCGGAACGCGGCTGCCTGCGCGTCCTGATCACCGGTGAGCGCGGTCGTGACCTGACCGGGATCGCGGACATCGTCCTGGCTGTTCCCTCCGGCGAGACGCCGCGCATCCAGGAGGTCCATCTGATGCTCGGGCACTTTCTGTGCGAGGCGGTGGAGGCACTGGCGAGTTGAGGTCCGCCGCTTATGAGCCGACGACCGTGATCACCGGACGTAGGGGCGGGTTTTAAACCCGCCCTCACACCGAAGCTCGGTCTGGATCGCAGGTGTGAAGGCTCGATCAGGGGGTCGGCAAAGGTGCGCGGCAACGCTGTGGGAGCGGCCTGGGGCCTCGCGGGTACGGGCGTGTCGGTGCTCACCACGATGCCCCGTCGCGGCCGCAGGCCGTTTCCACAAAGGGCAAGAAATCTGTAAAAACGTCCCTATTCATTTGTCTCCATCCGCGGATTCCAGGATCACCAGCGACCATCGCCCCATGACTTCCGATCGCAAAGATCTCGACAGCACCGGTGAGGTGAATGACTTCCTCCAGCAAGTGGCGGCCACCCCGCGGGTGGGGCCGCCGGGCGGCCGCGGGCGCCTGATCTTCGCCATGGACGCCACCGCGAGCCGGGAACCCACCTGGGATCAGGCGGCGCGCATCCAATCGGCCATGTTCGCCGACACCCGCGCGCTGGGCGGACTCGAGGTCCAGCTCTGTTTCTACCGGGGCTTCCAGGAGTTCGAGTCATCCGACTGGATTGGGGAATCGGATCTGCTCCTGCGGCGCATGAATCGGGTGTTTTGTGCGGCCGGGCTGACCCAAATCGGGCGAGTCCTGGATCACGCGATTGCGCAGGCCGGGCGCGGGCGGGTGAATGCACTGGTCTTTGTGGGTGACTGTATGGAGGAGGACCGGGAGCGGCTGGCGGATCTGGCCGGACGGCTCGGGTTGCTGCATGTGCCGGCGTTCGTGTTTCAGGAAGGTCGGGACCCCACGGCGGAGCCCAGCTTCCGGGAGATCGCGCGGCTGAGCGGCGGCGCCTGGTGCCCGTTCGACGCCAACAGCCCCGGGTTGTTGCGCGATCTCCTGGGGGCGGTCGCCGTCTACGCGGCAGGCGGGCACAAGGCGCTCGCACGGTACGGCCAGACGCGCGGCGGGGCGGTGCTGGCGCTGACGCATCAGGTCAGCGGCCGGGGCAAGGGGGATTGAGGGCGTGATCCTGCGCGTCCTGCTCGTTGCGCTGCTGCTGCTGGGGGTCTTCTGGTTCCTGCACTGGTTCCGCAAGACACCGCCGACGCGCGTCGCCTGGGTCCTGCGTAAAGTCGGGCTCTGGACCCTGATCGGTGTGCTGGTACTGGCGGTGCTCACCGGGCGGTTGAACCCGATCTTCGCCGCCTTGGCCGCCCTGGTTCCCACCACGCTGCGGCTCCTGCATCTGGTCCAGATGTTGCCGGCCCTGCAACGGTTGTTGCGTGCGTTGGGTGTGGGGTTGCCGGGCGTCGGCGGGACCGGGACCGCGACCGCCGGCACCGGTGGCAGTGCGGCCGGGATCTCGACGATCCGCACGCGGTTCCTGGTGATGAACCTGGATCACGCCAGCGGAGCCATGGACGGTGAGGTGCTGGAGGGGCCCTTCACCGGGCGACGGCTCAAGGATCTGGGGCTCGACGAACTGCTGCGGATGCTGGAGCTTTATCGGGAGTCCGATGCCCAGTCGGCCGCTGTGCTGGAGGCCTATCTGGACCGGGAGCGGGGCCTGGAGTGGCGCGATCGGGACCCGGGTCCGGGTGCCGGCGTCAGTGGCGGCAGTACCGGCGGGGGACCGATGAACGAGGCGGAGGCCGTGGCGATCTTGGGGATCGATGCCGCGGCGGATACGACCGCTATTCGCGACGCCCATCGCCGGTTGATGCAGAAGCTGCATCCGGATCGGGGCGGGTCCGATTACTTGGCGGCCAAGATCAATGAGGCCAAACAGGTGCTGCTCAAGCGACGGTCCTGAGTCACTGTCCGATCCGTCGGGCGCGGACCGACTCCTCGCGCTCCAGCGCTTCCAGTGCGCCCGGTTTGCATTCGACGTCGTGCTTGCGGCAATGATCGGCGGCTGGCGGGTTGTGTGTTGCAGTGATCGCATAGGATCGCTCATCCCCCGTTGGCTCAGGGCGCGGCCTTGATCCCCGCTGCCTGGAGCAGGGCGCGCACATGTTCCACTGGAATTGCATAGGTGATGCCGCTGGGGTCGGAGAGGGCGACTTCTTTGGTTCCCTTGATGAAGACGCTGTTGATGACCCCCACCACCCGCCCGGAGTCCGGCTCATACAGCGGTGATCCCGAGTTACCGGGGTAGGCGGTGGCGTCCAACTGGATGATGTCGAAGGGCTCGTTCAGGCGCTTCACCATCTCGGTGGTCAAGTCGCGAGCCGAACCGACCGGGATCACGATCGGCGCGATGGCCGCAACGATGCCCTGGTGGGTCGCGGGGAACAGGCCCAGGGCGTTGAGGATCGGGTAACCGGTAAAGGCGACCGCCTCGCCTTCGCGCAGATCCGTGCCCCGGCCCAGGGCCAAGGGCGGCAGCGGTGCGCCGCCGAAGCGCAACAAGGCCAGGTCATGGGTCTCATCGCGGCGTACCAGATCAGCCTCCCGGACCTGGACCCGGTCCTGACCCGCCGGAAGAAAGACGGCATAGACCTCACGGCGGTTGGTGTCGAGCCGCGGCGGCAATACATGGGCGTTCGTGACGGCGTGGTTGCCCGCGACGACGAATCCGCTGCCGCGCAGGTCATGCGGTTGTGCGCGTACCCTCATGTAGGTGCCCACCGCGACGACGCCGCGCTTGATCGACACCAGGGTGTCCGGCAGGCCGGCGGCTGCCGTGGGCAGCGTCTGGTGCAGGCACAGGGTCAGGGTCAGGACGATCAATGACCACAGAGACACCCGCGTGGATCGCGTGTCCCGGCCGGCTCTTGGGTGGTTGTCCGGACGAACGCGGCGGTCTCGCCGCGCGCCAAGCGGCCGCCGCGCCGCGCATTTCGCGATGCCGGGCGATTCAATGAGGGTGGGTCCCGACTGGTACATGACAGGTCCGTGGTTCCCTGGGATTTGTCGATAGTGTAGACGCTCCAGCACTGACCGGGCGGCGCACCCGCCTGGTATCGGCGGTCAGTCAGGTCCCGCGGCGGGCGTGTCGGTACCGGTGCAACCCGCCTGTGCGTCCCCGGCCGCCGCCTGCAGGCGCGCGCGGTAGTCCGAAAAATGACGCAAAAACAGCGCTTCCAGGTCATCAATGACGACTGCTTCGTTGCGGCCCTGGAGCACATGAGCGGACATCAGGGCCGAGGTTTCGTTGAGCATGGGGCCGCGATCGAGCATCGGGTAGGTGCGGGAGAGGCGGCGGATGGCGGCAATGACGGTCTCCTGTTCCGGTCGCGGCAGCGGTGTGGGTGCAACGGGTGGCGCGGGCGCGGCGGTCGGTTGCCGACCCGCGGCGAGGAACTCGGCAAAGGCCAGCAGGGTGCGCCGATCGTCTTCGCCCAGGGAGCGGAACAGTCGCGTCAGGCGTGGCTCGTCAGTGCCATGCCGCGGGGCTTGATGGTCATTCATGGCAGTCACTTCAGGGTATCGCTCCGACCGCTCAAGGCTCAGCGCGGGAGCGGCAGTAAGCGCGGGCAAACTCGAGGAGTTCCTCCATCACCCGCAGGCGAAACTTCTGCTTTTGGTGCACGAATGAAAAGGGCCGATCCAGCGGCGGGTCCAGATTCACCGCCACCAGGGTACCGAGCCGCAGTTCTTTCTGGATGGTTGCCCGCGATACGACCGACACCCCCATCCCGGCCTCTACCGCACCCTTCACGGCTTCGGGGCTGCCAAGTTCCATCGCGATTTTGAGGACGGCATGGCACTGCGGCAACTGCCCCAGGTAGTCGCTGATCACCTCGCGTGTGCCCGAGCCCTCCTCGCGGCAGATGAAGGGGTATTCCAGCAGACGGGCGAAGGTGAGTTGTTCGGCTCCGGCCAGGGCATGCCCCGGGGGCAGGATGGCAACCAGTTGATCGCGTTTGCAGTTTTCCACTACGAGGTTCTTGTTGCTGACCGGCGCTTCCACCACGCCCAGATCGATGGCGTTGTTCTCGACCATGGAGACAATGCCCTCGCTGTTGGACACCTTCAGGTGAATGGTGACGTCCGGATAGCGCTCTTTGAAGTCGCCGAGCAGGGTGGGGAGCATGTACTCGGCGATGGTGGTGCTGGCACCGATGGTGAGCGCTCCGCTGATCTCTCCGGTGATCGTGCGCACGGCGTTCTCCATTTCAGCATAGAGCTCGAAAATCCGATCCGCGTAGGAGAAGACCTGACGGCCGGCGTCCGTCAGGCTGATCCGGTTGTGGGTGCGGTCGAACAACCGGGTATTGAAGTGCTCTTCCAACTGGCGGACCTGGAAGGTGACCGCCGGCTGGGTCATGTGCAGGCTCTCCGCGGCCTTGGTAAAGCTCAGGAGTCGCGCGACGGTGTGGAATACCTGGAGTCTGCGGTCCGCCATCCGGGTCGATCTCGGTGAATGCATCAATAAAAAACGCTTATATCATACAAAGCTGATGTTTGGTAAGTTTCACCGTAATTTCAACGGCATTATCGCATTTCCGGAGCGATTGTTAGGGATCGAGCTGGCGTTGCTTTCGCGCAACTGCAATGTTGTTGCAACAAGTGGTGGAAATCGGCGGTCGCTTGGCCTACAGTTCCAGGCGGTCGTCAATCGTCGCGAATAGACCGATTTACATGGTATTTCTTCTTGCACACAAGGGCTTTGCAGGCTTCTGCCAGGGCTGCTCGCCTGGTCGCAACCGCACAACTCGCGGTGGCCGACAGAGGTCGGAGTGGGGCGCTGGACCGGGCGATCGAACCGCATTTGCAACAGGCAACCGTGTTTCAGGGGGATCTCTCATGTACGAAAAGGCGGCAGGTTCAGTCGCAACCGCCCTGGTCGCCGCAGTGATCGGGACCTTTGGTGCGCATGGCGGTGCGCAGGCGTCCGGCTTTCTGTTGCCCGAGGCGTCGACCGCGGGTATCGGTACTGCCAACGCGATGGTTGCCAACCCCACGGAGGTCGGCGCAATCCCTTACAACGCGGCGGCCATGGGGTTCCAGGACAGATCCAGTCTCGCGCTGGGCGCCCTGCTCATCGGACCATCCTTCTCGGTGACCAACGCCACCGGTACCCATGACAGCGACGGGGCCGAATGGGTCGGCGCGCCCCTGTTGCAGGCGGCCATCAAACTCAACCACCAATGGCGGATGGGGCTCGGGCTGAACGTGCCCTACGGACTGGAGACGCGCTGGGCCTATGGGACCTTCCCGGCGCTGAGCCAATCGCGCACTGTCCCCGGGCTCGGCACCATCCCGACCGGCAATCACCCCACCGCGAGCAAGTTGGAGGTCCTGGACCTGGTGCCGAGCGCGGCCTATCGGGTCAACGACAATCTGAGTCTGGCCCTGGGCCTGGATATCTACTCGGCCCAAACCGCGCAACTGGACTCCAATCTGGGACAGATGGAAGGCAGCGGCTATGGACTCGGTTTCAACCTGGGCGTCATGTACCGCATCCAGGCCCTGTCCCTGGGCCTGACCTATCGGTCTGCCGCTACCCTGGACATCGAAGGGAACTACACACCGAGCAACATGGTGCTGGTCGCGGCGGGGAGGCTGCAGCAGGGGCAGCGTGCCAGTGTGGACGTTAACCTGCCCTGGCGTCTGCAACTCGGGGCGCGCTATGCGTTCACCGAGACGATCGCGGCCGAGTTCGATTGGAGCTACACCGGTTGGGATGAGTTCGACCGCCTGGAGATCACCGGTAACCGCACCAACACCCTGATCTCTGCCGACACCAACGCCTGGAGTAATTCCAACGCCTACCGCCTGGGTCTGACCTGGCAGGTGCAGCCGCAGACCCAGTTGCGCGTCGGCTATGCTTATGACGAGACCGGTCAGAGTGACGATCACTTCAGCGCCAGGGTCCCGGACAGCGACCGCCAACTCTTCAGTATCGGCATCGCGCAGGGGCTTGGCAACGGGTTCTCAGTCGAGGCCAGTTACGCCTATGTCTTGGGGGAGAATCGGACGTTTACGGCGGCCATCCCTTACACGAGCGGTGAAGCCATCGGGACCTCGGCACTCGACGGCGAATACGCGATGGATGCCAACATCATCGGGATCGAGCTGGTCAAGACCTTGTGAGGCGACTGACTGCGCTGGTTGGGATCAAGACCATGGCGGAGTGCGGTGCGACAGCTGAGCCGCCCGCCCCGCAGGCGATTGCCGGCCTGCGGGGCACCCGGTCAGATGTAGAGACAGATGTCGCTCTGGCCGGCAAATTCAAAAAAGGCCGCGGCCCCGGCGTACTCGATCCCGTCGATGAACTGGGTGGAGTCCATGTCGAACAGGTCCACGGTCATCTGGCAGGCGATCAGCTTGACCTCGGCCTCCTGGCAGAGTTCGCGCAGTTGTTCGATGCTGGCGACTCCCTTCTTCTTCATTTTGGCCTTCATCATGCTCGTCATGACGCCTTGCATGAACGGCAGGGCCGTGACGATGACCGGCATGAACTTCTCCATGCCGCCGGGCATGGGCATCCCGGGATTGCCCAAGGGCGTGACCTGCAGGTCCAGCTTCTTCTTGAGCAACTGCAGTCCGTAGAAGGTGAAAAAAATCTGCACCTCGTAGTCCAGCGCGGCGGCGGTCGAGGCCAGGATGAAAGGGGGATAGGCCCAATCGAGCGAGCCCTTGGTAGCGATGATGGCGAGCTTCTTCTGAGCCATCGGTTCCTCCGGAAAATTGTTGTATGTTCAGTCGCTGACCGGAACATGGCCGCCGACTGGCGATGCTCAGCACGGCTTGATCGGAACTGCTGTCAAGACCGCGGCAAGCCGATGGTCATCATGGGCTGACTGGCGAGGCTCAGCACTTCTTGATCAGGAAGTGGAATTTGCCGCCTTCTTCCTTGGATTCGATCAGATCGTTGCCGGTCTGCTTGGCAAAGGCGTCGAAGTCCTTGACCGAGCCGGGATCCGTGGCGATGACGTGTAACACCTGACCCGGGGTCATCGCATTCAGGGTTTTCTTCGCGCGCAGGATGGGCAGGGGGCAGTTCAGACCGCTGGCGTCGAGTTCTTGATCATGGGCCATGGGGAACCTCCGCAGTTTCGCTGTTTTAGAATATGTGAAAACACTAGAGCAGGTATTTTTAAGCGAAAGCTGGACAAAAGGCAAGGAAGAGGCGGCCGGACGGCCGCCGTTCGATGCCTTGGGGAGAGCGCCGACCTGGCGGCGCCGTCCCGCGGCGGCCATGCGCCGGGCTCACGCGAAAAAAAGCCCGCGCGGATCAAGGGGCCGCGCGGGCTGGTCAGTCACTGACCGATCAGGCCGCTGAGCGCTCGTTGAGCCACTTGCCGATGGAGGGGGTGACCTCCTTCTGGGCCTTGCCGCTGACGTAGATACCGATGTGCCCGCCGGGGAAGGCGAGTTCGGAATAGTCACTGCTCGAGGTCAGCGTTTTGAGGGCGCGCGAGGCATCCGGCGGAACCAGATGGTCTTGCAGGGCGTAGATGTTGAGGATCGGGCAGGTCAACTCCTTGAGGTTCACCTCGCGGTCGCCCAGGACCACGCCGCCGTTGATGAAGCCGTTCTTCTGGAAGAAATCCTTGGCAAATTGCCGGAAGGTCTCGCCCGCCTGGTCGGGGCTGTCGAAGATCCATTTCTCCATCCGCAGGAAGTTCTTGACCTTGTCCGGGTCGTCCAGCAGATCGACCATGTTGACGTATTTCTGCCCGGTGAGGCTGAACGGTTTCAGGGACAGGAAGGTCCAGTTGAGCAACTCGCCGGGGACGTTACCCATGGTATCCACGGCCAGATCGATATCCATGGCGCGCGTCCAACTGGCAAGCAGGTTGCCCGGGGCCTCGAAATCGACCGGGGTCACCATGGTCACCAGATTCTTGACCTTCTCCTGATGCATGGAGGTGTACATCAGGCTGAAGGCGCCGCCCTGGCAGATACCCAGGATGTTGATTGCGTCGAGCCCATGGGACTCGCGGATGAAGTCGACGCAGTTGTCGATGTAGCCGTTGATATAGTCGTCCAGGGTCAAGGACCGATCGGCCCCGTCCGGATAGCCCCAGTCGATCAGATAGACATCCTGGCCGGTGGCCAGCAGGCCCTTGATGGTCGAGCGATCCTCCTGGATGTCGGCCATGTAGGGCCGGTTGACCAGGGCGTAGACGATCAGGAGCGGCACCGGCTTGGGTGTGATGCCCGCGGGGGTGTCGTAGCGATACAGCACCAGCTTGTCTTCCTTGTAGACTGGGTGCTTGGGGCTGACGCCCGTGTCGATCTTGTCCGCGTTCAGCAGGTTCTCCATGCCCTGGCCAAGCTTGCGGGTGTAGTCCAGCATTTCTTCGGCCAGTTTGTCCGGCCGGATATCGATTGGAATCACTTGGTTCTCTCCTCGTTTGATGGGTTCTGCCCGAGGCCCCCGGTGCGGCTGGGGACTGGAATTCGGCATGCGCTACTTGGTGGCGGGCTTGGCCGCGACGGGCTTGGCTGCCATGCTCTTCTTGCTGTCCGGCCCTTCGATGAGCGCCGTGCGCAGCCCGCTGGTCAAGCTCTTGGGCGCTTCGCCGCCGAGCAGTGTCTGGACCTGTTGCTGCAGGGCGTGCAGGTCACGGCGCATCCGCTTGTTCTCGCGGCGGGTCTCCTGGAGGCGGTCCTGCAGCGTCCGGATCTCGGTGCGCGTGGGCATGTTCATGGCGCCCAGGTTCTCGTCGACCATGACGGCCATGCGGTGCTTCAACGCCATCTGGGTGTTGACGAGCTTGCCGTGCAGCTCGGCGTAGTGCGGTGTGCTCACCTCTTCCGCGTAGACGGCCTCGCAGCAGCCGACCCAGTTGTCATAGATGGCGCGGGCCGAGTCGATGGTCTTCCCGCTTTGGATCAGGTCCTGCATGTAGCTGCGCATGCGCTCCACCGCTTTCAACCCGAGCTTGGAGTTGAAGGCCAGATAGTCCTGAAGGGCTTTCTGATAGTCGATGGAACAGCGCATCAGCGCCTGGTATTGGGCCTGTTCCTCGCGGTGGTAGCCGAGTCCGGGGGCCGACAGGAGTCGATCCACGCTCCCCTGCATGTCCCCGTGAGGCATGTTGCGCAGGAAATCACCGGGCACCGGCGACATGGAGGAGACCATGCGCTGCCAGTTGTCATACGGCAGTTCCCAGAAGGCCATCAGGCGATGCAGGGTGTTGCCGCCATCGTCCACCGAGCCGCGGAAGCCTTGCTGCATGTCTTCCAGGGTCTTGGTGAAAGCGGACCAGCCGTCGACGCCCCCGTTGGCGCCCGGCAGGAAGGTCTCGGCCATTTTGAAAAAGGCCTTGCCCTGATCCATCATCCGCTCCATGAACTGCTTGGACGCGTCCGGGGCGGCCGGCGAGAGCGCCTTCCACCAGTGATCCAGGGCCGCCTCCCAGGGGGCGGTCGGGCTTCCGCCCGCGACGCCCATGGCCTTGCGGCTCATCGCCATCCAGTTTTCCCAGTACTTGCGCTGGGTCTCCATCCAATCGTTGGAAAAAAAGCTATCGTTGTTCACGTTGTAACCTCCTCTTGGTGTAAGTTCCGGAACGCTAACACGGAAATTTGTGCACTGCAACAATCTCCGCTATGATGCACGACTAGGAGGACTCAAGGGGCATTCGAACCCCATCATAGACCGTCATAGACCGCTTCGCCGCAGCCTTGACCGTCGGCGGGTGCACGGGCGCGCGTCGCCCCCTCGTGTGGTCCTCCGCAGTCAGGCCATACCATTCTAACCAGCCACAGGGCAGACCACATCCATGAGCGAGAACATCGTCATCGTCGCGGCGGCACGGACCGCGGTCGGCAGCTTCGGCGGCAGCCTTTCCACCCTCACGGCGAGCGAGCTTGGCGCAACCGTACTCAAGGCCTTGCTGGACCAAACCGGTGTTGCCCCGGACCAAGTCGATGAAGTCATCCTGGGTCAGGTGCTGACCGCGGGAGTCGGTCAGAACCCGGCGCGCCAGACCGCCATCAAGGCCGGCCTGCCCCATCAGGTCCCGGCTATGACCATCAACAAGGTTTGCGGCAGCGGGTTGAAGGCGGTGCAGCTGGCGATGCAGGCGATTGCCTGCGGGGACGCGCAGATCGTGATTGCCGGCGGCCAGGAGAGCATGAGCCAGTCGGCGCACATTCTGCCACGCTCCCGCGAGGGGCAGCGGATGGGCGACTGGAAGATGGTGGACACCATGATCGTTGATGGGTTGTGGGACGCCTTCAACCAGATTCACATGGGCGTCACCGCCGAGAACATCGCCAAGAAATATGCGTTCAGCCGCGAGGCCCAGGACGCCTTTGCCGCCGGCTCGCAGCAGAAGGCCGAGGCCGCGATCAAGGCCGGCCGCTTCGTCGATGAGATCGTCCCGGTCAGTATCCCGCAGCGCAAGGGGGAGCCGCTGGTCGTCGCTCAGGACGAATTTCCGCGTCCCGGCACCACCGCCGAGTCCCTCGCCAAGCTCAAACCGGCCTTCGACAAGACGGGTACCGTGACCGCGGGTAACGCCTCCGGCATCAACGACGGTGCGGCCATGGTCATGGTCATGACCGCGTCCAAGGCCAAGGAACTGGGTCTCAAGCCGCTGGCGCGCCTGGTCGCCTTCGCCTCCGCCGGCGTGGACCCGGCGATCATGGGCACCGGCCCGATCCCCGCCACCACCAAATGTCTGGCGAAGGCTGGATGGGCGCCCGTTGACCTGGACCTGGTCGAAGCCAACGAGGCGTTCGCCGCCCAGGCGATGTCGGTGAATCAGGAGATCGGCTGGGACCTGAGCAAGGTGAACGTGAATGGTGGTGCCATTTCCCTGGGTCACCCGATCGGCGCTTCCGGCGCGCGAGTACTGGTGACCTTGCTGCATGAGATGCAGAAGCGCGACGCTAAGAAGGGCCTGGCGACCCTGTGTATCGGCGGCGGTCAAGGTGTCGCGCTGGCGGTTGAGCGCGACTAGCACTTGGGCCGACCCTGGCCGCTGTGCTACCCGCGGCGGCCAGGGAATGCCGGGTAACTGCGCAAGCGAGTTGGGACTGACCCGGTGGTCCGAGTTAGGATGCCCCGGTGCCGTACTGCGGTACACTTGGGCCCGCAATCATCCACTCAGGCAAATGCAATGAGTCGCGAGCGCATCATCAAGAAGTATCCCAACCGGCGTCTGTACGATACGGAACTCAGTCACTACATTACCTTAGCGGACGTGCGTGCCTTGGTCATGGATTCCGCCGAGTTCCGGGTGGTGGATGCAGCCAACGACAGCGACATCACCCGCGCGATCCTGCTGCAGATCATGCTGGAGGAGGAGAGCGGCGGCGAACCGCTGTTCAGCGCCAACATGCTGTCGCAGATCATCCGTTTTTACGGCGGCACGGTCCAGGGACTGTTCGCCCGTTATCTGGAAAGTTCACTGGACCTGTTCGCCAAGCAGCAGAAGCAGTTGACCGAGGCGTGGGGCGACAGCCCCTTCGATGCGGTGACCCGCGTCACCAAGCGCAACATGGATCTCTGGTCGAACCTCCAGGACGAGTTCATGCGTGCGGCCGGTTTCCCGCTGGGTCAGGAACGTAAGAAAAAAGGTTAATTCGAAATATTGCGAAACTCTTCCTTGACAGGTGCGGATCTTACGGCTATTGTGCACTGCAACAAATGCTGCATTGCAGCAAAATGTCGGAGACTGAAATGACCTCTGCAGAAACACTGAAGACCGTTAACGAGATCACCAACAAGGGCGTGGCGCAGATGACCAGCCTGGGCGAGATCAACCTGCGCTACTTCGAGCGTCTGGCTGCGCGTCAGATCGATGCGCTCAATCTGTCCGTCGAGCACGGCAACCGGCTGGTGAAGCTGGCCTCCGAGTCCGCGGACTTCAGCACGTTCGTGAAGGGCCAGGTGGCGGTCGCCAAGGAGCTGAGCGAGCGCGTAGTGAACGAATCCAAGGCCAACATGGTGCTTGCCGATCAGGCCCGCGACGACTATCGTGCCTGGTTCGAGAAGAACATGGCCGCCGTCAGCGCGGATCTGCGTAAGGGTGTCGTCGCCGCCTGAGTTCTGGTGATAACATCCGTGCAGTCCACGGAGGGACTGTCATTTTCAACGCCTGACCCGCGCGCGGGGCAGGCGTTGAAAATGGGGAAAAGGTAACCCCAACTCGTCGTCCGATCCACGGACGGCTTGATGATCTTCAAAAACCAAAGACCTGGAGGAGAGAGATAATGGCACGTATTGCACTGGTCACCGGCGGTATTGGCGGCATCGGTTCCGAGATCTGCACGCGTCTGGCGACCGACGGCGCGACCGTGATTGCCAACCATATCCCGCAGGAGACTGCTCAGGCTGAAGCCTGGAAGGCGGAGCGCATTGCCGCTGGTCTGAATGTCGACATCGCCGTCGGTGACGTATCGTCGTTTGACGATTGTGCTCGCATGGTCGCCGAGATCACGGCCAAGCACGGCCCGATCGACATCCTGGTGAACTGCGCCGGCATCACTAAGGATGGAACCTTCAAGAAGATGGTGCCGGCCCAGTGGAACGCTGTCATCGGCGTCAACCTGAACAGCGTCTTCAACGTGACCCGTCAGGTATGGGAAGGGATGTTGGATCGTGGCTTTGGTCGCATTGTCAACATTTCGTCGGTTAATGGTCAGCGCGGACAGTTCGGTCAGACCAACTATTCGGCGGCCAAGGCCGGCATGCACGGGTTTACCATGGCGTTGGCGCAAGAGGGTGCTGCAAAGGGTATCACTGTCAACACTTTGTCTCCTGGTTATGTCGATACTCCGATGACCTTGGCGATGGATGAGAAGGTCCGTAACTCGATCATCAGCGGAATCCCGATGCGTCGCATGGCCCAGCCGGCCGAGATCGCCTCCGCGGTGGCCTTCTTGGTGTCTGACGCGAACGGTTATGTCACGGGTTCTAATCTTCAGGTGAACGGCGGCCTGTTCATGCACTGATTGGTTGCGCGAACTGAGGGGAGCGGCAAAGAACAACACGAACGCCGCCCCAGGAACTCAACCGAGTCCTCCTCGTCTCTCTCAAAATGAGACGTTCCAGCCCGGCACCCTGCCGGGCTTTTTTTGCCCAGGAAAATCGACAGCGACAAGGGTGCGAAAGGCGTTCCTCAAGGAACTGATTTAACTTGTCATTGAGCCGTTGTCAGGGCGGCACGGGGAACTAGAATACCGGAAAAACATCCGGCCAGGGATTGGCTGGACGCGCGGCTCCCTTGCCTTTCACCAGGATGCGATCACCAACTTTCA
The DNA here is from genome assembly GCA_013426805.1 of Chromatiaceae bacterium. GTDB lineage: Bacteria > Pseudomonadota > Gammaproteobacteria > Chromatiales > Chromatiaceae > Thiodictyon. The sequence goes on from JACDZG010000021.1 coordinate 41,741, forward strand.
TCCGGCTGAACAGGAACTTCGCGTCCTCGTAATGCAGGCGCACGCAGCCATGGGAGTCGGGATGACCAGGCACCCAGCCCTCGTGGACGAAATAGGGTCCGGAGAACTGTAGCGAGTAAGGCATTGGTGTGTTCTCGTCGAAATAATTCGTATATTTCCCGGAGCGTTTGTTGATGTCTTTGCTGAGGACGCGAAAGTCCCCCGTGGGCGTCGGGTGCTCCGGGGTCCCCGTGGATACCCGCCCACTGGCGACGATCAGGTCATCTTCGACATAGTCGAATGACTGCGAGCCCAGATAGATGGTGAGCGCCCGCTGTTGGCCGGGGGGTAACCGGTAACGCAGATCCTTTTCCGGTGTCACCGCGGGTTTGCCCGTATCAACCCGGTTGTCTGCTCTGTTATCCGTGGTCGCGGCCGTGCTGTCCGCCGCCTGGGGTTCTGCGTCGGTCCGCTCGGGAGCCAGCCCATCGGGCGTGCTCGTAGGTTGATGGCCGCAGCCGGCGCTGATCAGTGCGCCCGCCAACAGGACCAGTGGCGGGATAAAGCGTTGTGGGTTGTGCATCGGAAATTTCTCAGGTGTCCGTCCGCGCGGCACTAGCCGAGCGCGATGCAGATATCAGAATTCGCCGGCCGCTGCTCCCTCCATGATGTCACGGATGGTATCGCGTACCCGCATGGCCGACGCCTTGAGGTCGGCGGGCAACTGGGTGCCGCCGTAGATCATCAGGTCAAGATTCATGCTGTAAAGCCACAGTTGTCCTTCCTTGTCCTCGACCAGGGCGATGCGGCAGGGCATGAAGCCGCTGTATTGATCCCGGTACTCCAGCATCTGCTTGCCGACCTGGGCGTCGCAGAACGACAGAAAGTTGACGTAGCGGTACTTCTCGCCGGTAATCGCCTCGATCTGCTTATAAAATGGTGACTCGCCAACGAACAAAAAGTTGCGGGCGGAGGCGATGCTGTTCATGGCCTCGATCACGTCATCGGGACTTAGCCCTTCTTTAACCGGAATCGCCCACATCATCGCCACGCCCGGGTCCCCGGTCGCCAGCAGTCGCTGGGCAAAGTCTCCATAGGTTCCGGCGAATCCAGGGTCGAAGGAAGCCAGTCGCTGACCGTAACCAAGCGCGACGGCACCGACCGCGAGCACGGTAGCGAGGCCGATGATGGCCAGTAGGTTTCTGATGAATTTCATGTTTGTGTCTTGTGTAAGGCGGTTTGTTAACGAGTCAAGCACAAGTGAAAACACTCGTTGTCGTTGTTTAGCTGATTTCCGACTCGTTATTGGGGACCCTCGCCGAGCCCTGCGACGGCTCGACAGACCCGCTCCGGACGAAGGGCGGGATCGGCAGCGAGCCCGCCCTGGTCGTGGGCAAGGGTGATCTTGCCACCCGGTGCGGGTCGATTACCAGTGCCTCCGTCTCACTTCGCGGGTACCGGCCGCCGCTCCGTCACGGTCCGGGTCTCCAGTCGTTCGCTGCCGCGCCAGACCTCCAGCGATACGGTTTGATCGGGTCCAACGCCCGCGATTGCGTCCAACAGGTCACGCGGGGTCTGGACCGGGTGCTCATCGACGCGGGTGACCACGTCGCCCGGCCGCAGACCCGCCTGTGCCGCCGGGCTGTCGGGTAGCGTGGATGACACCAGAATACCCGCGGCGGCGCGCAGTCCGAAGGTGGCGGCCAACTCCGGGGTGACGCTACGGCCGCGCAGGCCGATCCAGCCGCGCGGGACCTGACCCCGCTCGGCGATGGTAAAGGCGACCGCAACAGCCAGGTCGGAGGGGATGGCAAAGCCGATGCCATCGGCGGTGCCGGTTTCGGAGTAGATCGCGGTGTTGATGCCGATCAGTTCGCCGTGCTCGTTGATCAGTGCCCCCCCGGAATTGCCGGGGTTGATGGCGGCGTCGGTCTGGATGAAATCCTCGATGGGTGTGAGGCCGAGCTCGGAGCGGCCGATGGCGCTGACGATCCCCTGAGTCACCGATTGGCCGATGCCATAAGGATTGCCGATCGCCAGCGCGACGTCGCCCGCCCGCAAGATGCGCGGGTCGCCGAGCGGGACCGTCGGCAGGTCAGTGGCGTCGACCTTGAGTACGGCCAGGTCCGTGTCGGGATCTTGACCCAGTTCGCGCGCTGCCAAGGTCCTTCCGCCGGCTATGACCACACGGATGCCGGTGGCGCTTTGCACCACATGGCGGTTGGTCAGGATCAACCCGTCGGTTGTCAGGATGACGCCCGCACCCAAACCGGTCGCGCGTGCCGCGCGTGCGGTCAGCGGCGGGCCGGGTAGATGGGGTGGCCGCGGTTCCGGCGCGGAATCAGCCGCTAAGCCCTGCGGTACGTGTGCGGCATAAATGCTGACGACCGCCGGTGTCGCGCGCGCGACCGCGTCGGCGAATGAGGTCGCGTAAGACACGCGGTCCTCCGGCCGCGGGTGGGTGCAGGTGTCTGGTCGTGGCGGAACCGGTGTCGACAGCGACAGGGTCAGCAGGGCCCCGGTCGATCCGGCGGCAACGGCGGTGACCAGGAGTGGGATTGGACCGAAACTGCGCATCGCTTTAAGCTACCACGATTGGGCCATGGCTCGGTGACCGGAGCGAACATGATAGAACCCCAGGGTCTGACGGCCTACTGTGACGCCTTACTGGATGTTGCGACCTTTGCGGACTCCGCGCCCAACGGGCTCCAGGTCGAGGGCGTGCGGCCGATTCGCCGGCTGGTCAGCGGTGTCACCGCCTGTGCGGCTTTGATCGATGCGGCCTGCGATCCGGACACCGATGCCCTGCTGGTCCACCACGGTTGGTTCTGGCGGGGGGAGAGCCCGTGTCTGACCGGCGCGAAAGGCCGCCGTGTACGCGCTCTGATGCGCAGCGGCATGAGCCTCATCGCCTACCATTTGCCGCTCGATGCGCACCCGACGTTGGGGAATAACGCGACGCTGGCGGTACGGCTTGGTATTCTGGATGCGCAACCAACCGCCATCGGTCACGGGGTGGTGTGGCGCGGCCGACTCATGGACGCGTTGCCGCCCGAGGTCTGGGCGCGGGCCGTCAGCGAACGCTTGGGACGAACCGGGACTTTGGTTGCCGCGCACGACCGGCCGGTGCAGCGCGTGGCCTGGTGCAGCGGCGGTGGTCAGGGCTATCTCGAGGCTGCGGCTGCGCTCGGGATCGACGCCTTTTTGAGCGGTGAGATTTCCGAGCAGACCACGCACGCCGCTCGCGAACTCGGGGTCAGTTTCCTTGCGGCCGGTCATCACGCTACCGAGCGCTATGGAGTCCAGGCGTTGGGAGCGCATTTGGCCGAGCGTTTTGCTCTGTCTCATCGGTACCTAGAAATCGATAACCCGGCTTGATTCGTACTCCGATTGACCCTGGCGCCAGGTGAGAACAGCGCTCGCTCCTTGACCGCGTATGCGCTGATCACGGAGAATGCCCGGTCGGTTTCGTAGAGATTTTGCACATTCGTATCTTTCATCTCAACACGTGCGTGGAGTCGGCTTAAGAGGAGTCGGCGGCGCTGGTGTCACCCGAGGGTTAGTCGCATATGAGCGCAGTAGGCGTAAATCACAGCAGGCGACGGATGCTCGTCGCCGCGACCAGCGCGGTCGGTGCCGTCGGCGCCGGTTTCGCGGCCGTGCCGTTCGTCGCGTCCATGAATCCGAGCGCCAAGGCCCGTGCCGCCGGCGCACCGGTGGAAGCGGACATCAGCAAGTTGGAGCCGGGTGCGCTCCTGGTCGTCAAATGGCGTGGTAAGCCGATCTGGATCGTCAAGCGGACCCCCGAGATGCTTGCCGCATTGCCGACGCTCGATTCGCAGTTGGTGGATCCGGCTTCGATCGTCCCGCAGCAGCCCGAGTACTGCAAGAACCCCATGCGTTCGCTCAAACCCGAGGTCTGGGTCGCGATCGGCATCTGCACGCACCTGGGCTGCTCGCCGACGTTCCGCCCGGAAATGGCACCGAACGACTTGGGCGCGGGTTGGAAAGGCGGGTTCTTTTGTCCCTGTCACGGTTCCCGGTTCGATCTGGCCGGGCGGGTCTTCAAGGGTGTTCCCGCGCCGACCAATCTGGTGATCCCGATCCACATGTATCTCAACGACACCACGATCCTGGTGGGTCAGGATCAAGGAGCCGCCTAAATGAGCGCAGAAGAGCAGACCACGACCGGCGTCCTGGGCTGGTTCGACAAGCGGTTCCCGGCCACCAAGGTCTGGAACGAGCACCTCGCCCAGTATTACGCGCCGAAAAACTTCAATTTTTGGTATTTCTTCGGGTCGCTGGCGATCCTGGTCCTGGTGATCCAGATCGTGACCGGCCTGTGGCTGGCGATGAGCTACAAGCCCTCGGCGGCCGAGGCCTATGCCTCCGTCGAGTACATCATGCGCGATGTGGAGTGGGGCTGGCTGATCCGGTACGTGCATTCGACCGGCGCTTCGGCCTTCTTCATCATTATCTACCTGCACATGTTCCGCGCCCTGATGTACGGTTCTTACCGCAAGCCGCGGGAACTGCTCTGGATCATCGGCGTGGTGATTTATCTGGCGATGATGGCCACGGCCTTCTTCGGCTATTTGTTGCCCTGGGGCCAGATGTCCTACTGGGGCGCGCAGGTCATCGTGAACCTGTTTGCGGCCGTGCCCGGGATCGGTGAAGACCTTTCCACCTGGGTGCGTGGTGACTACGTCATCTCGGACGTCACCCTGAACCGTTTCTACGCCTTCCACTTCGTGGTTCCCTTCATCCTGGCCGGTCTGGTGTTTGTCCACATCGTCGCGCTGCACGCGGTCGGCTCGAACAATCCGGACGGCATCGAGATCAAGGATGGCCCCAAGGGCAATCGCTGGAGCCCCAACGCGCCCGCTGACGGCATCCCCTTCCATCCTTACTATACGGTCAAGGATATCGTCGGCACCGTCGTCTTCCTGGCGTTGTTCTTCGCGGTGGTGTTCTTCGCCCCGACCGGCGGCGGGATCTTCATGGAGGCGCCGAACTTCCAGCCGGCCAACCCGATGGTGACCCCGGTCCATATCGCCCCGGTTTGGTACTTCACTCCCTTCTACGCCATGTTGCGGGCGATCCCGCCGATGTGGGATTCGCAGTTCCCGGGCGTGGTTGTGATGTTCGCGGCGATCTTGATCATGTTCGCTCTGCCCTGGCTGGATCGCAGTCCGGTGAAGTCGGTGCGCTACAAGGGGACGCTGACCAAGATTGCCTTGGCCGTGTTCGCCGTGTCGTTCGTCGTGCTCGCCTATCTGGGCCTGCAGCCCGCGAGCCCGCTGTCGACCCTGCTCGCACAGATCTTCACCGCATTGTATTTCGCATTCTTCCTGCTGATGCCGATCTACAGCAAGTTGGACCAGGTCAAGCCGGTTCCGGAGAGGGTAACCGAATGAAAAAGCTGATAGCCGCTTTCGCTTTATCGCTGCTGCCAACGCTCGGGTTCGCCTCTGCCGGCCCGCAAACACTGCCGGCGAACATCGACTTGCGCGACCAGGCTTCGTTGCAGAACGGCGCTAAGTACTTCATGAACTATTGCATGGGGTGCCATTCGCTGAAGTACATGCGTTACAACCGCATGGCCGCCGACTTGGGGATCGATGACATCACCCTGCGCAAGACCATCCTGGTCGGTGATGCCAAGCCCGGCGACCCCATGACGAACGCCATGCGTCCCGAGGACGGTGAGAAGTGGTTCGGGGTTCCGTCGCCTGATCTGACGCTGGTGACTCGCTGGCGCAGCCCGGACTGGGTCTACACCTATCTGAAGACCTTTTATGCGGACCCAACCCGGCCTTACGGCGTCAATAACCTGATGTTCCCGAGTACGGCGATGCCGCATGTCCTGGCTGATCTCCAGGGTCTGGCGCCGCCGGTCATGGCCGCGCATCAGACGGGCACGCCAGTGGCGGAAGGCGTCGGCCCCGCCGTCGGCGGCAAGCTGAACGCGGCGCAGTACGACGCCATGGTGCGCGACATCACCGCCTTCCTCACCTACGCGGGCGAGCCGGTGCAACTGGAGCGGCGTCGCCTCGGCGTCTTCGTCCTGTTGTTCCTGGGGCTCTTCTTCATCGTCGCCTACAGCATGAAGAAGGAATTCTGGAAAGACGTGCACTGAGATCCCGCCTCGCCCCCGGCCCCCGATTCGCGGGGGCCGTTCCCCATCTTCGTAAAAAGCGCCATCGGTGCGCTCGCCGACACGGTATACTCCGAGGGAGGCGAGCACGCACCCTTTCCGTAAGAGGGTGAGAACTGACCCTCAGGCCTCGGTCTGGGTCGGTCCCGCGCCGCTAACACGCTGCGCGGTCCGGAAGGACCCGCAATTGGAGTTCTTCGGTCGCTGCCGGGCTCAGCCTCGGCGCTGAATGAGGGAACGAAGGCAGTGGCCGTAAGCAGACGAGCAGTGATGACGTTATTTTCTGATCCCCTGTGTCCCTACTGCCATCGCGTCAGGATGGTCCTTGCCGAGAAAGGGATTGCGGTGGACGTCGTGGATGTGGATGCCCAGAGTCTTCCCGTCGAGGTGCTGGACTTCAATCCCTACGGAACCGTGCCGACCCTGGTCGACCGCGATTTGCGCCTCTTCGAGTCGCGCATCATTATGGAGTACTTGGACGAGCGCTTCCCGCACCCGCCATTGCTGCCGGTCGACCCCGTCTCCCGCGCCAATGCCAGACTGTTCATGTACCGTGTGGATCGGGATTGGTACGATATGATGGGGCGGATTTTCAAGGGTGTCGAGGCGGAGCAGATCAAGGCGCGTAAGGAGTTGCGAGACAGTCTGATCGCCATGGCGCCGGTCTTTGCTGCTCACCCGTTCTTCATGAGCGACGAATTTTCCCTGGTCGACTGCTGTGTTGCCCCCGTCTTGTGGCGACTTCCCGCCTTGCGGATCGAACTGCCGGATCAGGCGAAGGCGGTCCGCAACTACATGACGCGGATCTTCGCCTGGGAGGCGTTTCGCTCCAGCCTGACCGAGGCCGAACGGGAACTGGTCACCGACCTGTAAACCGCACAACCGACGTGGTCCAGCCGCCACAGGAGCCCCGGATGAACCCTGAAGACGGGTCCATGACTTCCACCAAACCTTACCTGGTACGCGCCATCTACGAGTGGATTCTGGACAACCAGATGACCCCTCACTTGTTGGTGGATGCCCGCTATCCAGGCACCCAGGTGCCTACGGATTTCGTCGAGGACGGACAGATCGTTCTCAACATTGCCCCGACTGCCGTGCAGGCGCTGGTTATGGGTAACGACTGGATCCAGTTCAATGCACGGTTCGGCGGGAGTGCACGCGAGATCCAGATCCCGAGTGAGGCGGTGGTCGGCATTTTTTGCCGGGAGAACCATCAAGGGATGGTCTTTCCCCCCTCCGAGCGCGACGCACAGACCGCTGCGCCGGCGGCTGCAGACACCGCGACCCCCGCGCTGCCCGCGCGGCGCCCAGGTATTCCTGCCCGCTCCACGGGTACTGGAAGTCCACCGCGCAAGGGGCCGGGGAAGGGTAAGGGCGGCCCGACGCTGAAAGTCGTTAAGTGAGGCGATTTCCGTCAAATCGCCGCATCCCATGTCGGCATGTGTCCGCGACCGGCCCGGAGACATCGGGCCTGGTCACCGGTCCGTAGCCTGATCGGGCAATCCGAAGCTCAGGTCCTCCAAGTCGATGCCGCGCATGATCAAATACCCGACGCGTCGCCCCAGCCCTTCCTCGCTGAAATCGAACCGGTAAACCCGGCGCAGACGCACCCCGTTGACACCCCAACTCAGGCCCAGACGCCGCAGGGCCACCGCCTGATCCAGAAGTTGCAGATCACGCCGCTCACACGCGGCGCGGCAGATACCAAGGGCGATTTCTCGGGCGCGCAGGCTATCGAGCCAGAACCAGCCCAGCAAGCATAAGAGTGAGACGGCGAACAGATTGGTCATGGGGCTAGTTCGGCGATCTGTCGCACAATGCTCGGCAGCGGCGGCAGGTCGGTGCTGTTGATGACGATGGTGTTGCGGCGCTCGGCAAGGCTCAGTCGCTCCCAGGCGGCGCGCTGGTGCTCTAAGACGGCGATGCTGGCCTCCGACGCATCGCTACCCGCGGCGAGTCGCTGCGCGACCCGCGTGCGCAGCAGCCCAAGCGGCGCCATCAGGGCAATGATCGCAAAACCAGCCTCCCATCGACGCGCCAGGTTTTGGAATGTCGCGCGGCGTGCCCGCGTCAGAAAAGTGGCGTCCACCACCACATCATAACCGCACGCGAGGATGCCGCCGGCCAAGCATTGAAGACGCAGGTAGGTCCAGGCGGTCGCTTGGGGAAAATAGATTCCGGCGCCGCGGCCGGCGTCCGACCGTGTCTCGCCAGGCAAGCCGAAGAGGCGTTTGCGCTCCACGTCGGAGCGTAAGTGAATCATGGGCAGAGACTCGCTCAAGCGGCGAGCGAGCGTGCTCTTGCCGGACCCGGACAGCCCGCAGGCGATCAGGAGGCGGGGGCGTCGAGTGAGTGTGTAAGACTCTGCCAAGCCCAGATAGCGGGCACAATCGCCGCGTTCCGTCGCACGCTCCGCGGCCGTCAGGTCCGCCTGATCGAGCCGAATGGCCAGCACTTTGGCGCGTACCATGGCCCGGTAGACCTTGTACAGATCCAAGACCTCGAGTGCGCCGAAGTCACCGGTGTGTTCCAGGTACTGGTTGAGCAGTCGGCCAGCCAGCTCCGGCGTTCCCGCTTCTTCGAGATCCATGATCAGGAAAGCGAGTTCGCTCGCGGTATCGATCCAGCGCAGACCGGGATTGAACTCGATGCCGTCGAAAAACAGCGGTTCGCCATGGGCCAGGGCGATGTTGGCGCGGTGCAGGTCGCCGTGGCACTCCCGGACCCGCCCCGTCTCGAGGCGGTGCACAATCGCCGGTGTGAGCGTCTGCCAACGCTCCAGCGTCCAGGTCCGGAGCCGATCCAGGCGATCGGCAACGCCGGGGTCGCGGACCCGGGTGCGGACCTGCTGCAGGTTCTCCAGCATCGGGGAGAGTACCGCCGAGGGTGTGCCGAACGGGCCCAGCGGATCGGCACGCGGGATCTGCTCGTGGAAGACCGCCACCCGCGTGGCGATGCGATCGATCAAGTCCGGGGTCAGGGTCACCCGGGTAAGCAAGGTGTCCTGTGCGAAGCGGCCCATGTCTACGGCGTATTCCAGCACGGGACCGTCGCCGCCCAGCCGCGGCTGCTCCGGGCTCCCGGTGATTGCCACCACCCCGCGGTAGAGGTCCGGGGAAAGTCGACGATTGAGTCGGACTTCTTCCTCGCAACAGAAGTGCCGCCGCTCCAGCGTCGAATAATCCAGAAATCCCAGGTCGATCACCTTCTTGAGCTTGTAGGCGTGATCTCCGCTCAGGAAGACGTGAGAGATATGCGTCTCGAGATGCTCGACGGGCCCGGCGGCAGCGTCCGAAACGCGCGCGTAAGCCTGCGGTTGCAGCAGTCCGGCGATCAGGCGGGGATCAGTGTCGGCATCCATCGTGTCCGTTCCCTGGCCGGCCAACGGCAGGCTTGAAGTGAGCAATTGCGACGCTTAATATTGAGTGATCGTTGTTTCAAATACACTTGGAGTCTTCCATGTCGATTGACCGTATCGTCTTGGCCGTCGCCGGCACCTTTATCCTGCTGTCTGTCCTGTTAGCGGTCTATGTCAACATCAATTGGCTATGGTTTACCGGTTTCGTCGGTGTCAACCTGATGCAGTCCGCCTTTACCGGCTACTGTCCGATGGCCGTGATCTTGAAAAAGCTGGGCCTTCGGCCCGGTGCGGCCTTCTGACCGGCGCACGAGCGCACCGCCGGCGGGGCCATGGCCTCGCCGGCTTGCGTTGCCGTCACACCGGTCGGCGGTATCGACCATCCGCCGAATCACATCCTGCGATCCGGCTGACGCACCTACTTGACCAGGGTGACCGGGACATTGGCCTTCTCGACCACCTCGCCGGCCACCGAGCCCATCAGCAGCTTCGACAAGCCGCCCCGTCCATGGGTGCCCATGATGATGATGTCGCAGCCCTGTTCGTCCGCATAGCGGGCGATGGTTTCAGCGACCGGACCCGCCATCACCTTGACCTGATAAGTCAAGCCGGCGGCCTCGATCAAGGCGCAGTTCGCCCGAATCTCCTCCTCGCCCTCGTGGATCTGCATCTTCGCAATCTCGGTGTCGCTGAGGAAGCGGCGCACCTCCCAGGCATCGACCTGACCGCGCACATTGAGCAGGTGGATCTCGGGCGGGTCGCCGCGCCGGGCCAGCCGAATCACATGTTCGACTGCCCGTCTGGAACTCTCGGATCCGTCGATCGGCACAAGGAATTTCATCGTTTTTATGACTCCCGGCCCGAGTGGCACGGGCCAGCGATCGCTTGGGTGACTTGGCAGAATAAGGCCGAATGGCCGGAGTTGACGGCACCTACCGGCTGGGTCGGGGCCGCATCATGCGGTTGCCAGCCCAAGGTCAGCAGCAGGACCATGAAGCCGACGACGTAGGCCAAGACTACGTGCCAACCGCTCTTGACCCAGGCCCCGACTGATTTGGCCTGAGGATAAAGATTAGACAGCGCGACTCCGGCGGAACTCCCGAACCAGATCATGGATCCGCCGAAACCGACCGCGTAGGCGAGCATACCCCAATCGAATCCACCCTGTTTGAGCGCCAGGGCCGTCAGCGGGATGTTGTCGAAGATCGCGGAGACGAACCCGAGTGACAGCGCCGAGTACCAGGAAGCGGGCGGGAGCCGATCGACCGGCATCATGGAGGCGCAGAGCACCAGCGACAGCAGGAACAGGGTGCCCTTGAAAGTGTCGGGCAGCAAGCGCCATTCGGGTTCGCGCAGCCCTCTGGTGAGCAGGATGGCGATCCAGACGGCCACTCCCAGGAAGGGAAAGCTGTCGGCCAAGCCCTTGAAATACAGATTCACAAACAGGTTGGCAATGACCGCGGTCACCAGGATGATCGCGACGATGCCCACCCGTGTCCAATCGACCCGGGTTCCGACCGGCACATCCCGGATGACCGGCTGGAAGCGATGCTGCTGGATGGCGGCGGGGATGCCGAAGACGACCAGGGCCGTCCCCGCGGCCACGTAGGCGTGCAGTACCTCGAGCGGCCCGACGCCGGAGATCCACATCATGGTTGTGGTCGTGTCACCCACCACGCTGCCCGAGCCGCCCGCGTTGGAGGCGGCGACGATGGCGACCAGGAAGCCGATGTGCACCTTGTAGCGGAAGACCCCGGCGGCGATGGTGCCGCCGATCAGTGCCGCGGCGATATTGTCCAGAAAGCTGGACAGCACGAAGATCATGACGAGCAGGGTGAATCCACCCAGCCAGCCGGCCGGCAGGTAGCGCGGCAGCACCTCGGGGACATGGCTGTCCTCGAAGTGGCGGGCCAGGAGCGCGAAGCCGAGCAGCAGGCCGAGCAGATTGGCCAGCAGCACCCATTCATGTCCCAGATGGGTCACGAGCCCCAGGAGTCCGGGGCCCGCGGTAAAGCCGGTGAACGCGAGCTTGAAGGCGGTAATGGTCGCGAGACCGCCGAGTGCGACCTGAAGGGTGTAATTATGGAACAGGGCCACACCGAGCAGGGTCAATGCGAAGAGGATGAATTCCACTGGGATACAGAGTTGAACGTCAGTTTGCTGGTAACCCGGCTCGGTGGCCAGCAGGAGTCCGGAGACGATCAGCAAGCCCAGGAACAACAGAACCTGCAACGCTGGACGTGACGTTCGGAGCCGGTGGGACAAGGGGGTGTCATCGAGTTGCGTGAAACGGTGCACGGCGCCGCCGATCGGTCAATTGAAGATGCCTAATCATAAAGCGCGCGGCGGAGCGCGGGAACTCTTTTTCGTAAGGACTGGCGCCGCTTCTAGTGGCGGCTCGTGTCCATGCCGACTCAGAGCGCTTTCTCCAATGCCTGCCGCAGGTTTGCCACTGTACGCTCGACATGGTGCAGTTTGTCGAGCCCGAAGAGACCGATGCGGAAGGTCTTGAATCGGTCGGCAGGGTGGCGTGGTAGGCGTGGCCGCCGGCCTCGTAGGCGGCCATGATCTGCAGCCATTTCTTGAGATCACCGGCGAAGCTGGTACTGGTGGTGGCGTCGATGCGCGCCCGGGCCAGGGGGCTCAGCATCACCAGCGCCGCGCAAGGCGAACTCGTCCAACCCTTTTGCGGTGCGCTGATCAGTATATCGACCCCGCTCGCGGCCATATCCACCCAGATCGCGCCTGAGGCGACGCAGTCGAGCACGAACAGGCCTCCGACCGCATGTACCGCGTCGGCCACGGCGCGCAGGTAGTCATCAGGCAGGATAATGCCGGCCGAGGTCTCGACATGCGGTGCGAACAGGATATCCGGCCGCTGCCGGGCAATCGCGGCCACCACCTCCGCGATCGGCGCCGGCGCGAACGGTGCCTGCGGACCTTCGCCCACCGGCCGCGCCTTCAGCACCACGGATTCGGCCGGGATGGAACCCATGTCGAAGATCTGTGTCCAGCGGTAGCTGAACCAGCCGTTGCGGATCACCAGCGCCTTCTTGCCGGTCGCGAACTGGCGTGCCACGGCCTCCATGCCATCGGTGCCGCCGCCGGGCACGATCACCACGGCGTGGGCCTGATAGACCTTCTTGAGCGTGGCCGACAGGTCGCGCATCACGCCCTGAAAAGCCAGGGACATATGATTGAGTGAGCGGTCGGTGAACACCACCGAATACTCGAGCAGGCCGTCGGGATCGACGTTGGGGAGCAGGCCGGGCATGGTCACCTCTCAAGGACCCGGCGGCGCCGGGCGGATGTGGGGCAGGTTGAACACCTGGGCGATGTGTTGGATTGTAGCGGGTGTCGGCGGGAGCGGGCGTCGTGGAGGGCCTTGATCATCGTTGCGGCCAGACCTTCCGTCGAGGCCCTGTGGGGGAAATCTGATCCACAGATGAACACAGATGAACACAGATGTTGTTTTTCATCTGTGAACATCTGTTGCATCTGTGGATAAATCCGAGTGGCCGCTTTGGCCGGAACGGCGATCATGGCCGTAGGTTCCATGCCGCGGACCCGTACCACACTCGGTCGTCGGGACCGGCGCGGAGCACCAAGGGATGCGTTACACCGCGGAGCGGTGTAACGAGGGGGCGGTGTAACGAGGGGCAACTGCGCTCTGCGTGACCCCACCGGGTCAGAGCCAGCAGCCGCCAGTCTTCGTGCGGGTATGTTGCGCATCAGCTCGAATCAGCGTATCTTTTGGCGCTTATTCTTGTCAGTGAATACAGGCAGTTGGCTGACAGAGACTGACTGGTTGAATCTATCCTTCGCTGCGTCTACTGCAAGCCTAACCCATGACAGTTGAGAGTAACGCCCGCCGTCGCCTCCGGGAATATATGGCGCGCCATCACATTGATCCGCGGGACGAACGTCCTGACTTACCTATTGGTCTCTATCGGACCGATATCGTCCCCTTACGCGGCAGCGCCCATATCGCCTCCGGTCGAGTGGCGAAAAAGAAGGACATTGATGCCCTTTTCAAGCGCCTACGGTTCCGCTGATCCCTTAGAGCAGGGACGCACATGTCCGAAGAGTCCGAGAAACAAGAGATCGCTCGACAAGTCATCGCTGTCATCGAGCAGGATTACTGTCAAGCGTGACCAGATCGCGAGTGCAGTCTTTCGCATCGAGACGGTGGAGGGCGCCATTCCCCGGGCACTGAAACAGCGGCTCCGGCAGATCGAGACGAAGCGCAGGACGGCGTTTCGCATCGAGACCAATGGCGATCAGCAGGTCAGTGCCCCTCTTGAGGAGATCCTGGCCGACGCATTGGAACTCGAAGAGCAACTGCTTGGCCAGTTCACCGTTCCGGGAAAAGGCACCACAGCAACCTATCGGTTCATCCGCAGTTTCATACGGGTCCTATTCGCAGGATCGTTCGCAATCCTCTGCAGCATCGTCGCCGCGCACGTCTTTGCAGTGGTCCTTCCCGAAGGTTCTTCGATCCTCAATACTTCGCGAAGCTTTTGGTCAGCCATTATGGCGCCGGTCCTCGGAACCGGCACGCCTGGCCCCAGTCAGCCGCCTGCTTCATCTAGTCCCTAGCGCTTTGTCGCCGGCAACGTCGGCCGGCACGACAGCGCCACCTTATGGACATTACAGTGAAATCGGCAGATCGCTCCAAACATGCTCAAGCCCTTCGCCGTCATAGTCCTCCGGCCGGAGTTTGATGACGAAGTTGAGCCGCGAAGGGCGCCGCTTCGGCTGCTCTGCAAGCCACGGGCGGGTCCACGGGCGGGATTTCGTCAGCGTTCGGCGGTCGGCGGCCTGTTCCGTCCAGTACCATCGCCCATTGACTTCGGCGCGTTGCCAATGCGGCAACAGCCGTTGTAGAGGATCGGCATCCAGTTTCCCGTGGTCCCGGCATGGAAAGTTTGAACTTCGGGTGGGGGTTACCAAGCAGGAGCTTGGTAACCAGAGAGGGAACGACCTGGGCCAGAACAAGAACTAAGCACTTGTCCATCCGGAAACATCCGATAATCCGGCTGCTTGCCACCGCTCCTTATCTACTCCCAACACCTCAACCGGTCGCGCTCCGCGACCGGCATACCGTGATCATCAAATCCCGAGCAACCCAACGATCTGCTCGATGATCTTCAATACCGGCGAGAGTGTATCAGTCACCGCGCGAGCCGCCTTCATCAACCCCTCGGCGGAGATCCGCAGCAGGCTCTGATTTGGCGGCTCGGCTTTGGCCTTTTCGATCAGTTCCCAGGTGAGTGCGGCGACCGTCTCAGCCTCCTGTGCCCGGTCTGCCGGAACCTGGGTCAGGGCCTCCGACAGGTCCGCCAGCAGTTCGGTCAATCGCTGCTTTGTCGCGTCGTCGCCCCGCGGCAAGGCCCCGATGCCCTGGCTGACCCGCTCCAGCCTGGACTTGATGTTGACAATGCTGCCGCTGAAGTCGCCGGATTGGTTGATGATATCGCCGCTAATCATTTGAGCGCTCTTCCCCGCGTGCTGGACAATGTTGTGGATGGTTACCGGCTGGGGGCGGGCAGCGATGGTCGCATCGATCATCCGCTCCAGGACGGCATTATGCCGACGCTCACTCGCGAGCAGTTCCTTGTGGTGCTCCAGGCGCCCGGCGAGCCGACTGCGTTCGGTCTCCAGCGCGGCGAGCCGCTGCTCATAGTCGGTGACCAGGCGCCGATAGTCCGCGTCCTTGTCCCCATGGTCGGGCACCGCGATACGAATGATGATGCGTCCGTCCTCGGTGTTGTCGATTGACTGGACGCGCACCTGCGCCTCACTGCCGTCGCCCGTCTCGGCATAGTGCGTGCGAAGGTCCTCGAAGGCGGCGCGGAAGGCGTCCCAGTCGATGCCGTTGCGGAAGATGAGGTCCACGGTTTTCAGCGCCTGCTTGAACAGGGTCGTGAAGTCGCCGGGGCCGAAGGTACCCTCGCCTTGGGGTCGGCGCTCGCGGCGCTCGCCGTTCGGGCCGGATTCCAGGAAGACATAATCGGCGACGACGCCGTCGAGGCGCGTGGCGGTGTCGATGTTCCAGCCGTCCAGCAGGGCGCCGGTCATGGTCGCGCCGGTGAGATCCACACCGATCAGGGTGGCGCGGCTGAGATCCGCACCGGTCAGGTCGGCTTGGGACAGGTCAGCACCGGTGAGTTCCGCGTCGCACAGGCGGGCATCGCGCAGGCTGGCACCGGCGAGCCAGGCCCCGTGCAGGTCGGCGTGATCGAAGTCCCCGCTGGCGCCTTCCCCGCTCACCAGCAGTTCGCGTACCCGGCGATCAGCGAGTATGGTTCCTTGGACATGGGCCAGGTGC
Source organism: Chromatiaceae bacterium (assembly GCA_013426805.1). Taxonomy (GTDB): domain Bacteria; phylum Pseudomonadota; class Gammaproteobacteria; order Chromatiales; family Chromatiaceae; genus Thiodictyon. The sequence continues at coordinate 57,569 of JACDZG010000021.1, forward strand.
AGGTCGCGGGCACCCCGCAAGCGGGTGCGGGTGAGGTCGGCGGGTCGGCCGAGGCCGGCGAAGGTCATGCGGGCCTTGGTGAAGTCGGCGCCGGTCAGGGTGCCGTCGCGGAAGTCGGTCGTGGGCCAGGCAGCGACGGCCAGTATCCAACGGCGGAGCCTGGGAAACTGCGGGTCTTCGGCCAGAGCGCGGCGGCGCAGATACCAGCCCAGCAGGATGAACGATGTAATCCCAACTCCCGCCGCAATTTTATCCACAGCTATAACGATAGCCATAGCCACACTTACAGTCACGCCCACAGCCCCACCCGCAGCCGCCACGGTCATAGCAACAGCAGCAGTGCCAGCCATAGCCACACCCATAGCCACAACTACCGCCGCCGGATTAGTAGCCGCCACAACGACTGCTAAGAAACCCGCAAGCCCGATTCCGAGCGTCCCTAGGATGCCCCAGAAACGCCCCAGCCGGACCGCAAGCGCCAGGGCAATCTAAGGCCGACGACCAGCAAGCTGCCGAGCCACACGTCAGAGGCGAGGACACTGGAGTTTATGGCAGTTTCGAATCGGGTAGATTCCACCACCTTGCGGATTTGATAGACCGTTGCATAAGAAAAAAACAAGCCGATGAATGAAAGCAGCCCAGAGGTGAGTCCAGCCAAGGATGCGGCTAGGTTCCAGGCCCAAGCCCGCCATCCGCCCCGCCCCAGCCGCGCCCCGCTGAAATCGGCCCCGGCCAGGTTCGCCCCACGAAATGAGGCTCCGCGCAGGTCTGACCCGCGGAAGCTCGCCCCCCGCAGGTCCCCGCTGAAGCGTCGCCCGCGCAGCCGTTGTCCGGAAAAGTCCTTCGCCATTCCACTCTCCCTCTCGATCAATCCAAGCCCTGTCTCGACTGAGGGCCACCATCACGTCCGGTTGGGACCTGCCGAGAGTCCAGCGTCGCATCGCCACCCACACGGCCCCAACAACCGAAGCCGCCCTCGGATTCGGATCAGGTTCGCGTCGCAGGAGAGTAGCGAGTCCTGACCGCCGGTATCAGTTCGGATTCAGGCAATTACTGGATTCCAGACACGCCGGAACCCGAACCCACCGAAATCCTTCGCATTGGCGGTCGCCAGTTCGGTCACGCCGTGATGGAGCAAGGTCAAGGCGATGCGGGCGTCGAAGATCCGCCGTCGTGCGAACTGCGGTTGCCCGGCAAGTTGCCAGATCTGATCCATGACGGGTGCGTTCTCGACCAGGCGCCAGCGCGGATTGTTGCGATAAGCCATGCAGGTGTCTGCGGCCATTTCGGCGGAGAGGGGCGCGGTGAGGACGGCCGGGTTGCGCAGCAACAGGTAGAGTTCGACCAGCACCAGTTCGCAGATCGCCACGTCTTCGCGGGTCCCGCAGGCGGCGACGAAACCAAAAGCTGCGCCATGCTCGGCGCAATCGGCGTTCTGGGCGTAGAGCAGAATGTTGGTATCAATCGAGATCACGGCAGGGCGCGATCTGTCGGCTCATTGGCGAGCAGCCGCCAGTCTTCCTCCGGGGCTTGAAAGGTCCCCAGGGCTCGGGGTGGCGGCGGCACCCATGGGGGCGCACCGGATGGAACTGGCGGGTAGATGCGCACGATGTACTCCAAACCGCGGCGGACGACCTCGGCGAGCGAGATCTCGCGGTCGCGGGCGACTCGCTTTGCCTCTCGGTAGAGTGCGTCAGGAAGTTGGATCTGAGTCTTGATCATAATGGGAAAATACCACCATGGCGATTCTGTATCAATGTTGCCGGTGACATCGGTGAGATCTGACCGGTGACAACCCCAGTTCGGTCGTCGGTATTTGGCGCGGAGCGCCAGAGGATGCGTTGCACCGCGGAGAGACTGTGAAAGTATTCACTGTCGGCTCGGTCCGCGCGCGATCTGTAGGCTGGGTAGAGCGCAGCGAAACCCAGCATTCAACGCCTTATGCGCGCGCCAACGATGGGTTTCGCTGCGCTCTACCCATCCTACGGGAATATTTTCACAATCTCGGGAGCGCGGTCACGAGTGAAGGGCTGGGAACGATGCTGCCGTTTGGGCTGATGGCAATTGCCCCATGTTTGCTCAGGCGGCCAACTGCTGATCGTCGAGGAGCGTCAGGCACAGGGTGCGGATCGCGGCGATTTCGCGCTGAAACTCCTGTTGGGCCTGTTCGACCGGCAGGGCGTCGAAGATGTCGGGAAGTTGGACGCCGCGCCCCATGATGTCATCGGCGATCTTGTGCCTTAACTGCCGACGGACATAGAGGCAGTTATCCGCGTGGAAGAAGACTTCGACCGCTCCGGAGGCGCTGATGGTGCCGGCGACCAGCGATTCGAGGACACCGAGTGACAGCAACGCGAAGGATGCGAGCCGTTGTTCCTCGCTGCCGGAGTGCGCCAAGAGCGCTTCGATCTCAACCCGCTGTTTCATGGCTCGCTTCCATTTGGGAAGAATTTCACCCCGGCGACTAGCACCATGGGGGACTCGTATCAAACCCGGATCGTTACCGAGTCTTGGGGTCATGGAGTCGGGCTCCGTGCCGCGGACCTTGCCGTACCAGGCCGGGTGTTGGGTCACTGGGCGCGGAGCGCCAGGGGATGCGTTACACCGCAGGAGCGGTGTAACGAGAGTGAAGCCCTTTGGTTCACCGCTGTGGCAGCGTTGCCCGAGCGGCCCGAAACGTTCGGGACGGGGTCTCAAACCCCGTCCCGCCTGGCCGGAAGCGAATCAGCACCCCGCCCGATACCGCAAGTCGAGCGTATAGGGATGCTCCCCGGCCGGCTCCTCCGGCGGGGCGTCGATGATCCCCGGCGTATGGCCCATCAGCCGGAAGCGGGCGATACGCCGGCTCTCGGCCTCATAGCTGTTGACCGGGAAATTGCTTTCACTGCGCCCGCCCGGGTGGGCGACATAGTGCGGGAAGCGGAATTCGAAGAAGGGATCGAACCAGGCGGGATCGAAGGGGTAGCCGGCGCGGCGCAGATCGCAGATCACGTCGTCGAAGTCGACCCGCGCGAAATGCGGCAGCAGGAAGCGGTCGTGCAGTTCGGTGCCCCAGCGCACCGGCTTGCGGCTGTAGGGCTCCTTCCAGAAGCGGGCGACCAGGGCGCGCATCAGGCTCATCTGCGCCAGGCTCATGCGCGCGTGCGGCGGCATTTCGAAGCCGCGGAACTCGACCAGCCCCTGGCGGCCGGACGCGCTGTCGGGCGAGTAGAGCTTGTCGATGCAGAACTCGGTGCGGTGGGTGTTGCCGGTGACATCGGTCAGCAGGTTGCGCAGCACCCGGTCGACGATCCAGGGCTGCGGGACCTGACCCTGGGGCATCTGCTGGAAGGCGATGGCCAGCTCATAGAGCCGGTCGTCGCGCGCCTCGTCCACCCGCGGCGCCTGGCTGGTGGGGCCGATGAACATCCCGGAGAACAGATAGGAGAGGCTCGGGTGGTGCTGCCAGTAGGTGATCAGGCTTTGCACCAGATCCGGCCGACGCAGCAGCGGACTGTCGGCCGGGGTGGGGCCGCCGAGTGTCACATGGTTGCCGCCGCCGGTGCCGGTGTGGCGGCCGTCGAGCATGAACTTCTCGGTGCCGAGCCGGGCGAGCCGCGCCTCCTCGTAGAGGATGTGGGTGTCGCGCACCATGTCGTCCCAGGCCTCGGAAGGGTGGATGTTGACCTCAATGACGCCCGGGTCCGGGGTGACGGCGAGCTTTTGCAGTCGGTGGTCGCGCGGCGGCTCGTAGCCCTCGATGATGATGGGCATCTTCAGTTCCGCCGCCGTGTCCTCCAGGCACAGCGCGAGATCCAGCGAGTGCTCGGGTGAGCGGCAGACCGGAGTCCCTGAGGACTTTCCGAGTTTCAACCCCGGCTGACCGCTGGACGCTGGAGCACGACGGCCAAGTGTGCGATATTTGCAGCTACATCTAGCGAATCCGAGGAGCATCCGATTGGAAGCACTACGCAAAGTCTATGACGACGCGCCCGATGAGATACTGCTGCCCATCCCCAGCGAATGGCGTCATCGCCGCGTCGAGGTCGTTCTCTCGGCGCTGGACCGGCCTGACGATCCCTGCCTCGCGAACCAGGCACCGCCTTACCGGGTTCTCAAGGTGGATCGGCGAATAGTCGCCAACCGCGATTCGCTGCATGAGCGCTGAGCCCTTTGTCGACACCAATATCTGGGTATACGCCCATACGGCGGAGCAGGAGGATATCCGTGGGCCGGTGGCGCGTGCACTGGTGGATGATGGTCGGCGCTTCGTCATCAGCACCCAGGTCTTGAGCGAATATTATTCCGCCATGTTGAAGAACCGGGCGTCGGATGCGCTGATTCAGGACAACATTGAGTCCATGATCCTGCGTTGCGAGGTCCTGCTCATCGATACCGCAACGATCCGCACAGCACATAAGCTCAAGCTGCGTTATCGGTTCTCGTATTGGGACAGCCTGGTCATTGCGACGGCGCTGCAGGGCGACTGCGGAATTTTATACTCTGAAGACCTTCAGGACGGGCAGTTGATCGAAGAAAGACTCCGCGTGGTCAACCCCCTGAATGTGACAGATACTCGCGATTGCAGGTAACCAGTGCCCAGCACAGGACTTCGAGTACGGCAGACCGTTGCGCGACGCAGTCGAACGGGAGGAACCAGATCAGGGATTGCCGAAGCACCGACTGAAGCCCAGCCTGTAGGGTCCGCTTTGCTTACCGATCGCGGCTGGACCGGAGTCATGATCAAGGTCCCTAGCCTTAGCCGATGGCCCTGACTGGTGAGCGCAGACAATGCTCGAGTTCGTTCTTCGCTCCAGCCCACGGCTCCAGTTCGACCTGCGAGACTATCCAGACATCCGCTGGACATTCCAACCCTTCGCAACAAGCGACTCGACATCGCCATCTTGGGCCCTGTCCTGGTTCATCGCGAGGCACAGTAGATGCCGGGGCCGTGACATCGCAACATACAGGTTGCGATACAGGTTCCTTTGTGATCCCGATGCCTTCGAGCCAATGGGCGTCGAACGGCTTATGTTCGGAAGGGCCATTCCCAAGTCGAAACACTTACCTTTGCCTCCATATGCCTCCAATACAAGCGTTGCTGCGTGAGTTTCGCCCTTCACCGATGCGATAGTGCCAATATGGATGCAAACGGACCTACCGTCTTGACTGACCAAGCACATATTCATATCCTGAGCAGTCGGCGTCAAGCTCTCGGGCATCTTAAAAATTGGGAAAGCCCCAAAATCATCGCGGCTTATGCTAGTTGGTAAGAGTGTTCTGAGCCGACCGTAGATCAAGTCCACCGTAGCTGTCCACGCAGCAAGGTCTGCCGTATGACCTCTTCCTAAAGTCAGCTCGCGGCACAATACCCGAACAGCGGAAGAGCTCACGCCAGCAGCTTCAAGTTTCCATAGCAGAGTTGAAGCATCGCGCACTCCCTCCACGGCTTGACAGCGAGCCGCTCTCAGGGCTAATAGTATGGCGCGCTTCACGTCCAGCACACGACCATGAAGTAACATCGGCGACACGCCCATTTCAGGATGATCGGCAAGCAGCCGAATGATGCTCTCATCATCTGTGGTAGCGCCTCCCCCGATAATGTATGCCGGCCAGTAGTCTCCAATATGTCGCCCTGGCGGCTGATTTGCCGTACCTTGCTTGCGGGCGCAGATGGCCTTAACTGGGCCGGAAAACAGAGCATCGTTCGGGAGCGTCCGGAGAACGAGTCTCCCGAATTCTTCGATAACCCCTTGTGCTGCATTGGACTTGTATAGGAGAAGCATAGGTGCGAGCGCACCGTGATCTGACTCAGCCGTCACTGGCTCGCCGTGCTCCTGCACCGTTCGGACAGCGGCGGCAATCGATTTTCCAAAACGCTTGGTCGTCGTGACGTTCAGATGACCGGAGCGAGGGAAGCTAAGCTTCTCGACGTCTTTTTCGGAGTTCAAGATACGCTGGTTGCGGTCGCCAAAGCGCTGCATCACCACGGATTCGTCAAACAACTGTGCCAGCAAGTATTCCTGAGCCCAACTCGTGTCTTGCATTTCGTCAATAAGCAGAAGCGGAAAGCGCCAGGACAAGCGTTTTCGCAGGTCCGGAAACCGTTGTAAGAGGTATGCTGCAAAGGCAAACATGTCATCGTGCCGGAATATGCCACGCTCGGTTAGTCTGTCTTTTATCTCTTTCGCTTGAGTATGAGAGTCGGTGCCTGCGCCTGGCAGGCTGCCTTTTTCCCACCCAAGCGTCAAGTCGGGGCCTTCGTAGCGCAGGGTTGCGATCGCGTCTGGACCTTGATACGGATTCCGCTTTAGCCATTCCTTTAGCGTATACTTATGCTTAACTAGCGATAGAGCCCGAGCGGAAAAGATATCGTTGTCGATCACGTCGACTGATTTGCCTTCGCTTCGTAGCAGCGGCAGCGCTAGGAACTGATTCACGAAGCCGTGAATCGTGCCGACGAAATGTGGGTATCGCAGAAGCCTGGAGCCTGTAGCGGTGCCGCTCAAGCGTTTGGCTATCTCATCACGGGCGACGTTCGTATGGCTAAGCACGCAGATGCCGCGACGCGGATGGGCCCACTTCTGCGCGAGCAGGAGCAGTTTGGCTGCCAGCAAGGTCGTTTTGCCGCTACCTGGAGCAGCTTGAACGTCAATGGAATCCATTACGCAGAGGACCGCTCGTCGTTCTGGATCACTAAAGTCCAGGTCTGGCAGCGCTTCTGCCAATTGATCGAGGTTGCTAGGGCTGATGACTGGAGTGGTCATGCAGTGTTGTCGGTTGCATCCGTGGCCGGTTGCGATGTGCCGGTCAAATGGCAAAGCGCCCGCTTCAAGTACCTTGGCAACTTGTTGAGTAACTCATCGCCGCTTCCGTATGCCCTTGAGAGGAGCATCTTAGCCGCATAGCCTGCGGTGACTGCCTTCGATGCGTCCTTCTCATACAGAGGTTGATAAACCTTGATTGCAAGGGCTTCCGGGGATAATTTCTCTGCAATGATCGACTCCCAATCGCCTGCGGACTGGGTCAGAACGGCTGCCTCGTCAGCGTCATTGAGTCGCTCGCCCTTGCTCTTCGCCATCACCGCAAGCGCAATGGCGTGATGCATCAGCTTGCACAAACCTGCCCGGGCCAAGTCGTACTCGAGTGTCCAGTCGTCTGAAACGAAAACCTTCACGCTCGGACTGTCAGGCGCCTCCACACGATCGACCTTTCGCTGCGTGGCGGCGGTGGCCTCATCCGGACTATAATCGCGCTCGAATCTTTTGCCCTTTTTGGGCTTGGAAACATACGCGTCTGCGAGATTCGGGACGATGTCGCGGTCGGTAATGCAAGCAACAGGCATCGGAATTGATTCACCGACTACTCGCCGTTGGAATATGCGGGCATAGTGGTACAGGCCAACATTGCCTACGTTGACGACCGAAATGCCATATTTTGAAAACGACATGCCTGCAATCTCGGCAATAGCAGGCAACAATAGTGCCTCTGCGGGTCCCTCGACAAAAGCCACGCCGCGGGCGAAAAACAGATTTGATTTCGTTGCGTCTATGAATTGCCGAAGGTATTGGTAGTCGGCCTTAGCCAGTCGCGTGTCTTCTGGGCGAAGCCGATAAGTCTTGGCATTCTGTACGAGCGTCATCGACTCAATATCGGCGCCTGCGGCCAGTGACGGACTGTGAGTCGTCATAACGACCTGAACCTGGCGTTGTTCATTTACAGGTTGCTGCTGAAGGAGGTCCATCACCCGAACTTGGAGCTGCGGATGTAGATGTGCTTCTGGTTCTTCCACCAGTAGCAGCCCGAGTTCATCGCCGCTACGGAGGAGAAGAAGCTCCGTTGCCATGAAGAGCGCATTATTGTATCCGAGGCCGCGTGGGCAACGCTCGTTTGGCGATACTCTCCCCGGTGGCAGCAGGGCGAGTTCAAAGCGTTCAAGAATTTGGGTCAGGCTTGAGTCGCCAGCGATTCGAATCTGTGAAGCCAGGTCATCATTTGCGAAGCTCATCGGGCCCAGGTAGTTGTCGTTGATGTTTGTCTCGACGGTCCTGATCACAGGGTGCTTGCCCATGTGATGCTGGGCGTGCTCCATCAGCCCGACCAGTGTACTGGGTACCACTGCGGGGTTTGTCTTGTCAAAATCGCTCTGCCCTTGCTCCGCAACCAAGTCGTGGGCGCCGAGAATCTGCGAGAGACGCGACTGGCGTCCTGGCTTCAATTCTGCCTCGGCATCCCGAAGCGGCCTGAGATAAGTGGCACGAATCAGCTCTCTGACGGCTGACCCAATTTCCGGGCCACTTCCGTTGCGGCCAGTTCGAACGATAGTCTCGACACGGCTTCGGCGTTTCGCTTGTGGCGGCTGTCGCCTCGCTTGCAAATTTAGGATTAGACTACAGGAACCGTCTTTTTCATATGTCAGCCACTCCAGCACTGCGGATTCTTGTTCCGCCGACAAGCCTCTAAGTGTCGCCTCGATAACGAGCGTCTGGGCACGGTGAGTCCCGTCGACATGAAAATCATGCTCGAATAGCCGGACGATATCAAAGCTGGTGGTCCAGAGAATCTGCCTAATCGCGTCAATGATGGCGGTCTTGCCTGCATCGTTCTCTCCAATCAGGATATTCATGCCCTGATTGAGTTCCCAGTTCAAGACTGGGGCGGCCGTTCCGTCGCCAAAGGCACGAAAATTCTCCGCATTGAGCCGTGAAAGGTGCATGCCTGACTCCTGTTAGCCTATTCAATTACCAGAGAGTGGATTCCTACAAATCATGAAGCGCTGGCGTCAGCGGATACGAGCTTCTGCTACTCGTGATCGGCATGCGACAGAAACGCTTGAATGTCAATCAGCTGTTTCATGGGCTGATTCCGTTCTCGACTCAGCTGGCGACCGGATTCCAAACCGCTTGGAACCCGAACCCGTCGAAATCCTTCACATTGGCGGTTGCCAGGTCGGTCACCCCGTGATGACGTAAGGTCAGGGCAATGCGGGCATCGAAGATCCGTCGCCGCGCGAATTGGGGTTGCCCGGCAAGCCCCCAAACCTGATCCATGACCGGCGCGTTCTCGATCAGGCGCCAGCGCGGATTGGCTCGGTAGGCTATGCAAGTGGCGGCTGCCAGATCGGCGGTTAGCGGCTGCTTCACCTCGTGACACCGCTCCTGAGATTGTCAAAGTATTCGGCATGTGTTTACCTCGTGACACTGCTCCGGCGGTGTCACGCCTCCCCTGGCGCTCCGCGCCCCGAGCGCGGACGCGGGCACCCGCGGCGCGGAGCGCCGCCGGATCCGCGGCACCGCGGGAGCGCGGTCACGAGTGAAGGGCTGGGAACGATGCTGCCGTTTGGGCTGATGGCAATTGCCCCATGTTTGCTCAGGCGGCCAACTGCTGATCGTCGAGGAGCGTCAGGCACAGGGTGCGGATCGCGGCGATTTCGCGCTGAAACTCCTGTTGGGCCTGTTCGACCGGCAGGGCGTCGAAGATGTCGGGAAGTTGGACGCCGCGCCCCATGATGTCATCGGCGATCTTGTGCCTTAACTGCCGACGGACATAGAGGCAGTTATCCGCGTGGAAGAAGACTTCGACCGCTCCGGAGGCGCTGATGGTGCCGGCGACCAGCGATTCGAGGACACCGAGTGACAGCAACGCGAAGGATGCGAGCCGTTGTTCCTCGCTGCCGGAGTGCGCCAAGAGCGCTTCGATCTCAACCCGCTGTTTCATGGCTCGCTTCCATTTGGGAAGAATTTCACCCCGGCGACTTGCCCGGAGGGGTGTTCAAAATAGTGCACGTCACCACCGAGCCCTTTCTTGATAACCTTCTGCCATTTTCCTGGCAGGAGTTGCCGCAGATACCGAAGCACCGCGGGGTTGCGCACCGGATACTTGAGTGCGTCGCCCTTGGTCGGTGTCGAGTCGGTCGGAATCGAACCGGAGGCATGGACGTTCGGGTATAGATGAAGGGGCGTTCGTCAGGGAGTTGGATTTTGGTCTTGATCGTGGTGGGAAAATAGCACCATGGGGGACTCGTATCAAACCCGGATCGTTACCGAGTCTTGGGGTCATGGAGTCGGGCTCCGTGCCGCGGACCTTGCCGTACCAGGCCGGGTGTTGGGTCACTGGGCGCGGAGCGCCAGGGGATGCGTTACACCGCAGGAGCGGTGTAACGAGAGTGAAGCCCTTTGGTTCACCGCTGTGGCAGCGTTGCCCGAGCGGCCCGAAACGTTCGGGACGGGGTCTCAAACCCCGTCCCGCCTGGCCGGAAGCGAATCAGCACCCCGCCCGATACCGCAAGTCGAGCGTATAGGGATGCTCCCCGGCCGGCTCCTCCGGCGGCGCATCAATGATCCCGGGCGTATGGCCCATCAGCCGGAAGCGGGCAATCCGCCGACTCTCGGCCTCATAGCTGTTGACCGGGAAATTGCTTTCGCTGCGCCCGCCCGGGTGGGCGACATAGTAGGTGCAGCCGCCGAGGCTCGCGCGGTTCCAGAGATCGACGATTTCAAATACCAGCGGGCCGTGCGCGGGGATGGTGGGGTGCAGGCCGGACGGCGGGTTCCAGGCCTTGAAGCGGATGCCGGCGACGAACTCGGCCTTGCGTCCGGTGGGGCGCAACGGTACCCGGCGGCCATTGCAGGCGAGTACATGGCGGTCGCCGACCATGCCGTTGACCTTGACCTGCATCCGCTCCACCGAGGAGTCGACATACCGGGCGGTGCCCTGCGCGGTGACTTCTTCACCCAGCACGTGCCAGGGTTCGATGGCCGCGCGCAGTTCCATGTTGATGCCGTTCTCGGTCACCAGGTCCCCATAGTGCGGGAAGCGGAATTCGAAGAAGGGATCGAACCAGGCGGGATCGAAGGGGTAGCCGGCGCGGCGCAGATCGCAGATCACGTCGTCGAAGTCGACCCGCGCGAAATGCGGCAGCAGGAAGCGGTCGTGCAGTTCGGTGCCCCAGCGCACCGGCTTGCGGCTGTAGGGCTCCTTCCAGAAGCGGGCGACCAGGGCGCGCATCAGGCTCATCTGCGCCAGGCTCATGCGCGCGTGCGGCGGCATTTCGAAGCCGCGGAACTCGACCAGCCCCTGGCGGCCGGACGCGCTGTCGGGCGAGTAGAGCTTGTCGATGCAGAACTCGGTGCGGTGGGTGTTGCCGGTGACATCGGTCAGCAGGTTGCGCAGCACCCGGTCGACGATCCAGGGCTGCGGGACCTGACCCTGGGGCATCTGCTGGAAGGCGATGGCCAGCTCATAGAGCCGGTCGTCGCGCGCCTCGTCCACCCGCGGCGCCTGGCTGGTGGGGCCGATGAACATCCCGGAGAACAGATAGGAGAGGCTCGGGTGGTGCTGCCAGTAGGTGATCAGGCTTTGCACCAGATCCGGCCGACGCAGCAGCGGACTGTCGGCCGGGGTGGGGCCGCCGAGTGTCACATGGTTGCCGCCGCCGGTGCCGGTGTGGCGGCCGTCGAGCATGAACTTCTCGGTGCCGAGCCGGGCGAGCCGCGCCTCCTCGTAGAGGATGTGGGTGTCGCGCACCATGTCGTCCCAGGCCTCGGACGGGTGGATGTTGACCTCGATGACGCCCGGGTCCGGGGTGACGGCGAGTTTCTGCAGCCGATGATCGCGCGGCGGCTCGTAGCCCTCGATGATGATCGGCATCTTCAGTTCCGCCGCCGTGTCCTCCAGGCACAGGGCGAGATCCAGCCAGTGCTCCAGATGGGTGAGCGGCGGCAGGAAGCAGTAGAGCCGGCCCTCACGGGGCTCGATGCACAGCGCGGTGCGCACCAGATCCGGATGCAGGTCATCCGGGAGGGCGACCTGCGGAATCAGGCCCTGATGTGACTGGTCGGCTGGGGCCAACCGGCCGTAGCGCGCGGCGATGCCGCGTGGGTCGCCGCCCTGTTCGCGCAGGGTCTGCGGGGCCTCGAGCGGCGCCACCAACTGGCTGTAGCGGCGCGCGACCGGGTCGGTCGGCGAGCGCAGCGGCGCGACCGGCTCGAAGGGGTTGCGCTCGGGTACCTGGTCCAGCTCGCTCTCGGGCAGGTAGGGCAGGCTGTCGAGCGGCAGGCGGAAGCCCATCGGCGAGTCGCCGGGGACCAGGAACAGGCGCCCGTCGCGGAAGGTCCATTTGCCGCTCTTCCAGCCGCCCTGATCGCCGAACCCCCACCAGCGCAATGGCAGGGTGTAGCCGGCGGTGCGGTTCAGGCCCTGCGTGAACAGCCGGGCGATGCGTTTGCGCTCGTTGGGGTCCTTGAGCTTGTTGTCGAGCGGGTCGACGTTGGCCGGCAGACGCTGTTCCTTCCACAGGTAGTACCAGACATCCTCGTAGGCCGGTTCCGCGTGCGCCGGGTCGACGCCCAGGTGCTTGGCCAGGGTGCGGATGAAGGTTTCCGCGTCCTCCGGGCCATGGCCGTAACTCGTCGTCTCGATCCCGAACAGGCTGGGGTCGCGCCACACGGGTTCCCCGTCCTTACGCCAGTAACAGGAGAGCGCCCAGCGCGGGAGCTGTTCACCGGGGTACCACTTGCCCTGACCGATGTGCAGCAGCCCGCCGGGTGCGAAATGGGTCTTGAGGCGGCGCATCAGGTCTTCGGCCAGGGGCTTCTTGGTCGGCCCCAGGGCGGCGGTGTTCCACTCCGCGCCCTCCATGTCATCAATCGAGACGAAGGTCGGCTCACCGCCCATGGTCAGGCGCACGTCCTGCGCCTTCAACTCGGCGTCCACCTGGTGGCCGAGGGCTTCGATCGCCTGCCACTGCTCATCGGTGTAGGGCTTGGTGACGCGGGGGTCCTCATGGATGCGCCGGACCTGATTGTGGAAATACATTTCCACCTCGCAGGTATCCATGGCCCCGGTGATCGGCGCCGCGCTCAATGGATCGGGGGAGCAGGCGAGGGGGATGTGTCCTTCGCCGGCAAAGAGTCCGGACGTGGCGTCGAGTCCGATCCAGCCGGCGCCGGGGCAGTAGACTTCCGCCCAGGCGTGCAGGTCGGTGAAGTCCGCCTCCGGCCCCGAGGGCCCGTCCAGTGACTTCACGTCGGCCGTCAACTGCACCAGATAGCCGGAGACGAAGCGCGCGGCGAACCCGAGGTGACGCAGGGCCTGGACCAGCACCCAGGCGGAATCCCGGCAAGAGCCCTTGGCGAGACCCAGACTCTCTTCGCAGGTCTGGATGCCGGGTTCCATGCGGATCACATAACCGATGGATTCGTGCAGCCGCTGGTTGATGTCGACCAGGAAATAGACGGTTTCACGCGGGGTGCGGTCGACCCCTTCCAGCCACTGCATCAGCAGCGGTCCGCTTTCCTTGATCTCCGTGTAGGGCGCCAGTTCCTTCTTGAGTTGTTCGTCGTACGCGAACGGGAACTTGAAGGCGTACTCCTCCAGGAAGAAGTCGAAGGGGTTGATCGTGATCATCTCGGCGATCACGTCCACTTCCACCGTCAGCTTACGCGTCTTCTCCGGAAAGACCAGGCGCGCCAGATAGTTGCCGAAGGGGTCCTGCTGCCAGTTCAGGAAGTGTTCCTGGGGTTCGATCTTCAGCGAATAGGCTCTGATCGGGGTGCGGCAATGAGCGGCGGGGCGGAGCCGAACGACATGGGGCGACAGATTGACCGGACGGTCGAACTGGTACTCGGTCTTGTGATTGATCTGGACAAGGATCGACATGGGGGTCCGGACTCCGAAATTGGGCGTAGGGAAGGCAAAGAGATGCAGCAGGAATCGTTCCAGCACAGCCCAGCATGGTAGCCGGCCGGGTCTGTCCCCGTCCATGTTGGTTTCTGCCCCAAAACGGGGCGTTGGATCAGGGGCTTGGACGTTTGCTTTCACCCAGCCCCGGCCCCGATGGGGTAGCCTTGAGCGTGCCGCGTCTCCAACCCATAGGCCCCGCCATGTCTCCTGAGCAAGCCACCTTCTACCATTCCTGGCGGCGGCTTCAGGGATCGCCGACGTGGACGCCATCACGCTCTCGCTGGCGGGGATGGCCGGCACGGGTCTGGACCTGAACATCGCCGTCGCCGTCGCCGTCGCCGGCATCGTCATCGCGGCGGCGGCCAATTGTCTGGTGAAAGGCGGCATGGCGAGCGTCATCGGCGGTCGCGGGTTGGGGTTGACCGTCGCGCTGCCGCTCGCCGTGGCGGCCACAGTTGGCCCCCTGGCCATCTGGCTCGCCTGGTGGTGAGTCTCGGGTCTTGACGTCGGCGCGCCGCCGGCCTAGCGTTGTGGTCACCACTTCCGTGACCAGACGACGCGCATGCCGACCGCCACGATCATTCCCCACCTGAGCCCATGCGATTACCTGCTGGGCGAGCGCGACGGCGACTGCCGGCATGAATATCTGAACGGAGAAGTGGTCGCCATGTCCGGCGGCTCCCGCGCCCATAACCTGCTGACGACCCGCGTCGCCCGGTTGTTCGGCAATCACCTGGAGGGTTCCGGCTGCCGGGTCTATCAGTCCGACATGAAGGTCCATGTCGAGGCGGCCAACCGCTTCTATTACCCGGATGTCATGGTGTGCTGCGGCCCGGTCGACGCGGAGCCGGATGCCTATTATGAGACCGCCCCGCGGCTGATCGTCGAGGTGCTCTCGCCGCGAACCGCCGCCAACGACGACGGCGAAAAGCGCATCAACTACCAGACGCTTGCCTCCCTTGAGGAGTACCTGCTGCTCGATCCGAGGACCGGCGACGCCACGCTGTACCGCCGCGGCGGGGCCTTTTGGACGCGCCTTCAATACAGCGCAGCGGACTCCGTGGAGTTGCGGTCCATCGGTTTGGACGCGCCCATGGCGTGGCTCCTCGGTACTCGTGGGGGCTAGCAGCCTGTCGGACTTAGCCCCTAGGATTAGGGTAGGAGTCAACATCAAGGC
>JACDZG010000127.1 GCA_013426805.1 Chromatiaceae bacterium
CGTTAGATTGTGGAGCAACAAAAAGCCTTTATGTTGACTCATGCCCTTATCCTAGGGGCTAAGTCCGACAGGCTGCTAGAGATCCCCGGCTACCGCCCGGCGGTCATCGACGCGGAGCTGTATCGGTTACTCGATGACTTTCGGGGCTTTCGCCATGTCTTTCGCCACTGCTACTCATTCGAGCTGGATTGGGAGCGCGAACGGCTGGTCGCCTCGCGGTTCCGGCGTGCCGCGGCGCTGTTGCACGTTCAGGTCAACGCCTTTCTGGGGCAGATTGAAGGGCTGGCGCATTGACCCTGATCGGTGACATCCCGGCAACGGCGGTCCTTAGAAAGTGTCCATTTTCTACTTCCCGATTGTTAGCCGACGTTGGCGGTCAAAGCGGGAAGTAGTTGATGGACAGTTACTTAGGTGATTTCCGGAACACCGGATACCGCCCACCATCTCCTCGGACGCAGGTGCGACTGAAGTCGCACCTACACTGACGGGTATCCAAATTGTCGGAGATCACTTTAGTTCTGACCTGCCAGTTTTTCCCTCACGCTGGCGATCTTTTCGGCCATCCGCTGCGGGCGGTCGCTGCGGGTGCCGATCGTGACGCTGGTCGAGATGCGCGGCACACCCATGGCGTGCAGGGTCTCATGACAGCGCTTGATGGCGTCCATGACCGCCTCCCATTCGCCCTCCAGATTGGTCCCGTTGGCGTGCAGCTCGTACGTCAGTCCGGTTGCTGCCAGGACGCGCTCGCACGCCGCAACATAGCCTGACAGCGAGGTGCCGGTGCCGATGGGGATGACCGTGAATTGTGCGATGACGTTCATTGTGTGATAACGGCTCTCACTGGGATCAAAGTGCTTAGCGCTTGTCTTGGTGTTCGGCGAGCGGTGCGGCGGTGGCCTCTTGCTCGGGGACTGACTGGCCCGCAATCGCCGAGCGGAGCGCGCGCACCTGTAGCACGCCCGCGTTGTTGGTGGCCCTGCCATAGGATGACTCTGCCTGATCGAGTACGGCGAGGGCCTCTTCCTGACGCCCGTCCAAGGCCAGCACCTGCGCTAACAATTCGCCAATCGCTCCGATGGCGTCAGGGTGATCGCGCTTGAGTTCGTTGGCAAATAACTCGGCGAGTTCCTTGTTCATCGCCGACAGACCGCCACGCTGGTGATCGCCACGTTTCAGCCGAATCCTGGCCATTGAAAACCTACAATGAGCGATGCCCCCGAGGTCGTTTGTCTGCAGTGCGATCGGGAGCCTCTGCTCATGCAGTGCCATAGCTGTGTCCAATTCGCCGCGGGCCTCAAGTATTCGGGCGATCTTGCCCTGGATCGCCGCCTTTGAGTACACATCGCCCACGCGCTCAAAGGCCGGGAGTACTTCCCTCTGGAAAACGTGCAACGCCTCGTCCAACTCGCCATGGTGGCGCAGAATGTCAGCGATCTTGCTCTGGGTCATCGCCTTCTCGCGGGCATCGCCCAATCGTTCATAGACCGGAAGCTCTTCCTGTGTGCGAATGCGCAGTGCTTCGTCCAACTCGCCGCGGTCGGCGAGGATGTCGGCGATCCGGCCCAGGGCTAGCGCCTCACCGCGCGCATCGCCCAAGCGTTCCGCCAGCGGAAGGGCCTCCTGCCTCAGCTTCTGATTTGCCAGGTCCCATTGGCCGAGGGACTTGTAGAGGTCCGCTTGCTCCAAGAGCAGGTTCAAGCGGAAATCGTCGGGAATGGTCGTGGACCTTTCCCCGTCCAATTGTTGGTGAAGGACCGCCAACCGCCGACTGCGCTGCGCCAGAGTCAACGGGTTGATGTTCCCTGGGGTTTCGCGTCGAATGGGAACAGGCTCTGCCTGGTCTGGCCTCTCCGCAATGAAATCGAAGACCCCGCCGCGCCAGGACCAGGCATCCGGGGCGTCTCGTGCCAATCGCGCCAGCGTGTCGGCAGGCAACCACCACAGCAGCGTGGCGTCGAGTTTTTCCGCCAAGGCGTTACGTCTCAGGTTCAGTGTCTCCACCCGCGGCCCTTGCAGCCAGTGGCTGGTGTTGGTCAGATGGATCACCGCTCGCCCTTGTCCCGCGGTCTCCAGCCAGGTCTCCAGTGCGGCGAAATCCGGAAACTGTTGCTCATCGGAGAGATCGGCCGTCTGCACCGGCCGGCCGGCGGCCCCCAGGAGATCTTGCAGTTTGCCGATCAGCAGGCGGCGATAGGATTCGTCGGCGATCCGGGCGAAGAGCAGTTGGAAACGCGGGGCATAGCGCAGCAGTTTGATCAGGCGCTGGAAATCGTCCTGGTGTTCCGGCAGCAGATCCTCGGCAGCGAGGTGCCGCTGGTAGTCGAACTGGAATGGATCGACCGCAGGCAGGGTGGTCATAACCCGTTCTTGCCTGGGCCTGGGCGTCTGGCCTTCGTGTGCTTGGCCGGTGCTGAATTCAGTGTGCGCCACGCTTGCTGATAGCCTTCCAGTCGTCGCACGACCGGGTGGGTGGCGCGCCAGGAGCCGTCGTTATAGTGAAGCAGCGCCAGGCGCCAGAGCAGCTTGCGGGCGCGCTCGTCGTTGCCCACATGCGCGCCTTTGCTGGCATCCACCTTCGCGAGCAGTGTGTAATCGTCGGGTTGCAGCCAGTAGCGAAAATCGGCGGCCAGCTTGTCGATGGCGCTCTCGACCGTCGGGGCCTCGATATTTTCGGATTCGGTCAGTTCGCACGCCATGCGCAACAGCCGCATCGGTGTTGACAAAGCGTGGGTCTTGGGGACCGAAGGCCTCGTCTAAATTGAGCTTTTGCAAAACTTCCAGCGGGTGGACGGGCGGACTGTAAGGCATCGCGGATCTCCTGTACGGAACAAGCGCTGTCGATCGTCCCGGCAAAGCGTAACCTCGATCCGTGCCGGGTGCGCCGGTCCGCGTCGGATCAAGCGGCGAGGCGACCGCCGGTGTCCGGCAACGCCGCGCGTCCGGCCTTGCGGTCGGCACGTTATAAGATATCATGGCGTCCTGCCTGCCGGTCTTCCGGTGCCTATATCCTACTGAGTTTTCATGTTCCTCGCTCCCCGCTCTCTGGTTTCGATGATGGCCGTAAGGGCTGGCTCGGCCGCCTTGGCCGTGCTCTTGATGGTTGTGGCGATCGGCGTGTCCCGACCTGCCGGGGCCGCCGATCCGGGCGACCGGCCGTTGTCGGTCTTCACCACCGTGGTGCCGCTGGCGACTTTCGTCGAGCGGATCGGCGGCGATCAGGTGCGGGTACAGGCGCTGGTGCGGCCCGGTCAGAATCCCCACGCCTATGAGCCGAGCCCGCGTCAGGTGGCCGCTTTGGCGGACGCGGATCTCTATGTGCGGGTCGGGATGTCATTGGAGGACGCCTGGCTCCCGCGCATTCGGGCGACGAACGCGCGGATGCGGGTGCTGGATGCCCGCGACAACATCCGGTTGCGGCCGCGGGACGCGGCGCCAGTGATCGATGACTCGCGAGGCCAGGCCGACCATGGTCCTGACCATGATGGTCGCACATCGGACCAGGATCAGGAACCAACCCACGCGGATCATGAACACGAGGCCATGGACAACCACGTGTGGACCAGTCCGCCCCTGGTGAAGTCCATGGGGGCGGGTATTCGCGATGCCCTGATCGCGCTGCGGCCTGATCAGGCGGATGTCTTTCGGGCGAACTATGACCGTTTCGCAGCCGATCTGGACGCCCTGGATGCCGAGATCCGGGTCCGCCTGGCCCCGGTCAAGGACCGCCGATTCATGGTGTTCCATCCGGCCTGGGGCTATTTCGCGGAGACCTATGGGCTCACCCAGGTGGCGGTGGAATACGAGGGCAAAGAGCCCGGGGGGCGCGCGCTGGCGGGGCTGATCGATGCGGCGCGCGCCAACGCGGTGACGGTGGTGCTGGTCCAGCCGCAGTTCAGCCCGCGCGCGGCCGAGCAGATCGCGGCGGCCATCGGCGGACGGGTGGAGTCCGTGGACCCGCTCGCCGCTGACTATTTCGCCACGTTGCGACGACTCACCGACCTGATTGCCGGGCCGGCGACGCCATGAGTCCGACCTTGATTCAGGCCGGGAGCGGGTCACTGAGCCAGCCGGTCATCGCCGTCGAGAATCTCGGCTTCTCTTATGGCGATAATCCGGTGTTGGTCGGTGTCGATCTGACGATCGCGGCGGGCGAGTTCCTGGGACTGGTAGGACCGAACGCCGGCGGTAAGAGCACCTTGCTCAAATTGATTCTGGGGTTGCTGGCACCGCAGACCGGGAGCATCCGGGTGCTCGGCAGGGCGCCGTGCGCCGCGCGCCGGTATCTGGGCTATGTGCCTCAGTACCCGACATTTCCGCGTGATTTTCCGATCTCGGTGGAGCAGGTGGTGTTGATGGGCCGCCTGGGGCTGGGGCCGCCACTGGGCTGGTACCGCCCGGCGGATCGCGCGGCGGTGCGGACGGCGCTGGCGGAAGTGGAGGCCCTGGATCTCGCGCCGCGGCGCATCGGGACCCTGTCCGGCGGTCAGTTGCAGCGGGTGCTGCTGGCCCGCGCCTTGGTCGGGGAGCCGCGGATACTGATCCTCGATGAGCCCACGGCCAATATCGATCAGCGGGTGGAAGGTGATATCTTCGAGTTGCTCGCGCGCCTGAACGCGCGCCTGACCATTCTGGTGGTGTCTCACGACATCGCCTTCATCTCCGGCTTTGTGCATCGCGTGGCCTGTCTCAACCGCACCTTGATCTGCCATCGCACCGACGCGGTGGATGGTGACCTGCTCCACCGGCTCTACCACGCGGACGTGCGCGCCGTGGCACATGGGCATTGACCATGAGTGAGTTCATCACCGCCCTGATCGAATATGACTTCCTGCGCACCGCGCTGCTTGCCGGTTTGCTCGCCAGTATCGGTTGCGGGGTCATCGGCACCTATGTGGTGGTCAAGCGCATTGCCTTCCTGGCCGGGGGGATCGCGCACTCGGTGCTCGGCGGCATGGGCGCCGCGCTCTACTTCGGCTTCGATCCGCTGCTGGGGGCCTTGATCGCGGCCCTGGTGTCGGCCCTGATCATCGGCGGCGTGCGGCTCGCCTGGCGCGCGCAGGAGGACACCCTGGTCGGGGCGCTCTGGGCGATCGGGATGGCGGTCGGTATTCTCTTCATCGCCAAGACGCCGGGTTACAGTACGGATCTGATGAGCTATCTGTTCGGTAACATTCTGCTGGTTCGGCAACGGGACCTGTGGCTGATGGCCGGGCTGGACTTGGCCCTGGTGCTGACCGTGGCGCTCTTCTATCGGCAGTTCCTGGCCGTGAGTTTCGACGAGGAGTTCGCCCGTCTGCGCGGCGTGCCGGTGACCTTTTTCTATTTGTTGCTGCTGTGTCTGGTCGCGGTGACCGTGGTGTTGCTGATCCAGGTGGTGGGTCTGATTCTGGTCATCGCGCTGCTGACTCTGCCGGCCGCGGTGGCGGGTCATTATGTGCATTCACTGGGGGGCATGATGGTGATCGCGACCTTGCTCGGGATCGGCTTCACCTCCGGCGGACTCGCCCTGTCCTATGGGCCGGACTTGCCCGCCGGGCCGACGATCATTCTCCTGGCCGGGGCTGTCTATGTGGTCTCCGCCGTGCTGAGCGGATTATTGACCCGGCGGCGCGCCAGGCGTCTGGCCCAGCGGCCCGGACCGAGGGTGCCGGGCGCGCGCGGCACCCTCGGTCCGGCGGGGCCAAGCGCATGACCGCGCCGCGCACGCAGATCGCTCGCGCCGAGGTGCTGTGCCGGGAACGCGGCGTGCGTCTCACGGATCAGCGGCGGCGGGTGCTGGAGATCTTATGTGCGGCCGGTCGGCCGGTCGGCGCCTACGAGATCATGGATGCCATGCGCGAGGGTCCGCGGGTCGTCGCCCCGCCGACGGTGTACCGTGCCCTGGAGTTCCTGCTGGAACAGGGTCTGATCCACAAGATCGAGAGTCTGCACGCCTTCGTCGGGTGTGACCACCCGGAACACCCCCACTCCAGCGAGTTTCTGATTTGTCTGGAGTGCGGCGGGGTGGCCGAACTGAAGGACGACGCGGTTGAGCGCAGTCTGGCGAGCGTCACGCGCGAGAGCGGTTTTTTGCCCAGGCGCCGGGTCGTCGAGGTGATGGGGATCTGTGCGCGGTGTGCACGCAAGGAGGCGTGTCGACGCAAAGAGGAGGCGGAGCGCTCCCCAGGGCCGGTCGACTAGCTCCGACGGGCGCGTCGAACCTGCCGGGATTAGGTAATAAGTGCCTATTTAGTAAATAAAAAAACCCCCGCCGCATCCCGCGGCGGGGGTGTCGCCGTGCTTGGTCTGGTAAGGAATCTGCGTGACCACGGGCGCGTGGCCGGTCCGTTCCTGGCTTACCGGGTAGCGACAGTAGGAGTATGGTGGATCGGACGTTCAGGGGTTGTCGGAAATCCCCGCCGCGTATTGTAGGAAATGTCCGACAGGGCGGGCGGATTGCTGTCCTGCGCTTCGCCCTCTATCCTGGCGGTCATGAAACATACCCAGCATGATCTCTATCCACCGCTCACGCCCTATGCCACCTATGAGCTGCCGGTCGGTGACGGCCATCGGCTCTATCTGGAGGAGTGCGGGCGCCCCGATGGCATCCCCGCGGTCTTCCTGCACGGCGGTCCGGGCGCCGGCTGCGAGGCCGCTCATCGGCGCTTTTTCGATCCGGATCGCTACCGCATCATCCTGTTCGATCAGCGGGGCTGCGGCCGTTCCACCCCGCACGCGTCGCTTGCCGCGAACACCACCTGGGACCTGGTGGCCGATCTGGAACGGATTCGCGCGCGGCTCGGGGTAGAGCATTGGCTGGTCTTTGGCGGCTCCTGGGGTTCGACCCTGGCGCTGGCCTATGCCGAGACCCATCCGGACCGGGTGCTGGCGCTGGTGGTACGCGGCATCTTTTTGTGTCGACCCTTCGAGATCCGCTGGTTCTATCAGGAAGGCGCCAGTTGGGTGTTTCCCGACTACTGGGAGGATTTCCTGGCGCCGATCCCGGTGTCGGAGCGCTCGGACCTGCTGGCCGCTTATCACCGGCGTCTCACCGGCGCCGACGAGGTGACGCGCATGGCGGCGGCCAAGGCCTGGTCGATCTGGGAGGGCCGGACCGCGACCCTGCTGGCCAACGCCAATATCCAGGCCCATTTCGCCGAGCCGCATCTGGCGCTGAGTCTGGCGCGCATCGAGTCGCATTATTTCGTGAACAACGCCTTCCTGGAGCCCGATCAACTGATTGCCAATGCCGGCCGGCTCGCCGCGATTCCTGGGGCGATCGTCCAGGGGCGCTATGACTTGATCTGTCCGCCGCGTTCCGCCTGGGACCTGCATCAGGTCTGGCCGGAGGCCGCGTTCAAGGTGATCGCGGATGCCGGTCACTCGGCCTTCGAACCAGGCATCCGGGCCGCCCTGGTGGAGACCACGGATCATTTCGCCCAAGTGCTGGGGTGAGCGGAGCAGCAGGATGATCGGACTCTTGCAGCGGGTCACGCGGGCGCGGGTCGAAGTGGCCGGGGAGACCCTGGGTGCCATCGAACGCGGGCTCCTGGTCCTGGTCGCCGTGCAGCCGGAGGATACCCCCGCGCGGGCCGAGCGGTTGTTGGAGCGTCTGCTCGGCTACCGGGTGTTTCCGGATGACTCCGGCCGGATGAACCGCAGCCTGCGCGACATCGGCGGCGGGCTGCTGCTGGTGCCGCAATTCACGCTGGCCGCCGACACCCGCAAGGGCACCCGTGCCGGCTTCACCGCTGCCGCGGCGCCGGCGCAGGGTGAGCACCTGTTCAACCATCTGGTCGCCGGCGCCTGTCGTGCCCATCCGACGGTCGCCACCGGCCGCTTCGGGGCCGACATGCAGGTCAGTCTGGTCAACGACGGACCTGTGACTTTTTGGCTGGAGGCCTGAGGCCGAATTGCTCCTGGTCGTCATCCGGGCCGCGGTCGACCAGTGATGATCAAAGCCGTCGCGCACGGCAATCTCGGGATCGACGATGCCGAGACGTTGCGGCTCCTGCTGGAGGGCGCTCTCGCCCGTGCAGACGCACGGCAACCTGATGGTGAATCCTCGCAGACTCCGGCAGTCGGCGTCGCGGCGGCAAGGTTCGATGTTGCGTGGTATCCGGAGGGTGAGAGATCGAGATGAAATTTGTAGGCCTGGTCGATATCGGCGCGTTGCGGGGTCTCTGCGAGAGCTTCACTGAGCTGACCGGCGCGGTGACTGCGATCCTCGATCTGGAGGGCACGATTCTGGTCGCCACGGGATGGCAGCGGATCTGCACCCAGTTCCACCGGGTGAATCCTCAGACGGCTTCACGTTGCCACCAGAGCGATACCGTCCTCGCCGGACGCCTGCGCGGTGGGGAGACCTACAACGTCTATCGCTGCCGGAATGGTCTGGTCGACGTCGCGGTCCCGATCTATGTCTGCGGTGAACACGTCGCAAATCTCTTCACCGGGCAATTCTTCTTCGAACCACCGGATCTCGCCGACTTCCGCCGCCAGGCCGAGGAATTCGGTTTCGACGAGCGGGCCTACCTGGCGGCCCTTGCTGAAACCCCCATCTTCACCGAGCAGCGGGTGCGGTCGATGATGGACTTTCTGATCCGTCTCGCCCAGATCATCGGCGAAACGGGATTGGCCCGCCTGCGGCTGCAGGAGGCCGACCAGGAACTGCGGCAACACCGTGAGCATCATGAAGATCTGGTGCAGGTCCGCACCGCGGAGCTGTTTTTGGCCAAGGAGCAGGCCGAGGCGGCCAGCCGGGCCAAGAGCACCTTTCTCGCCAACATGAACAAGACACCGCGGCCGTGGTCGTGCGCTTCGACGTCCAGGATACCGGCATCGGCATCGCCACCGGGGATCAGTCGCGGCTCTTCGCCGCCTTCGAGCAGGGCGATAACTCGACGACGCGTCAGTACGGCGGCACGGGGCTGGGACTGGCGATCAGTCGGCGGCTCGCTGCGCTCATGGGCGGCACCCTGGGGGTCGACAGCGCGCTTGGTGCGGGCAGCACCTTCTGGTTCACGCTTCGTCTGGACGGCGCGGCTTCTCGTTCCCACGCTCCGCGTGGGAATGCCGGGCGGGCGCTCCGCGTCCCGTCTTGGCGCCGGACGCGGAGCGCCCGCACTTACTCCCACGCAGGAGTGTGGGAGCCAGAATGGCTTCACTTAATGGCATTGACGCGTCGTGGGTGCCGGGGTGGTCGTCGGGATCGAAGGGTCGTCACCTGGAGCCTACCACCTGCGGCAATCTGCCCCCTGATTACTCTAGGATTCGAGACCTGACTCCAGCTTCCCCGCGGTCGTCACTTCACCCCGCAATTGCTCGACCTCGGTCTTCGCCTCGTCGCGCATCTGCTCGACCTCGGTTCTCGCATTGCCGCGTAGTCGCTCAAGCTCGGCTTTGACCTCGCAGCGGGTCTGTTCGATGCGCACCGCCAAGTCCGCCCGTGCCTGCTCGATCTCTTTGCGGAGTTTCAGGTCGGTCTCGGACGACCCCTCCTGGGCGTCCGGGTCCGGCACGCCCAGAGCCGATTCTTGCCGGCCGACAGCCTCCGCGACGCCGGCTCGCGCCCGTTCCTGCGCCGCCTTGGTAAGGGCTTGAAAGCGTTCTAAGGCCGATGTCATAGGGTTCCTCCCGAAGAGTGCGACAAGAGGCTTAATCGCACATAGTGAGGCTGCCGCGCGGGCTCGTCAACCGTAATCAGGGACAAGGCAGTTGCGCTGTGATAAAGAAAACGCATCGCGTTATCTATGAGGCGCACGCCGGCCGGCGCCAAGGTCCGCTGTACTACCCAGTGTTCAAAGTAGCGCGTGAGATCAGCACGTTCGAGGAGGCCTCGATCATCGTTTCGGCCAGCGATGCCCGTTCGGAGTCCAAGGCTTCAGCCTTGGCCTGTGCCGATCCAAGGCTTCAGCCTTGGCCTGTGCCGATCCAAGGCTGAAGCCTCGGACACCAGGCGGTCGGGCCTTGGCTGGCCGGACGTATGACCAAGGCCATCACGAACTTGATGACCCGATCATCATCTCTTTCCAAAAGTGTGATTTTGCCACGGAGTACCGCGTTTTCACTATCGAAACTTGATTCTGCCTGCTGCGCCAATCTTGCTGCTCTAGATTCCCAACTGTTTCTTGATGAGAAGACACAAGCTGTCCTTCAGTTCCGAGTGCCGAGGCACAGGAGCCTGTTTGCCATTGTTAGGATTAACGTATAAATCATGGCGCTTTCCATGGCGACTCAGGTAGCAGCCGGCGTTGACAAGTTCGCGAATGAAGTTCCCTCGCTTCACGCGGCGTTCACCAGAATTTCCTTTGTCTTGGATTCCGGACGAGAATTCGACAGTTGCTCTTCCATCACAAGAGCATAAGCATCCCTGATATTATCTTCTAGTTCCTCAAGTGTCTCGCCCTGACTGAAAACGCCAGGTACTTCCTGTAACTTGCCGACATACCAGTCGTCATCAATCCAATACTCAAGCGTGAACTGCCGCTGCATCTTTTTCACCATTTACTTGTGGCTACGGAAGCGTATCTCTGGCATTACCAATGCCAAACGTTCAGACTAAGGCGGCGCGCGCCACCGATGAACCCGCAAACCAGCACAACGTCCGGTACGCGCGCTCGCTTTTGAAGAGAGGGTTAGGCCATTATTCAACTACTTTACCGCTTGGGCTGGGGGTTCGGGGGATAATCGTGGTCTGTCACCTATTAGTCTCCCAAGTTCGTTATGCCGCTGATTATCCAACAGAAAAAGAGCAAAGCATGGCTCTATTCTTCGATTTTATTGCAAGAGAAATGCGCGGGAAACTATCCGGCGACAAGTAAGTAGTACCGCGCTTTCGATATCGAGATTAGGCTTGAACTTCGATAAATTCGCTGTAAGAAAGTGGTTGAGGTACTATCGCACCTTCTTCCTTGATGCCTTCAAGATGAAACTCAATGGCTTCGTGAATAAGCTGAAGTACCTCCTCCGCTGTTTCTCCCGCCGCGATGCAGCCAGGCAGATCAGGGACGTATGCCCCGAAACTGCTTGCACCCCTTTCAATGACAACCATGTAACGCATGTAAGTGCCTCACTTGACCCCGGCCTGCTTCAATACGTTGTTCAGTGTACCGGGTGGGACATCAACACTTGGCTTTCCGGAAACCGTGACCGTTCCCGGTTTCGTTGGATGATGGAACTGACGATGGTTCCCTTTCCGGCGAATCTGCATCCAGCCGTCAGACTCGATTCGGGCAATGAAATCTTTGACTTTCATCTTGCGACACCGCCGGGAAAGAGGGGCACCGATTACTTAGGCGAGACGTCAAAAAGTAATGGAGCCTGGCCCTTCTTTACTGGGGGTTCGGGGGAAAATTGTGGTCTGTCCCTGAGGTATCCGTAATTTCAATTTCAGGGATTGCGTTTAGCACTTCCAATCTTCTCTCGGCTGCTTCCGGGGCGCCGCCTGACGCTTCTTCGGGAATAAAGTAAACTGTCTCCGGAATTCCCTAAGCTGTCCCCGGAACTGAACCATCTTATCCCGTGCAATGTCACTCGCCCGCTTCATGTAAAACTGCTGCAACAAGGCTAGCTGATAATCGGTAATCATGGAGTAATAGCGCATCAAGGACGGGCTTAACAGCATCGATAATGCCAATCCTTTTTGCCTGAAGTAGTGTCCCTAGCACGCCGAAAAGGGAGATACCCAGTTCGGTCGCGACTAGACGGCCACGGCGATCGTCCAGTAAGACTGCGCACTTGAGACTCCGGGCCAAGCTTAGCGCTTGGGCTTCGCCTTCATCCAGCACCATTCGCGCATCACGAAATAACTCGTCGTCGCGATTCGGGTGAACCTGGGCAAACCCGTGTACAAAAGAAGACACGGCTAACGCGCCCGGCATCGCGCTATCACCCGACGCCTCACGCAGCACCGCGTGCGGTAAGTGAATTTGGCCGAACACTTGGGGTAGCAAGGCGAGTTGACCGCACTTCGCTAGTGCGATCAGTGGACCCGCATCGGCAACAATAACTGGCTTTTTCAATCGAAGCCTGCCATCTCCGCCTTGATTTGATCAGCAGGATAGTCAACCACCGGAATTCCCAGGCGACTGACAAACTCTATAAATGAAAGTTTCGACATGCGCGCTAATTCCGCGGCTTTACCAGACGAAAACTCACCGGACTTGAATAGATTCACTGCAAGTGCGACATGTACTCCTTCGCGCAACATCGTTTCATCGAATGGCACGCTAACGAAGAGCGGCTGGCCATGCTTGGTTACCAACGCAAGTTGCCCTGCCTGTGCCGATGCAGCTAAGGCTTCGGGATGCATCTGAAGGTCGTCTACACTGAAAGCTTGCATATATTCTCCGAGCGGAAATCGGCGGCGCTTACCTTTCTGTAAGAGGGTAACCGCAATGTGAGGCAGACAGCGGCAGGGGAACGGCAGGTGGGGCAGGTCTGCACCTTGGAGCTTGCGAGTTAAGTAAACTGTCCCCGGAATTCGGTTGGTTTCACAAGGCCCCTCGAAAAGCGTAGATAACACAGAAGGGATGGAGTCTGGTCTTAACGTTTTCATAATGCCTGCGGCGCACCGCGCGCAAAATGCAAGACCTGACCCCTTCCTCCGTATTAGTCCCCCGAATAAACCGTGGTCTGTCCCCTATTAGCTCTCGAATAAACCGTGGTCTGTCCCCTATTAGCTCCATCTTGCTACACCGCCGGGAAAGAGGGGGCACGTAATACTTAGGCGAGACCTTGAAAAGTAATTGAGCCTGGTCTTTTCTTACTATAATCGTGGTCCGTTCCCTATTATCTCATTATCCCTTGTCCCTTATTATCCTACTTCCTGCCTTCTTAATTGAGCCTAGCCCCTTTTCCTGCTAGATTCAACGCCAAGGGGTGCGGGGCCGGGAATTTTGAGCTTGCCCTCTTTCACCTTGGCCCCTTTCACCGCGAACAGATGAAGTCGGCAATAATGATTGAAGAGAATCTATTTGAGATTGAACAATTCTTACATCTTCTCCGACATCTTGAATTTCTTTAATGACCTTGGAAGTGGCCCGTTCTAGAGATGTCCGCATCTCCTTTTCGAGCACCAGAGACTGATATTGAGCCATTGTATGAACCGCATGACGAAGTTGCTCTGTTACCAACGCGCTTACAGCTTTTTGCGTAACGGCCGCGGGAACAATGGCGGTCAATTCCTTCGCAATGGCACGCTAGAGTATTTCACGCGAATCATCAATATGTGAGCGGAATTGTGCTTGCAGAGACTGCACCAAGTCTATTTGCTGTTTTGAAAACTCAAATGCAATCCGGTCGCCTAATTTTCCGAACTCCTGGGTCAAATGTCCGACAGATGACTGTAACGAATGAAGCTGCTTTTGAACCTCGATAGTGTTTTGCACGTCTGTCGATTTCTTGATTAGTTCCGTATCGCTTCTGATTTCCCCCAAAAGTTCTTCGACTTTATTTGTATCAATGCCATCTAAAGCAAAATAAATCAAGATGAAAAAGATGAGTGCAGCGCCACCCAGTTCCGTCGATATATTTACCATCAGGGATTGAACGGATGGAGAGTCTTTGACCACATAGAAAGCAAGAAGACTGACAATAACGGCAAGAAGAAAAAGAATCAGATAAACCGCAATGCTGTAACGCTGAGATGTGATCTTACTCATAATTTTGCAGCTTATCCAAGCTTCATCTTGGAACACCGAATCGGGAATGTTCTTGCGCTTGAACTCCGTATCAAAATCGGAGTAACCTGAAAACAACACAAAAAGCGCTTAGCATGAGCCAGAACGTCTCGCCCGTCCATGTTTAACGTAACGTAAGCCTAACCCGGCGCGCGCGCGCAGGGAGCCCGCAAACGGCACAAACCCCCGTGGCGCGCGCTCGGGTTTAGGCGAAGGTTAGGCTTTTCTGTGTTTTCTGAGAAATATCGAATATGTGCCGACATGAAAGGCGAAGATGCTGAGGCTACTTTTTTTGATCTTTCCACGGAAATCCCGGAAAGAGAATTACGTTTGATCCAAACAAAGGCGATGATTGATGTGGTTCTTGGGGTTTATCAGGCGATTGAGGGTCATCCGTTTCAGGGTAACTTAAGTCCATTATACGCGCTGCTTGGTACATCTCAGGATGTTCCTTCGGGATATCTGCATCAGCAACCAATTTCACGAAGTCTCGAAATGCTTTCTTTGATTCTGGGGTTGATGTTATAAATGCCAATAGCAAATTTATGCTTCCATTAAGGCCCATTACGCTTGCCTGCAATGTACCTATTGCTGACAAACTATCATGGATAGTTGTGGGCGATAATTTCAACTGTTGCATCGCTATCTGTTGCATTAGCTCGGCAAGTTTTTCTTCTCTTGTCATTTTATTGCTCGATGTTTGCAGGCTTACGAGAAGCCTAACCTGTTCTCGGTTGGTCGAGACTGCATGCAGTCTAGCACCCAAGTATCCTACCGCACCCACTTCTCGCCGCCAAGACAACGTCCGATCGCGTGTGACTGAAAATGCTCGGTCGACGTATCGAAAACGGTGTGATCCGTCGCAAGTGCATTCGCCGACTGGCCCTAGATACCCTGCATTGGGAGTCCTTGTCACGGCTGACCGCGTCTCTCCAAGAGGTGACCGGCCAACCGTAACCTGCTGATCCGCAGTTTCGCCAACCCATCGACATTTTGCAACTACCGCCGCTTGATCTGATTTAACTCATTGTAAAGAAAAGCCGATGTCGGCAGCGCGGAACAACCGAGTCACGCGCTAACAGGGTTTACCGCTGGCCAGCCCCGCGTCGACTCCCACGAGCACCTCCTCGCCGATTCCGACCTCCCGCCACCCCGGCAGCGCCGGTTTTCCCCCACCCCCAAGCCTAACAAGGGCCTTCGCCCCCGTCCCCAGGTTACACTACCGCATCATGCCGCGACGAGCGCCTAACCGCCGCCCCCACGCGGCGTCGCGTCATCCACATTCAGCAACCGGACTCCAGCATGATCTCGCTTCTGGACTACGGCGCCGGCAATGTCCGCAGCCTGCGCAACGCCATTCACGCCCTCGGGTTCGAACTCACCGAGATCGAACGCCCGTCGGATATCCTCAAGGCCGAGCGCCTGATTTTCCCCGGCGTTGGCGCCTTCGGGGCGGCGATGGAGCGCCTGCACGGACTCGGATATGTGGAGCCGCTGAAGGAGTATCTCGCCGCCGGACGGCCATTCCTGGGGATCTGCATCGGTCTCCAGACGCTGTTCGAGGGCAGCGAGGAGTCGCCTGGAGTGGCCGGGCTCGGCCTGATTCCGGGGCTGATCCGGCGCTTCGATGATCCGTCGCTGTCGGTCCCGCACATGGGCTGGAACGGGGTGCGGGTGGAGCAGCCTTCGCCGCTGTTCGCGGATTATCAGGGGGAGAAGTTTTACTTCGTGCATTCCTACCGCGCCGAGCCTGGTCCGGAGAATGCGGACTGGCGGCTCGCGACGACCGATTATGGCCGTCCCTTTCTGAGCGCGGTGCAGCGCGGTCGGGTGACGGCGGTGCAGTTTCATCCGGAGAAGAGCGGGGCGGCGGGGTTGAAGGTGCTGCGGCAGTTCCTGGCCGGCGAAGAGGGCGGTGCGCTGTCTCCGGCGGCGGTGACTGCCGCCGCGCGGCCGACCCGCTTTGCCAAGCGCATCATTGCCTGTCTGGACGTGCGCACCAATGATCAGGGCGATCTGGTGGTGACCAAGGGCGATCAGTATGACGTGCGCGAGAAAGGGGATGGCGGGGATGTGCGCAATCTGGGCAAACCGGTCGACCTGGCGCGGCGCTATTACGAGGAGGGGGCGGACGAGATCACCTTCCTGAATATCACCGCGTTCCGCGATTTTCCGTTGGCCGATCAGCCGATGCTGGAGGTGTTGCGGCGGACCTCGGAGCGGGTCTTCGTGCCGCTGACCATCGGCGGCGGTATCCGCGCCTTCACCGATGGCCAGGGTCGGCATTACTCGGCGCTGGATGTCGCGCATGAGTATTTCCGTTCGGGCGCCGACAAGGTCTCGATCGGCTCGGATGCGGTCGAAACCGTGCTCGCGTATCTGGCGCGCGGCGGCAAGGACGGCAGCAGTTCAATCGAGCAGATTGCCCGGGTCTACGGCAACCAGGCGGTGGTGATCTCGATCGACCCGCGCCGGGTTTATGTGGACGACCCGACGGCGACGCGGCATCACGCGGTTGAGACCGCGACTCCCGGCCCCCAGGGTGAGCGGTTCTGTTGGTTCCAGTGCACCGTCAAGGGCGGGCGCGAGGGGCGCGATCTGGATGTGGTCGAACTCGCCCGCGCTTGCGAGGATTTGGGTGCGGGGGAGATTCTGCTGAACAGCATCGATCGGGACGGGACCGGGGCAGGCTTTGACCTGGAGCTGATCGGTGCGGTCCGCGACGCGGTCGGCATTCCGGTGATCGCGTCCAGCGGGGCCGGACGGGTGGAGCATTTCTCGGAGGTGTTCGCGGCCGTCGGGGTGGAGGCCGCGCTGGCGGCCGGGATTTTCCATCGACGGGAGGTCCCGATCCGGGCGGTCAAGTCCCATCTGACGGGCCAAGGGGTGGAAACGCGGGATTAGCACCGTGCTGTTGCGGTTTGACCGCGGCGGCGCACAGGTATCTGAAGGGGGGCGGGTGCGGTATTTGACTGGTCTGATTTCGCCGATCGTGCTGGTCATCCTGGCGAGCGCGCTGCTCGCGGGCTGCGCGGGCGGCCATGCGCTGGTCGTCACCGGTCCCAACCCATTGCCGGCCGGTCTCAGCCGCGATCAGCTCTTGTCCGAGATCGCGGCCTGTCATCTGTTGCGGGTCGGGCAGGCCGGGGACAACACGGTGACCGACGCCGCCGTGATCGCCGCCGTCCAGCGCTACGGTTACAGTGTGAGCGGGGTGATCGAGCGCGCCAATCAACTGGTCAGGGACTATCAGTCCAACGGTCCCGCGTTGGGTGCGCGTGCCCAACAGGCGTGCGGCAATCTTGCCGCGCTCACGCAAGTCGCCTCGGCACTGGTGCGTTTCGAGCAGAGCGGGGCGCCGCGCGCGGTCTGGCTGCGGGTGAATGGCGATATCGACGATGGCTTTGCGCAGCGGGTGATCCGCGAACTGCGGAAAAATCGGGCGGTCGGTCTCGTCATCAACAGTCCCGGCGGTGCGGTGGCCGAAGCGCGCAAGCTGGGGCGTTACCTGCGCGCCAATGGGTTGCGCACGGCTGTCGACGGGGTCTGCGTATCCGCGTGTATCGACGTCCTGGCGGGCGGGTCCGAGCGCTATGCCACACCGACGGCGAAGCTCGGCACCCATCAGAGCAAGGTTCCGGGCCGCTACAGCAGTCATGCCGGGGGCCAATACTATGTAGCCGACTCCTACCGTTATCTGCGCGAGATGGGGGTGGATGCGGAGGTTGCCATTGCGGCGGCGTTGATTCCGAATGACAAGATCCTGCTGATCCCCTTGCCCGACGCGCTCAAGACCCGGTTGATTACGGGGGTTGTGGAGCGGCTCTAGCAGCCTGTCGGACTTTAGGCGATTTCCGAATAAGACGCTATCAAGAATCA
>JACDZG010000128.1 GCA_013426805.1 Chromatiaceae bacterium
GCACCGCCGAGACGCTGAACATGAGCCGCAATACCCTTTACCGGAAGATCGACCGCTACGGGCTCGCACCAAGCTGACATCTATAGCGTTCGCACCTGATATCCAGACAGACCTTCGTGTCGGGGCGGGTTTGAAACCCGCCCCTACGTCCGGTTATCACGTCCGAACGCTATAGCACCGGCCTCACTCCTCCAGGTAGTGTCCGACACCGACCAGTGAGCCGCCCACCCGGCGGACATAGGAGCGCTTGTGCTCGACCGCGTTGGTGACCGGGTTCAGCCAGACATAATCCACGGTGGCAGCGGGCGCGTCCTTGGTCTTCTCGATCATCTCGGCGATGACCGCATTGCCCGCGGCATCGTGCAGACCAAGGGCATCGGTGCCGACCAGTGCCGGTTGCATGCCCATCGCCTCGAATTTGCCGCTGTCGAGTCCGACGGCAAACACATACAGATCGTCGCGCACGAAGCCGCCGCGGCGCGCGTTGAACGCCGCCGCGGCTTGCTCCATGCCCTGTTCGCGGACTGAGGCCACTGCTTCCTCGAGCATGCCTTGCGCGGCCGCGGCCGTGGCCCGGGGCGCCGAGTAGCCGACCCCGAGGATATAGTCGCCGACCCGGTGCACATAGCTCACCTTGGGCTCGACTTTGTTGGTGACGCGATTGAGCCACATGTAGCGCACGGTCGCCTCCGGTGCCGTCTGCACCCCCTCGATCATTTCGCGAAACAACGGATTGCCGGCGGCGTCCGTGGTATCGATGACATTGAGCCCGACCAGCGCCGTGGGCGCCGCGCCGCTGGCGTGGTAGTTGCCCTTGGTGTCGATCACGAAGACATAGAGGTCCTTGTGGACGAATTCGCCTTCCTGATTGTTGAACGCGGCGAAGGCGCGCTCGGGTCCGTTCGCCTCCAGGTACGCGACCGCTTGTTCGAACATCGCGTGCGCCTCACGCGGGGTGGCGCGGCTGCGTTCCGCGGCCAGGGCGCCGTGCGCGAGGCAGGCGGTGCACAAGGCCAGCAACAACAGTCGGGGACGGATGAGGTGGTGCCTGCTCATGAGGGTGTGCTCCATCAGTGTGGTTGAGGAAGGTCTTCCGCAACGCAAGTAGCGCGCCAGTGAATGGGGGCCGATTCACGGGGGTGGTCAGCGCTCCACCTGTCCCGGAAGGGAACGACTGTTCCGTATCGGCACACTCGTACGCCCCCGTGTCATGACGCCCCCCGCGGTCCCGCGCCCGCCGAGCGGTCATTTCCCAACACTTCCATGCATCCCGCTCCCGGCACCGCCGCCCGGCACGGAATCTGCGTACGTCGTTCGGGCCGGGCACCGCATGCGCCACTGACATCGCAACCGCGCGGCACCGGCCATGAATTCCAATCCCCGGAGGCGAGGAGCAAGTAATGAGATTCCCCGAAATCCTGCCGTTCAAGCCGCGTGCGGTCGCCATTGCGCTGACGGCCGTCCTGTCGCTGCCCGCGGCCGCCGTCACCAATGTAGGCTGGGACGACATCGCCAACGATGACCAGACCACCGCTGACGTGTTGTCCTACGGCTTGGGTCTGAAGGCGCAGCGCCACAGTCCGCTGGCGACGATCTCGACCGGCAATGTCGCCAACCTGGTGCCGGCCTGGAGTTTCTCCTTCGGCGGCGAGAAGCAGCGTGGTCAGGAAGGCCAGGCGCTGATCAAGGACGGCGTGATCTACATCACCGCGTCCTATTCGCGGATGTTTGCCATTGATGCGCGCACCGGCAAGCGTCTCTGGGAGTACAACCACCGCCTGCCCGACGATATCCGTCCCTGTTGCGACGTGGTCAACCGCGGCCCGGCGATCTATGGCGACAAGGTGTTCTTCGGCACGCTCGATGCGGCGATGGTCGCGCTCGACCGGGCCACCGGCAAGGTCGTCTGGAAGAAGAAATTCGGCGATCACAAGGTGGGCTATACCATGACCGGCGCGCCCTTCATCGTGAAGGACAGCACGAGCGGCAAGGTCCTGTTGGTTCACGGCTCCTCGGGTGACGAGTTCGGCGTGGTCGGCTGGCTGTTCGCGCGCGACCCCGACACCGGCGAGGAGGTCTGGGCGCGTCCATTGGTGGAAGGGCACATGGGACGCCTCAACGGCCGGGACAGCACCACCACCGGCGACGCCAAGGCGCCGAGTTGGCCGAATGATCCCACCGCGCCCACCGGCAAGGTCGAGGCCTGGAGCCACGGCGGCGGTGCCCCCTGGCAGACCGCCAGCTTCGATGTCGCGACCAATACCATCATCATCGGCGCCGGCAACCCGGCCCCCTGGAACACCTGGAAGCGCACCGCCCCGGGTGACGATCCGCGCAACTGGGACAGCCTGTTCACGTCCGGCCAGGCCTATGTGGATGCCGCCACCGGCGAGTTGAAGGGATTCTTCCAGCACACCCCCAATGACGCCTGGGACTTCTCCGGCAACAATTCCCTGGTGCTGTTCGAGTACCAGGACCCGAAGAGCGGCAAACAGATCAACGCCACCGCCCATGCGGACCGCAACGGCTTTTTCTTCGTCACCGACCGCGATCAACTCGCCGCCGGCGCCGGCTATCCGAACAAACCGACCGCCCTGATCGGTGCCTGGCCCTTCGTCGACGGCATCACCTGGGCCTCGGGCTTCGACCTGGCGACCGGCCGGCCGATCGAGCAAGGCAACCGTCCGCCGGCCCCAAAGGACGGTGTCGACAAGGGCGACACGGTCTTCGTCTCGCCGCCCTTCCTGGGGGGCACCAACTGGCAGCCGATGTCCTACAGTCCGCAGACCGGTCTGTTCTACATTCCGGGGAATCACTGGGCCATGGACTACTGGTCCGAGCATCTGACCTACAAGGCCGGCTCCGCCTATTTGGGCCAGGGGTTCCGCATCAAGCGGTTGTTTGACGATCACGTCGGCATTCTGCGGGCGATCGATCCGCTGACCGGCACGATCGCCTGGGAGCACAAGGAGCAGTTCCCGCTGTGGGCCGGCACCCTGACCACCGCCGGCGGCCTGCTCTTCACCGGCACTTCCGACGGCTTCGTCAAAGCCTTCGACGCGAAGAACGGCCATGAGCTGTGGAAGTTCCAGACCGGCTCGGGCGTCGTCTCCGTGCCCGTCACCTGGGAGATGGATGGCGAACAGTATGTCGGTATCCAGTCCGGATATGGCGGCGCCGTACCCCTGTGGGGCGGCGACATGGCCGAGCTGACCAAGCAGGTGACGCAGGGCGGCTCGATGTGGGTGTTCAAGCTGCCCCGGCAGGTCGCCGCCAACTGACGCAGTCACTGACCGACCGGGGCCGCGCCTGGCCCCGGCGCACACGCGGACCCGCTATGCCGAATCAAACCCTGCTGTCCCTGTCGCTCGTGCTCGGTCTGCTGCCCGCCCTGCCGGTCGGCGCCGCGGATGACCCGCCGGATGACCTGCCGGAAGACGACACGCTCGTCATCAACGGCTGTCCGATCTGGCCCCATACCCGCTGCCCCGGGGCCGATCTGCGCCACGCCGACCTGGTTGGTAAGAATCTCTCCGGAGCCGATTTGTCCGGGGCCGACCTCACCCGTGCCGATCTGCGCGGCGCCAACCTCGCCAACGCCAACCTGGATGGGGCCAATCTGACCGGCGCCCGGCTGAACAAGGCCAGCGCACCGGGAGCCACCTTCCGCAAGGCCCGCTTGGTGGCCGCCGACTTCGAGGCGGCACGCCTGATGCGCACCGATTTTTCCGGCGCCGACCTGACCGCCGCCAGCCTGGAGTTCGCACGCCTGAACTACGCCTGGTTCGTCGGCGCGCAACTGATCAGCAGCAATCTCCAGGAGGCCAAATTCGTCGCCGTGAACTTCAGTGACGCGGTCATGGAAGGGTGCGTGAAGCGCTTCACCATCTTTCCGGACGCGACCTTCGACAACTGCCGGGGCTGCCCGACGGACTGGTAACCCAAGACGCGAGGAACCCATCATGCCGATCGCATCACCCGCCGACGCCTTGCCCACCGTCCTGCGTGCCGGTCTGACCAGCGGGTGCCTCCTGTTTGCCGGCTTCGCCATCGCCGCGGCGCAGGACGCATCCACCGTGCCGGTGCCGCCGGTGGTTGATACCGCCGCCTTGCCGCCGCTTGCCGCGGCCTGGCCCGCGGAAAATCCCTATCGCGGTAACCCGCTGGCCGCCGCGGTCGGCCGCAGCGCCTTCAACCAATCCTGCGCCGGATGCCATGGTCAGGACGCCGACGGCGCGCGCGCTCCGGCACCCGATCTGCGTCGCTTGGGTCGAAGCTGCCAACGGGTGCAGAACCTCGCGCTCAAGCAGCGCTGCATTGAGGATGTCGACCATCATTTCCGCACCTCGGTCCTGCGAGGCAAGGTCAAGGTCGGCGTCCGGCACATGCCGGCCTGGGAACCGGTCTTGCCGCCCGAGGTGGTCTGGGCGATCCGGACCTTTATCGAGACGTCGGCCGTGCGCCCGCAGTGAACCCGCCGAGGAGCCCATGCACTTCATCTCCCTGATGGCCGGTGCCGCCCTGGCCGGCGCGCTCAGCTTCTGCGTCGGTGCGGCAGCCGAGGCGCCGCACCCGGCCGCGGTCGACCCGCTGGGCTCCCCCCGCTGGGGCGACCTGCAGCGCGCCTTTTTCAGCGCGGTACCCGTGGTTTTCGATGACCGGGTGAAGGTCGCCGCGCCGGCCGTTGCCGAGAACCCGCAGAGTGTTCCGGTCGCGGTGGATGCCGGTGCGCTGACGGGTGTCGAGGAGGTCCTGGTGCTCGCCGACTTCAATCCGATCGTCAAGGTGCTGCGCTTCGTGCCCGGCCGGGCGCGGGCCAGCCTGGCCTTCCGGCTCAAGTTGCAGCAATCCTCACCGATCCGCGCCGCGGCCCGCACCGCCGACGGCGTCTGGCACCTGGGCGGCACCCGGGTGACGACGACCGGCGGCGGCTGTACCCGGCCCTCCGCCGGTACCGGCTCCCCGCGGTGGCAGCAACGCTTGAACGAGGTCAGTGCCCGGCGCTGGCCGCGGGCGGATGGCGGCGAGCGGATCCGGGTGCAGGTCATTCATCCGATGGACACCGGATTGGCCGACGGGATCCCGGTGTTCCATCTCGAGACACTGGAACTCGCCGATCGTGATGGTCAGCGCCTGATGGTGATCGAGCCGTTCGAACCGGTGGCGGAAAACCCGCTGTTCACCATTGAGGCCGCGGTCGGGGTCCTCGACCAGCGTCCGCTGCGCATTGCCGGCCGCGACAACAACGGCAATTCCCTCCAGGCCGAGGTGGCGCCATGATACCGGCACCACTGCGTCGGCACGCGCCGCTGCTCTTTGCCCTGCTGGTGCTGTTGACGCTGCGGTCCGCGGCCCGGGCGGACGCGTTCGACTATCATCTCGAACCGCACCGGATTGCCGACGGGGTTTACGTGCTGATCGGCCGGACCGAGGACTTCTCAGTCGAGAATGGCGGCAACATCGTCAACACCGGCTTTCTCGTCGGCAGCGAGGGCGTGGTGGTGATCGATAGCGGTCCCTCCCGGCGCTACGGCGAGCAGTTGCGCGCCGCCATCGCCGGGGTCACGCCGCTGCCGGTGGTGCTGGTGATCAACACCCACCACCATCCGGATCACATCCTGGGCAACCAGGCCTTCCCCGCGGACACCCTCGCCGCCATACCCGCGACGATCCGCGGCATCCAGACCGCGGGTCCGGGCTTTCTCGACAACATGTACCGACTCAACGGGGACTGGATGCGTGACACCGAGATCGCGGTGCCGCGCCGGGCGCTCGCGGCCGGCCGCCTCGAGGTCGGCGGACGCGCGCTCGAACTGATCGTGCGCGACGGGCATACCGCCTCCGACCTGATGGTGCTCGACCAGGCGACCGGCACCCTGTTCGCCGCCGATCTGGTTTTCAACGGGCGGACACCGACCACGCCCGATGCGGATCTCGCACGCTGGCTGGCGAGCCTCGATCAGTTGGAGCAGCGGCCGTTCAAACAGCTTGTCCCTGGGCATGGACCGGTGTCGACGGCCGCGGCACCGATCCGCCAGACCCGCCGCTACCTGCAATGGCTGGACCGCACGCTGCATGACAGCGCCGAGCAGGGAATGGACATGACCGAACTGCTCGGGCAAGCGCTGCCGGCCGCGTTCGCCAACCTGGCGGTCGCCGCCGCGGAGTATCGGCGTTCGGTGTTTCATCTCTATCCCAAGGCTGAGCAGGCGGCTCTGGCGCACGGGCCATGATTGCCGTTGCGGCCAAAGCGACCACGCGGATTGATCCACCGATGTCACAGATGTTGGCCTCGGTAGTAAACCCGGCCACCGCGCGATCGGCACGGTCGTCGGTCCGCACAGCGGACCCTACAGGTCACGGTGGTACCGTAGGGTCCGCTGCGCGGACCGTCCGCGGCCGGCCGCAACGATGATCAAGGCTTGATCCGCGGCTGTTTCAAGACAGCGCACCTGTGACGAAACGCAGCAGCGATCAGGCTCCTATCCGCCCCTGCGATCGCTATTGGATACGCGCTTTGACCGATTCCGGCCGGCCGCGCGATGGCATAGCACTTGCTCTATTCAAGATGAAGCAACGAGTCGGAATCTCGCTGTACAACGAATACCATCGTTGTCGTATCAAGAAGACCCATTGCACCTGAATTGAAGTGCATCAACCACCAAGGCATGAGGACATCAGATCGTGGCTCACTCCCATCACCTCCGGGCCATTCCCCGCATCCTGAGTACGGCGGCGCTGGCCGCCGTACTCGCCGGCACCGCCCGCGGCGTCGCTGCCCATGGCGATGTCGTACCGCAGGCCGTCGACGTGACGAAGCTGCCGCCACTTGGCGAGGAGTGGCACCCCACGAATCCCTATCGCAATCACGATCAGGCGATCCGGATCGGTGATTCCGCCTTCAACCAGAACTGCGCGCGCTGCCATGGCCTTGGCGCGGTTTCGGGCGGCATCGCGCCCGACCTGCGCTACTTGCCGGTGGCAGACGAAGGCGACGAGATCTTCCTGCAGCGGATCCGCCACGGCTCCACCCGCGATGGCCGGGTCTTCATGCCGCCCTTCGAAGGCATCCTGCCGCAGGAAGCGATGTGGTCGATCCGTGCCTGGCTTGAGACGGTACATGAGGACTGAGTCTCGACTGAAATATAACCGGCTGGACATCGGGAACAGCATGGCACGACTTGGCGGCTTGGCGCGGCTCAGCCGTCGGACTGACCCTGCGCGAGGCCTGCCCGCAGTGCCGCCAGTTCGTGCTCCAGGCGCTGCCGGGCCTGGGCTTCGGCATCGGCCCGGTTCACGGCTTCGCGTCTGGCCTGGGCCTCGGCATCGGCCCGCTGCGCCTCGGCATCGGCCCGCCGCGCTTCGATCGCCGCCTGCTCCCGATCCGCGCGCCAGCCGGGCAGGACGAAGCCGGCATAAACCGGATCGTCACGCAACGCCTCCAGCTCCGGTCGGCGCGCCAAGTCGGTCGGGCGGAATTGCAGCCCCGGCAGCACCCGCGAACAGATCACCCCGGCCTGCGGTGCGATGGGCGTATAGAACCCAGCCGGGGTGCGGGTGTAGAACGCCTGGTGAGCGGGGTTCTGGTGCAGGATGTAATACTCGGGTACGCCCCCGGCGGCGTATTCGGCCTTCTTGATGACGGTATCACGCTCGATGCCGCTACGCTCCTGGTCGGACAGGGCCTCGATACAGAGGTCGAAGACCCCGCGGTAGGAGCAATCCAGGGGCAGCAGCGGCTGGGGATTGTCGTTGCGGACCACGCCGAAATCAGGCTTGCGGATGACGGTGCCGCCCGGCAGCGGCAGCCGGAAACCCATCTCCAGGCCGACCAACTGCGCGCAGGGGTGGGTGCGCAGGAAGTGCCGCACCAGTTCGCCGAACCAGGCATAGACCAGAAAGGTCTCGTAATCGGACACCGGTTTCTCCTCCAGGCGGCCGTTATTCCACTCGTAGTGGTGTTCCGACTCCAGGTAATAGGTGGTCCAGTAGACCGCCTCCGCGACCAGGAGACCGTCCGCGGAGCGCGCCGCGGGCAGCGGCCGGGGCGGCGGGGCCTGGGGCGCGGGTGCGGATTGGGTGGCAGCGCTGGAGGACATGGGCGGCAGGCGTCCGGTTTAGGAATCGCAGAGATCAAGCCTAGCACGAAGCGGCCGGGATCGGCGCCCGCAGGTGCCGCCGGGAGCGCGGTCGAAACTGATGTGGGTCGGCGGGATCATCGAGTGAATAGCCCGCAGGATGCGATGAGGAACGGACCGCATCCTACGGGACTGACGCATCTATGCTTGCGCGAGCGACCGCCGGAGGGCGGTTTACGGCACGACGGTGTAGGGCTTCACCCGTTGGTTGTTGCCGTCATAGGCCTCCGCGCGCACGCAGGTGTGATCGATGAAAGCGCGCAGTGACTTGACGGCGGCGGCCCCGGCGGGAAGGCCGTCCAGCGTCAGGGTGCGGCTGGCCCCGGCGGCGAGGGGGCCGACGGCGACCGCGGCGTCGCAGGCGGGGACGCCCGGCTGATCGACCCAGAGCGCGAGCGTGCCGGCCTCACCCGCGGCGGTGCCGCGGTTCTTCACCGTCACGGCGGCGCTGAAGGTGCCGCCGGCGGTGGGGCGGTTTGGTGCCAGGGCGATGGTGGTGACCATGAAGTCCGCGATCGGCTGGGCGAAGACCCGGTAGCCCTGGCTGGACTGGTTGTTGGTCTCATTGGGTTCCGTGGTCAGGCACTGGCTGTCGATAAAGGCCCGCAGGGTCTTGCGCCCGGCGGTGCCGGCCGGCAGGCGGATCCCCACCGTCTGGTTGGCGCCGGCCGCCAGGCTCGCCAGGCTGATCTCAGCGTCCCCTGGGGCGTCGCAGTCTTGGGTCGCGGGCTGGTTGGTCCAGACGCGCAGCAGCCCAGGACTGCCGGCCTCTGTGCCCCGATTCTTGACGGTGATCGCGGCATAGAAGGTGCCGCCGACGAGCGGGGCGCTTGGGTTCAGGGCGACGTTGGTGACGATGAAGTCGGCGTCGGAGGTCGTGGGTGGCCCCGCGAACCCGACCACCGGCACTGGACTCAGGTGTCTCGATGTGGTGCCGTCGCCGAGCTGGCCGTGCGCGGAAAATCCCCAAGCCCAGAGGCTGCCGTCGGTCTTGCGGGCGAGGGTGTGAAACCCGCTGGTTGACACGGCCGCGACCCCGGCCAGGACCAGGACTGGCGTAAGGTGCCCGTTGGTGGTGCCGTCGCCGAGCTGGCCGACCGTGTTCTGCCCCCAGGCCCAGAGACTGCCGTCGGTCTTGATGGCCAGGGTCATATAACGGCCGGCTGACACTGCCGCGACCCCGGTCAGAACCTGGATCGGTGTCAACCGAGTGGTGGTGGTGCCGTCGCCGAGTTGGCCGTATTCGTTGTATCCCCAGGCCCAGAGGCTGCCGTCGGTCTTGATGGCCAGGGTGTGAGCGCCGTCGCCTGACATGGCCGCGACCCCGGTCAGGACCTGGACTGGCCTCGACCGATCGGTGGTGGTGCCGTCGCCGACTTGGCCGCTCCAGTTGACACCCCAGGCCCAGAGGCTGCCGTCGGTCTTGAGAGCCAGGGTATGACTTCCTCCGGCTGCTACGGCCGCGACCCCGGTCAAGACCTGAACCGGCGTGTAACGATTGGTGGTGGTGCCGTCGCCGAGTACGCCGAAGCCGTTCCCTCCCCAGGCCCAGAGGCTGCCGTCGGTCTTGAGAGCCAGGGTGTGACCGGACCCGGCTGACACGGCCGCGACCCCGGTCAGGATTTGGATCGGCGTCGAGCGACCGGTGGTGGTGCCGTCGCCGAGTTGGCCGAACCCGTTAGCTCCCCAGGCCCAGAGGCTGCCGTCGGTCTTGAGAGCCAGGGTATGATCTGCTCGGGCTGCTACGGCCGCGACCCCGGTCAGGATTTGGATCGGCGTCAAGCGACCGGTGGTGGTGCCGTCGCCGAGTTGGCCGGCC
This sequence comes from Chromatiaceae bacterium, assembly GCA_013426805.1. Taxonomy (GTDB): domain Bacteria; phylum Pseudomonadota; class Gammaproteobacteria; order Chromatiales; family Chromatiaceae; genus Thiodictyon. The sequence goes on from JACDZG010000128.1 coordinate 9,958, forward strand.
CCGTTAGCTCCCCAGGCCCAGAGGCTGCCGTCGGTCTTGATGGCCAGGCTGTGAAAACCGCCGGCGGCCAGTCGCTGCATCTCCGCATCGTCGGCTACGGCAACGCTCGCCGCCCAGGGCGAGCCCAGCAGCACATCCAGCCCGGTGGTATCGACCCGCAGGGTCAGGCTGGCTGAACCGGCGGCGCGCGCGACCCCGTCATAGGAGCCGGCCGGCAAGGTGAACAGCAGGTCCTGCATCGTCTGTTCCAGGTCGTCCGCCGCCGCGACCGCCGCCGGCGCGCGCAGTTCCACCCGCACGGTCACCCAACCCGCGGCGGCCACCTGCGCGCGCAGGGCGTCGGCAGTGCCCACCACCGCGGTGCCGGGCGCCGTCGACCCGGCCGCGGCCTGGTCCAGGGCCAGACTCAGTGTCAGTATCAAACTCAAGGCAAAAAGCGCCGCGCGTTGGCCGCGTGGCTTCGGATGGCGTCGAAGCAGCCCGAAAATCATCGGTATTTCCTTCTGCGGGGGAGAGTTGAGCCGGTGCGGACGGACCCTAGCATGGTTGCGTGTTCGTGTTCAATCGGCTCCAGACGGATAACCCGTAGGGTGCGGTGAGGCACGCACCGCGCCCCGCCCGCGCTTGGTGCGGTGCGTGCCTCACCGCACCCTACAGCATCAACCCGCATCATCAAAGCGGCGTGGGAGCTGCGGGGGCGGTGGTCCGCGCAGCGGGCGGTCCGCGCAGCGGGTGGTCCACGCAGCGGGTGGTCCGCGCAGCGGGCGGTCCGCGCAGCGGACCCTACCAGAGGTAGGCCAGTGTGATCCCGACCAGATAATTGACTCCGGCCGCCGGATAGTAATAGCGCTCATTGGCATCATTGACATTGACCGCGCCGTTGTAGTCCTCGTCGAACAGGTTATTGATCCGCGCGAACTCGGTCAGTTCGAAGCGGCCGCGGGTCTGCTTGAAGCCCCCGCGGACGCCGAAGGTCCAATAGGCGCCGGAAGTTTGCGTATTGAAGTCGTTGACATAAACCCGGCCCTGTCCGTAGACGTCTACCGCCGCGGTGAAGCCCCAGGGGTCATAGGCATAGGACAGCTCGCCGAAGAGGTTGAAGGGAGCGACTCCGGGCAGTTGATTGCCGGACGGCACGCGCGCCACATTCAGCAAGGGGTCCAGGGTCCGGCAGGGGACCCCGACACAACCGAGGTAGCTCCCCGTGATTTGCGCGTCCAGATAGGTGGCCGCCAGGGTGCCGGCGAAACCATGGCCTAAGTCGCCCTCGAGCAGTAACTCGACCCCGCGCCGCCGCGACGACGGCGTGTTCTGGTACGTCGTGCGCCCGCCCTGGCTGGTGGCCACGGTCAGTTCGTTCTCGCTGTCGATCTGGAACAGGGCCAGATTGAGCCGGGCCGCGGTACCGATCAGGAGTTTGGCGCCGATCTCGTAGTGCCAACTGGTCGCCGCCTCCAGGGCAAAGTTGAGTCCGGAGCCGCCGTCGGGCCGATAGGCCAACTCGGGGAAGGTGGGCGTCTCGAAGGTCTTGCCGACGTTGGCATAGAGATTGGCCTCGGGAGTCAAGGCGAAGACCAGCCCCAGGGCCGGGGTCCAGGCCGCGTAGGTCTGATTGCCACTGTCGTCCGGGTTGAAGTTGGCGGCCGTGATGCCGGTGGTCGATCCGCTGCAGGTGCCCGGCCGGGCGCCCGGGGCGGTCACTTGGCTGAGGGTGCAGATGAAGCGGTCGTCGGAGTCGAAATGGACGTCCGTGTAGCGCAGCCCCAGGTTCAGGGTCCAGCGGTCGGTCGGCCGCCACTCGGCCTGGACAAAGCCTCCCCAACTGGTGACACCATCCACCTCGTCACGCTTGAGCGCCGCCTGCTCGCCCAGCAGGTTGAGATACCCCTTGCGGTCGTCCGCGGAGCTCTCGTATTCCCCGCCCAGGGTGAAGGTGAAAGGCCCCCCGGCCAGTGCCGTCTCATGGCTCCACCAGAGGTTGCCCCCGAAGAACCGGCGGTCGAAAGTGCTGACACCGCCGGAGGCGGTGATGGCGTTCTGGTTGGTCAGCGGCACGGCGAGGAACTGCTGGTTGCTGCGGGTGCCCAGATAGGCGGTGGCGTGCAACTGATCCTGGTCGGTGAGGGGCTGTTCGAGTTGCAAGCCCCCTTGCATGTTCTCCAGGGTGCGGCGCGTCTGGAATTGGAGCGCGGCGGGCTGGGCCTGGCGCCGATCGGCTTGCACCTGGGCGGCGGTGAGGCCCAGGGGGTCCTCGCTGTCCGGCAGATTCAGCGCATTGGCCACCAGGGTCAGGGTGCCGCCGTGCGTCAGGTCGAGGCGGAATTTCGCATTGGCCTGGTCTTTCTGCGCATGGCTCCACTCGCGGTAGCCGTCGGTCTCCATACGGTAGGTGTCGAGCACCGTGTTGAGCGTCCCGAACTGGCCGCCGAACTTCAGTCCGGCCACCCAGGCGTCGTAGCTTCCGGCCATCAGGCGTGCGGTCAGGGTCGGGGTTGGCGGCCCGTCCTCGGTGAAGAGTTGAACGACCCCACCGGAGTGGTTGCCGTAGAGTGCGGAGAAGCCCCCGCGCATGACCTCGATCGACTGCGCCGACCCCAGGTCGAAGAGTCCCGGCCCGCCCTGTCCGTCCGGGGTGCCGGCGGGGATGCCGTCCACCACCAGCTTGACACCGCGGGTGCCGAACTGGGACTGGGCGCCGAACCCGCGCAGTTGGATCTGCTCCTCCTGGGCAAAGGTTCCGCGGTTCGACACCGCGGTGCCCGGCACCCGCGGCAGAACCTCCGACACCAGGACCCGGCGCGTCTGGTCCTGGATGACGGGCTTGCTCAGCGTGTCGATGGCCACCGGCAGGTCCCGGTTGTTCTCCCACAGGCGGGTGGCGGTCACCACCACCGGGTCCAAGGTGGAGACCGCACTGTCCTCGGAGGCACCGCCAATCGCAGTGGCGGGCGGATCGGCGGTCGCGGTCTGCGCCCAGGCGGAGCCGAGGGTCAGCGCCGCCAGCAGTCGCCAGCGTTGGATCGGCCGCATCGCGGTCAACCCCCCGGCTGGCCGAAGGTCCAACCCGACCCCTGCCCACCGATCGGCGTGAGCGTCGCGGCCTCGGCGTCGGTGAAGAGCCGCGAGCGGGTGTGGAAGCGGACCTCGCGGCCGTTTTCGAGCGAGAACATGCCGCCGCGGCCGGGGACGACGTCGATGATCAACTGGGTATGGCGCCAGACCTCGAACTGGGGTCCGCTGATATAGAAGGGGGCGCCGGCGATCTCGCCGAGCAGGATGTCCTGGTCGCCGATCAGAAAGTCGCCTTGGGCGAAGCACATGGGGGAGGAGCCGTCGCAGCAGCCGCCGGATTGGTGAAAGAGCAGCGGGCCGTGCGCGGCGCGCAGTTCTTCAATCAGGCGCTCGGCGGACGCGGTGGCGATGACCCGGGCAACGGCGGTGAGCTCGCTCATGGTTCGTCTCTCTGGTGCTCGTAAGGCGGGGGCGGGGCGGGTCGCGGATCAGCAATCCAAGACGGCCGGATCAACCAGGCCGCGGAACGCTGAAACGGTCGGGCTGGGGCGCAGGCCCCGGCCCGACTGTCGCGAGTCGTGAGCGACAGACCGGGCGGGGCCGGGCGGTGCGGCGTCGGGGCGCCGCGTTCTCAGAAGAAGCCCAGCGCCTTGGGGCTGTAGCTTACCAGCAGGTTCTTGGTCTGCTGATAGTGGTCGAGCATCATCCGGTGAGTCTCGCGCCCGATGCCGGACTGCTTGTAGCCGCCAAAGGCGGCGTGAGCGGGATAGGCGTGGTAGCAGTTGGTCCAGACGCGGCCGGCGTGAATGCCGCGGCCCATGCGGAAGCAGCGGCCGGCGTCGCGGCTCCACACCCCGGAGCCCAGACCGTAGAGGGTGTCGTTGGCCAGGTGCAGGGCCGCGGCCTCGTCTTTGAAGGTGGTCACCGAGACCACGGGGCCGAAGATCTCCTCCTGGAAGATGCGCATGCGGTTGTGGCCCAGAAAGACGGTGGGCTGGATGTAGTAGCCGCCTTCCAGATCGCCGCCCAGGTGGGCCGCGGCGCCGCCGGTCAGGACCTCGGCCCCTTCCTGACGGCCGATCTCGAAGTAGCTCAGGATCTTCTCGCGCTGTTCGCTCGACGCCTGGGCACCGAGCATGGTCTCGGTGTCGAGCGGATTGCCCTGCTTGATCTGCTTGACCCGGGCGAGTGCCTTCGTCATGAAGCGGTCATAGATCGACTCCTGGATCAGGGCGCGGCTGGGGCAGGTGCAGATCTCGCCCTGGTTCAAGGCAAACATCACGAACCCCTCGACCGCCTTGTCGAAGAAGTCGTCATCGGCCGCGCAGACATCATCGAAGAAGATGTTCGGCGACTTGCCGCCCAGTTCCAGGGTGACCGGGATCAGGTTCTGGCTGGCGTACTGCATGATCAGCCGGCCGGTGGTGGTCTCTCCGGTGAAGGCGATCTTGGCGATCCGCGGGCTGGAGGCGAGCGGCTTGCCCGCTTCCAGTCCGAAACCGTTGACGATGTTGAGCACGCCGGGCGGCAGGAGGTCGCCAATCAACTCCGCCCAAACCAGGATGCCCACCGGCGTCTGCTCCGCGGGCTTGAGGACCACGCAGTTGCCGGCGGCCAGGGCCGGGGCCAGCTTCCAGGTGGCCATCAGGAGCGGGAAGTTCCAGGGGATGATCTGGCCGACCACACCCAGCGGCTCGTGGAAATGATACGCGACGGTGCTCTCGTCGATCTCCGACAGCGACCCCTCCTGAGCACGGATACAGCCGGCGAAATACCGAAAATGGTCGATTGCCAGCGGCAGGTCCGCGGCGAGTGTCTCGCGCACCGGCTTGCCGTTATCCCAGGTCTCGGCGACCGCCAGCAGTTCCAGGTTGTCCTCCATCCGCTGGGCGATCTTGACCAGGATATTGGCGCGCTCCGCGGCCGGCGTCTTGCCCCAGGCGTCGCGGGCGGCGTGGGCGGCGTCCAGGGCGGCCTCGACGTCCTCCGCGCTGGAGCGCGCGACCTCGCAGAAAGGCTGACCGTTGACCGGCGACAGGTTTTCAAAATAGGCGCCCTTGGCCGGCGGCGCCCAGCGTCCGCCGATGAAGTTGTCGTAGCGCTTCTTGAAGGTGACCTTGGAGCCGGCCTGACCGGGGTTCGCGTAAATCATGACAGTCACTCCTGAAAAATCTGATTATGAACAGACCGTACGCGGGCGGACGAGCGCGGGCGAACGGCCAGTGCGGAGGTGACAGCATGGGTCGTGCCAACGCCCCGGCTGGGTACCACACCGGGTGCAACTCCAGGCCCAGGGGCGGGGAGGGCGGGGGCAACGGCCGCCTGGAGACACCTGGCGCGCATCACAGGGGCGAGCGGCTGTACTGATCGGGAACAGTCCGGTGGGTGCGATTGTGCCGTTTTGGCACAGTGGGCCTGCGGGGCGAATTGGGTTGAGACGGCCGCTGGAGCGCAGCAGGCCGTCGGCCTGAGATGCGCGTCGGTTTCGGTGCCGAATGAGGTCGATGCGTCCATGCGCGACCACTCCGTCCGCGAGTTTCAGCTCGATGGTCTTCTCCGCGTGCTCGATCTTGTCCAGCACCTCGGCGTTCTCGCGGAAGTAGCGCCGGAGCACCTGGTCGGCCTTTTCGCGCATTGCCGTAACCCAATCGCTCGCTGAAACCGGGGTTGAAACCGTATAGGAAGCGAATCTTGAATTGATATGGGCACTCGAACAAATATTTTAGCTCGCTAAAGGTAAGCGCGATCTCTGCCCGTTCCACGGCCGGCCGCGGCTCGATAGCGGCAGGCGGCTGCGCCGCCGGCTCGCGGGTGAGCGCATATCCGGCGGCGATGAACTCGCGCAGGAAGGGTGACTCTTTCGAATACAGGTTGCTGCCTTCCGGCGCCCACGAGCAGAACAGATGCTTCTTGCTGCGCGTGATGGCCACGTAGAACAACCGCCGCTCGTCCTCTTCCGTGCCGAGGTAGCGATCAGCCCCGGTGACCGCGGTGCGCGGGATCACGTGGTACCACTGCCGACCACCTTGCCGCTTGGTCGGAAATCGGTTTCTGACCAGGTTCGGCACAAAGACGACTGGATACTCCATCCCTTTTGCCTGATGCACGGTCATAATCTGCACGGCGTCCGGGCGAGCATAACCGGAGTCTTCCCAGCCTTCGGGGTAGTAGTCCTCGGCCTGATGGCGCAGGAACCCGGCAAACCCGCCATACAGGGAAGTCGCGCCGGAGTGGAAATGGATGAGTTCGTAGTCGGTGATGAGTTGGCTGAACTTGCCAAGGTTGTAGTAGACGATCTCACCACGGGCGCGCCCAAAAAGTGTCCCACCGGCCACGCCTTCCTCTCGCAATTTGATCTCTCTCAGAAACCCCAGAAAGGTGTGCTGGGGCGAGCGCTCGCTGGCCAACCAGCGCTGCGCCCAAGCCGCCCGCTCGGCGTCCAGCCAGTCGATGGCGGTCTCCAGATCCGTGAGGGCGATGCCAAGGTCCGCGGCAGCCCAGGCGGCGCGAAGATCGGCCCGACCGATCTCGTCGTTCAGATAGTAGTAAATCGCCCGCGCGGCCTGTACTTCGGGCGTCTCGAAGAGCCGGTTCATGCCTTTGATGAGGTGGGGAATTCCCGCGTCTCGCAGGGCTTCGACGATGGGCTGTGCGCTGTTTTTCACGCTGCGCAGCAGGATGGCGCAGTCGGACCAAGTGAGGCCGCGGGCCTCGTCGTTCTCCGTAAAGGGGCGTCCGCGCAAGGTCTGAATGCTAGCGATGATCCAAGCCGCCTCCTGCGCTGGCGTCGGGAACCGGAGGGCGAGCAAGTCGCCGTGCTCATGGATTTGTCTGTCCCTGCTCTGCATGGTCTTGGGGAGCCGCTCCAGATTGACCTCGGCCACCCTCCGGGCACTGTCCACCACGCCCTGACTGGAACGGAAGTTGTCGCCCATCTCGATTTGGGTAACGCCTCGGTCAGCAACATTGAGTAGTCCAGGAATCGCTTCTTGTGCAGTAACGCAGTGTACTTTGCCAGCGCATCGAGAATCGGGTGCCTCGCCAGCGCCGCCCCGTCGATCTTGGCCTCCCGCACCATGCCTAAGAGTTTTTGATACAGCTTGGAGTCGACCCACCGCTTGAGCGGTTTGCCGTCATGGGTGGTCAGGTCTGTGAGGCCGCTTTCGTTGCAGTGTCGGTCGATGAGTAGGCGCTGCTGCACATCCGAAAGCACGCTGTATTTCAGAAACTTGTGCTCGTAGGTTTGCAGTAGGTCCAGGCAAAAGCCGTGGATGGTCCCGACGTACATGTCAGCGAGGCCGGTATCGCGGCCCAACTGCTCCCGGCACAGCCGGTGGATGCGGTCCTTAAGTTCTGCGGCGGCCTTCTCGGTGAATGTGAATGCAAGGATGTTGGCTGGTGTGATGTCTTCACCCGCCTTTTCCGCCAGGATCTGCACAATCCGCTGAGAGATAACCTGAGTCTTTCCAGAGCCAGCACAGGCAATGATGGCTCTCCGGGATTTCCCGTGGAGCTTTACATTAACATTATCAATAAGATAGCG
>JACDZG010000296.1 GCA_013426805.1 Chromatiaceae bacterium
GCGCCCGCCGGCTCCTCGGTAATCGCCGGCCCCATCAGGATGGCGAGCGGGCGGGTATGCGGGCTCGCATCGAGCGCGATGATCAGTGCCGTGGTCAGCGGTACGGCCAGGAACATGCCGACGGTACCGAACAGCCAGCCCCAGACCAACAGAGCGATGAATACTGCCAGTGTGGAGATGCCGAGACCCTGACCCATGATCCGCGGCTCGATCACATTGCCGATCGCGGTGTTGATCACCAGGTAACCGGCCGCGACCAGCAGTGCCGTGGTCAAGTCAACCTGCACCAGTGCCAGGAGGACCGCCGGGATCATCATCAGGATGTTGCCGACCACCGGCAGGAAGTTCAGGAAGAAGGCCAACACGGCCCACAGGACGGCGAAGTCGATCCCGAAAAACCACAGCAGGAGCCAGATACAGACGGCGGTGGCGAGACTGGTCAGGGCCTTGATTTGCATGTAGCGATTGATGTTGTCCAGCATCCGCTGCAGCCGCGCCTCGCCGTCCTCCGTGATGTGAAAAGCCGCCCGCAGCTTGGGCGCCATCGTCGGCACTTCGAGCAGGATAAAGATGACGGTGAGCAGCACCAGGAGCCCGGTCGCGAAGACCCCGCCGGCGCTGGACAACAACCGCGGCACCAGGGCCATGAGCTTGCTCGGGTCCATCAGGTCCGTCGCCGCCGCGGCCGGGTTGTCGACACCGGTCCCCGCCATCAGGCCGCCGAAGTGCTGGGCCAGCAGCGCGAAGCGTTCCTGATATCCCGGGAGGCTGTCCTTGAAGCCCTCGAGCGCCCCGGTCGTCACCAATGCCAGCAGGCTGCCGACATCGAGCAGCACAAACGCAATCAGGAACAGGGCGCCCCATTTCGGCACGCCTTTGCGGCGCATCCAGGCCAGCGCCGGGGTAGCGACGATCGCGATGAAGATGGCGAGCAGGATCGGCGTCAGTAGCGGCGCCGCGGTCTTCATCAAGGTGATGACCAGCGCGACGGCCCCGGCGATGATCAGACCGCGGGCGGGTACAGAGAAGGTGGATAGGATATTCATGGCCGCAATGGCTCCTGCACTGGAGTTGAGCGAACTGGGTTGAGGTCGGACCTAAGCAGCCTTGGGGAACTCCCCGGCGGCCTGGGTGGTACGGAACATCAGCCAGAGACCCAACACCAGGGTGATCACCTCGGCAGCAAGCATCTGCAGCAGGGCCAGCAAGCTCAACAGATCGACCGCGGAGACCCAACTGGCAGCCCCGCCGGCCGTCTGGATGGTCGCGACACCCGCCTGGGGGGCGGCGAGAAAATAAAAGAGGAGCTGCCCCACTTCCAGCAGCATCACCACTATGGAGAACATGACGCCCAGACTGCTCGCGAGCAAGCCCGTCCATACGGTCGCGAGCACCGCCGACTCGGTGGGACGCGACCGGGGATCGGCAATTCGCCTGCCGAGATTGGCGTAGCGATAGAACCAGACGATCGTAAACAGGAGCACCAGCATATTCGCCAAGCTCAGCAGCCCGACAATCGGCAGGCCGCTGCGCGGGCCGGAGATGCTGCCTGAAAACACAAAGATATAGAACGTAACCACCAGGGGGATCGAGCCGAGCACCACTTGGAGCCAAAAACCGATCCGCCCCAAACGGGAAAAGGTCTTGGCCAGACCCTCGATCTTCGCGCCATGCAGACCCTCAACGATTCTCGTGAACATACTCATGACTGACACC